>CATXOC010000003.1 GCA_958399925.1 uncultured Candidatus Saccharibacteria bacterium | reverse complement strand
CTGAGCAACAACGTCAAGCCCAAATCGCTGAGCAACAACGTCAAGCCCAAATCGCCGAGCAACAACGTCAAGCCCAAATCGCCGAGCAACAGCGTCAAGCTCAAATCGCCGAGCAACAACGTCAAGCTCAAGCTGCCGAGCAACAACGTCAAGCCCAAATCGCCGAGCAACAACGTCAAGCTCAAGCTGCCGCTGAACAAGCTCAGCAGCAAGCCGCTGAGCAGGCAGCTCAGGCAGCAGCACAGCAGACGGCGACAACGACCGAGACGACACAAGGTTAATATAAAGAAGGAGGATGTTATGTTAAGTGTAATAAAAAATCAGAAAGCATTGAGGTGTACACTCGGCGGAGTTTTGTTTGCCACAGTGGTAACCGTAGCAATATCAGGATCAGCTAATGCTTGGGGTCCAGAGCGTGATACTTTCACTATTGAAAAGCCTGCTTCTTACGTTACATTCAATTCAATTACTGATAATCCGAATTATGGTGATGAACGCAACTTTCTAAGGATTCGCGATGCCGACAGTAAATACTGGGTGGCTGGCAGCAATCCTGATAATTATGGCACTGATGGGAAGAACGGCTGGACTGATACCATGAACATGCGCGAAGGCCATACTTACGATGTTAAACTATATGTTCATAATAACGGTGTAGAGAATAAATACATGGCGGAAAATGTGCGTGCGCACATCAATCTACCCACCGCTAATACGGTGTTTGGTAAAAAATTTGAAGTCAATGGCTATCTATCATCGTCAAATGCAAATCCAAAGGAAATTTGGGATAATATTGTACTAACGAGTAATAAAGACTTTCATGTTAAAGTAGTGTCTCAGAAATACTACAACAACTACAAGACAGAGGACGATGGTGGCTTTGACTTGCAAGATGATATTTATACTGCCAAGGGCGAGGGTGCAGGTGCTCTACTAGGCTACGACAAAATGAATGGCTATCTAAATAGCTGCTATCCATATTCAGGTTACGTGCTGTTAAAGATCCAACCGGTTTTTCAGACTGAACCGACAACTCCGCCGACTGATACAACCGATAATACTGAGAACCCGAAGACTCCAGGTGCGCCAGCTACTGGTTCTAATATAGCTGTGGCGACGGCTAGTCTGGTGGGTTTCTTGGTGTTAGCTGCTTTGGCGGTAGTGTTTCTGATGCGCCGACAGAAGACTGCTCGAAAATAGTATATAATAGTATAGTAACTACAGGAGGTGTAAGTGGCTAATGTGATCGCAATTATCAACCAAAAGGGTGGCGTTGGTAAAACAACGTCGGCGATTAACATTGGCTACTATGCCACCAAAAACCACGGTATGCGCACACTGCTGATTGATTTTGATCCGCAGGGTAATGCATCTTCGGGTCTAGACGTCAATCGAGAGACACTAAAATCGGACGACAATCCTAACGGTACCGTGACTGTACTAGATGTTATATCGGGTGAGGTGACGCTAGCTGATGCAATACGACCTACAAAATTTAAAGGTCTAGATATTGCACCTTCAACACCACAGCTCGCAGATGCTGAGGCTGGTCTGGCAACGACTGAGCGACGATTTAATCGCTTATCTGATGCCGTCCGTACGGTTGCTGATCGTTATGATTTAATTATTATTGACTCTCCGCCATCGCTATCGTTATTGACGGTTAATGTACTGGCTGCAGCTGATCAGGTGTTATTACCAGTGCAGGCGGAATTTTACGCATTAGAAGGTCTGACTCAATTACTAGAAACTATGAAAGCGGTGCGTCAGTCATTGAATCCAACTATCGAGCTACTGGGTGTATTGGTGACGATGTATGACGCTAGGACGGCGCTGTCACAACAGGTATACGAGGAAGTAGCGAAGCACTTTCCAGGTAAGACCTTGGAGACCAAGATTCCACGTAACGTACGCCTGGCCGAGGCGCCGTCGCACGGCTTGCCTGTGGGTGCTTATGATCGATTTAGTAAGGGCGCCAGAGCCTACAAGGCAGCTACGGCAGAGATTGTAAAGCGCTTAGGATGGGAGAAATAATCAGTAATGAAACGAGGACTAGGTAAAAGTTTTGCGTCGTTAATTCCAACTGACGTGGTTGATACTGACTTTGACATAACGGCTGCCGAGGATGAAAAAGTTTCCGCACTGCGTTTATTAGCTTTGACAGATATCGAGCCTAACTCTGATCAGCCACGACGTGAATTTAATGATGAGGAATTAGCCGAGTTAGCTGATTCTATTAAAGAGCATGGTTTACTGCAGCCGCTAGTGGTAGCACCAAAGCCAGGCGGTAAATTTGAGATTGTAGCTGGCGAGCGGCGTTGGCGAGCGGCGAAAATAGCTAAGCTGACGCGAATACCGGTTATTGTACGGAAGCTATCGGATCAGCACAAACTAGAGCTGTCTATTATTGAAAATGTTCAACGTAAGAATTTGAATCCTCTAGAAATTGCGACGGCTTATGTTAAACTAAAAAATCAATTTAATTTGACTGACGAAGATATCGCTGTGCGAGTTGGTAAATCAATTAGTACGGTTAAAAATCTGATACGTTTGATTGGACTACCAGATGCAGCAAAGGATGCCTTGCGCCAAGGTACAATTAGCGAAGGACATGCAAGACAAATCTTGGCGATTGATAATAGCCCGAAGATGCAACAAAAACTTTTGGATGAAATTATTGCGAACAAATGGAGTGTTCGCAAGGCTGAACAGTTTGTAATTGGTTATAAAGAGAGTGGCAGGAAGGGCGTTAAGTCTACAACGCTAGCTAAACGTGCAGTACGGACGCAGACCGATTTGACTCGTAGTCTAGCCAAGCGCCTCGGCTTTAAGTCTAAGAACGTGGTGCAACGTACTAATGCACACGGCGGTTCAATCATTATTCGCTATAAGGACGATGACGAAATAGCACAGATCACAAAAGTTCTAGGTCTGTGATAAACTAGAAGCATGAATGCTGAGGATATTAGGCAGAAATTTCTAGATTACGCCGCACAAAATGGACATGTCATTATTAAGCGTGCATCAGTTGTACCTAAAGATGACAACACTACTTTATTTACTGGATCAGGCATGCAGTCCTTACTGAAATATTTACTAGGACAGCCTTGTCCTGATGGTACACGCCTAGCAGATACGCAGACCTGTGTGCGAGCACAGGATATTGACGAGGTGGGCGATAATCGCCACACAACATTCTTCGAAATGCTAGGCAACTGGTCACTTGGTGATTACTTTAAGAAAGAGCAGATTACTTGGTTTTGGACATTTTTAACTGAAATAGTTGGTTTAGATCCAAATCGTCTATATGTTACGTGCTTCGAGGGTGATAAGGATAACAATGTACCGCGTGATACTGAAGCGGCTATGATTTGGCAGAAGCTGTTTGAGTCAAGGGGTATCGAAGCAAAAACAGTCGATATGGGCAGCGAACAACATGGCTACGAGGTTGGCATGAACCCTGGCGAGCGTATTTTCTATTACGACGGTAGCAAGAACTGGTGGAGTAGGAATGGCGGTCCATCAACTACTCCATTGGGTGATCCTTGCGGCCCAGATAGTGAGGTCTTCTATGAGTTCACGGAGATCGAACATGATCCAAAGTTTGGTCCAAAGTGTCACCCAAACTGTGACTGTGGCCGCTACATGGAAATTGGTAACCAAGTGTTTACGCAATACGTGCGGCGTGAGCATGGTTTTGAACTGTTACCGAAGAAGAACGTGGACTTTGGTGGCGGACTAGAGCGCATTGCGGCAGCAGCTATTGACTCTCCGGATGTTTTTCGTACATCACTATTTGCTCCGATTGTTGCCAAGCTAGAACAATTGAGTGGCAAAAAGTACGAATCTAATCAGAAAGCTATGCGAGTGATTGCTGATCATCTAAGGGCAGCAACCTTTCTGGCAGTAGATGGTGTACGTCCGAGTAATAAACAGCAGGGATATGTGATGCGCCGTCTGATTCGTCGTGCAGTGCGTTTTGCGTTTGATCTAGGTGTAGAGCAGAACTTTATGGCTGAGATTGTGCCGGTAATTGCAGGCATTTATAGTAGCTTCTTCCCTGAAGTCGAGGAACATCACGATGAAATTGTAGCTGTGATGATAAAGGAAGAGAAAGCTTTTCGCCAAACTTTGCGTAAGGGTTTGAAGGAATTCGACAAGTTGGCTGGTAACGGTCTGACCGGCGAAGAGATATTCAAGCTATATGACACCTATGGATTTCCGGTTGAGTTGGCTGTAGAGGAAGCGTACAAGCGCGAAATAACAGTGCCTGATGATTGGCGTGAGCAGTTTAATGCCCAGATGCAACATCAGCGTGAGCTGAGTAAAGCTGGCGCTAAGCAAAAGTTTTAGCTAGTGCTAAAAATAATCATTAATGCTACAATATAATCATGAAACTGTTTCGAAAGCAGTCTAATTCAGACGACTATATTGCAGCATTAGATATCGGCACAGAATATACTAAGGTGCTGATTGCGCAGTTGGGCGACGATGATACGTTGCAGATTATTGGTGCCGGTAAATCTAGGCAGGAATTTGGCAATATGTCTGGTGGCGCCATATCAGATATTGTTGGCGTAGTAAAGAACTGTGAGGATGCGCTGACGCAGGCAGAAGAGCAGGCGGGTGTACAGGCGCGCAGAGTGGTTGTCGGCATAGCTGGTGAATTTGTGAAGGGTATTACTTCGACAATTCACTACAAGCGGCCTACAGCTGATCGTCCTCTGGATGACGCAGAAATGCAACTTATTATTGAAAAGGTGCAGGACAATACAGCAATCAAGGCACAGAAACAGATTGCTTTCGAGACTGGCACACCAGACATTGAAGTTAAACTTGTTAATAGCGCTATAGTAGATATTCATATTGACGGCTACAAAGTATCGAATCCGATTGGCTTTACTGGTCGTGACGTAGCTATTCAGATATATACGGCATATGCTCCGATGATGCACATTGGCGCACTAGAACGCACTGCACTAAAGCTTAACCTAGAATTGGTGGCGGTAGCCGCTGAGCCGTTTGCAGTAGCACGTGCAGTGTTGGGCAATAATGGCGACCCGAACTATACGGCTATTCTGTGTGATATCGGTGGCGGAAGCACGGACATCGCAGTAGTTAATGATGGTGGCGTTGAAGGCACGCAGATGTTTGGCGTGGCTGGTCGTTCGTTTACTAAAACTATTGCGGATGACTTAGGTATTGGTCGGGAAGCGGCTGAAAAGCTAAAAGTCAATCTAGACGACCCGAAGATTAAACCGAGCGTAAAGGAATCAATTGGCGAGTCGATTGACAAGACTTTAGATGTCTGGATATCGGGTGTTCAGCTAGCGTTATCAGAGTTCGATGCTGTGGACCACCTGCCCAACAGATTCTTGTTGTGTGGTGGAGGTTCTTCGCTTAAGCCATTGACCGATTGTCTAGAGGAGTCAAAGTGGTATCGAGGCTTACCATTCACTAGGCGTCCAATAATTAAGCATATTGAGCCAGCGGACGTTGTAGGTATTGAGGATCAGACTGGTGATGTAGTTGACCACACATTTATTACTGCTATGGGATTGCTACGTGTTGGTTATGATACAATGGAAGTAGCTAATGACGACACGACAGGGTTGCGCAACAAACTAAATAGAATTCTAAGGATATAACGGAGATCTATGGCAAGGCTTGATAATATAGATAATCACAAGAGTAGTGTAAAATCGACAGCTACTAATAACAAGGCAACTAGTACTGGAAATAGTCACCACTCATCACGTAGTGCACATTTGAGCACGGGTACGCAATCAAAGTTAAAAGGTCGCGATACCGTATACATTGACGTAGACGATGATGTAACGTCGATTATTAGTCGAATAAAGCAGTCTAGCGAGCCAGTAGTAGCATTGGTTCCGCCTGCTGCGCGTGGCGCACTGAATAGCGTGGTTAATCTAAAATTGATTGGTCGGGCTACTGAAGCCTCAAAAAAGCATCTTGCCTTGGTTACTACGGATGCCTCGCTATTGAATCTGGCGGCAGGTTTGCGTATACCTGTGGCTAAAAATATCAATGCTCAAGCGGTTGTGCCTGATATTGATAGTTCGACGGACGATTTAAAGAGCGATGATGTAATTGATGGGAAGAGCTTGTCAATTGGCGATTTAGATGATACGTCTGACGGTTCTAAGCGTGATAATGACGGCATGTCTGCGGCTGTAGCCTCGATTGAGAATGATGACCGCATGAAGAATGACCTTGACGCTGATGGTGTTAACGATGACTACCAGAAGAAGACGAATACACATAGACAGAAAAAGGGAAACAAGAACATTCCAAATTTTAATGATTTTCGTAAGAAGTTATTGATTGGCGGTGCTGTTGTGATCTTATTAGTTGGCTTTATTATATGGGCGGTAGTATTTGCACCTAGCACCAGTATAGTCATTAAAGCCAAGACAACTAACAAAGATGTTTCGGCTATATTGCGTTTAGTCCCAGATGCTGAATTAAACGTCAATGATGGCGAGGTTGCACCAATAGTAAAAATTAGCAAATCAACTGAAACGGTGAATTTTGATGCGACTGGCGAGCGCGAACAAGGTGAAAAGGCTAAAGGTAGTGTTTATATATGTAATAAGCAGACGAGAAATGTTTCGCTAACTAGTACGGCTACTAACACGGTTGACATTCCAGCGGGAACTCTGTTGTATGCTGGTGGGGTTCAGTTTACTACCGATGCATCAATTAATGGTTTAGAGGGCTGGAGTGATACAAACGGTGTAGAAGATAAACAGGTATGTGCTTCGGTCAAGGCAACGGCTGTTAAATATGGATCTGAGTATAATGTTTCCGATGGAACTAAGATGTCGGTGCAAGGGTTTAGTAATAGCAGGGTGTCAGCCAGTGCCAAAGGCGACTTTGCGGGTGGTACACGCGAAACAGTGAAGTATGTGCAGCAATCTGATGTTGATTCGGCGATGCAGAAGCTGAAGGATCAGTTAGACGTCGATGAAGCGAAGAAAAAATTAGAGAAACAGTTGGGCGACAATGCTGTTGTGGTCGGCGATAGCTTTGGTCAGAACCTAGGTAGACCTAAGTCAACACCGGCAGTAGGTGAAATTGCGAGTGGCCAGGCAAGTGTTAGCGTTGAGGTGGGCTACTCACTTCTGGGTATTAGTCGTAATGATTTGAATAAAATTCTAGACAGTAAACTAAATTCGGATGGTGAAAATCAGAAGATCTACGACAATGGCCTAAAGAGTGTGAAATTTAGTAACTTCAGTGCGGTAAAACATGGATACAGGGTGACAGCTAAAACTACTGGTCATATTGGACCGCAGATTGATGAAGACAAAGTAAAGTCGAATGCAGTTGGCAAGAAGTCTGAAGAAATCAAGGCTGAACTATCAAAGGACTCAGGCGTGAGCAATGTGACTGTCAAAATGAGCCCGTTCTGGGTGTCAACAGCGCCAAAGGCAGATAAAATTAAAGTAGATTTTACGGTTGAGCGTTAGCGGAGCGACTAAACATGCATAAAGTAGTGGGCGTAGATTTTGGTGCTAAGCATATCGGCTTGAGTCGTGGTGATACTATGGTGCGATTGGCAACACCGCTGAATCCTGTAGTGGCTGACGGTGATTTTTGGCCGCAACTATTAAAGTCAATAAAGGACGAATCGGCGGATTTGGTTGTGGTAGGTTTACCTCGAGATAACATGGGCGAAGAAACGTCGCAGAGTGCAAAGTGTCGTGTTTTTGCACACGAGTTATATCTGCGACTGTCTGATGTGGGTGTTAAGGCTGATGTGATAATGCAGGATGAAAGTTTAACGTCTGTAGTGGCTGAGTCGGCAATGCAGAAGGAGCGTCATTTTGACCCAGTCTCATTGCGTGATGGTACAGCAGACAGTCGAGCGGCGACAATTATTTTACAGGACTATTTGGAGGCGTGTCATGGATAGACCTCGGTATACGCATGATGATATTAATTTGCGCGAGAGGGCATTGGGTACGAGTAGCAATGCTAGTGTTGTTCGCAGGGAGCGACGCAATTCTAACCGTGCTAAGCGTCGTCCATCTATTGAAATAGCTAACGATTTCATTGAAATGGATTTTAAAGCATTGATTGACGCGGATCGCATGGCTAGCATGAGTAAGCGTGAGCTACGCAAGTTCGAGAAGAAGCGCCGCAAGGTGGCGAAGAATCGACACCCGCTAGTACGTGCAACGCTAACGCTAGCAGCTCTGGTCCTAGTGGCAAGTGGATGCGTTTATATGTGGTGGAGCTCTTCCATTAGTCCTGTTGACCCAAAGGATACGAAAACTAGACAGTTCGATGTTGACAAGGGTGCATCTACCGCAGCGGTAGCTAATGCGTTGAAGCGCAGTGGTTTTATACGTAATACATTGGCATTTAATGTCTACATGAAATTCCATGGTGGCATAATTCAGGCTGGTACACATATGTTGAGTCCGAGTTTTGATCTGGGTAAAGTTGTCAAGAACTTAGCAACCGCAGAGACTGATGAAGTTGATATAACGATTCCGCCTGGACTGACGCTAAAAGAGCTGCGCGAGAATTTTAAGAAATACGATTACACTGATGACGAGATTGATGAGGCGTTTAACAAGCAGTACGATAGCCCAGTTTTAGCTGATAGGCCATCTGGCGCTACGCTAGAAGGGTATTTATATCCAGATACTTACCGAGTCTACGCAGGCGATGACCTAAGTATACTTATTCAAAAGGCGCTGGACAAAATGAACGCTGAAGTGCTAAGCAATGATTTTCAGACTAAATTTAAGGAAAATGGCTTGAACTTGCATAAAGGCATTACCTTGGCGTCGATAGTAACCAAAGAAGTTACGAGCTACGATGATCAGCGTAAGGTTGCAGGTGTATTTTATCGCCGACTGAATGCAGGTATGCCGCTAGGTTCTGATACAACATTTATGTATGCTTATGCGCAAGGGCTTTGCGATACTAATACATCGAAGTGTAATTCTATATATAACACGCGAATATATAAGGGGTTGCCGCCGGGACCGATAGACAATCCATCACTGAGTGCACTGAAGGCGGTGGCTGATCCTGAGATTGGTACAGCAATGTATTTCGTGTCGGGCGATGACGGTAAAACCTATTTTTCCGATACGCTAGATCAGCATAATCAAGCTGTTGCGGCGCATTGTACCAAGCTATGTAAGTAGTAATTACCTTGACTTAAGCAATATTGAGCGCTATACTAGACTAAGATTTAATAAATCACGTTATGAGAGATAACTGTAATTTACTTAATCGTTTCAGCGAGAAAATTAAGCAATTGTATAGCGGCAAGCATGGACGTATGTTTCGTACTGCAACGTATGTTAGTGTATTTGTCGTAGCTATGACACTTGTTGGCACTAGTTATAAATCTAGTAGCCAAATGTTGAGTGGTCCGCTTAGTGCTACTGCCACTATTGGTATTAATAGTATGCAGGGGCAGAACTCGAATGTTGTGAGTGTGGTTGGCGCGCAACCATCAACGAAAGTCTCTACGGCTAGCACAACTACGGTTGCTGATGTGAGGTCGGCTAATCTGGCTACGTCTGTCGCGTCGGTAGCGGGCTTATCTTCAGCTAACAGTGTGTCGTCAAATGCGGAGTCTGCCAATATTACAGCAGAACTAGCTCAGTCTGATACAACTAGTGCCACAAAGAGTCAGATTACTGAGCCTACGGCTACCACTAAAGCAATAGACACTTACAAAGCTCAGCCGGGCGATACTGTCCAAACAGTAGCAGATAAATACGGTATTTCTACTGATACATTGCGGTTTGCTAATAATCTGACGTCAGACGCAATTAATCCAGATTCTGATATTACCATTCCTGCTACTAACGGTGTTGTGTACACGGTCAAAGATGGTGATAGTCTAGATACAATAGCCAATAAGTATCATGCAAGTGTCGACGATATAATATCAATAAACAACTTGCCATTAGCGAGTGTATCAACGGGTATGCGCTTGCTGTTGCCGGATGGCGTTTTGCCGGAAAACGAGCGTCCTGGTTACGTGGATCCGAAAGTTAATTCGAATAGCAATAGCATATCAACCAAGCCGATATCAATTCGTCGGGGTAATATAGGTGTACCGACTGCAGGTGACAATCGCTATGCTTACGGCTACTGTACTTGGTATGCATTTAATCGGCGTGTTCAATTAGGGCTACCAATTGCCAATCGTTGGGGTAATGCCAATACTTGGGATACATCTGCGGCTGCGGCTGGCCTAATCGTTAACCGTACTCCATCTGTCGGCGCTGTTTTTCAGACTGATGCTGGGTACTATGGTCACGTGGGTATTGTGGAGCGCGTAAATTCTGATGGTTCAATCTTTGTGTCAGAAATGAATTATAAGGGTTGGGGTGTGCGTTCTACTCGCACTATCAGCAATCTATCGGGTTATAAATTTATTCACTAATTTGACCTGTAAATAGTATAAAATTACAAATCGCAAGCCTCTAGGTAGAAGAGGTGATAAAATAGAATTATGCGAACATTCTTCTTTTACGACCTTGAAACTACCGGCTTTAGCGCTAAGCACGACCGTATTATGCAATTTGCAGGTATTCGAACAGACAAGGACTTAAATGAGCTTGACCAAGAGGAAAATATCTTAATTAAGCTAACCGACGATACTCTACCGTCGCCTGGTGCAATTTTAACTACTCATATAACGCCGCAGAAGACCTTGGCTGATGGCATAAACGAAACGGAGTTTTGTGCTTATTTTTTGGACAAGGTGGCTACTCCTGACACGGTAATTTTGGGCTATAACAGTGTGCGGTTTGATGACGAATTCCTACGTTATACTCTGTGGCATAATTTTCGCGATCCTTATGAATGGGCGTGGGCAGAAGGACGCTCGCGTTGGGACTTGCTAGATGTGACTAGAATGGTGCGAGCGTTGCGTCCTGACGGTGTTAATTGGCCGACAAAGCGTGCAAAGGACGGTAAAACCGGCGAATGGGTCGAACGACCGACGGTTAATCTGGTGGATATGGCTAAATCTAATGGCTTTGAGAACAAACAGGCACATGACGCTCTAGCTGACGTGCGGGCGTTAATTAATTTGGCACGGTTATTGCGCGACAAACAACCACGTATGTGGAACTATTTATACAAGCATCGCAGCAAGGAAAAGGTTGCCGAAGTAGTGCGTTTAGGGCGGCCGTTTGTCTATACTAGTGGTCGCTATACTTCAGAAAATGCTAAGACTACGATTGCAGTGCCAATCACACGACTTAAGAATTCCAACAATCTGTTGGTCTGGGATTTGCGCTATGCGCCAACCGACTTTGTGGGTTGGAGCGAACAAACGATAATGGCTAACCTAACGGCAAACTACGAACAGCGCCATACTGATGGTTTTAGAGCTTTGCCAATTAAAGAGATTAGTCTAAATAAATGTCCAGCTGTAGCGCCCGTGGGGACCTTGGATGACGGTAGTGAAGAGCGCATCCACCTAACTAAAGCTGAAGCGCAAACTAATCTAAAGTTATTGCAGCAAAACAAGGATTTTCTTGTGTGTTTAATCAACACATACAATGCTCGTCCAGAATGGCTAGGTGATAAAGACGTTGAAGGTCAGTTATACGACAGTTTTACGCCCGAGGCTGATCGTCCAAAATGTCGTGCGATTGCAGCTATGACTGACGCACGTCAGTTGGCTGATTTCCACCCAGAGTTTAACGACGACAGACTGCCGGAGTTGCTACTACGATACAAAGCGCGCATGTATCCAAAGAGCTTGAGCGAGGATGAGCAAAAGCGCTGGGAGAAATATCGGTCAGATAAGTTGCAACGTGAGCTTCCGAAATACATGGAGGAACTACAGAAGGCTGCTGCGGCTGGTGCTGATGACTATATCTTGCAAGAACTTCAGCTCTGGGCTGAATCGATTATGCCATACAATGAATAGCCGGCCGTATTATTGACACAAACGCTAAAATGATGTAGAATGCGCAAAGTGAATGAGAACTCGATTAGGGTGGTTGGCGCCCGTGTGCATAATTTAAAAAACGTTAATGTAACGATTCCGCGTGATAAGCTAGTAGTGATCACGGGATTATCTGGTTCGGGTAAATCGTCGTTGGCTTTCGATACTATTTATGCTGAAGGTCAGCGTCGCTATGTCGAGTCGCTATCGTCGTATGCGCGTCAGTTCTTAGGTCAGATGGAGAAGCCGGATGTCGATCGAATTGATGGTCTTAGCCCAGCTATCTCGATCGACCAGAAGTCGACTAGCCGCAATCCACGTTCTACGGTAGCAACGGTTACTGAGATTTATGACTACTTACGTCTGCTATTCGCGCGTCTAGGTGTACCGCACTGCCCAATTTGCGGCAAGCCAGTGCGAAAGCGCACGGCGCAATCTATTATTGATGAAGTAATGAAGCTAACTGGCCGACGAGTGTATATTGATGCGCCGCTGGCACGCCAGAAGAAGGGCGAGTTTGCTTACGTTTCAGAAAAATACATGCAGCGTGGCTATGCGCGTGCACGGGTTGATGGTGTTGTATATGCCTTGGATGAATGGCCGGAACTGGACAAGAAATTAAAGCACGATGTAGACTTAGTGATTGATCGTTTGGTGATAACTGATGATGAGGTGTCGCGTGTTTCGCAGTCAGTGGAGCAGGGCTTGTTAATTGGCGACGGCTTGATTGAGATTGTCGATGCAGATACTAAACAGGTGTTATCTTACTCTGAACACTACGCTTGCACTGACCACCCTGACGAAGTTATTCCGCCGCTAGAGCCGCGCCTGTTTTCGTTTAATGCGCCATTTGGTGCTTGTCCTACTTGTATGGGCTTGGGTAGTCGCATGGAGGTTGATCCAGACCTAGTGCTGAATCCAAGCTTAACCATAATGGAGGGTGCAATACGGCCGTTTAATCGCATTAACGTAGAGGCTTGGTGGATGCGTAAACTGGCGGCTGTAGCTGAGCGTCATAATTTTAGTCTGCGCACAGAGGTCAAAAATTTGTCATCTGAAGTTAAACAGCTAATTATGTATGGCACGGGCGACGAGGTTTACGAGGTGTTGCTGAATAACGGTAAACCTTTCCGTACTAAATATGAAGGTGTAATTCCTAATCTAGAGCGTCGTTGGGCGGAAACAGATAGTGATTTTATTCGTCGAGATATTGAGCGCTTTATGCGAGAGCGTGAGTGTATGACTTGCCATGGCGCACGTCTAAAGCCAGTGGTGATGGCGATCACCGTTCACGATTTGTCGATTGTTGATATCTGCAGTCTAAGCATTGACGATTGTATTGATGTATTCAATAAGATTGCATGGACCGAGCAAGAGAAAACGATTGGCCGACAAATTTTCAAGGAAATTAATGCGCGCCTGAGCTTTATGAAGGATGTTGGTCTGGGCTATCTTGAGTTAGGCCGGGCAGCTAATACTCTATCGGGTGGTGAAGCGCAGCGAATCCGTTTAGCAACTCAAATCGGTTCGGGTCTAAAGGGTGTGTTGTATGTACTAGATGAGCCGTCGATTGGACTGCATCAGCGTGATAATGATCGGCTAATTGCCACGCTAAAGCATCTACGTGATCTTGGTAATACGGTAATTGTAGTGGAACATGATGAAGATACCATACGAGCCGCAGATTACTTAGTTGATGTAGGTCCAGGCGCTGGTGTAAATGGCGGTGAAATTGTTGCGGCTGGTACGCCAGCTGAAGTGGCGGCTAACCCTGCATCGTTAACGGGCAAGTTCTTAAATGGTAATGAGAAAATTGTCGTGCCAAAGCATCGCCGTCCGGTAGATCCAAAGCGCCTATTGGTCGTGCGTGGTGCTCGTGAACATAATCTGAAACATATTGACGTAACGTTTCCACTAGGTGTTCTGACAGTGGTTTCAGGTGTATCTGGATCGGGTAAATCGACGCTGGTTAATGACGTTTTAAGTAAAGAGTTGTCTGCTAGACTGAATCATTCACAAGCCGTGGCAGGTGCACATGATCGGATTGATGGTATTGAACATCTAGATAAAATAATTGTGATTGATCAGAGTCCGATTGGTCGGACACCACGTTCTAACCCGGCAACTTACACTGGCCTGTTTGGTCCAATCCGTGAGCTATTTGCTGCGACACCAGAGGCAAATATACGTGGGTATAAAGCAGGGCGCTTTAGCTTTAATGTGCGTGGCGGTCGTTGTGAAAACTGCCAAGGTGATGGCTCAATTAAAATTGAAATGCACTTTCTGCCTGATGTGTATGTGGTATGTGAAGAGTGTCATGGCGCGCGTTATAACAAGGAAGCGCTCGAGATTAAATGGCATGACAAGAATATCTCACAGATATTGGAGATGACGATTGATGAAGCCGCAGAATTCTTTGAATCCATTCCGACGATTTATCGTAAGCTGAAGACTTTGCAGGACGTAGGTCTGGGCTATATTAAACTAGGTCAGCCGGCGACGACTTTTAGTGGTGGTGAAGCGCAGCGGATTAAGTTAGCAACTGAACTATCGCGACGAGCGACTGGTAAGACTCTATATGTCATGGATGAACCAACAACTGGTCTACATTCGGCGGATGTGCGAAGATTGCTGGATGTCATGCAAAAGCTGGTTGACGCCGGAAACTCGATGGTCGTAATAGAGCATAATTTAGACGTAATCAAATCAGCTGATTATATTATTGACATGGGACCCGAAGGTGGTTTGGACGGTGGACGCGTTGTCGCATCGGGTACGCCGGAACAGGTTGCTGCTGGTAAGGGCTTTACTGCTAAGTATCTAGCAAAAATGCTAGCAAAGTAAGTCTATTAGAGCTGCCATCTAACGAATACTCTATGGTATAATCATTACCATGATTCCAGGTGTTGAGATTACAGATATTATTGTTGGTGGTGGTATTTTGGCGGTTGCGGCAATTATTTTTGCTGAAAGTGGACTACTAATTGGTTTCTTCTTGCCAGGTGATAGCCTAATATTTACAGCAGGTTTTTTAGTTAGTCAACATATATTCCATTTTAACGTGTGGTGGCTATGTTTAATTTTATTCGTTGCGGCAGTATTGGGTGATACTGTGGGATATGAGTTTGGCAAACATTATGGTCGCAAGTTATATAAACGTCCTGATGGCAAAATATTTAAAAAGGAGTATTTGCACCGCGCGGAGAAGTTTTACGAGGAACATGGACGAATGGCGATTGTTTTGGCGCGCTTCGTACCAATAGTGCGTACTTTTGCGCCGATTGTAGCGGGTATTTCTAAGATGACCTATCATCATTTTATTTCTTTTAATATTATTGGTGCAGCTGGTTGGACATTCGGAGTTACGCTGGCTGGCTACTATCTGGGTAGTTGGTTTGAAAGTATGGGGCTAGGCATCGACACTGTGTTATTGCCGGCAATCGCCTTGATATTATTTGTCTCATTTTTGCCTATCATCATTACAACACTCCGAAATCCTGCAACTCGCACTGCCATCAAGAGTTGGTTTAAAAAAATATTCGGCAAAAAGTAACGAAAACCCCGCCTGTAAAGGCGGGGTAAATAGTTGTATTCACTTATTTCCTAGGCAACGGTTTGGCAAAGCGAATAGATGGCTCCATCTCGGCGATGCGCATTAGTTCGTTGTACTTTGCGACGCGATCGGTGCGAGATAATGAACCAGTCTTAATCTGTTCACAGTTCAAGCCTACGGCTAAGTGAGCGATCGTTGTGTCTTCGGTCTCGCCTGAGCGGTGGCTCATAACAGTAGTAAAGCCATTTGCTTTGGCTAACTTGACGGCGTTGATCGTTTCGGTCAGAGAGCCGATTTGATTTGGCTTGATTAAGATTGAATTAGCAGCTTTTTCGTCGATGGCCTTCTGTAGACGCTTTACATTGGTAACTAATAGATCGTCGCCAACAAGCTGGGTGTGTTCACCGACTTCAGCCTCTAGCTTAGTCCAATTTGCCCAATCTTCCTCGGCTAGGGCATCTTCGACGGTAGCTAGTGGATTATTGGCAATCAAGTTCTTTGTAAACTCGATCATACCGACGGAATCTAACTGCTTGCCTTCAACCTTTAGATCATAGATACCGTCATGATAAAATTCACTGGATGCTATATCTAGACCTAGCATAAAGTCTTCGCCTAGTTTGTAGCCAGCACGAGTAACAGCTGTTTCGATCAGATGCAGTGGCTCAGCATTGCCTTCACGAACGTTCGGCGCATAACCACCCTCGTCGCCAACGGTAGTTGGGTAGCCTTTCTCTTTTAGTACCTTAGCTAATACGTGGAATACCTCGGTTGCTTCACGAATGCCTTCTTGGAAGGTCGGCGCACCAACTGGGATAATCATAAATTCCTGAATGTCGGTTGACCAGTTTGCGTGGGCACCACCGTTCATGACATTCATCATCGGTAGTGGTAATGAGATATCTTTAGTATCGGTTAGATTTGCAATATAGCGATACAGTGGCAGTCCGGCTGCAGCGGCAGATGCCTTCGCTGTGGCTAATGATACAGCCAAGATAGCGTTTGCGCCAAGGTTGGACTTATTATCGGTGCCGTCGAGGTCCAGCATGATCTGGTCAATAGCAGCTTGGTCGCTGGCTTCATGGCCGATAACGGCTGGAGCGATCTTGTCGTTGATATTGACAACAGCCTTGCTAACACCCTTACCCATAAACTGGTCGCCGCCGTCGCGTAGTTCTAGGGCTTCTGCTGCACCGGTGGAAGCGCCACTTGGTACAGCGGCACGGCCAAACGAACCGTCTTCTAGAGTGGCGTCGGCTTCAACCGTCGGATTGCCGCGTGAATCTAGAATCCAACGTGCTTTGACAAATTGAATTTTTGACATTTTATCCTTTCTGTATTAATTTTTGACACTTTTACTGTACCACATTTTAATGGTTGTGGTAAAATATAGATAATAGATAAAACAGAAAGGAAAAAATGAAAACAGCAACTAAAATTTCGATTGTAGGAGCCGGTTTTGTAGGTAGCACTATTGCCTATAGCATGACTATGCGTGGTACAGCTAGTGAAATCGTGCTTGTTGATGTTAATAATAAACGTGCTGAAGGCGAGGCGATGGATATTGAACATGGTATGCCATTTTTAGCTACTACCGAAATCCATGCCGGTGGTTATGCAGACACTAAAAATTCGGATATTGTAGTGATTACTGCTGGTACTAATCAGAAGCCAGGGGAAACACGCATGGATCTAATCTCTAGAAACGCCGCTATCATGCGTGATGTGGTGTCACAGGTAGCTCCGCAATCACCGAACGCTTTATTGGTGATCGTATCTAACCCTGTTGATGTAATGACACGAGTGGCGCAAGAAGTATCTGGCTTTGATCCAAAGCACGTGATTGGCAGCGGCACAAATCTAGATTCGGCGCGCTTCCGCCATATCTTGGGACAAAAGTTTGGCGTAGATAGTAAAAACATTCATGGTTACATTTTAGGCGAGCATGGCGATAGTGAGTTTGCAGCTTGGAGTATGGTTAATATTGCTGGCATGAACATTAACGAGGCGAGTGATAAATTCGGCGGTGTTATGCAAGATAAAGATTATTTGACGATCGCAGACGATGTGTGCAATGCAGCCTACGAAGTAATTAATCGCAAGGGTGCGACTTATTATGGTATTGCCGCCAGTACAACACGTATTTGCGAGGCGCTACTGCGTGACGAAAAGTCGATTCTGCCACTATCAGTGCGTTTGAACGGCGAGTATGGTGTTAGTGGGGTCTATCTATCACTGCCTGCAGTAATTGGATGTGATGGTGTTGAGAAGGTGATTGCACCAAACATCAGTGAAGAAGAGACTGGTAAATTACGCAATAGTGCTAGCATACTAGCCGACGCTTGGAATAAAGTTAAATAGCACTGTGGTATAATAGGGCTAATGGAAAGCTCAATATCATTTATTATTAGATGGTTTATCTGCTCACTGGGGCTATGGATATCTGTCATGATGTTCGGCGACAGTACATTAATGACTGTGCCGATGACCATTGCGACATTCCTACTAGCAGGGTTAATCTTCTCAACTGTAAACGCAATCATCAAGCCGATTGTTACAATACTGTCGCTTCCGTTTGTGCTGGTTACAATGGGGCTATTTACGATTGTAATTAATGGCTTTATGGTCTGGCTGACGGTAGCAATTGCACCGTCAATCCATATGAGCTTTGGTTGGGCAATGGTTAGCAGTTTAGTGTTAAGTTTGATAAACTATCTAATGAATAGTTTGACTCCGGTGTCGACTAATAAGGAGGATATGTGAATATTGGTGAGATTTTGAATATTTTGACAATTGGTAGTGCTGTGCTTATGGTGCTGTCAATTCTATTGCAATCACGTGGCGCTTCCCTTGGTGCTGGTTTTGGTGCCAGCGGTGAGCTGTTTACGACTCGTCGTGGAATTGAGAAGAACCTATATGATACGACAATCGTCCTAGCAGTAGTTTTCGTGATTAGCTTGCTAGGCAGTATGTTAGTTTAACTAAGATATTAATGAAGCCAAAGAAATCCACCACTAACAAAACGAGCATAGAAAAGCGCTTTAAAACAGTGCGTCGTAAGGTCGATAAAGCTAATCGACATGTTTTTAAGCATGTGCAACAGTGGTTGGTAGTACGACGTGATAACTTGTTGGCGGTGCGTAAGAATGTAGTAATTTGGTTAGCAGTTATGATGCTACTGATTGCAACTAGTATTGTGCAAACTGTTGTTTATACTAATGATAATATGGCAAAAGTACCCATGTCGGGCGGAACATATGCCGAAGGTGTAGTAGATAAAATTACTACCGTCAACCCTGTACTGGCTTCAACAGATAGTGAAAAAGCCTTAGCGTCGATGGTATATCGTGGATTATTGACTTATGATGAGTCTAATGACCTTAAGGGTGACTTAGCAAAGAGTTGGTCGGTCAACTCAGATGGACGAACATGGACCGTAGAGCTTAACTCTGATTTACATTGGTCTGATGGCCAGAAGTTGACGGCAGACGATGTGCTATTTACGCTAGATTTGATAAAAAATAAGAATTTTAATTCGCCACTCTATAGCAGTTATGAGACGGTTGATGCGAGGAAAGTCAACGATCATACGATTAAATTTGTAATGCCTAATATCTACATGTCATTTCCGGTAGCTCTGACGTTTGGCGTTTTACCTAAGCATATCTTGAAAGATAAATCTGTCGCGGAAGTTAACAGTATGTCATCGCAGATGCCCGAGCGAATTGTAGGAAGTGGCTCGTTTGTTGTTGACTCTGTCGAGAACAAATCAAGTAGTCAATCGACATGGTCATTTATACCAAACAAGAATTATGATGGCTCCACGCCTAGGCTTGATCGTGTAACGGTTCGTACATACGACAATCAATCTGCTATGGCGGCTGGTTTGCAACACGGTGAGGTTAATGTGCTGGCAGACGTTAGCTTGGGTAGTCTAAATGGTTTATCAAAAGGTCGCACGATTAATTACGCTACTACTGCGGATGGTATATATGCGCTGTTTAATACTGATGGTGAATTGACAGATAATCAGGAAATGCGCAATGCTTTGCGTCTGGCTATTGATCTATCTAGCTTGCGTAAAGAGGTTGTTAAAGGTGTTAGGGCGATATCAGAGCCACGTGCACTAGAAACACCATTAGCGGCGGGTGTATACAAAGAAGCTGATCGGATGAAACAGCCAAACAATGACTCTAAAACAGCAAACGAAATTTTAGATAAACTTGGTTGGGTTAAGCATACGGGTGCTAAGTATCGGGCAAAGGATGGCAAGATTTTGACTATTAATATAGCCACATTGAAGGGTACTAACTACGAAAGAGTAGCAAATATTGTCGCTGAGCGGTGGCGTAATATTGGTGTAGATACAAAAGTTCAAATAGCTGATCCTGCTACTGCGCAGCAAGAGGTTCTGTCGCCACGTAATTATGATGTCTTGATATACCAGTTGCATTTGGGCGCTGACCCAGACGAGTATGCGTACTGGTCTTCTACTCAAACTGGCGCAACTGGGCTTAACTTTTCTAATTATAGCTCAAAACGAGCGGAAGTACTGTTATCTAATGGACGTACAGCTACTGATCCACATGCACGGAAGATGCGCTATTTGGCTTTTACTAAACAGTGGCAACAGGATAATCCAGCGATAGCCTTATATCAGCCGAGTATCTATTTTGTAGCTGATGATAATGTACGAGCTCTGCCTAGGGGATCGTCGTTAGTTGATGCTTCTCATCGTTATCGTGGCGTAGAGAATTGGACTGTACGCATGGGCAGCGTAAAAGCGACGCCTTAGTTAATTTTGCTTACTTATGTTGGTTAGGGTTGTTTAGATAAGATTTAACTAGGCTGGCAAGTCGATTACCGACTACTGCTTGTATATCTGACAAGCTGACTTCGCGAATTTGTTTAATACTGCCAAAATGACGCATCAGCTTGCGACGCGTGGCTGGGCCAACGCCAGGAATTTCTTCTAGTTCGTTGCGAATATGGCTATGGCGCTTAACACTCTCGTGATATGTAATTGCAAAGCGGTGCGATTCATCGCGTAGTCGCTGGAGTAATTTAAGTAGGTCGGTGTATGGATTCGGTATAGCGGAGCCACGAAAAGTAAAGCTGTGCCCAGCAGTGTGACGTGCGCCAACGTGCAGATTAATCATGTAGACTTCGCCATTAGTTGTAATACTAACGCCTGGAATAGGATCGGCTATTAGATCATCTAATTTCTTTGTGCTGATATGAGAATAAGACTTGCAGACAGCGATTTCATCGTTTTCTTTTGCTATGCCAACTAGTGGAATATCTTTAACCAAATCGCCAATAGCTTTGACTTGTGGTGCGCCACCATCTACGACGATTAAATCTGGCTTACCCCAGTTCTTGTGTCGCTCGCTAAATCGCCGACGAATTACTTCATCCATAGCCGCATAATCATCGTTGCGTTGTTTTGAAATCTTGAATTTGCGATACTCGCGTTTATCCGCTACGCCGTTGGTTGCGACAACCATAGATCCGACAACGTCGCGTCCACCTTGATGAGAAATATCGTATCCCTCGATGCGGCGGGGAATTTCTGGCAGGCGAAACAAGTCACGTGCGCCAACTAGTGCTTTGTCTTTGCTGATATCCATGAATTCAGCTTGGCCAAAGATAATTTGCTTTTTTAACTCATTTAGGTAAGTTAACTGATTTCGTATAGCAGCGGCGTACTCGAACCGTAAATCATGAGCAGCCTGCTTCATCTCGCGCTCGAGGTCTTTTTGAATCTTACGCCAATCGCCGTTTAAATAGCGAACTAGCATATGTAGATCAGCCTTGTATTCGGCGCTGGTACCTGATGGCGTCAGGTGAAGCTGTTGCATTAATTTTGATTCACGATCGCTTGGTTTTGCTAGATAAGGGAAAGGCTTGCGCAGGTAGCGCAAAGCTTTTTTAATTGGCACGGTATTATAGAACGGTCCAATATAATCAGCACGATCGTCTAGTGGTGTGCGCGTTATTGTAACAGTTGGCCATTCGTCATTAAAATTAATGCGGACATAGCAAACATTTTTATCATCGCGTAGCAGGATGTTGTAGCGCGGCATGTAGCGCTTAATCATCTCGTTCTCTAGAAAGAGGGCGTCAATTTCGCTGTCAGTTTCAATCCAATCGGTCATGGCAATGTCGGCGACTAGGGCGCGTGTTTTTGCGTCGTGGTGTTCGCGGTTGAAATACTGCCGAACGCGGTTTTTTAGAACGCTAGCTTTACCGACGTAAATAACCTCGCCCTTAGCATCCTTGTGAAAGTATACCCCGGGTCGCGCCGGTAGCGTCTTTAATTTGTCCTTTAGTGCCTGATTCATTTTATGTATATTATACCTTGATTTTCTACGAGTGGCACATGTGTCTTAGCTGGTATCGTCAAATAGTCAGCGGTAAAATCCGTTATATTATGGTAAAATGATAGTATGTTTGCAGATACGGCAGAGGTGAATGTAATTGCTGGTGATGGCGGTAATGGCGCTGTCAGCTTTCGTCATGAAAAATATGTAGAGAAAGGCGGTCCAGACGGCGGCGATGGTGGCGAAGGCGGTAATGTCGTTTTTGTGGCGGACGCTAACGTCAACACACTGTCGGACTTTCGTTTTAAGCCAGAGCTACGTGCGCAGAGTGGCGAACCAGGTGGTAAGCGTAAGATGCATGGTGCGAATGGCAAGGACAAGCTAGTCAAAGTACCAGTTGGTACGATAGTTTATCGTGACGGTCAAATAATAGCTGATCTGACCGAGAAGGGTCAGCAAGTGATTGTGGCGCATGGTGGCGAAGGCGGCTTTGGCAATACTCACTTCAAATCCTCGACTCGTCAGACCCCGCGCGTGGCTGAAGTAGGCACGAAGGGTGATAGCTTTGCCGCACAGTTAGAGCTAAAGATAGTGGCTGATGTGGGTCTAGTGGGCTTTCCAAATGCCGGTAAATCAACTTTTCTGTCAGTGGTATCAAATGCGCGACCAGAGATTGCTAATTACGCCTTTACGACATTGACGCCAAACTTGGGTGTAGCTGATGTAGACGATCAGTCGATTTTGATTGCGGATATCCCAGGGCTGATCGAGGGCGCATCGGAGGGTAAAGGTCTGGGCGATGCTTTCTTGCGTCATGTAGAGCGTACGTCGGTAATCTTGCATATGATTGATGTGATGAGCAACGATGTTGCAAGTGATTACCAGAAGATTCGCCGAGAGCTAGAGCAATATTCAGCTAACTTAGCGTCTAAACCAGAGATTATTGTACTAACCAAGACCGATGTAGTTGATGATGAGATCGTACAGATGCAGAAGGATGAGTTAGCAAAGGTGACTGATCGTCCAGTTTATGCAATTTCATCAAGTGCTCATCGTGGTACATTAGAGCTATTGCGGGTGTTGGTAAAAATTGTAACTGAGCATAAGAAGCAGTTAGTAGCAGGTGAAGAGGCGCGACGCGAAGCAGCTATGGCTGAATCGGGTGCGAGCGATGAAACTCCGGTGATTAGCCTAACGCACGAACAGCTAGATAATACTTGGTGGGTAAGTAAAGAAGCGCGTAGCGATGGTGATGTTTATGTAGTTACTGGCGCTAAGATAGAGCGATTTGCCATCAAGACGGATTTTGATAACGAGTTTGCGATTAACCGTCTTCGTGATATTCTACAGCGTAGTGGTATTGCGCGTGAGCTAGAGCATCAAGGAGCTAGTGGTACTTCCATTGTCGAAATTGCAGGTCGCCAGTTTACTTTGTTGGAGCAATGGGACGACTAAGGCCTCGTTACTGTTATTTCTGCTATACTAGTATTATGCATCGAGTCGCAACATTATCTATTATGGCGGTAGTTACGGTTAGCTTAATGCTAGCGGTACCAGTGAATGCTATACCTTCGGATACTGCTATACGGGCAGGGTGCTTGTCGGCTAAGTCGGCGCTGTCGCAAACCGAGAAGAATGATGCGGCACTACGAATTAACAGAGGTCGCATTTACAATGAAGTTAGCGACTTGCTATACGCCATGAATGCGCGCATTAGCAATAACCGTCGTTCGGCGCCAGAACTATCGCAAATAACCGAAGAATTTAATGATAATTTGAGTAACTTTAAGGAAACGTATAGCAAATATGACGATAGTCTAGTTGCACTAATTAAACTAGAATGCACTAAGTCACCGAGCGGTTTTTATGATAGCTTAGTCGAAGTGCGTCATGAGCGTGAGGACCTAAAATCAATTGTCGAAAAATTAGACCAGCAAATTGACGATTATAAAAGCCATTTTGGGACGTTGAAGGAGAAGCTGTATGATTGATCGCATAACAAAATATGTGACAGAACATCGTTTTGGCTGCTTTATTGCAATATGTCTAGTGGTATCAGTCGTAATGACTGGTATTAGTCTAAAACTATATCAAATGAGCGGTGCGATTCAGCTTGACATGAGCCGTCCGGGCTACGAGAAGGTTCGTACTCAGGTTGAGAAAGATGTCGATGATAAGCCTTTCGATTCAAATGGCAAATTAGACAAAAAGGCGACTACAGATTTTGAACAACGTATAAACAAGTATCAGAATGAGTTGAAAAACTTAAATAACTTTGACTCTTCTGTCATTGATGATAGCAACTTGGGTATATCAGATGGCGACCAATCTAATGGTGAAACACAGAACAATACTTCTGCTGCAAACTCTCAGTAGTCGGTAATTTTATATTAGTACTAGCCAAGCTAAAAGATAGTAATGTTATTTAGCGGCCATATGCGTAGTGCAACGGGGCCGATGATGTCTTCTAATGGAATAGTGCCTAGAGAGGCGCGCCCTTCGCCATTACGGCTATCCATTGAATAGTTGCCGATTCGGTGATCGCCTGTAACAAAAACCTCACCATTAGGCACAGTAACATCAGTACCTTCACCGTCAACACAGGTGTTGACCTCCTTGTCGTTAGATGCAAGGCTAGTAAAGCTAGGATAAGGGTTAAAGCCATCAGGATGTTCGTTGTTATATACCTTTAGCGTGCAGTTGCTAACTGTGACACGTTCACCTGGCAGACCAGTGACACGTTTAACAATATATTCATCTCCTGTACCCTCTAGTGGATTGTGGTTGGGATTCTTAAATACAATAATATCACCGCGACTTGGGGTGTACTGCTTGCCCTGAAGGTTAGCTAGGGTTACCGCAACGCGATTGACGATTAGGCGGTCAGATGAGCCTTCACCTTCAAGTGTTGGCTCCATGCTAGGTCCAACTACGTCAAAGCTGCGGAAGATGAAATTGTTGATCAGCACTGCACCAACGACGACTACTACGATAAAGCCGATAATGCTAGCAAAATCATGCAACCACGCGGAACTGCGCTGTCCAGTGGCAATAGGCTGCGGTCGCTCTACACCAGATTTGACTAGCGGTGTGTTGAGATGCTTGGTCGCGTTTTTTCTGTTGCTAGAAGTCTTGTTTAGGTCGCGCTCGGTAACACGCGGTTGGTTACTTGGCGGCATGGGTAAATTTCTGAGTGCAGATAACTGTTCTTTGTATTGATAATCGGTTGATGAGCCGAGTTTTGATTGTCTATTCACTCCAACTAGTTTACGCTAATTTTGGAGGATTGTCCACGAGTGCGCGTAGCATGATATAATAGAGCTGAAATGGTCGAGTTTATTCAAACGACAAGAAGGCGCAGTACTGTAGCGGATTTAATCTATATATTATTCAACATTCTATTGGCATCTGCTGTTGTTGCGTTAACTATATTCTTTAATACACCTTGGCTGGCGATTGCGCTAGTTTTATTGTCGAAATGGCGAGTTATTGCGGTTCGGCCACGCTATTGGTGGGCGAATTTGCTGAGCTCGCTGCCAGATCTTGTTATGGGCCTTAGTGTGGTCTTGATATCATGGTCTGCATCGCGTTCTTATAATGAATTAGTCGAGGGCGGAAATGCATCAATGGTACCATTTAACGTCGTATGGTTGCAAGGTGCTTTGGCGGTGCTGTATGCAATTTGGCTAATTGTAATTAAGCCGCTACGCAGAGAGAAGTGGGTGCTATTCCAAGCCTCAGCTGCGCAGTTTATGGGGCTGACGGCGCTATCGATGACATCGAATGTGTTGCCGTTATTACTAGTTGTGCTGGGTTCTTTCGTGGTGGGATTTGCCTCGGCGCGTCAAATGTTAGGTCGGTATGACGAGGAGTCGCGTGGATTACTAGCATCAGTCTGGGGATTACTGGTGGCGATATTGGCCTACGCATGTTGGCATTGGAATGTGCTGTATCCGGTAGTACCACGGATTTTATTAATACCTCAAATTGCTATTATTGTTACGACAATTTCCTTTGTGGCAACTAGAGTGTACAAGGCATGGGCTAACGACAAGAAGGTTACTTGGGCGGAGCTAGGTGCGCCAACTTTGTTTACAGCAGCACTTACTCTAGTTATACTATTCTGCTTTGGTGGATTGTTTTAATATTTAGTGGTGAATATGGTTGATGATAAGACAAAATTAATTTACCTAGATAATGCAGCGGCGACAATGTTAGACCGCCGTGTGTTACGCGAAATGATGCCGTACCTGCAAGATAGATTCTATAATCCTTCGGCAGCTTACAGTGTAGCGCGCGCCGTGAAAGCGGACTTAGAAGAAGCACGACATCGTTTGGCGGTAGTGATAGGCGCTCGCTCTGCAGAAATTGTGCTGACGGCTGGTGCTACTGAATCGGATAATATTGCTTTACACGGTGTGTCTGGCGACATTATTGTGTCTGCTACCGAACATCCAGCAGTCTTGAATGTGGCGAAAATGCGTGGTGGTAAGTCAATATCGGTTGACAATAAAGGTGGTATTAACCTGGCGGAGTTAAAGTCGGCAATTTCCGATCAGACAGAATTAATATCAGTCGGCTACGTTAATAGCGAGACTGGCGCGATTGCCGATCTGGCGGCGGTTGTGGATCTGGTACGGCGCGTGCGTAGTGATCGGCGCGAGCGTGGCATAGCGCGACAACTATTACTGCATACTGACGCCTCGCAGGCGGTAGGGATTTGTGATTTAAATGTAGCACGCCTAGGTGTGGATTTGATGACTTTAAATGCCGGCAAGTGCTATGGTCCAAAACAGGCAGGTTTGTTGTATGTGCGAGCCGGCGTTAGGCTGCAGCCATTAATCATCGGTGGCGGGCAGGAGATGGGCCTGCGCAGTGGCACGGAAAATGTGGCGAATGCAGTCGGTTTTGCTAAGTCGCTAGAACTAGCTGAAGCTCATCGTAAGAGCGAAGTGAAACGCTTGAGTGTATTGCGTAATCAATTGCGCTACTTCGTCTTGCAAGAATTCAAGGAGGCTAAGATTAACGAAGGACGTCGGCAGTCTCCGGCAATCTTGAACTTCTCAATTCCAGGATTAGACGGCGAGCGAGCGGTGTTTGCCTTGGATGAGCATGGTGTAATGGTCTCAACTGGCTCGGCATGCGCAGCCAACAAGGGGTTGCGTAGTCATGTGCTAGTGGCTATGGGGCTTACCGCGTTGGAAGCGGATGGCTCGATTAGGCTATCAATGGGTCGTTTTACTACAGCGGATGATATTGAGCAACTAAAGCCAATCCTAGCCGATACAATCCGCGAGCAGTTGAAGTTTGGAGCGATGTCTTAGCGTGAAGTATTTTCTTAGTGCATTAGTTTCTGCGATTGTACTGGTTGCCGGATTTATTGTGGTAACTGAAATTTACCTTGGTTCGGATAATCTAGCCGAATGTAGCAAGCCGTCGACAGATAAGTCTTCGAGTTGTCGCAAGGCGGATGCTATTGTTGTGGTCAGTGGTGGCGATACGGTGTCGCGCACGGATAAGGCGATTGCGGTATGGAAGGCAGGCTATGCGGATAAGATCATTTTTAGCGGTGCTAGCGCTAATAAGTCGGTTGAGCCAAACGCAGTTGTGATGGAGCGACGGGCGCGTAAGGCGGGTATACCAGCTGCGGCTACCTATGTTGAACAAGATAGTCGTGATACGCGCGAGAATGCTAAAAATAGCGTGAAAATTTTAAAGAAGATTGGCGCACGAGATGTCATCCTTGTCAGTAGCTCTTATCATTTGAGGCGAGTACGCATGAACTTTGAGCGTCAAGATCGTTCAATAGCTTATCGCACGATAGCAGCAAATGATGATAGCTGGTCTAGTTGGTATCTAAAGCCTAGTGGTTGGCGATTGGTACTGACAGAATGGGGCGGTATTTTAGCACTACTTATGGGAGTAACAGTAAAATGACACATGTTTATGTAGGTATGTCGGGTGGTGTAGACTCGTCGCTATCGGCGGCACTGCTAAAAGAGCAGGGTTATCAGGTAACGGGTGTTTATATGAAGAACTGGACTAGAGATTTACCTGGCATGCAATGTCCATGGGCGGATGATCTGGCGGACGCCAAGCGTGTGGCGGTTCATCTGGGCATACCGTTTAAAGTTTTTGATTTTCAGACAGAGTATAAACAACTAGTTGTAGATTATATGCTGGATGAATATCGGGCAGGCCGAACGCCCAATCCAGATATTATGTGCAATCAGGATGTTAAGTTTGGCTTGTTTCTAAAGGCAGCCTTAAAGGATGGTGCCGATATGATTGCTACTGGCCACTATGCTGGGTCGCGTGGCTCGCATCTATTAAGGGCAGCAGATGAAGACAAGGATCAAACTTATTTTCTCTATCGTATAACTGGCGATGCAGTTGAGCATACGATATTTCCGCTTGCCAAATATAAAACCAAAGCAGAAGTGCGTGCAGATGCAGCTGTGCGTGGCTTGGCTACCGCTAGAAAACGTGATAGTCAAGGTATTTGCTTCGTCGGTACAGTCGGAATAAGAGAGTTTCTGAGCCAATATATTGAAACAGAGCCTGGCGATATTATCGAGCGTGAGACTGGCAAGGTGTTGGGTTGTCATGATGGTGCAATATTCTACACTCTAGGGCAGCGTCATGGTCTGAATGTCGGTGGTGGATTGCCGTACTATGTTGTAGGCAAGGATATGGCAAAAAATGAAGTATATGTTAGTCGTAATCTTAATTCGGCGGAGTTTTTCGTGGGTCAGATTCGTTTAGCCGACGTGCATTGGATTAATGATCCGTTGCATTCGGGCGACACCTGTCAGATTCGTGTACGTCACCGAGCTAAATTGGTTGATGCTGTCGTAGATGTAGACGGTGACTACATAGTTATTAAACCGTCCGTGTCAGAGCGGGCTATTGCGCCAGGTCAATCCATTGTTTTGTATAAAGGCGAAGAGTGTTTGGGCGGTGGTATCGTAATATAGAGGTTGCTATTTGTAAAATCTGCTAAGTGTGATATGATATAACAGAGTTTGAAATCTAATATTTATTAGGAGTGTTATGAGTGAATTAATTAAGGAAATCGACAAGGCACAGCAGAAAGCCAAGGTCGTTGATGTACGTAGCGGTGATACCGTGCGTGTTTATCAGCAAATTAAAGAGGGCAACAAGACCCGTATTCAGATGTTTGAAGGTGTTGTAATCCGCACTGATCGTAAGGGTTCGTTTACTAATCGCATCACTGTTCGCAAGATTGCTTCGGGAGTGGGTGTTGAGAGAAGTTATTTGCTGCACTCACCTCTAGTAGAAAAGGTCGAGGTCGTAAAGCGCAGTAAGGTTCGCCGCAACTTCCTATCGTTCCTACGCAACCGTACCGGTAAATCAGCACGTTTGGTCAGTAAGAAGTTTGACAAGAGCATTAATGACTTGGGTGCAGACGCTGAGGCAGCAGAAGCTAAGATCGAGGCAGAGGCTAAGGCTAGTGAAGCTGCTGAGCACGATGCGACTGCCAAGAAAGATGCCAAGTAACATCACAATTGGAATTGACGAAGTAGGGCGCGGTCCATGGGCCGGCCCTCTTGTTGTATGTGCAGTTGCGCTGAATATGTCGCGTCATTATGAAGGTCTAAATGATAGTAAGAAACTGAGTAAGAAAAAGCGCGAGATGCTCAGTCCTTATATCAAGCGGAATGCTGCCGGTATCGGCATAGGTTGGGTTGACGCACCGGAACTGGATAGTTTAGGCATGACTGCGAGTCTAAAACTAGCAGCGCGTCGAGCATATGACCAGCTGCCCGTAGATATCCAACAATCGGCTGAACGTATTATTATTGATGGTACGATGGCCATGCTAGATGATCCGCGTGTATCATTTATGCCAAAGGCAGATGCTACGGTTGCGTCAGTAGAGGCTGCGTCAATTGTCGCAAAGGTTGCACGTGATACATATATGATGCGGCTGGGTAAATTATTCCCGGGCTACGGGTTTGCTTCGCACGTGGGTTACGGAACGGCAGCACACAGTGAAGCCTTGCGAAAATTTGGTCCAATAAAAGGGGTGCATCGTTATAGTTTTGCGCCGATTAAGAAGCTAGTGGATGCGGCGGCGGTGGCTGAGGCGGCGGAGCACCGTAAAGTAGAAGAAACCATGGGTCGTAAGGCAGAATGCGTAGCAGCTGATTATTTAACCGAGCAAGGTTGGGAAATAGTCGATAGAAATTGGAAAACACCGGAATGCGAAATTGATATTGTAGCACGCAAGGGTAAAGTGTTGAATTTCTGTGAGGTAAAATACCGCGAGAATGATACGCATGGCGATGGTGTTGCCGCTATTACGAAAACTAAGTTACAGCAGATGACCTTTGCCAGTCAGGTGTATCAGAAAATGAACCCTGCTAGTAAATACTTTGATATTATGATTTCTTGTTGCTCTCTGCATGGTGAGCCTATCGTTGTCGATAATTATATTGATAATTTGTCTTTAGATTTAATTTAACTCTAACTTTAGCTGTTTGTAGTGTAAATACCCTGTATACAAGGTGGACGGTGAGCCTAGGCTGTCGTGTAGTGGATGTATTAGCTACAAATACCCTGCTAATAAGGCAGGGTAACGAACTGTGGGGCGCGGTGAAGCTGTTACTAATTATTCTCTTGAATTAGTACAGATAAACTTCCTTGGTTTGCAGCAATCCATTTAATTCGATTTTCAATCTCATTTTCGGCTAGCTTGATTGTACGAGTAATGGCAGGCTCGGACAGTAGTGGTGTAAAGAACTCGCGGTGTTCTGCTAATTCTTCCGGCGTTCGCAGGCTTGATCCAGTGGCGCGAACAAAATCGTCGTAAGTCATATCGCCACCGAAAATTCGATGAATCCAGCTCCAGTGGTCACGCAGCCAGCGCCATGTTGTCTTGTGTGCGTAAACATTGCTAAGTAGCCAGGATACAAAGAATATAGTATCTTGCGGTTTAATAACGTTGGTATCCGTTAGACACTCTAGCAACTGTTGAATTTCGTCTTCTTTGCGACAGCTAGTTAGCGCAGCGGCAAGATCGGTGCGCAAATTAGCATTTTGATTCGACTGATATAGTTTAAATAACTCTCCGAATGCGTCATCGTAGCGCACAGCCGCCGATAGTACGCAGGCGCGGATGTTGCTGGCGATTTCAGCGACATTGTTCTGATGCTTGTGATAGATGTCTAATGCATATTGCTTGGCCTCTGGTATCTCGCCGTAAATAGAGCGTGATAGAATGATCGGCCAGAGTTTTTGGTCGTCGATACTGAGGGCGGACTTGTCCGTAGTTGATAGTATTTGCCACTGTGATTGGACTAATCGCCCGACAAACTGTTTTAGCTGTTTATGTACAATGCTATTTGGCTCAACTAGTAATCCTAGCCTACCTAGTGCTGATGATACCATTGTCCAGATAGCGGAGCTATGGATATTCTGGCATTGCTTAATTACAGTGATTACTTGCGACAATTGACCGTTGCCTGATTCGTTTAGCATTAATGCTTCGCGTAGTAACTTAACCTGATTGATGGTGCTCTGCTTGCTATATGAACACATTAAGTCTTGCCATAGTTCATCGTCGTATTTAGTGATGAAGTGAGCGTTGTCGTCAAGGTTTAGCTGAAGTGGTGTGCTACTAAAATCATGCTGCGCAATTAACTCTGCTGTGCTTAGTAAAGCAGGGAAGTCGCTGGCGTTGCTAAATAGTGGTATCGACCAAACTGTAGTATCGTCAGATTTGCCTGATGTTAGATAACGCTGTTGTGCTAGTCGGTATTCTGTGTCTTCAATATGGCTTACGGTAACAACGGGATATCCTGGTCGCATCAGCCAGTTGCTCATCAGCTGTTTAATATCTTGTCCTGAGGCATCTGATAGGTGTTGCCATAAATCATCGGCCGTGGCGTTATGATACGCCATGTCTTTAAAATAACTAGTTAGTCCATTACGGAATTTATCCTCGCCGATAAATTCCATCAGCATTTTTAGCAAACGTTCGCCCTTGCCATAGACAATTGCACTATCGAATAACGAATCAATTTCAGCAGGGTTGTTTACGTCTTGACGCACCGCTTGTACGTTTTGCAGGGCATCGCGTTTGAGCGCTAGGGGTACATAGCTAGTTTCGTAATCATCCCAAATGCGATATTCCGGATAAAGTTTATCAATGGTGTAATGTTCCATCATACTGGCGAAACTTTCATTTAGCCACAAATCGTTCCACCACTGCATAGTAACCAAATCGCCGAACCATTGATGAGCTAATTCGTGGGCGATTACCGTGGCGACATACTCATGAGTATCTTGCGAATCAGCCGGGCTGGCGAGCAGGGCGGTTTCGCGATAAGTAATTAGTCCCCAGTTCTCCATAGCACCAGCACTGAAGTCAGGTAAGGCGACATGATCAGATTTTGTTAATGGATATTCAACGCCGAAATAATCCTCGTAAAAGTCTATACAGCGTGTTGCGACTTCCAGTGCATGCTCTAACGAGTTTTTGTCTTGCGCGTGAGTTGCGTAAACGCTAACTTCGACGCCACGTTTGGTGCGTCCAGTGACTTTCTGAAAACTGCCGGCGCAGATTGCTAGAAGGTAAGTGGACATGCGTGGAGTTGTCTCGAATTCCCAAGCGTTTTTAATATGTCGCCCTGGCATGTTAGATAGCACTGTCTCTTCGGCAGTCTGAACTTTTAGTGTGAAAGTTGCTTTAGCGGCAGGCTCATCGACGCAAGGAAAGAGTTCGCGTGCATAGTGTGACTCAAACTGAGTAGCTAGGAGCTCTTGCTGCTCACTGCCAATCTTGTACTTGCCTAAGTATAGACCGTGCATATCAGTTTCATTGATCACGCCGCTGAAATCAACACGGATTTCACTGGCGTGACCAGCAATTACTAGTTCATCGTGCTCAGCTGTATGATAATTGCTGGTTGGTTTGCCGTCTAAACGTATTGCTTTAATCTTTAAACCACGAGCGTGTAGTCGGATTTCGTCGCCGGTAGTTTTGCCGTTAATAGTCACGGTGCCGCCAAATCGTCTTCCTTGCTTATCTAGATTAAGAAACAGGTTATAGTGTTCAGGCACAAAATAGTCGATTAAATGGTTCATGCTTATATTATAACAAGATTCAAGTTTGAATGCTGCTAGATTAATCACCGAGAGTTACCTTGGCTCGACAAAAGGCTTGGTCGTATAAATGCTACAATAGAATCATGATAGGATATGCTAATGTCTTGATGATTGCGTTTGCATGTTTTCCGTTGATAGCCTCGGTAATAACACTGCCGTATATTCTTTATAATTATCACAAACACGGTTCGGTACTATCGTTGCGTATTTTGATTATCTATTCCTTCGTCCTATATCTACTGTGTATCTATCTCTTAGTCATTTTGCCGCTACCAACAATTACACATGTAGCACACATGACAGGTCCAACTATGCAGCTTGAGCCATTTAGGTTCGTGCAAGATATTGCAGAAGGTTTACATAGCATGTCGGGCAATTGGCTGTCTAACCTGATTCACAATAAAGCGGCTTATCAAGCGGTGTTTAACGTTCTAATGACCGTGCCGTTCGGAATATATTTGCGCTACTATTTTCGTTGTAGCGCTGCTAAGACAATCTTTCTGTCATTCGGGTTATCTTTGTTTTTTGAGTTAACGCAATTAAGCGGTCTATATTTTCTATACCCACGTGGCTATCGTTTATTCGACGTAGATGATTTGATGACTAATACTCTGGGCGGAGCAATTGGCTACCTGCTGGCGGGGCCACTAATGAAGATTCTACCTAGTCGGCGAGAGCTTGATCGTGCTAGTAAGCTGCGTAGTCGGGAGGTATCATGGCTGCGGCGTCTGATTGGTGTGGGCTGTGATTGTGTGTTTCTGCGTATTCTGTTATTAGCGATTAGCGGGGTGCTACGTGTGGCGGGCATTCGCTCGTCCTTTAATTTGGAGTGTAGCGGCTTGACCTTAGTGGTATACTATACCGCAACCGCAACGTTGACTGGCGGCTACACTTTTGGCGGATGGGTAACGCGAACGGCGGTGCGATCAATACATGGCGGGCGAGCAAAGCGATGGCGGATCATCTGGCGTTATTTAATTGCGGGCGTCTTATTTGTTGGTTTGCCGTACTTGTATGAATTGACGATAGACTATTTAATAAATGTCCAGAATATATCAAATAGTGAGCTGGTGGTAATTTCGATAGTATTCTGGGGTGTTTATTGTTTCGGTTTGTTAATAGGTTTAATTCGATTGATTATGCATCGACCACTGTTGTTTGAGCGGCTATCGGGTACGCGGTTATCTAGTACAATTGCGCTTAATCCGCGTGATCGTGTAGATGAGAAGACTGAACAGGCAATCGACGATTCTAGAATTAGCTAGTTATTCGATTTCTTTATGCAGGAATTGCTTGAGTTGCTTGATGATGCTAGTGTCGCTAGTTTCTAGAGCTATTTCGCGCGTACCGAGTGCACTGCCGGTGGTGGTAAAGTTATGCGACCCAGTAACGGCAATTTCTTGACCGTTAGGCATGGTAAAGATGACGAACTTAGCGTGGATATATCTGTTCCGATGATATTGGTTGTCAACTCGATTTAATAGGCTTTTTGAACCGATTAAGAGCTTGTTTAGCTTGTCGTTAGTCAGGTTCTTCTGGTTAAAGTAAATCTTCGAGTCTATATTTCGAATCACTCGTCCTAATTTACCGCTAGGGCAATACTGTGATACTAATACAGCAGACTTGGCTCGTTGCGCGAGGGCTAATGTGCGTTTATAAATAATGGAATCAACTAACCGTCCATCGTCAACTAAAACGGTACCGTAGTCAGTTTTAATTGCGCGGTTATAACGGCGTTCAAGGTGTCGGTCTACTTGCTCAATGTGAATTTGCTCGCGCCAAAGCTGGTTGGCTAGTTTGGGATCAGTGATTTTGAGCATATAGTCTGCTTGTTTAGTAATGGCAATGTCTTCGGTGTTTACTCCGCCGAATGCAAATACTGTGTCGTCGATGATGCACCATTTAGAATGGGTGCGACCAACAAATATAGGAACATTGTAGCCTCCTAGCCAAGTAAAACGTGCACCAGCCTGGCGAAAGTCATGTCGAATTTGATCGGCTGCACGGTTATCGCCACCGAGCAAGAAACCCGGCGATAGAATGCGGTGTTTCTGTGCATAGACAAAGGTCACGAAGTCGGCTGCCACGTGTACGTCAACGCCGCGTTTTGCTGCGTCCATGACGGCGCCAATTAATTCAGAAGTTGATAAGTCGCGAAACAGGCTGAGTGATACTAGTCCGACACGTCGCTTAGCATTACGGACAAGCTTTGTAGCTGTGCTGATGTAATCTTGTGGTAGCAACAACTTTACCTGAATAGACATGTTGCTATGTATTATATCAAATATTCGATAGACTTGAATATTTTGAAGTGTTTATGCTAATATACTAAATAAGTTAATTTAGGGAGGGCATGTGGATATACCAACTGTATTTTCCAATAGTAGTGATGCGAGTGACGATGCGAGGATTAAGCCGACTGATGGTGATAATGTAACGATGGTTCCGTCGGGTCAGACTTTGCATGATTCAAACACTTTGGATCCGCTGGCGTCATTCGGTATTGGCATGAATGCTAATGCCGATGCTAATAAATCAGGTAGTATTAGAGAGGAACTAGTTAAAAACGACACGATTAGTACCAGCGATAAATCTGGCGTAGGTGATTTTAAGAAGATCATGGAGCAGTTCCCAGAGCCAACGCCAGAACCAATGCCAGAGCCAACACCAGAGCCAACGTCAGCGCCGGAGTCAGTGTCCGAACCAGCGGTGGCGCCGACTGATAAGCCTGTGTCTGATCAGGAATCTCGTGATCCGACTCTAGATGTTACAGATCCAGCTAAAATGGACTTTGTAAAGACGTATACTAGCGAATATGACGCTGTAACAGAACGCGCGATGAAAGCAGCTCGTTCTGTACTGGACGCCATTGACGACACGATACATAATCATACTGACGACATTGCGATTGACCAATCTGTTAATGAGTTCGTCGAAACCCCACCAAAGGATGGCAAAGTTGCTAGATTTGAAGATGCGCAAGCTATTGTTAAACAGATTATGCAAAAAGCAGAGGATTCTAAGACTCAGTCTGAGCAGGCAGCGCGAGAGGCTGCGAAGATCTATGATGATATCCAGAAGTTTAAAAATGATACAGAAGAAGAAATTGATTCTATCAAGTCACGTGACGAGTTTGGGCGTACAATCGATAAGCATGACGCCAAGTCGAGCGATCTGGATGCTATAAAGAAGTTTATACACTAGTTTGTTTTTGTCTGATTATGCATAGAGTTGTATAATTATATCTAGTAAAACTTAAACGATAGGAGATATTATGGATTGGAACGAGGTTCTAGATGCTGGTGATGTTGATGGTGGTGTTATCAATGTAGTAAATGAAATACCGAAGGGTAGTAATAACAAAATTGAGTGGCGTCGTGATTTAAAGGTGATGGTGCTGGACCGTGTCGAGCCGAAAGTGTTTGCTAAGCCAACAAACTATGGCTTTATTCCACAAACGCTAGACGAAGATGGTGACGAGTTAGATGCATTGATTCTAACTGATGAACCATTGCCAACAGGGGTAACCTTGAAGGCGCGCGTACTAGGTGTACTAAAGTTTGTCGATGGTGGAGACGTTGATGATAAAGTAATTGTTGTGCCAGCTGATGACCGTGAGACTGGTGATAAATATCAGACAATTGACGATGTACCGGCGCAGTTAAAGAAGCAAATTGAATTCCACTTCTCGCACTACAAGGATCTAAAGAAGCCTGGATCAACTGAAGTAAAGGGTATTGAAGGTCTAGAAGGGGCAAAAGTTGTAATCAAGGAAGCTCAAAAGCGCTGGCAAAATAAATAGATATTAGTGATCGATAATTAGCGATAAATATCCCGTTCTATTAGGACGGGATTTAAATTAATAGTCATGTTATTAAAGCGGTGGCTAGGCCTGTACTGGGCTATTATTTAAGCACCATTGAACATTGCTCTCTGCCTACAGAGAGATTTAACCTTTATTCTTTCCTAGTTGGTTGCGTAGCTTGCGACGGGCGTGAGTGGTTACTATCTTGTTTAGCCAATCAACATGCGGAATAACGTTTTTGCGAGTAATTACCTCAACGGTATCGCCTGACTTCAGAGGTGTATCAAAGCGTACCATCTTGCCGTTAATTTTGAATCCAGCGGCTTGTGCTGCAACGTCTGAATGCACCTGATAGGCGAAATCTAGTGGTAATGACCCTGCTGGCAAATCGAAAATATCACCCTTTGGTGAATAGATAAAAATGCGATCCGAGAACAAGTTGACTTTAAACGCATCGAAGTCAACTTCTTTGCCGGCGCGTAATTTAGCGGCGGCTAACTGGAGCTCGTGAATCCAGCTAAGGTCAGCAGGCATTGGTGCTAATCCACCCTTGCTGTAAGCATCCTTCAACTTATGTTCGTTGTAATGGAACGAGGCGGCGAGACCACGTTCGGCGTACTCGTGCATCTGCTTGGTGCGAATTTGGAATTCCACAACCTGACCTTCGGGTGTCGTTACGGTAGTGTGTAGCGATTGATAACCGTTGCGTTTGGGCTGTGCGATATAATCCTTGATGCGGCCGGGCATTGGTGTGTACATCTGATGCAGGATGCCGAGAATTAGATAACATGATGAAATATCGTCAGTAATAATGCGCAGTGCCATGATGTCATAAATATCATCCATATTGGCATGCTTAGTTAACTTTTTATGTAACGAATAAACCGACTTAATACGGCCATCTATACTAGCGGGGATATGCTCATCGGCTAGGCGCTTCTTTACTTCGTCGCGCACTTGATCAATAGTCTGCTTGCTCTGTGCTAAACGTTCGTCGATGGCTTTCTTTAATTTTTCATAACGCTTAGGTGCTAGATATTTGAAGCTTAAGTCTTCGATCTCGACGCGAACGCGCCCCATGTTTAATCGATCAGCCAGCGGCCCAAAAACCTCTAGGCTCTCGCGTGCTTTCTTTAGCTGCTTTTCGTGTGATTGGAACTGTAGTGTTCGTAGATTATGTAGACGGTCGGCTAGCTTAATAATAATAACGCGAACATCTGCACCAATGGCGACGAGTAGCTTTGTTAAGTTGTCCTTAGTTCGCGGTAGGTAGTGCGTAATGTCGTCGCGTCCACTGCGAGCCTTACTGATCTTTGTGACACCGTCGACTAATAGCGCAACGTCTTCTCCGAACTTATCGGCGATTTCCTTTAAGTCTGTACCAGTATCCTCGGCTACGTCGTGCAATAATCCAGCAACCACTGAATCACGATCCATATTCCATTCACACAGGATGGTGGCGACCGCAATGGGGTGAATGATATAGGGCTCACCGCTCAGCCGTTTTTGCCCTTCATGTTTTTGGGTTGCGAAGTCTAGCGCAACTGAAATTTTCTGAAAGTCGTCACTATCAGGGAATTTTTTGTGTGCGAGTTTTAGAAATTCTGTTGCTTCTTTCATATGTTTATATTATATCATCAATCTAGCTATTGATTGACTGAAAATATACCGTATGATAATATGAACGTAAACATACAAAAACCAAAATATAAAATGAAGTCGAAAGGAGTAGAGATTTGTTACGGGGTTATTCACGCTGGCAAGGAATAGGTATTGTAGCTGCAGTTATGATGATGGTATTTCAGCCATTAACGGCAAACGCAGTACCGTGGATTGATGAATCTGCACAAACGACCTTTTCGAAAAATTCAGGTAAACTAGCGGGTGGTGAAACTATTGAAATATCTAATGTAAACTTTTATGGCCCTATTTATAAATCGTTAGGGAAAATTGTTAGCCTGGGTGTTGGCGATGAACACTATGTGGCGCTGCTGGATGATGGAACATTGTTAACCTGGGGCAACAATAAACACGGTCAGTTGGGTAATAATATAACTGATTCGACAACCGATAAGCAGGCTTACGATATAACAAATCTTATTCACGATAATGACAGCGATGAAATAGAGCGTGTAATTGCAGTGGCAGCTGGTGCTACTTCATCGTTTGCTTTAACTAATCGCGGCAGAGTCTATTGGTGGGGCGATGGGCAGACTTCTCCGACTAAATTGCGGGGCATGCATGGTCAAACTGCAGAATCGGTAAAGGTTGATCGTTCTAAAGGTAATACGGAAGCAATTATCAGGACGGCCAACATTGATCCTAATAGCGGGCACAGCAGCGAACAACTATTCGCATGGAAGAGCAAGGACCTAGCTGTGCAGGACGAGAATAGCGGTTGTAAGAAGGACTTACCCTGTGCTAAGGCAATAAGTGGCTTGCCAAATCAGTATCTCAAGGATTTTGATGTCTCGCCATATGGCGGTCACGTGGCGATTCTAACTGATAGTAGTAAGTTATTTACATGGAATGGTCAAGGTAATGCTAGGGACACAGGCTTTGTATTTAACGATATGAATGGGCTGGATTTTGTAGCAGCGGGCGACACTGACGGTGATGGACGTAGCCAAATGACGATTTTAGCCTCGCGTAGTAACCTTGGATTTTTGTGGCGGGACAATCCTAATGAGTCAAATTCGTTGCCAGGCTTTCCGATTAGTTCGCCGATTAAACAAGTAATGATGGATGGCTATGACGCATGTTACTTTTTAGCTGACTCAGGTCAGATATATATGCTGTATTCTAACGGAGGCAATGACTATATCGCGCTTGACTCGCTACCCAAGGGCGAAGTGGTGCAACACATGTATATCAAGCCGGTCAAAGATAGCAGTTCATTGGGTACCGTAATCGGCTTGACGGCATCAGGGCGTATTTACGAGACAAGTACACACGATAGTATTGATGATGTGTCGCGAACGCGTGACATTACGCCTGAACTAATCTACGATACGGGTGAAGAGGGTGGTCAGGTCGACTATATCAGTTTTGGCGGTAGCGACGTGGATTCTGACGACATTAAATATAAAGATGGTGATAATACGACTATATCCGTAGTTGTGCCAGGCCAAGTTCGTGAAGGCACGGTTAATGTTATAGAACATGATATAGACGGCAATCAGATATTGCTGGGTACTTATACCTACGATGACCCAACGCCAGATCCTAAGCCAGATCCAGATTCTCCGGGTAATGGCAACGAAGGTGGTGGCGATAATAACAACGATACTACTGACGATAAACCAGCACCTAATCCCAATAAAAAGCCTGGCTCCACAGACAATGACAAGAAACTGCCGGATAATAATACGCTGAAAGATATGGTGGACGCTTTGAACAAGCGACTGCAATCCAATAACAAATTAAATACTAACCTTAAGGCGCAAGGCGAGAGTACTTTGTTGTCAACCAATCCTAACAAAAATAAGTCAACTAATAGTAAAATATCTGCGCCAAATACCGGAGTATAGCTGAATAAAGTTGCTTGCGTTGGAGTGATAGGGCTGATATTATATAAACATAAGGGAAATTAGGAGGGCATTTAGCATGGTAAAAAAGATTGCAATTAATGGATTTGGCCGTATCGGTCGTAATGCGTTTAAAATTGCACTGAACCGCGACGATATTGAAGTAGTGGCTATCAATGACTTGGTGACGCCAGCCGCATTGGCACATCTACTAAAGTATGACTCAACGTATGGTATCTACGACCACGAAGTCAGTAGTGACGACCAAAACATCATTGTTGACGGCAAGAAGTATCATGTTTACGGTGAAACTGATCCACATAATCTACCGTGGCGTGAGCTTGGTATTGATGCGGTAATCGAGTCGACTGGACATTTTGTCAATCCAGATAAGGCACGTTCACACATCGAGGCTGGTGCTAAGAAGGTAGTTATCAGTGCTCCGGCTAAAGGTGAGGGCGCAACAACAATTGTGCTAGGTGTTAACGATGGCGCATTGGCTGATGCTGGTGACATTGTCAGTAATGCTTCTTGTACAACCAACTGTATCGCCCCAGTTATGTCCGTCCTAGAGAATAACTTCGGCGTTGAAAAGGCTATGATGACTACTGTCCACTCATACACATCTGATCAGCGTCTGCTGGATGCACCTCATCGGGATGAGCGTCGTATGCGCAGTGCCGCAACCAATATAATCCCAACCACAACTGGCGCATCGATTGCTGCAACTGAAACTATTCCGAGTCTAAAGGGTAAGTTTGGTGGCTTAAGCCTACGCGTGCCAACTCCAGTTGCTTCGATTGCTGATATTACTGCTCTGATGAAGCGCGATGTAACAGCCGAAGAAGTCAATGAAGTGTTTCGTAAGGCCGCTAAAGAAGACTACTACCAAGGTATTCTAGATGCCACTGATGAGAATTTGGTTAGTAGTGACTTTATTGGTAACCCTTGCTCATCAATTGTTGACCTACCGTTAACAGCTGTTACCGATGGTAACCTGCTGCGTGTTGTGGCTTGGTATGACAACGAGTGGGGCTACTCGAATCGCCTAGTAGAATTAACAGCTGACGTCGCTAAGAGCGTGGCGGAATAATGTCGCTAACTAATAACGAGATATTAAATGTAGCTGCGGCTCTAGACTCACTAGAGCCGGGCTTCTTGCCAGAGCAGATATTTTATTCTCTGTCAAGACTGTCGGTTTTGACTGCTGCCGAGGTAGTTCCGCTAAGGCGCACCCTGGATGGTGGGTATGAGGTTCTGTTAACTCGGCGGCCTGATTCAGACCCATTCTTCGGCGGACTAGTGCATTGCCCAGGTCAGATTTATCGTCCTGGTGATAGTTTGTCAGATAGACCAAAAAAGGTTGTACAAGAAGAGCTCAGTCATACGACAGTTGAAAGTGAGCCTCGGTTAGTTCCGGATACCTTCATTCATGATTACGGACGTGGGCCGGTGATAGAGCGGATTTATTATATTTTTGTATCCAGTAGTGAAGACGGCGATTTTTATCCAGTAGACGACTTGCCAAACGATCTGCTAGCTAGTCACGACAAGCTAATAAGGATTGTCATAAATTATCTAAACGATATGGGAGCAAGTAAATGATTTATTTGGGCGCTGACCATCAAGGTTATTATCTAAAAAACAAGATAAAAGATTATTTGGCTAAAAAGGGCTATCAGGTTGGCGGTGATTTTAGTAGTGCCGAGCTAGATCTAGATGACGACTTTCCCCAGTTTGCTAATCAGGCAGCAAAGAAGCTCGTTGACGAAGAAAACGATATTGATGTGGCAATCTTAATATGTGGCGGTGGTCAAGGTATGGCTATGGCTGCTAATCGTATCAAAGGTGTAAGAGCCATTGTGGCAACGTCGGTTGATGATGCTAAATATGGCCGTAACGACAATGATGCAAACTGTCTTTGTTTGCCAGCGCGTGTTTTAGACAAGTCATGGAATGAAGCGCTGTGGAAGGACATTGTAGATGCGTTTTTGACTACGCCGTTTGCGGCCGCCGAGCGTTACATCCGTCGCAATAAAGAATTAGACGAAATTTAGTTTTGCACAGTATGACAATTGTTGAGCCGACTATTACAACTAACGATACCTCGATTTATGAAATTCGCATGGACGACTTTTTAAAGTATGCGTCACGAATCCATATTGATATTACTGATGGTAAGTTTGCTCCTAGTCAGACTATCAATCTTAACCAACTATATTGGCCGAAGCCTGAAGAGCGAAGCACTAAAATAGATTTACATTTAATGATTGCGAACCCGCTAGACTGGCTAGATCAGATTGTTTCGCTCGGCCCAGACAAGGTAATTCTACATGCAGAAAGTAATGATGCGGCTAGTAAATTGCCTAAGATATTTACGCATCTGCGGAAATTTGGTATTCAGAGTGGTGTAGCCTTGCTACCTAGTACTCAACCAAGTGATGTTGCAGAGATTATTAAAACGGCAGACAGCGTGCTAATTTTTGGCGGTCATTTAGGATACCAGGGTGGCGAAGCTGACTTAACTCAGCTAAAAAAAATTGCATTAGTCAAAGCTATCAAAAAGCAAGCTACCATTGAGTGGGATGGCGGCGCCAATGCTGATAATGTCAAGCAGATTGCAACGGCGGGCGTCGATATAATCAATGTTGGTAGCGCCATTAGTAAGGCGCCAGTGGCCGAGGATGCTTACCGCGACATTATTGCAGCGCTGAATTAGTCGGCAGGCTGGCGTAGTTTAATGATGGTATAATATAGCCATGAACGCATTAGAAGATAAAATTGCTGACATTCAGAAGCATGCTAAGAATATTCGGCGAAACATTATTAAAATGTTAGCGCATGCTGGTAGTGGCCATACGGCTGGGTCGCTAGATCTAGCGGATATTTTTGCCACATTATACTGTGGCGGTGTTATGAACTATGACCCGAAAAATCCTACTGATCCAAATAGGGATGTGTTGTTTTTGTCGGCTGGTCATACGTGCCCAGTCTTATATGCAACACTGGCGGAAATCGGTGCTATTAGTGAAGACGAGCTGATGACATTGCGCCAATTTGGCTCGCGTTTACAGGGACATCCTGAACGTACTATGCTACCATATCTAGAATCTACCTCTGGTCCATTAGGTTGTGGCTTGTCGCAGGCAGCAGGCTATGCTTACGCTAAGAAATATCTAGACTGTAATGAAAAACCGCATATTTATGTAGTAACAGGTGACGGCGAGCTAGATGAAGGTAATATTTGGGAGGCGGCGCTGTTTGCCGGTAAGAATAAGCTAGACAATCTGACGCTATTTGTCGACCGTAATTCGATACAGCTGTCGGGTGGAACAGAGAATATTATGCCACTTGAGCCATTGACCGATAAGTGGACAAGCTTCGGCTTTGAGACTAAGGTTATTGATGGTAATAGCCCGGCTGAGCTTTTGGCTGCGCTAAGCGAAACTGGTAAGTCAAATAAGCCAGTAGCTATCATCGCAAAAACTGTTCCTGCTAAGGGTGTTGGTTTCATGGAGGGTGATTATCATTGGCATGGTAAAACACCGAATGCCGAGCAAGCAGAGTTAGCACTGAAGGAGTTAGCGTAATGTATAAGCTAGATAAAGATTTTATTAAGGGCAATGTACAAAAAGCTTCGCTGCGTAAGGCCTTTGGCCGCGGACTAGTAGGAGCAGCTAAGAATAACGACAAAGTAGTGGCGCTAACTGCCGACCTTGGAAGTTCGGTGGGTCTTGGCGAATTCCACGAGCAGTTACCAGAGCGGTTTATCGAGACTGGCATTGAGGAGCAAAATCTGGTGACGTTGGCATCGGGCATGGCACATGCTGGTAAAATTCCTTTCGTAGCGGCGTATGCGGCGTTCAGTCCGGGGCGTAACTGGGAGCAAATACGTACGACGATTTGTCTAAACAATCAGCCGGTTAAAATTGTAGGTAGTCATACGGGTGTTAACGTTGGGCCTGACGGCGCAACACATCAAATGCTAGAGGATATTGCCTTGATGCGGGTGTTGCCAAATATGACAGTAATTGCGCCAGGCGACGCGGTAGAGGCAGAGAAAGTTGCGCGAGCTTTGGTGAAATATGATCATCCAGCTTATGTACGCTTGCCACGAGCAGATTTTCCAACTTTTAGTGCGGATGACGCTCCATTTGAAGTCGGCAAGGCTTATGTGGTGCGCCCAGACGACGAGGCGTCAATTACAATAATCTCAACAGGATCAATGACGGGTAATGCAATGCTGTCTGCTAATCGGCTAGCAGAGCGAGGTATCAATGCCTCAGTGGTGCACGTGCCAACTATCAAACCGCTAGATCGCGAAACAATTCTACGCGAAGTGGGAAAGAACTCGATTTGTGTAACGGTAGAGGAGCATCAAGCAACGGGTGGACTTGGTTCAGCGGTAGCAGAGCTACTGTTAGAGGCTGGTGTTACGCCACGTATTTTCAAGCGCTTGGCAATTAACGATAAATATGGCCAATCGGGTACGTGTGATGAGCTATTAAGCTACTACAAGTTGGACGTTGAAGGCATCACTAATCAGATTATGATGTTGCTAAATCAGTAGTATCTCGATTAATTGGTTAATGGTTAAAATAAAAAGGAGAAATATGTTAGACGATCAAGTGAGTTTTCTGGCGATTGGCTCAACAACGCAAGACGTGTATCTAAGTAACGTCGACGGTATTGTGCCGGTTTGCCGTAATCCCGAAGAATGTTTCTACGACATTAAACTGGGGCAAAAGATTTATGTTAACAGTATTGATTACGAAGTTGGCGGTGGCGCATCAAATGCTGCGGTGACTTTTGCTCGTGGCGGACAGCCGGTGACGTTCATGGGGAAAGTCGGCATGGACATGCCAGCGCAAGCAGCTTTAAAATGTTATGCTGACGAAGGTGTTGATTATTCCGCGCTGGCTATTAGCGACAAATACCACACTGACTATTCGACAATCCTACTGGCGCCTAATGGCGAACGAACGATTTTTACTTATCGTGGCTGTGGTATGTATTTTGCATCTGAAGACTTTGATTTTGGCAAACTGAATCGTAAAATTGATTGGATCTATATGACATCAATGGTTAACCACTTTGAAATCTACGATAAGGTTATTGATTTTGCAGTCAAGAATCACTGCAAGATCGCTCTTAACCCTGGCGCAATCGAACTAGATCATCCTGAGAAACTAAAGAAAGTGCTGCGGCATGTTCAAATATTATCGGTTAACAAAGAAGAAGCACAGCGCATCGTAGAAGGTAATACATTGGAGGAACTATTGACTAACTTACGTCAATATTGCCCAGTCGTTATTATTACTGATGGCGCAAATGGTTCCATAGTAACAGATGGTCAACAGACATTACGCGCGGGACTGTACAAAGATACACGCGAGTCCGTAGATCGTACGGGTGCTGGTGATGCGTTTTGTTCAGGCTTTACTCTGCGTTATGCCCTGGGCGATAGTCTACGCGATGCCATTCATTTCGCTGCCGCTAACTCGTCTTCGGTAGTACAGTTCGTTGGTTCAAAGCCAGGCATTTTACGCGGCCGACCTAAGCTTGAGCCGATGGATATCCATGAAATTGCGCTATAATATAATAAATGTCAAATGAATTCAAGCTGCATTCTAAGTTTCAACCAACCGGTGATCAACCGGAGGCTATTACTAAATTAACTAATGGCCTACGTGCCGGAGAAAAATTTCAAACCTTATTAGGTGTCACTGGGTCGGGTAAGACATTTACAATGGCTAACTTAATTCAGAATATCGGTAAGCCTACATTGGTATTGGCTCACAACAAGACGCTGGCAGCACAATTGTTTTCAGAGTTTAAGCAATTCTTCCCGGAAAATGAGGTGCATTACTTTGTATCCTACTTTGATTACTACCAGCCGGAAGCCTACATTGCTAGTAGCGATACTTATATCGAGAAAGACAGCCGCATAAACGAAGAAATTGACCGCCTGCGTCATGCGGCGACTTCGGCGCTGTTGACCAGGCGAGATGTTATTATTGTAGCATCGGTTAGTTGTATTTACGGCATTGGTTCACCGGCAGATTATGCTGAAATGTCAATTAATTTGCAGCGGGGCGGACGCTACAAGCAGGCGAAATTTATTCGACACCTTAATGATATTCAATACCACCGTAACGATATGGATTTTGCGCGTGGTACTTTTCGTGTGCGTGGCGACACAGTCGACATCTTTCCTTCTGGTCGCGAGACAGCGTACCGCATTGAATTTTTTGGCGACGAGGTCGAGCGAATTCTAGAAATCGACCCATTAACAGGCGAGGTGCTGAACTATCCTGATGAAGTGCGTATCTTTCCGACTAGTCACTACGTGACGCCAGAAGACAAGTTGAAGCATGCTATTCAGAATATTAAGAATGAGTATGAAGAGCGGGTGAAATTCTTCAATGATCATCAAAAGTATCTCGAGGCCCAGCGTCTAACTCAGCGAATTAAATATGATGTCGAGATGATGGAACAGACTGGCTTCGTAAAGGGAATTGAGAATTACTCGCGTTACCTAACTGGGCGTGAGCCAGGCGAACAACCAGCGACCTTGCTAGATTATTTCCCTGACGATTTCTTAATGCTAATCGACGAATCACACATGACTATTCCGCAGGTGCGTGGCATGTATAACGGTGACCGTGCACGCAAGGAAACGCTGGTTGAGTATGGTTTTCGTCTGCCGAGCGCATTGGACAACCGCCCACTGACGTTTAGTGAGTTCGAGGGCCATATTAATCAAGTGGTGTTTGTAAGTGCTACCCCGGGTGAATATGAACTAAATCGTTCGCCAAAACCAGTCGAGCAGGTGATTAGGCCAACAGGCCTACTGGATCCAAAGATTGAGGTGCGACCAACTGAGCATCAGGTAGATGACATTATGAATGAGGTTCAGAGCTGTATTAGTAAGGGTCAGCGTGTTCTGGTAACAACATTGACAAAGCGCATGGCGGAAGACCTGTCGGATTATTTGACTGAGAATGGTATAAAAACAGCGTATATCCATAGTGATATAGATACTCTGGAGCGTAGCGATATTTTAAAAGACTTGCGTACGGGTGTATACGACGTGCTGGTTGGCATTAATTTGCTGCGTGAGGGTTTGGACTTACCAGAAGTATCGTTGGTGTGTATTGTTGACGCCGACAAAGAGGGTTTCTTGCGTAGCGTACCGGCGCTAATCCAGACAATCGGCCGTGCTGCTCGTAACGTTGAGGGTAGGGTAATTATGTATGGCGATCAGATTACTGACTCGATGCGTGAGGCTATTGACGAGACCGAGCGTCGTCGCACGATTCAGAATCGATACAACGAGGAACACGGCATTACACCGCATTCGGTAGCGAAAGCAATTGACGAGGGTCTGCGTGCTATTATTCCCGCTAAAGATAATGACAAGAAGCCGAAGCTTAACCTTAATAAAATTCCGACCGATGAGTATAAGAACTTAATTGATGACTTGACTTCACAGATGGAGCTGGCTGCCGCTAATCTTGAATTCGAAAAAGCAGCCGATTTGCGTGATACTATCCAAGACATTCAGAGACGTTTGGACGAAACTAATGAACATCGTAAAAAATGATGATATAATATTGCCATAAGCTTTAACTAGGAGGAGTGAATATGGAGAATAAGTGTCCAGGGGCTAGTCTTTATGCGACCTATGCTGGCACTGTAATTGGGTTTACCGTGTCAATGACACTAGGCGCCACAGCTTTGATTGGCGGGATTATGCGATTCTTTAATGTATCGATGGCTATACCTGTAATTGGTGACTTGGTAGATACGGCTGTAATAGCAACAGTGGCTGGTGCTGTGTCGATGTATGCCATGAATAAAGTGGCTCATTCGGCTGATGCTGCACAATTGGCATCGAGCGACTTTTACAAGAAAGTTAACAGTGTGGCTAAATTTATGGCTAAGCTACTAGCTATATTTGGTGTTGCGGTCGCAGCAGCCGCTCTATTAGAAATGCTTCTAAGGGCTAGCTTGATTCAATACAACTGGGATGACTATCTACTAGGCACATTTCTACCAGCACTCGCTTTGGCGGCGGGCGCCTATGCCTCTGGCATAATGATTGATAAATTCGAGAAAGCTCAGTTGAAGCCTAGCTTACTACCTACGGTTGGTGTTGCTATAGCGGGCGTAGCGCTGCTACTATCAATTATTTCGGTTGCTGTTACTAGTAATATCGATATTACTCCAACCTATAGAAGTCCTATTCAATATCAGCAGTTTAACGGTGGCACTGGTAGCTATGATTATTAATGTGTTGTAGGTGTTAAATATGGATGCATTTCAAATACTTGTAATTATTTTGGCAATATTCCTGGGCATTTTTCTAATACTGGGGATTGTGTTGTTAGCTATGTGTATTAAGGTATCTTGTCGAATTAATCGCATTACGCAAAATATCGAAGAGGCTAGTGATAGTCTTCGCGAAGGTGCGGCTGGGCTAAGTAACTTAGTAGGAACGCTAGGGCAGCTAGCCAGACCTACTATAATCGCACGCATTGTGGTAAAATATATACGTAGTTATATAACAAAAAGGAGGACACAAAATGACTGAGAAGAGAAGCTCTGGTGCAGGTAAGTTTGCCATCGGCGCTCTAATTGGTATGGCAGCTGGTGCAATTGCTGGTATTTTAGCTGCGCCAAAGTCAGGTAAGGAAACTCGTGCTGATATCAGCCGTAAGGCAGGCGAACTAAAAGATACAGCTAGTGATAAGCTAGCTGATGCTAAGGATTTTGCCTCGGATAAGTTAGATGATGCAAAGGAGTTTACTTCGGCTCGCGTTGAAGATACTAAGAAATTCTTTGACAAAGAGAAGAAGGCGGCTATAAAAGAAGCCAAAAAGACTAAGCACGACATCAAGCGTGAACTAGATGAAGAATAGACGGTAGTATTTGCTAATCTGTTAGTTACTTCCCCTTCCTGACGGAAGGGGAAGTTTTTGCTATAATGCCATTATGAATAAACCGTCTACCAGCGCAGCTATTAAACAGCCTAAGTCAAAAGGTTTTACAGAGTCGCAGCGCAATGAACTACAAGAGCTAATCGAGGACGTTTATGTTGCTAATCGTAATAAAGTAGTTTTGACAAATTTTTTACGCGGTATCGCCTTCGGCTTAGGTACTTTTATCGGCGGTACCATTGTGGTGGCGGTTATGTTATGGGTGGTCAGTAAGACTACTGATTTCTTCCCGTGGATGAAAGCGGTAACTGATCCGCTTATTCACTCGGTAGAGTATCGAAAGTAATTTGTGATTTGCTATAGACAGCCAGCTAAGTCTTCATACGGAAGAGTAGTCTACTTGTGTTATAATTTATGGTAATGAGTGAGGGTGTTGATTACAAAAATTATGACTGGAAGCCGAGCGATTTTGTGCATCTACACAACCACACGACGTATAGCGTGCTGGATGGTCTGACACAATTGCAAGACTTGATTGATAAGTGTAAAGAATTCGGCATGGATACCGCGGCTATTACAGACCACGGCACTCTTTCTGGTGTACTTGACTACTACAAGAAAGCTAAGGCTTCGGGTATTAAGCCGATTCTAGGTATCGAGACTTATGTAGCAGCACGACGCATGCGTGATCGCGATCCTGCGAAGGACAAACAACGTTTTCACTTGACTGTACTGGCTATGAATAATGCCGGCTTTAAGAACCTGATGCGTCTTAGCTCGACGGCTAATCTTGAAGGTATGTATTATAAGCCGCGCGTTGATCATGAGCTGCTAGAAAAATACAATGATGGACTAATTGTGTTATCAGGTTGTGCATCGGGCGAAGTCGGCGTGGCTCTAAAGACTGGTGACTATGATAAAGCAGTTGAGATTGCTAAGTGGTACAAATCTGTATTCGGTGATCGCTATTATCTAGAGATGCAGGATCATGGTCACCCTAAGAGTCATACACACTGGAAGGTACAAGAAACCATCAATAATGGCTTGATGAAGATGAGCAAAGAGCTGGATATTCCACTGGTAGTAACTTGCGATGGACACTATCTAACTCACGAGTATCAGAAGGCGCATGAAATTCTACTATGTGTTGGCACGGGATCATTCTTGTCGGACACTAATCGTATGTCGCTGTCTGACTTCGAGCTACACTTAACTGATCCGCGCGATATTATTGACCATTGGAAGGACGACTGTCCTGAAGCTATTATCAACACGCGTAAGGTAGCTGACCGTTGTAATGTTGAGATTGAGCTGGGGCGTATCCTGATTCCGAAGTTTCCGGGTATCCCAGAGGGCGAAACTGAACACAGTTATTTTCATAAGTTGGTGTATCAAGGTCTGCTAGTGCGCTATAACGGCATGACACTAGAAGAAGCCGAGAAATACAAGGTTGAAGATATTAAGCCAATGTTGCCTGACGCGGTACGCGAGCGCGTAGAGATGGAGCTGGGCGTGATTGGATCGATGGGATACGAGGGCTATTTCTTAATCGTGCAGGACTTTATTAACTGGGGTAAGAATCAAGGCTATGTTTTTGGTCCGGGGCGCGGTTCGGCTGCTGGGTCTATTGTGTCGTATGGTATTCGTATTACCGACCTTGATCCACTAAAATATAATTTGCTGTTTGAGCGTTTTTTGAACCCAGATCGCATATCGATGCCTGATATCGATGTGGATATGCAGGACACCTGCCGTGATGCAATTATTGAATATTGTGCTGATAAATATGGCCATGACCATGTATGTAACATTGTGGCATTTGGCACTATGGCGTCGCGTTCAGCAGTGCGGGATGTGGCACGTGTATTACAGGTACCGTATGCCGAAGCTGATCGCTTGAGTAAATTGGTGCCAACCGGTCCACAGTCGGCGCATATAGGTACACTGAAAGACATGTTAAAGTCTGACCCCGACATGCGAAAAGAGTACGAGACTAATCCGACGGCTAAGCAGGTCTACGACTATTCAATGCAACTGGAGGGCACGATTCGTAGTCACGGTGTGCATGCCTGTGGTATTGTGATTGCGCCAGAGCCATTAATTGATATTATTCCGCTAGAGTGGGCACAGAAGGGCGTCGTGTCGACGCAATTCCCAGCGCCGCAGGTTGAGGAAATGGGTTTACTAAAAATGGACTTCTTGGGTCTATCAAACCTTACGATTATTGATAACTGTCGCCGTATTATTCGCAAGGTCTACCATGAAAATGTTGATCTAACACATTTACCACTTGATGACGAGAAAACATACAAGCTACTGCAACGTGGTGATACGACTGGTGTATTCCAGCTCGAATCGGCGGGCATGAAACGCTATCTGAAGGAGCTTAAACCGACTCATTTTGAGGATATTATTGCAATGGTGGCGCTCTATCGTCCGGGCCCAATGCAGTTTATAGATACTTTCATTAAACGTAAACACGGTGAAGAGCCAATCTCTTATCCACACCCTTCGATGAAACCACAGCTCGAAGAGACCTACGGTGTCTTGGTCTATCAAGAGCAGTTCATGATGATTTCTAAGACATGCTGTGGCTTTACAGGTGGTCAGGCTGACACTCTACGTAAAGCAGTGGCAAAGAAGAAGATTAAGCTGCTCGAGAAAATGAAGCCGGCTTTTATTGAAGGTGCTATCGAGAAGGTAGGTGCAAGCCGTGAAGTGATGGAGAAGTTTTGGCTTGAGCTAGAGGATTTTGCGTCGTACTGTTTTAATAAATCACATGCTGCGTGCTATGGACTAATTGCTTATTGGACTGCGTACCTAAAGGCGCACTATCCTGATGCTTATATGGCAGCTTTGATGACCAGTGATTCAGACAATACCGATCGTCTAACAATCGAAATTACCGAGTGCAAGAAACTAGGACTGCAGGTGGTGTGTCCTGATATCAACGAGTCTTTTAACGAGTTTGCTGTTGTGCCAGGCACTAACAAAATTCGTTTTGGCCTAGGCGCTATTAAAGGCGTTGGTGGTACCGCTATCGAGGATATTCTGGCAAAAAAGAAGGATGGGCCATTTGCGTCATTAGAGGATTTCGCGAAGCGAGTTAATAGTCGTGTTTGCAACCGTAAAGTCTACGAGTCTTTGATTAAAGCTGGCGCCTTCGACTGCTTCCGGCTGGAAAAACCACTACCGAATGGCTTTATCGGCAGTCGTTCAGATCTGTTATTTAACCTAGACTCAATTATTTCCTTTGCGCAGAAATATCAAAAAGAGGCGGCGTCGGGGCAGGCTAACTTGTTCTCGATGTTAGGTGATTCTAGCGAAATGGAACGGGCGCAATCGCACCTCGATATGGTGCCATCGCCGAGTCAAGCTAGCGATAAGGAACAGCTAGGTTGGGAGCGCGAGCTGTTGGGTCTATATTTATCGGCGCATCCGCTAGATCGTTACGAAACCTTCTTCGAAGAACAGATGAATCCAATTGGTAGCATTACTTCTGATCAGGATGGTGCACTAGCGACTATCGGTGGCCTAGTTGCCAGACAGCGTATACTGACGACGAAATCTGGCAGTAAGATGGCTTTTCTAGGAATAGAAGATAAGACCAAGGATATTGAGGTAGTGGTGTTCCCACGTGTATACGAAAGCATGCCGAAAGATTTGGATCCGTCGGCGGTGCTAAAGGTAGTTGGGCGAGTGAGCGGCAAGGATCGCGAGGGCAACAAGCAACCTGATCCATCAATTATTGCTGACCGAATTGAGGTGATTACCGATGATATACTAAACGGCTATCTGTCAACTGGCACTAAAAAAGGCCCAGTTGATATGTCGACTGTTGGTCAGCGTAACAAATGGAGTAAGCGCGGTAAACAGGGTGGGCATAATGGCGACTCGAAGGGCTCTGGTGGTAGTTATCACGGTGGTGGTAGCTATGGCGGTGGTTCATCATATGCCGCGGAGGCGCCGGCGTACAAAGCGCCGCCGATTGACATGTCGCAATATAATGTAGTTGATACGGCTGAGCCGAAGCGAATGTATGTGTTAGTTAAAGATCCTTCGGACGGTAATTCGTTGATGGCCTTGAAACAGAAATTATCGGAATATACTGGTAAGGATCAGGCTATATTGGTGCTGGGCAAGGATAAGAAATCAGCGGTTAAAATGCCGTTTGGTATCAACGCCTGCCAACAATTAATCGATGCGGCTGCAAATATCTTTGGCAAGGAATGTGTACGGGTGAAATAGGTACAATTCTGAATAAATCCTTGAGAAAATATGGCTATAACTTGGCATAAGTGCTAAAATATAGCTTATGAAGTTAAGGTGGGCGGTGCTTTTGGTGGGTGTGCTATCTGTGTTGAGCTGCCCTGTATTTGCTGCACCTAGTAAGAACACGTATGCTACCTATAACACTGATGTTACATTGAGAGATTTGCTTAGTGAGTCTTTGCGTATAACTTTGCCTGAAACGATTTTGCCTAAGGGCGATCGAATCAAAAAAGTAAATATTGCAAACGGAGACTGCATAGCCGCTAAATTGGCTGAAGGCGTATCGATTCATGATGATCACACTATAGAATATAAAGTAAAACCATTTACGGATGGCAAAGACACTTTCTGCTATGAAGCTACAACTAAAGGAGGAATAGTCAAAATAGGTAGAGTTAACTTGGATATTGAGCTACCAAAAACCGGCCGTCATATTCTACGCGGTGATGTATGGATAGATTATAACCTTGATTATAAACAAAACGATAATCCACACAACCATGATCGCTCGGGTTGGAATATATATGTTTGGAGTATTGGTTTGATGACAGGTAAAATATCGCTCTTTGGTAAAACACGTACTGAAGGCGACTATGGCATATGGGAAATGAGAAACGTGCCGTTAGGTAGGTATGTTGTGACTGCTGAAGTACAGCCTGGCTACACGGGAAATACTTATAGACCGATTCGTCCATATAGCTATTTAACCTTAGACGTACTCAGTGATCCTCTGGTTGGTTGCAATGACAGTTCTACCGACAAACTAAATTTGTGTCTATTTGATGATAATAATTTCAAAATGGTTAAAGCACTACATGCTCGAGATGACGATCTACAGATTGATATTGATAAAATTGGCGAGACAACAACTAGCGACGTCAAAGTGCTAGATAATGACCTGGGCCCAAATGGTGTCGACGGTAAGATGCTAGCGGTTGATGGGATCAACACCCAGTGTAGTCCGACATTAGGGCGTGCCACGCGAAATGATTATAGTCAGGACGTAGGCGCGAATAGAGAAACGTACCATAGTGTTAGTTATGATACAAATCCTGGGTCGTACGGTCATGATACAATTTGCTACAAGATTGACACTAGCTATCAACGAACATTGGTTATCGAGAAAGCAAAAGAACGGGTGCGTCGAGTAAGCCGTAGCTCGTTAGGTGATTTGACTGACCCTGAGAAATATTTTAGTAGGGTAGCTACATTAGATAACGAAGCTAAAATTAATGTGACGATTAAGCCCAAGGAAACTGCAGAAATCCAGGGCGTGGCGTATGTCGACAGAAATCTAAACAAACAAAAGGATGATAATGAATCATTGACGACTGGAGCAGCTAATCTCGAAACAGATTATTTTCAACGCATGTATAGCGAGCCTAGAGCCAAGAGTGTGTCAATAGTTGACGGCAAATTTGCATTTAAAAAGTTGCCGGCTGGTGACTTGGATTATTCTATGACAGCCAATGATACTGGACTAGTATCTGACAAACAAACTTTTCGAATTGCTAATCCTAATGATGTGGTTAATAAAGAGGTTCGGCTGTGGCATCCGGCGGTAATTAAGGATAGAAATATCGATCTGAATGTTGATAACATCAGTAAATCTCAGGAATATAGCTTGAATCTACTATCCAGTCAGAGAGGCTCGAATGGTGTCAATGATGACCGGCTGATTATTAATAGCGTGCTTGATACTGATGAATGTCGACGACCCACTGGAAACTTTAAAATTAGCAGTGATGGCAAACGAGTCAACTATACATTACCAGCTAATTACAATAAAAATACTGTAACATTCTGCTATGGCATTAAGAATAGCTACACGGGTGAGAGTTATGTTGCTAGAGCAATCTTAAACTTGCGTGTTGCACATGATAGTACCATTAAGGGGGTTCTGTATTTAAATCGTAGCTTAATTAGTGACAACGCTGTTATGTCTAATTATGCTCTAGCTAATACCAAAGTTGTTCTATTAGATGCTGACAATCACGAAGTAGCTGCATCTACCACTGATAATAACGGTCAATATAACTTTAGTGGGCTAGCAGCTGGTGTATATCACGTAGCCTTAGATGATGAAACTATTGCGTTAAATGGCAACATTAGGTATACTAAGAATATCCAATCCGGCCGTAAGGTCGGAGTTTTTAGTAAGTATAATAATTTCTATGCAAAAGGAGAAGTATGGAAGGACTGAATATCAAGCAGATGTCGGCAGCAATTCATGCGTTAGCCGAGGAAAAGAATCTGACTGAAGATGAAGTAGTTGCGGCGATCGAAACCGCTATTGCAGCCGCCTGGCGTCGCGATAATGGCGATCGCGATATGAATGTGCGTGCTATCCTTAATCGAAATGATGGTACGGCAAAGATTATCGTACACTGGGATGTAGTAGAGGAGCCAGAGGGCGCTGGTCAAATTACTTTAGAAAAAGCCAAGGAAATTGATAAGAATGCTCTACTGAATGGTCAAATCGAGCAAGAATACGAAGCTAAGACGTTTGGCCGTGTGGCTGCAATGACTGCTAAACAGGTATTGGTGCAGAAGCTACGTGAATTTGAGCGCGAGTCTGTCGCACGTGAATATGATGACAAGGTTGGAACTCTGATTACTGGTACGATTGTTCGAATTGAACCGCGAGTAGTGCGCATCGAGCTGGGTCGAGGTGAAGGTATTATGCCAGCCAGTGAACAAATTCCAGGTGAGCGCCTATTGGTAGGTAGCCGTATCCGCGTCCTACTAAAGAATATTGATCGCGAGGAAAATCGTGGACCAACGATAATTCTATCGCGTGGCGATGCTGATTTTGTCAAACTATTGTTTGAACAAGAAGTGCCAGAAATCGAAACTGGTGCGGTGGAAATCCGTGGTATTGCGCGTGAGGCTGGCCGCCGTACAAAGATTGCTGTCTATAGCTCCAACAATGAAATTGATCCCGTCGGTACTTTTGTAGGCTCAAAGGGCATTCGTGTTCAGGCGGTTATGAATGAGATTGGTGACACAGAGAAGATTGATATCATAACCTATGATACGGACATTCGTAATTACATTGCTAATGCGCTTAGCCCGGCTGAAATTAACAGCATTGAACTAGATAATGACGCCAAGACAGCTAAGGTGATTGTACCAGCCAGTCAGCAATCAGTTGCTATTGGCCGGCAAGGTCAGAATGTGCGTCTAGCCTCAGTTCTAACTGGCTACAAGCTAGATATTGCCACGGAATAATAAAGATCTGCAATATCAAAAAATTGCAAAAACTGAATTAGCACTCTAGACAATAGAGTGCTAATTTGCTATTATGTAAACATGGAATTCAACAAGAAACTAACCGATGATGCACGTGCCTCGTTAATCCACGCTGAGATGTTCTCAGATATGGCGAATGCTAAACAAGTAGGTACCGAGCATATTTTACTAGGTATGATGAATCAGGTGACATCGGTGGCTTGTCGTATATTGGGCGATGCTGGTGTGACTTTTGGCGATTTAGCATCACTAATGAATTTGGCGCCAGCGACTATTGTAAGGGCGGGTAGCCAGAGTAAAGGCTTTTCGGATGCGCTAAAAATGACGCTTAGAGTGGCGGCTGAGGTAGCGACTCAATATCATCAAGAGTGCTGTGGTACGGAGCATATTCTGTTTAGTCTGATGACGCAGACTAATTCAAAAGCATACCAACTGTTGACTAAGCTTGGTGTTGACACTATGGAGATTATGGCTGAGCTAAATGACTACTTAGAAGGCACTAATCGTTCAGAGGCAGGCGCTAATGATGGCGAACGTCCAGGTAATACGCGCAGTCAAAGAAAGGTTAATTTCTTAGCTAAATATTCCCGTGATTTAACTAAAATTGCAAAGGACGGAAAGCTGGATCCTGTAATTGGTCGTAATCGCGAGATTGACCGTATGATTACAATTCTGAGTCGTCGCACTAAGAATAATCCTGTTCTAATTGGTGAGGCAGGAGTTGGTAAAACTGCAGTAGTTGAAGGTCTAGCGGAGCGAATTGCTAGTGGTGAAGTACCGAGCTTCATTGCAAATAAAAAGATTATTCAGCTAGATCTAGCAGCGTTGCTAGCTGGAACTAAATTTCGCGGCGAATTTGAAGATCGCCTGAAACGCGTTGTTGGTGAAGTGCAGAAAGATAAAAATTTGATTGTCTTTATTGATGAATTGCATCTATTGATAGGTGCAGGAGCAGGTAATGATGGCGCAATGGATGCGGCAAATATTTTGAAGCCAGCATTGAGCCGAGGCGACTTTCGTCTGATTGGTGCGACGACTAGCGATGAGTATCGTAAGTTTATCGAGAAAGACTCAGCCTTAACTCGTCGCTTCCAGGAAATTATGGTTGATGAGCCTAATGAAGCTGACACGATTAAAATTCTCAAAGGTTTGGCGCCAAAATACGAAGAATACCATCACGTTAAGATTAATGAAAATATTATCAAGGAGGCGGTGCGATTAAGTCAACGCTATCTGTCTGAACGCAAACAGCCCGATAAGGCACTGGACGTGATTGACGAGACATCGGCGCGCGTACATATTGCTAATGCAACTAGCAAGGTATCGCAAGACTTGGCAAAATTTAGGACTGAGTCTAAAAAGCTTAATAGCGAGATGGAGGCGGCTGTTAATGACGAAGATTACGAGAAAGCCGCATTGCTAAAAATGCGCATTAGCCGACTAAACGAGCAGATTAAGAAACTTGAGAAAGATGAGCATACTGGTGCAGCGTCAACTATTAAACTTAATGATGTTGCACGTACGGTTAGTGTAATGACGGGTGTGCCTCTAGAGCAGCTGCAACGCGACGAGGCGGTTAAGCTAGTTAACCTAGAAAAACGTATCGGTCGTCGGATTATCGGTCAAAAACAGGCAGTGTCGGCGGTTGCAGATGCAATTCGTCGTTCGCGAGCGGGCATATCAGATTCGCGTCGGCCAATTGGTTCATTTATCTTCTTGGGGCCAACGGGTGTAGGTAAGACTGAATTAGCGAAGGTATTAGCTGATGAAGTATTCGGCAGTCGCAAGAGCCTAATCAAAGTGGACATGAGTGAATTTAGCGAGCGTCATACGGTAGCGCGTCTAGTTGGTGCGCCAGCTGGCTATGTCGGCTATGATGATGGTGGCACACTGACCGATAAAGTGCGCCGCCAGCCATACTCAGTCATCTTGTTCGACGAAATTGAGAAAGCACATCCGGATGTATTCAATATCCTTCTACAGATTCTAGAGGATGGTACATTGACCGATGGACACAACAAAACCGTGGATTTTCGCAATTGTGTAATTATCTTAACTAGTAATATTGGCGCTAACGAAATGGTCGCTAAACATGTTGGCTTTGTGGTCGGCGATGCTCAGGACAGTGGTGCTCGCGTACAAGATCGTGAAGAAGTAATGAATCTATTGCAACAGAAGATGCGACCAGAGCTATTAAACCGCTTTGATGAAATAATCATGTTTAACGCTTTGACTCGTGCTGAAGTAAATCAGATCTTTGACATTATGATTGACGATCTGAATCGGCGACTTGCAGTTAAGGGTGTTGGTTTGGTAGTTAGCGGCCAGGTTAAACGCTACTTGGTTGATAAAGGCTTTAGCCCAAAATATGGCGCACGCCCGTTGCGTCGTGTAGTGCAGCAAAGCCTTGAGCATTTGTTAGCTGAACAAATTATCCGTGGTGATATTAAGCGGGGTGATATGGTTCGTGCTACCATTAAAAATGGCGAAATTGTTCTACAGGTCGAAACAGAAAAAACTGCTGTTGTCGCCAAGACAAAGAAAATGATTTCTAGTAACTAGTGCTTTATGGGGCCTATAATTAGCAACAACACTTAGGAAATAGTGTAGTGCTATAATGTACTCAATGGTAAAAGTGAGGAGTAAATTCGTCTGCCAACAGTGTGGCACCAGCTACCCTAAGTGGGCGGGTAAATGCGAAAACTGTGGTGCATGGAATAGCTTAACAGAACAAGCACCGATGACGGAAGGCAAGTCAGTAATAGCGCGTTCAGCTGGTAAGCGGCTTTTAGCAGAATGTATTCGCGATGTTAAGGTTGATAAAGTTTCAACCCGCATTGGCACTGGTATTGCTGATTTGGACCTAGTACTTGGCGGCGGTCTAATGCCTGGCGGTGTTGTGTTGGTTGCGGGCCAGCCAGGCATTGGCAAATCTACGATTCTAATGCAGATAGCAAGCTATATCTCTAAGAACAAAAAGGTTTTATATGTCAGTGGCGAGGAATCGGCATCCCAGGTAAAGCTGCGCGCCGAGCGTTTAGGCGCTACGGTAACTGACAGTCTGTATCTAGCGGCGACTACCAGCGCTGATGATGTGGCGACGACTATTCAGAGCGGTGATTACGAGTTGGCGATTGTTGACTCTATGCAGACTATGTCAATGGCAGAAATTGCCAGCGCACCTGGCACGGTTAGTCAGATTACTAACTGTGCAAACGTGATAATACGCGCAGCAAAACTTGCGAATACGGCAGTAATTTTGGTTGGCCACATTACCAAGGATGGCTCAATTGCGGGACCAAAGATACTAGAGCATTTGGTGGATGTAGTACTGAATTTTGAGGGTGATCGCTATGGTGGCTTCAAAATTATTCGAGCAGTAAAGAACCGTTTTGGCTCAACCTCAGAAGTGGCGATTTTCGATATGACACAGGAAGGATTAAAGATTGTCGAGAATCCTTCGGCGGCATTGCTGGCAGAGCGATCAGATACAGATGGCAGTATTGTGTTGGCTGGCATGGAGGGTAATAGGCCGCTACTAGTAGAGATACAGGCGTTAGTAAACAAGACTAGTTTTGGCTACGCTAAGCGTGCAGCGTCAGGATTTGACACTAATCGTCTGATCTTGCTGATCGCTGTTTTAGAACGGCGAACTAAGTTGGACCTATCCGACAAGGATATCTTTATAAACGTGGTCGGCGGAATTAAATTGAACGATCGTGCGGCGGATTTAGCGGTTTGTATGGCGATTGCTAGCGCGGCGGCTGAGCGTAAACTGCGTGATGGAGCGGTGGTGTTTGGCGAAGTTGGCTTGGGTGGCGAGATCCGTAGTGCCACTATGGCAGAGAAACGTATTGCCGAAGCAAAGAAGCTGGGCTTTAAATACGCCATTGCACCACAATCAGCGGCTCGGAATAAATTCGTTGTTCCTGCTACCGATCTTCGCGATGCCCTTAACCAGCATTTGAAATAATAATTGGATCTATCGTCCGACTATAATCTATAGGATGTTATAATAGCTATAGTTATGAGTTTGAGTTTATCGAGTTACAAGGGGTCGCGAGACCTCTATCCTGCAGACATGCGTCTACGCAACTATATTTTTGCAGGTTGGCGTAAAGTGGTTGAAAGCTATGGTTACCAAGAGTATATGGCGCCTATGCTCGAGCCACTAGAAACATATGCTGCTAAAAGTGGTGAAGAAATTGCCAACGAGCAGACCTACGCTTTTGATGACCGTGGTGGTCGTAAGGTAGCGATTCGTCCAGAGATGACGCCATCAGTTACGCGCATGATCGCAGCACGGCGCCAGGAAACACCGTTGCCTGCGCGTTATTACTCTATTGCTAATTTTATGCGTTACGAGCGACCACAGCATGGTCGTGAGCGCGAATTCTGGCAGTTGAATTTTGACCTATTCGGTGTGCCAGGACTAGCTGGCGATACAGAAATAATTCACATGAGTCATGACATTGTAAAACAGTTTGGTGCTACAGATGATATGTTTACGATTAAAGTCAATGATCGTCGCTTAACCAACTACATCATGGTGGACTACTTGGGGCTAAATGACGAGCAAGCAGGTCAAATGATTAAGCTGCTAGATCGCTTTGATAAATTGCCACGCGATGCTTTTGACGCACAAGCTCGTGAAATCATTGGCGATAACGCAGATGCAACCGATAAGCTCAATCAAATTATTGCAGTGACTAGTCTAGATACGCTACCTGATGCGGTAAAAAATTCCGATGCAGTTAAACCAGTAATCGAGGTACTGGACAACTTGCGCCAATTAGGCGTAAACAACGCCATCTATGATCCGCGATTAATGCGTGGTTTTGACTACTATACGGGCATTGTTTTTGAAGCATTCGACGAAGCTCCAGAAAACCGCCGGGCGATGTTTGGTGGTGGCCGCTACGATGGACTAGTGGCGATGTTTGGTGTTGAAACCTTGCCAGTGGTGGGTGCTGCACCAGGCGAGACTATGTTTATGGAGTTCTTGCGTGTGCATAACTTGACTCCTGAACTACTACCGACGGTCACGACCTATGTCATTCCATTGATTGACGAAATATCAGTTGAAAAGCATGTTGCAGATTTACGGCAGGCGGGCGTTAACGTGGCGATTGACACTACAGATCGCAAGATGGACAAGAAGATGAAGGCGGCCGTTAAGCAGGGTGCGAAGTGGCTGATCTTTATCGGTGAAGAAGAAGCGCGTTCAGGTCAATTACAGTTAAAGAATGTAGCTACCGGAGAACAAGATCGTCTATCTGTTGAACAAATAGTGGCAAAAGTTAACGGTTAACCGGTTATCTGATAAAATAGGAGTGTTATGGATTACAAGAAGAAGGAAGTTGAAAAGAATAAATTTGAATACACGATTGTCGTGCCTGCTGATATGATTAAGCAGTGTCATGATAAAGCCGTGGAGAGTCTAGGTAGAAATGCTAAGGTGCCAGGTTTTCGCAAGGGTCATGTACCGATGGAGGTGCTAGAGCGTGCGATCGATCCAGCCCGTGTGGCGGATGTCGAGATTAACGAAGCTGTTAATGCTACCTTGGTCGAGCTAATCGAAAAGGAAGATATTCAGCCGCTAGATCAGCCAGTTATTAACTTGACTAAATACGTACCAAATCAGACGATCGAATATACGGCAACCATCGAAGTTGTGCCGCCAGTTAAATTGGCTGACGTTAAAAAATTAGAGACCAAGCGTCCAGAGGTTAAAGTAGCAGACAAAGAAGTTAACGATGTAATTGAGCGCCTGCGTACTAATGCTGCCGAGAAGACTGCGGTCGATCGTGCTGCTAAGAAAGGCGATGAAGTAATCATTGACTTTACTGGGCTACTAAACGGCAAGGAATTTGCAGGCGGTAAAGCTAAAGATTACGAGTTAAAGCTTGGTAGTGGAGCCTTTATCCCAGGTTTCGAAGAGGGTATTGAAGGTCATAAAGTGGGTGAAGAGTTTGACGTTAATGTAACATTTCCAGAAGAATACGGCGCTAAAGAGCTGGCAGGGCAGAAGTCAGTGTTCAAGGTTAAACTGAATAAGGTCAATGAACTAAAATTACCGGAGCTAAATGACGAATTTGCGAAGGGTATTGCCCCAGATTTTAAGAGCATGGATGATCTGAAGAAGGACGTGCGTAAGAACCTAGAGCAGAGTCAAGAGGCGGAGAATCGCCAGAAGTTCGAGGATGATTTATTGAGCGAACTAGCTGAAAAATCTAATGTCGATATTCCGGAGGTATTAGTCAAGGATCAGCTGCCACAGATGGAGCAACAATTTACTCAAGGTCTGATGTATCGTGGTTTAGACCTAGACGGTTATCTATCGCAAAAGGGTATGACTAAGGAAGAGTGGGAGAAGAAAGAGTTGCGTCCAGCTGCTGAAAAGCGTGTTCGCAATAGCCTAGTCATTAGTCAATTTGCTAAAGACAACCACATCGAGGTGACTGCTGAAGAGATCAAGGGCTATCGTGACAAAATTCTCGATCGCTACACTAACGAGAATATTCGTAAACAGTTTGAGACACCAGAATATACCCGTCAGATTGCCCAGCAGCTAGCCACTGAAAAAGCTATGGCGAAGTTGGTAGAATTAGCTGATAAATAACGATACGAATTTTGTGCTAGTGGCGACTACTCACTAGTTCACATAAACGAGTAAAAGAGAATACGTTAATTAGCACTCTAGACAATAGAGTGCTAATTTGCTATGCTAGAGTTATGAATAAGCCGACAAATTACTTGGTGCCAACCGTCATAGAAAAATCCTACGATGGTGAGCGTGCCTATGACATCTATTCACGCCTATTAAAAGACCGCATTGTCTTTCTGGGCGATGAAGTTAATCCAGCGACTGCTAATCTAGTGGTAGCACAGCTGTTGTTCCTAGATCAGCAAAATCATGATGATATTAACTTTTATATCAATAGCCCCGGTGGTTCAGTCTATGATGGGCTAGCTATCTTGGATACAATGAATCTAATAAAATCTGATGTGGCGACCTTCGGCGTGGGTCTACAAGCTTCGATGGGTGCAGTGCTGCTGGCTAGTGGTACTAAAGGTAAGCGCTACATGTTACCTCATGCGCGCACGATGATTCACCAAGTGGCTAGCGGTACTAAGGGTAAAATTACTGACATGGAAATTGATCTTAAGGAAGGCTTGGAGCTAAAGAATGAGCTAATTGATATCTTAACCTCTGCTACTGGTCAAGATCGCGACAAAGTTCGCAATGATATGGAGCGCGACTACTGGATGACTGCCAAAGAGGCTAAGGCCTACGGTTTGATCGACCACATTGTTGAAACAAAATAGCCATTTAGTCAGACTAAATCCCATCTGGATGGTAACAGTAAGGTGTTTGGCTGATTCGGATGGTATAATAAAACGGTTATGGAATTAAGTTTAAAGTTAAAGAATCTTAATACGCCAAAGCTACCAGCTAAGGCTCATGCCGATGATGCAGGCTTTGATATTGTAAGTCCGCAGAGTGTAATACTAGAGCCGGGCGCAGCGATGTCGTTGCCGCTGGGTTTTGCAATGGCAATTCCGGCGGGCTATGTTGGCCTAATGGTGCCACGTTCGTCAACTGGATCAAAAGGTCTGGCGCTAGCCAATACTATGGGTGTCATTGATGCCGGTTATCGTGGCGAGGTGGTCGCGAAACTAGTCAATCGTGGTACAAATACCTTGAATTTCCAAGCAGGCGACCGCATTCTACAGCTACTACTGATGCCAGTGTCAGTAGCTACTGCGGTAGAAGTAGCAGAGCTAGATGAAACTGTACGTGGCAAGGGTGGTTTCGGCTCGACTGGCCACTAATTATAATTAAATCTAAATAATCCCCTCGCGCGAGGGGATTATTTTATTAAGTGTAGATACTTAGTCAGGTAAATCGTTCAATAAATCATTTAGCTTGTCGATACTCATTAATAATGTGCGACGGCTAGGGAAGATCTGATCAACCTGAATGCCAGCGCGTTTCAGATTAAGGATAGCTGCCTGTGTCTGTCCATCGTTTGGACGACGAGGTGGTTCCATAAAGACTACGCGGCCAATACCATATGAAGCAATGGCTTTGCTGCAGTCCATGCAGGGAAACAACGTGCTGTATAAGGTTGCATTCTGTAAATTTTGACTAACGCCGACAAAATTATATAGTGCATTGCATTCAGCGTGAATAACGCAGCTATCCTTAGTGTACTGGATTGGATAACTGTGGTCGTTATTGTAAACCATATTAGCATCATCGACTCCACGTGGTGTGCCGTTGTAGCCAGTGGTTAAGATGTGGTGCCTTGAGTCGGTAATGATGCAGCCGACACGAGTCTTGGGCTCTTTGGAGCGCAGTTGAGCCAGTAACCATGCCATTGTGATATAGAACTCGTCCCAGCTGACGATCTGATCGCTTGGCCGTGGACCCTGTATAGCGAAATCGGGGTTCTCTAGCGGGTCATCAATTTTAATAGTTTCATAGTTCAGCTTCTTGTTTGGTTGTTTGGTTAGTCCATCAATAAAAACTCTCTTGTATGTCATAGTCTCCTCTACTGTATATTATAATGTACGCTACAGATAGCGGCAACACCTTGACGAATAACCATAGGCGTAGTTATAATCGTTAGCGTAATGAGGAGGGTTTTAATATACGGAGACTCCAATGTTTGGGGTGATTATTTTTATGGCAATCAGCGTGCGGCTGTGCGTTGGGCAGATATTGTTAGCAATAAACTGGGCGACCAATACCAGATAATCCAATCGGGACTCAACGGTCGCGTGGCGGGCGATTTTGACAGCGATAAGCCCCACAAGAACGGACGATCACTGTTCTACGGTGTATGGCGATCGGCGGCGCCAGTTGATGTAATCATTATCGCGCTCGGTACTAACGATTTACAGGCGCGGTATCATCGAGGAATTGATCAGATTGCTAGTGACCTACTGTGGTATACAAATCGGATTCAGGCGGATTATGTAGATCCAGATAACGCCAAATATTTTGTGGATGATAAAATGCCTAAAATCATCTATCTGTTGCCACCGAATATTAAACGCCAGGACGTTAATGACCTAGTATTTAATCCTAGCAGCGAAGACAAGCGCCAGCTTTTAAATGCTCGATTGTCCAAACTACCTATAGATACAATGGAATATCCTGGTGGCTTAGACCTAACCGACGACGGCGTGCATCTTTCGGCGGTAGGGCATCGCAAAATGGCTGATTTTGTTTTAAGTGAACTACGAAAGCGAGGCTTGTAATGGAGCGCTGGAGTAAAAATCGTAGTCAGCTAGAGCAGCTGCGTGAGCAATTTGATATGTCGGTTAATGGAATCGATAATTATCCAGACAATGGTCGCCCTTCGCTAATAGTAGCGAATCATCAGGGTATTATTGATGTTTTCTCTATTCCGGCTGCGTTCGTTGATAAAGACGATGTGCATCCGGTAATTAGTTCGCGTTCGGTATGGGGCATATCAACGCCAGACAAGCGGTCTAAACGTGCGGCGATTGAGCGGTATTTAGAGGCCTTACCAATTGAGTGTACCATTGAGGGGGGGAACTATCGCCGGGACATTGGTATTCGCGCGGCACGGCTGGCGTTACAGAATCTTGAATCGGTTTTAATTATGCCAGAAGGTGGCTACGAGCGTGATGGCATGGTGCATAAGGGTTTTACTGGCGCTGCTAGGATTATTTTAGGTGCTGCGACTGATGATGTGACGCCTAACTTGGTGCCCGTAGCTGTTAATAATGTCGATATTGCGAATATTGATCGCGACAATTTTGATCCACGACGGGCTGGGTGTATTGATATTACCGTTGGACAACCCATTGATTATGCCAAACAGCTATCGGACTATCGTCAATTTGAAGGCGATCATAGCCGGCGTCTTGAAATTATGCGAGGATTAACCAAAGTGGCAATGCTCGGTATCGCTGGGCTATTGGGTGCTAAATACGATGATAGCTATATTAAATTAAAAAATAAGAAGACGCATATATTAGAGGACGGTAGCGAGATTCCAAATGCTGAATTCGACCATTTATATGGCGTGCCACCAGTAATGAGCCGAGCTTAGACATGTTTTAGCTATTGCAGTGCACGCAGCTGAAATCGTTAGTTTTGCTTATGGCATTCCCGATCTAAAGTGTGTGGCCACTGAAAATGGCATGAATTTGTATTTGATATAGTCAATATAGTACAATACAACAGTCCCCGTATTAATGTGGAATCGCACATTGTTAGGAGGATGTTTATGACAAACATCATTGGTAAAGCTGCTAATCATGGCATAAGCCCGATAAAGCCGCAATGTATCGCGAGCTACCATACAGATTCGACTGAAAAGGAGGTGAGCTTGATGACTAGACTTGGATGTCTGAACGGTCGTGAAATTCTTGAGGAATACGACGAGAATAAGACCTTTGCCGAAGCGGCAGAGGAGACTGTTGCGCGTTTCAGCGAGATTGCGCCGATTCTTGCGCAAGGATTCTCTGCGTTTAGAACTGCTAAGGTGCCAGGTAATAGGACGCGCAACATGGTGGATTAGTCGCAGGCGCCAACAATGTTCCATTGTACTTACGATTAGTTAGCACCTACTTAAGCCCCGACATTACGCCGGGGCTTAACTTCTGTATGTAATATTAGTATGGATATAGCGAAAACATTTAGTGGAAAGTTTCCTAGTGCTAAGGGTAATAGGAAACTCTAGCAGTATTAAATACAAAACTATTGAATAGTAAGATGATCAAAAAAAGAACAATAAGAGCTAAATATATACTAACTAATGCTGATATGACACTGATGCGCAGTTATTATGATAAATATAAATCGCGGCTATGTAGCGTGTGATCGCTAACTTTGAGCTATAAAATAATTGACAATTAGAGGCTTAATGTACTATATTATTTATCAATGAAGTAGTGTAATCCTGTTTTTATAGAGCCCGCTTGTGGCAAGGGCGGGGTCTTGTGGCGTGTGACTTATCCTACACTACTGATAACGTCATACCACGCCAGAAAGCAGAATTAGAATCCTTCAGCCAACAGAGTAAACTTAAGGAAGAGGAGTATAACTCGTGGCAGATGCGAGAAATAATGTGGTTGTGAACGGTGTTACAAAACGCACCTACTTCACACCAGAGCACAAGGTCCTAGACCTGCCTGATCTGGTTGGCCACCTTAAAAAATCCTGGAGCGATTTGGTAAAAACCGGTCTGGGTGAAGTATTCCAGGAAGTTAATCCAATCGAGGATTATACTGGGCAGAAGTTAAGTTTAACCTTCAAGGAATATCGTTTCGGTGATCCAAAATTAACCGACCGTGAAGCAATCCGAGATAACGCCAGCTATGAAGCGCCTCTATATGTCAACGTTGAGTTGATGAATCGTGCTACTGGTGAAGTTAAAGAAAGCGAGCTTTATCTAGGCGATTATCCGTGGATGACTGATCGCGGTACATTCATTATTAATGGATCTGAGCGTGTTGTAGTGTCGCAGCTAATTCGCTCGTCTGGGGCATTCTTTACTGCTGATGGCGAACATAATGGCAAGAAACTATACGGCGCCAAAATTATTCCAGGCCGTGGTGCATGGTTTGAATTTGAGACCGACAAGAACGGTGTAATCTACGTCAAGATTGATCGTCGTCGCAAAGTTCCAGTAACCACTTTGTTGCGTGCATTAGGCTATGGTACGAATACTAAGCTGAAGGAGTTATTCACAAAGGTCGATACAGGCGATGCTAGCTTTATTGACGCAACGATCGAAAAGGATCCAGCACGTAGCACTAATGAAGCTTTAATTGAGGTCTTCCGCAAGATTCGCCCAGGCGATTTAGCAACTGTTGACAATGCTAAGGGTATGATCGAGCGTATGTTCTTTGACTTTAAGCGCTTTGATATTAGTAGAGTTGGTCGCTACAAGATGAACCAGCGTCTAGCTGATATTAAGAAAGAACTGGGAATGACCCCAGAAGTACCAAACACTCCAGAAAACCGTGTTCTGCTAATGGATGACTTGGTTGCTATTGTCGCTGAGATTATTCGTCTAAATAATACACAGGGTGATCCAGATGACATTGATGCCTTCTACAACCGTCGTGTACGCTTGGTAGGCGAACTGGTAGCGCGACAGTTCCGTGTCGGTCTATTGCGTCTAGAGCGCAATGTGCGTGATCGCATGAGCATTGCTGACTTAGATAGCGTTACACCAGCCTCGCTGGTTAATGCTCGTCCGATTGTGGCGGCTGTCCGCGAATTCTTCGCCTCTTCTCAGCTGTCGCAGTTCATGGATCAGGCTAATCCGGTTTCTGAGCTGTCACACAAGCGTCGTCTAAGTTCGATGGGCCCTGGTGGTCTAGTGCGCGAGCGTGCTGGTATTGAGGTGCGCGATATTCACCCAACCCATTATTCGCGTGTCTGTATTATTGAAACACCAGAAGGTGCAAACGTGGGCTTGGTGTTAAACCTAGCGTCGTATGCACGTATTAATGACTACGGCTTTATTGAGGCGCCATATCGTAAGGTTGTAAATGGTAAGGTTACCGATGAGGTCGTCTATATGGACGCCGCTCAAGAGGAAAAAGAGACGATTGCTGAGTCGTCTGTTGAGCTAAACGAAGATGGCACCTTCAAAGATGAGCGTGTCGATGCTCGTCGTCACCTACGTCCTGAGACTGTGGATGTCGAAGATGTTACCTACATGGATGCCGACTCAATGCAGGTTATTGGTACAACTGCTGCACTAATTCCATTTGTTGAGAAGTCGCGTATCGACCGCAACTTGATGGGCGCAAACATGCAACGTCAGGCTGTGCCTCTAGTACGTCCAACAGCACCGATTGTTGGTACTGGCATTGAACATGACCTAGCTATGAACACCCCAGCCTTGACGGTAGCTGAGCAGGATGGTGAAGTAATAAAAGCGGATGCCGATGAGATTAAGGTGAAATATGCCGACGACAAGATTGGTGTTTATCACCCGACGCACTTCGTAAAGTCGAACGAGGACCGCTCGTTCAACGAGCGCACCGTGGTGACTCGTGGTCAGAAGGTTGTCAAAGGTCAGCCTCTGGTTGAAGGTGCTTCGGTTGCCGATGGTGAAATTGCCTTGGGTCGCGATTTGGTTGTAGCTTATATGCCTTGGAAGGGTTACAACATGGATGACTCGATCATTATCAGCCGTCGTCTGGTTGAAGATGACAGCTTAACTAGTATCAACATCACTAGCTCAATGGTGGAAGTGCGTGATACTAAGCTAGGCCCAGAAATTGTCACACGTGATATTCCGAACGCTAGCGAAGATGCTCTACGCAATCTAGACGAGAACGGTATCATTACTGTTGGTTCAGAGGTTAAGCCAGGTGATGTATTGGTTGGCAAGATTACGCCAAAGGGCGAACAAGAGCTAAGCTCAGAAGAGCGTTTACTACGTGCAATCTTTGGTGAGAAAGCCAAGGATGTGCGTGATACTAGCCACCGTGTTGGTCGCAGTGAAGGCGGTAAGGTTGTGGCAGTTAAAATCTTTGACCGTGAGTCGGGTTACGAACTGAAGGCTGGTGTCCTAAAGCAGATTGAAATCTTTATTGCTCAGACCCGCAAGATTCAGGTCGGCGATAAGCTAGCTGGTCGTTATGGCAACAAGGGTGTGGTAGCGCGCATTCTAAACGAAGAAGATATGCCATATATGGCTGACGGTACCCCAGTAGATATGATTTTGAATCCTATGGGCGTGCCTTCGCGTATGAATTTGGGTCAGCTATTCGAGGTTCACATTGGTATGGCTGCACGTACTTTGGGCTACAAGGTAGCAACACCAGCTTTCCGTGGCATCCCGAATGAGACGATTGCAAATGAGCTAGAAAAAGCCGGCTACGATCGTAGCGGTAAGGTACAGCTATTCGATGGTCGTACTGGTGATCCATTCCAGGAAAAGACCACAGTTGGCGTGATGTACATGATTAAACTACACCACATGGTGACCGACAAGATTCATGCTCGTTCGACTGGTCCATACACGATGGTTACTCAGCAGCCTCTAGGCGGTAAGGCTCACAATGGCGGTCAGCGCTTCGGTGAAATGGAGGTCTGGGCACTAGAAGCTTACGGTGCGGCTACTACCTTGCAGGAGATGATTACGATTAAATCCGATGATGTTAAGGGTCGTGCGCGTGCTTACGAGGAAATCATTAAGGGTGAACCTATTGAAGGTCCAGACATCCCAGAAGGCTTCAAGGTATTGGTAAAGGAACTACAGGGTCTAGGTCTAAGGGTTGATTTGATCAAAAATGACGAGCTAGAAGATGCTGAGAATGTAGTTACCCAGAAGGGTACTGGTGGTCGCTTGAATGAACTAGATGAAAACGCAGCTGGCGAAACGGTCGATCCGAATGATGTTACCGAAGAAGACGACAATGTAACAGTAACGCCAGATGACGACGAAGAGAATCCAGAAGATTTAAGTGATTCTGATGATAATAATGTTAACAAAGAGGAGGAAGCGTAATGATGCGACCGAAATCGAATGACGATATGTCTGTAGCGGATTTTGACGCAGTTCGCCTAGCAGTAGCTAGCGAGGAAGATATCCTGTCCTGGTCTTATGGTGAGGTGTTGAAACCTGAAACTATCAACTATCGCACCCAAAAACCAGAACGCGACGGTTTATTCTGTGAACGAATTTTCGGACCAGTCAAAGATATTAACCCGCATGACGCTAAGTTAAAGGGTGTGCGTAGTCGTGAGGCTGCTGTAGATAAGAATGGTGAGCTAGTAACAAACGCCTCGGCGCGTCGTGAGCGTATGGGCCACATTAGACTAGCAACTCCAGTCGCGCACATCTGGTTTATGCGTGGTGTGCCAAGTGCTATGTCGTTACTGCTAGGTCTGACTGTGAAAGAGCTAGAGCGTATCGCCTACTTCCAGAGCTATGCTATCTTGGCTACTGACGATGAGCAGATTGAGCAGCTAAAAGCCGACAATGAAGAGCAGTTCAATGCTGGTCGTGCTGCCATTAAAATGCGCTACGATAAAGCGCAATCCAGTGCAACCGATGGCGATAATCCAGTGGACGTAACTGCCTTGGCCAAGGAGATGACTGCCGAAATTACGAAACTAACTGATGAATACAACGAGAAGAAGGCCGTTCTAGACAGCTTTGTTAAAGGCGCGACTATGTCAGAGAGCGCTTATCGCAACCTACCTGAAGGCTATGAAGATCTAATCGAAGTCGGTATGGGTGGAGCCGCTCTATATCGTCTACTTAGCGAAATTGATTTAGACCAGCTAATTAGTGACTTAACTGAGATAGCTGAGAAGAAGAAGGGTCAAGTCAAGGGTAAGATCCAGAAACGTCTAAAGTTGTTAGAGAGTATGCGCGCAGCTGGTATTAAGCCAGAATCAATGTGCTTAACTGTGCTGCCGGTAATTCCGCCAGACCTACGCCCAATGGTGCAACTGACGGGTGGTCGTTTCGCTACATCTGACCTAAATGATCTATATCGTCGCGTCATCAACCGTAATAACCGTTTGAAGAAGTTAGCTGATTTAAACGCCCCAGAAGTTATTACTCGTAACGAAATGCGTATGCTACAGGAAGCTGTCGATGCTCTAATTGATAACAGCGCAGCACGTGGTACTCGAGCTGCTCAGGCTACCGGCGGACGCCGTCGTTTGAAGTCGCTATCTGACTTACTGAAGGGTAAGCAGGGTCGTTTCCGCCAGAACTTACTAGGCAAGCGCGTTGACTATTCAGGACGTTCAGTAATTGTTTCTGGTCCGGAACTAAATATTAACGAGTGTGGTCTACCTAAGACTATGGCACTAGAGCTATTTAGGCCATTTGTTATCTCTAAACTGCTAGAGTGGGAACAGGCGCACAATATTCACACGGCACAGCGCTTGATCGATTCTGGTGATCCGATTGTATGGGACGCACTCGACGAGGTGATTAAAGGTAAGTACGTGTTGCTAAACCGCGCTCCTACTTTGCACCGCCTATCGATTCAGGCATTCCAACCGCGACTAATTGAAGGTCAGGCAATTCAGGTCTGCCCACTAGTGACTTCTGGCTTTAACGCTGACTTCGATGGCGATCAGATGGCGGTTCACCTACCTCTATCAGATGAGGCGCAGGCTGAAGCACGTGACTTAATGTCGGCGGCTAACAACCTACTGAAGCCATCAGATGGTTCACCGGTGCTATCGATTTACCAGGATATTGTCTTGGGTTGTTACTATCTAACTTACAATAAGCCAAGTGCACAGTTGAAGGAAGGCGAACAGCCACATGCTTATGCGTCAGAGGCCGAAGCGATTTTGGCGCACGATGCAGGCGAGATTAAATACCAGACGCCGATCATCATTCGTTTCCGCGGCCAGACTCTACATACAACACTTGGTCGTGTACTGTTTAACGAACAGCTACCAGAAGACTTCCCATTTGTTAATGAAGTACTAACAAAGAAGGCGGTTGTTAAGGTATTGGCTCGCGTCTTTAATAACTATGGTTCAGAAGTTGCTGCAAAGACCGCTAACAATATCAAGACTCTAGGCCTAGAACACGCTACGCGTTCAGCTGTTTCATCTGGCATGGATGACTACTTTACTTTGGACGACGTTAAAGTTGCTACCGAAGAAGGCGATAAGCGCGTTGCCAAGATTGCTGAACAGTACGATGAAGGTCTAATTAACGGTAAAGAGCGTCACGAGCTAACTGTTAAGACCTGGCGTGATGTGGACGCTAAGGTTACTGAAGATGTCGAAGAACACTTACAGGAAATCGACTCAGCTGTTTCAGTCATGGCAAACTCTGGTGCTCGTGGCTCCGTGGATAACGTGAAGGCTGCTGGTGCTATGATCGGTGTTCAGGTGGATGCTTCGGGTCGTGAAATTGAGCTACCAGTTAAGGACTCTTACAAACACGGTATGACTCCGCTAGAAGCCTTCGTTGTAACACGTGGTTCGCGTTATGGTGCCGTTTCAACCGCATTAAAGACTGCCGACTCTGGCTATCTAACTCGTCGTCTAGTCGATGTGTCACAGGACGTCTTCACTGTATCTGATGAGGGTGTCGCTGAGGATCCTGGCTTTGCAATCTTCCGCAGTGAGACTGATGATACTATGATTGACTTCGGTGATCGCATTGCTGGCCGCTATGCTGCTGAGGATGTCAAAGATTATGTCAAGCGCGGTGAACTGATCACCAACGACATTGCTGAGGCAATTCATAACGATGAATCAATTAAATCAGTCAAGATTATGTCGGTGCTATCGACCCCTGAACTATCAGGTATTCCGCGTAAGAGCTACGGTGTTGATCTGTCGACTGGCTTCCTAGTATCGGAGGCTGAACCAATCGGTGTGATTGCTGCACAGTCAGTCGGCGAGCCGGGTACTCAGCTAACTTTGGATACTAAGCACCAGGGTGGCGTTGGTGGTGACAACATTTCCCAGGGTCTACCGCGTGTCGAAGAGCTTCTAGAAGTTCACCCGCCAAAAGGTCAGGCTATTTTGGCTGAAAACGATGGTACAGTTACAGTTGAGTACAACAAGGAAGCTGATACTAACAAGGTGACGATTACTCCGCTAGCTGGTCGTACTGAACGTATTACATTCAGCGATGGGCAAGAGCCGCGTGTCAAGAATGGTGCTACTGTTCGTACGGGTGACATCATCGCCAGCAACGATCGCAATGGCTTGCCGATGGGCGCACCATTCGACGGTGTTGTAAGGTATGTTGATAATGGCCTAGAGGTGATTGCCGAGAAGCAAGCGCCAAAAGAATACACTATTGCTGGCTCTCGTCAGTTGGTAGTAAGTAGTGGCGATTCTGTAAAGGCTGGCGACAAGATTACCAGTGGTTCTGCTGATTTGCGCGAGTTAATGAAGTATAAGGGTATTACTGAAACTCAGCGCTATATCATTGACGATGTGTTACGCATCTATGCTGCACAGGGTCAGGATATTTCGCCGAAGCACCTAGAGGTTATCGTACGCCAGATGTTCAGTCGTGTTCGTATAGAAGATCCGGGCGATAGTCAGTTTATCGCCGGTGACATTGCATCGCGCGCTCTAGTTGCGGATACCAACAAGAAGCTGATTGCTGAAGGTAAGAAGCCAATCGAATTTACACAGTTACTGTTGGGTATTTCAAAGGTCTCGGTCAATAGCGACTCCTTCTTGTCGGGTGCATCCTTCCAGGATACAACTCGCGTTCTAATTGCTGCTGCAACTAGTGGACGTGTCGATCACTTGAAAGGCCTGAAGGAAAATGTGATCATTGGTCGTAAAATACCTGTTGGTACTGGTGCTCTATCTGAAGAGCAATATGCCGAGGAGCTGGAAGGCGAAGATACGGAAAGTACCAATCTAGATAAATAATCACTCGGTAAAGACATGTAATTAGCACTCTTGACAGTAGAGTGCTAATTATGTATTATGTTGGTATATGATGACTGATCGTCAAGCACGAATATTAAAGGCAATTGTTGAGCAATATGCCGAGTTGGCCACTCCAGTTGGGAGTGTCCTGCTAGCTAAGTTATTTGATGTATCACCAGCTACCATGCGTAGCGAAATGGCGAAGCTCGAGGAAATGGGTTATCTAACTCAGCCTCATACTTCAGCGGGTCGTATTCCCACCGACAAGGGCTACCGTCTGTATGTTAATAGCATTACTGAAACTGGTGTAATTCGGCGTGAGCACGCGTCTGAGTCACGCTACGCCAAAGCGATTGCAACGCGCGTGCATTCGGCGCCTGATCGCTCGGATTTAGCGATTCGTTCAGCGGTTGATTCACTGGTTGAAATTACGCATAATTTGGGCTTTGCGACTATCGGTGAGCAGTTGTATTTGTCTGGTATGACTAATCTGTTTTCGCAACCGGAATTCGAGGATGGGCAACACGTGCGTGCGGTGGCGTCACTGCTGGACAATTTAGAGCCTTGGCTACGTGAAGCTGCGCCAAATGAGACGCTAAATGTTTTTATCGGATCAGAGAACCCGATTGGTCGAGATAGTGGCGTATCGCTGATTATTAGCCATTTTCATTCGCCGTATTCCGATAACAGCTATATTGGCGTACTAGGTCCAACTAGACAGAGTTACGCGCGAGTGATGGCGCTTGTGTCAGAGACAGGACGCATGCTTGAGCGCTTTTTGAATAACTAGAAACGGTATTAGAGGAGTAATTTATGAATAAAAAAGTAGATAATAATGACCAGCAGTCCAGTGATCTAACAGACAAGGTTGCTGAGCTAACCAATGATTTACAACGGACGCGTGCCGACTTCGAGAACTATCGCAAGCATATTGAGAATGATTTAACGGTTGCACGTCAGACGGGGCAGAGTGAAACTGTAAAGAAACTATTGCCAACTCTCGACATTATCGATGCGGCATTGGCTAATGTGCCAGCAGACCTTGCAGATAACGAGTGGGCTAAGGGTATCGTAGCTATGCAGAAAAAATTAGCCAAGTCATTGTCTGATATTGGTCTGACTAAGATTGATGCAAAACCAGGCGACGTGTTTGATCACAACCAGCATGACGCAATCCAAATGGATGATGCCGAAGGTGAAACCGAAGTACTGTCTGCTGTTCTGCGCTCGGGCTATTTGTATCATGGTGAAGTTTTACGTCCAGTTATGGTAAGCGTGACTAGAAAATAGTCGGACTGGTTGCGTTAATACCAAAAATCCACCTTTATCTAAGGTGGATTTATTAATTACGTAGACTAATTATCTGTTAAAGAAATTAGTGTCATCAACATTCTGGTTGGCGCTATTATCTGCTGGTGTAAATGGATTGGCTGGTGTGGTCGGCGCAGCTGGAGTAACCGGTGTTGTCGCCTCAAATGGATTAGTTGAATTAGCTGGTGTCACCGTCTCAAATGGGTTGGTCGAACTAGTTGATGTGACTGAAGTTGTTGGTACTGTTGAAGTAGTCGGAGCTACGGTGTCTGATGGAGCTACAGTAGTAAATGGAGTCGTTGGGGTGGTTGGTGCTGCCGGCATTACTGGCGCCGTCGTTGTCGCCGGTGTTGCCAGTGCTTCTGGTGCTGTGGTAATGCTACCACTCTTATTGTAACCGTCCTGCAAAATTGCATAGCCAATTGGACCAAGAACAAATAGTAGCATAAATGTAACCGGTGCTGAATATTTGCCACTGGTTACGATTTCAGTGGCCTCACTAAATTTCCATTCGTACCATATGGTACCGATAACCGGAATAACCCAAACCCAAGCAGTTGGGATATTCACAGAGTTCTGTGATCTGTTTAGTTCGCCTTTTACTTTGACCAACCAGTACCAATCATAGATGCCGAATGTGATGAAAGATAGTATAAGTACGACAATTGGGTTGCGCTGCTTTACCTGTGACTGCATTTTTATTCCTCCTATTTTATGCTGTATTTAGTATACCATGATGTAAACACAAACACTAAGGAATGTCTACAAAGTAGACAAAATAACAACAACTAGCACTCTTGACATGCGAGTGCTAACGGTCTAGACTAGAGATAGTTGGCAAACGGGTAGACCGAGCGCCAGAATGAAGTTTGTTTTAAATGATTAATAGAAAGGGGCATTTAATGGGTACAATTATTGGCATTGACCTTGGTACGACTAACAGTGCTGTGGCATATCTGTTAGCAGGTAAGCCAGAAATTATCGCCAACAAGGAGGGCGACCGTACGACTCCGTCGGTAGTAGCAATTAACAAAAAAGGTGAGCGTCTAGTTGGCAAAGTTGCGCAGCGTCAGCGTGTAACTAACGCAGAGAACACTATTTATGCTATCAAGCGTTTGATGGGTCGTCGTTTTGATGACAAAGAAGTACAGCGTGACATTGATATTATGCCGTACAAGATTGTTAACAATAAGGGCAATGCAGCTGTAGAGATTAATGGTAAAGTCTATAGTCCAGAGGAAGTCAGTGCAATGATCCTGTCGAAGATCAAAGCAGACGCTGAGCATTATCTTGGCAAGCCGGTGACCGAGGCTGTGATTACTGTGCCGGCATACTTTGACGATAGTCAACGTCAAGCTACTAAGGACGCAGGTAAAATTGCTGGTCTAGAAGTCAAGCGTATCGTAAACGAGCCGACAGCTGCAGCTCTGGCCTATGGTCTAGATAAGAATGACGACGAGAAGATTGTAGTGTTTGATCTAGGTGGTGGTACGTTTGATGTATCTATTCTAGAGTTAGGTGACGGTGTGTTTGAAGTGAAGTCGACCAACGGTGATACTCACCTAGGAGGTGAGGACTTCGATAACCGTATTGTTGATTACTTCCTAGACGAGTTCAAGAGTGAGTCTGGTATTGACCTACGTTCGGATAAAGCTGCCATGCAGCGCTTGAAGGACGAAGCCGAGAAGGCTAAGAAGGAACTATCGACCACTACTGAATACGAAGTAAACCTACCGTTCATTACAGCTGATGCTAGCGGTCCTAAACACTTCGAGACTACATTAACTCGTGCTAAGGTCGAGGAACTATGTTCTGACCTAATTGATCGCTTGGCAATTCCATGCGAGAAGGCAATGAAGGATGCTGGTGTAACGTCATCTGACCTTGGTCATGTTGTGCTAGTTGGTGGTATGACTCGTATGCCCGCTGTGATCGAAAAGGCTAAGGAAATCTTTGGTAAAGAGCCGATGGCTGGTGTAAACCCAGATGAGGTTGTCGCAGATGGTGCTGCAATTCAGGGTGGCGTGCTAGCAGGTGACGTCAAGGATGTGCTGTTACTAGATGTAACACCATTGAGCCTAGGTATTGAGACTATGGGTGGCGTATCGACTAAACTGATTGAGCGTAACACTACTATTCCGACTAGCAAGTCGCAGGTATTCTCGACTGCATCGGATAATCAGCCACAGGTTGAGATTAACGTCTTGCAGGGTGAGCGTGAATTTGCTCGCGATAATAAGTCACTTGGTCGCTTTATCTTGGATGGTATTGCTCCAGCTCCGCGCGGTATTCCGCAAATCGAAGTAACCTTTAATATTGATGCCAACGGTATTCTAAATGTTTCTGCTAAGGATAAAGGTACTGGTAAAGAGCAGTCGATTACCATTCAGAACAGCGGTAATCTATCAAAGGAAGATATCGCAAAGGCTCAAGCTGAAGCAGAAGCACATGCAGAAGAAGACAAGGAAGCGCGCGAAACTACTGATGCACGCAATATGCTAGAAAATACAATTTATCAAGCAAAGAAAATGCCAGACGAATTCAAAGATAAAATCTCTGATGACGATAAGAAGAAAATAGACGAGGCAGTTAAGGAAGCCGAGAAGCATCTAAAGGACGAGAAGAAGGACGATATAGAGTCTGCTCAGAAGGAATTGTCAGAGGCAATCCAGAAAATTGGTGCCAAGATGTATGAGGCTGCTGCAAAGGAGGCTCAGTCGAAGTCTGATGATAAAAAGAGTGATGACGGCGCTGTTGAAGGCGAAGTTGTCGATAAGAAATAACAATATAGCTGAATGTAGCTAAATCATATAAAACACCTCCACTGCGGAGGTGTTTTACTATAAGCGATTATCAGAGTACGCCAGTTAGTAAGACTATAATGTGGTAAGATGGTATGTGAAAGATTAAATAAAAAGGAGTGAAAATGTCGGGAAAATTGGTTTTAATTCGGCACGGTGAAAGTGAATGGAATTTGTTGGGTAAATGGACTGGCTGGACGGATGTATCTTTGACTGAAAAGGGTGCAAATGATGCTAAGAAGATGGGTGAGCTGATTCGAGATATTAAATTTGATGAGATTTATACTAGCAAGCTAAAGCGCTCAATTGAGACAATGCGTAATGTACTAGAAACACAGGGCCAGGCTGGCCATGAATCTACGCCTGTTGAGCAGTTGAACGAGCGTGATTATGGTGACTATACCGGCATGAATAAATGGGATGTTAAGGAGAAGGTAGGTGATGTGAAGTTTAATGCTATTCGCCGCAATTTTGATGAACCAATCCCAAATGGTGAGACCCTACATGATGTTTATAACCGGGTTGTGCCGTGGTATCTGAATAACATCGTGCCGAAACTACTGAATGGTGAAAATATTCTATTTGTAGCACACGGTAACTCGATTCGCGCATTAGTAAAATACATCCAGAGCATCTCGGATGAGGATATCGCGCACTTCGAGATGGTCTTTGGTACTGTCTTGATTTACACGGTTGATGATGAAGGTAAATGTGCAACCCGCGAAGAGTTACATGCCGACATCACCAAGACACATGCTTAAAGTGTTAGTTTGCTAGGTTCCAAAGCTATTGTTAATATATTGACTTTGGCGGACGGCTACTGTAAAATAATTAATCGGCTCTAAGGTATTCAGCGTTAGAGTAGCACGTCAACTGAAAGGACAAAATCCTATGAAAGATGCTCGCAAAATCAAGAACATGCCAACCACCACGAGTGGGGATAGCAGAGAAGAGAACGAAGCAGTACTTCGTAAAAAGCAGTGTAAGCAAGTATTGGAGAAATATAGGTGCCGTTCGTGTGAAGGTACAGTCTATATCAATTGCGTACGCGTTTAGGGACTAAGTCCTGTTTGGGCGCCTATGTGGCGCCCATTTTTATGCCAGTAGAATAATAATATTATTAATATTATTAATATTATTAATATTAAACACCCCTTACGAGGGGTGTTTAACTAATATGTGACAACTGCGACTTGATTTACACACCTGTATTTGGCGCAGTAATAGTTTTGTTGTCGTGGTTGGCTGAGTTTTTGACACCAGCCGCATCTTGGCGAGGTGTAGTTTCTGCGTTGGGGTCTCGCTTAGCGGTCCCGTCTACGTATTCGTAGCCGTCTTTCAATGTCGTTGATTTATTGTCGCTATCGGTCATTTTAACATTTACCTTACCTGCAACATGGCGTGGAACGGTAACTTTAAGGGTGTTGTCGTCGACAATTGTGAATTTATCAGTCGTAACATCGCCGAATGACAAAGACTTAATGGACGGTTCGGTTGCCTTGTATGATTGAAGTGGAATAGTTACGCACGGCTTATAATCGTCGATGCTGCTCGGAATCATGGCGCGCGAACAAATTTTGTCTGGGTTAGTATTCTGAATAAACGAAACGCCATCGCCGCCATCGGTGTGAATAGCAATATCGTCTACACCTGTGCTATAGCTATGAACTTCGTTTCCTGGCCTTTCGTACTCGTCGAAATAGTATAAACCTCCGTCGTTTTTTGTAAAGTATAGTTGCACGTAGTCAAAGTAGCATCCCACGATACTTGATACGTTGTCTGCTATATAGTATAACGATGCATCGCTTTGCTTCATTATTAGCTTACCATCGCCAGTTAGTACTAGAAGACAGTTGTCTCCTAATGCGTTTTCTAACAACCCTAGCTGCTTGACGCTCGTACCGAACTTTTCCGCTATATCATTATAGGATGTTACTTCCTTGGCGTCATTAACTGTGAGCTGAAGCAACGATCCTTTACTGGTTAATATATAGCTATTTTGTTTGTCGCTAGCCAAATCTTTTATAGTTGCTCCATTTAGATACGAACTAATATCAATACCGTCGTTCACTTTAACTGTCAGCTTATTTTGCTGATAGATATAGTTCAAAAAGTATATAGATGTATCCGAGAATGCTGCATCGTAAGTTGATCCAATACCAATAATCTGCCTACCAGTTAGCTCTGGGATAATAGTTGGGCTGAGATAGTCGTTTCCCCATCTGTAAACATGCTTATCGGTGATTGCGACGCCATTGTAAATCTTATTTACTCTTTCGCCGTTAAATTTATCCGTGATGTCTTGAGGCTCATTGTAAAAACACGGCTCCTTGTAATAATCAACTTCGTCGTTACATGCGACACCAGTACCAGCGTGGCCGTATCGGTTGTCTCCATAGCTATAGACTCGGCCATTTTCAGTAATAGCAAATACTGTACCGTCAGGCTCTGTAGTCCCGCCAACTATCTGTGTGATTTTATCTTGTTTATCAACGGTCTTTAGAAACCCTTTGCCCTTAATAGTAATCTCGTTTCCGCCATCAATCGAGCCGCTCGTGCTGGATAGTGATGAGATTGATAAGGCAGAGGATATATCACTGAAGCTTTGGCTTAGTCCTATAATACCAGTGATCACTGCTGCTGCTGTAAGGCCGAGACCGTACTTAATCTTACATTTTACATTTCGTATGGATATCTTACGTTGCTTATTGGCAATCGCACTATAGTTGGTGTTAGTATCCTTTTTGTGTCTCATTTTACCACTCCTCTGTATTTATATACTAAATAGTTTTATCAAATATGGCGTAATAAGTCAAACAATATTAGCCAATAAAAACGGTAGATTCAATTATGGATCTACCGTTTTGTGTCGTACTGCTAACTGCACTAATGTTATATGGGTTCTATTGCGAAAACTGACTGTTGTAGAGATTGGCGTAGAAGCCATTTTGCGCCATTAGCTGTGCATGATTACCTTTTTCGATAATGTCGCCATGATTCAGTACTAAAATTAGGTCAGCATTGCGAATTGTTGATAGGCGGTGGGCGATTACAAATGAAGTGCGACCCTCCATTAGCTTGTCCATGGCTTTCTGAATCAATTCCTCGGTACGCGTATCGACATTGCTAGTGGCCTCATCTAGTATGAGAATTGGTGCATTGGCTAGCATTGCGCGAGCAATGGTTAGTAGCTGTTTTTCACCGGCAGAGACGTTGTCTGCATTCTCATCTAGCATAGTATCGTAGCCTTCGGGTAAGGCACGGATGACATGATCGGCGCGAGCGGCTTTTACGGCTGTGCGTATTTCATCATCAGTGGCATCGAGTTTGCCATAGCGCAGATTTTCACGCACTGTGCCCCTGAATAGCCAAGTGTCTTGCAGTACCATGCCGAAATTGCGACGTACATCATGACGGTTAATTAGCTTGGTGTCAACGCCGTCAATTTTAATTGAGCCGCTATCTGGATCGTAGAAGCGCATTAGTAGATTAATCATAGTGGTCTTACCTGCGCCAGTTGGACCAACAATGGCAATCTTCTGTCCCGGCTTTACACTAGCGCTAAAATCGTGAATGATAGGCTGGTCTTTGTTGTAGCCAAATTTGATATGGTCGAACTCGACTTTGCCACTAACATGGTCGAGCTGCACACCTTTACCTTCCCAAGTCTTAACCTCGTCAGGCTGGTCAATAAACTCAAATACACGTTCTGCAGCAGCAACTGTCGACTGAATGACGTTAAATATATTGGCGATCTGCATGATTGGCTGGTTGAATTGCTGAATATATTGAATAAACGCCTGTACGTCACCTACGCGAATACGACCATTGATAACTAGATAGCCACCTAGCATGGTTACGGCGACATAGCCAAGATTGCCGATAAAGTTCATAATTGGATGTATTAGTCCACTTATGAACTGTGATTTCCAGGCGGATCTATATAGGCGTTCGTTATAGCCGTCGAATTTAGTAATCGCCTTGTGCTCGCCCCCAAAGATTTTGACGATATTGTGGCCAGCGTAAGTTTCTTCTATGTGGCCGTTTAAACGCCCTAAGACGTCTTGTTGCTGCTTGAAGTACTTCTGACTGCGACCGACTACTTGGCTAATTAGAATAGCGCTAAGCGGTATGGTAATTAGAATGATGCTAGTCATGGTGACATTGATAGACAACATCATTACGACAATACCAATCACAGTAGCTGTACTGTAGACTAGTTGCGTGATAACCTGCGACAGACTTTGCGAAACCATGTCGACGTCGTTGGTGATGCGTGATAGTACATCGCCGAACGGATGGGTGTCAAAATAACGCAGCGGCATGTGGTTAATCTTCGAGCTAAGTTCGCGACGGAAGCGATAGGCAACTTTTTGAGTGACGCCTGTAACGATCCATGATTGGATATAACCAAATAGTGAGCTGAGGACGTATAGGCCAAGCAGTAGTAGGGTGATCTGGCTGATACCGTTGAAATCCATCGAAGGCTTCTTGGTTAGATCAAGCTGCATAATCCGCTCGCGCTGATTCTCGGGAATTGACTTCATTTTGTCGTTCAGTTGAGCGGACTGTTCTTGTTGCTTCTTAGTTGCTTTTTCTAGCTTTTCTGTGGCTAAGGCCTGCTGCTCGGCAGGCAACTTTGCGATAGCTGCTTTTTGCGCTTCGACTTGTTCTTTGCTAGCTTGGTTCATTTCATCGACCAGCTGCTTGACTGTCGTGCCGTCCTGAAGTTTGTAGTCCTTTGGCAGTTGCTTGTGGATCTCGTTATAAACCTTGATCTCCATGTAGTCGTCGGTGATCTGGTTTGTAATATTGCCAAGTAGTTTTGGGCTGACGATGGCAAAAATAGTGCTGCCAATGGCAAATAGTACAACTACTAGAATTTGCCATTTGTAAGTGTTCATGTACTTGATGAGCTTGACTAACGTGCCTTTGAAATTTTTGGCTTTTTCGACGGATCGGCCAACTGCTGGTCCGCGGCTGCGTGTCTGAGCTGATCTTGCTGGTTCGTTATTTGCCATAGCCTGCCTCCTCTAATTCCTTTTTCATCTCTTCCTCGCTAAATTGACTCTCGGCTATCTCGCGGTAAACTTCGCAGTCGCGCAATAGCTCTTCGTGTGTACCCTTGCCAACGACATGGCCGTTATCTAGCACTATGATTTGGTCGGCGTGACGGATGGTGCTAATACGCTGCGCCACTATGATGATTGTTTTGTTGGACTCTTTCTCGCGCAGTGCCTTGCGTAGAGCGGAGTCGGTTTTATAGTCTAGCGCACTAAAACTGTCGTCAAATATTAGTATCTCGGGGTCTTTAGCGAGTGCGCGGGCAATTGATAGACGCTGTTTCTGGCCGCCACTAACATTGCTACCACCTTGGGCAATGTGAGCGTGATATTCACTCTCTAGGTCTTTGATAAAGTCGGCTTGGGCAGTTGCGGCGGCTTGGCGCATTTTGGCGTCAGTGGCATCAGGCTTGCCGTATTTAATATTACTTTCGATAGTTCCGCTAAATAGAATATTGCGTTGTGGTACAAAACCGAGTACACGTGTTAAGTCTTGGCTCTTGATGCGGCGAATGTCATGACCGTCAATCAAGATTTGACCAGATGACACGTCGTATAGACGCGGAATTAGGTTGACTAGTGTGGACTTGCCAGATCCAGTCGAGCCGATGAAAGCAGTGGTTTGTCCGGGCTTTGCGACAAAGTTTACATCGTTGATAACGGCAGACTCGGCGCCAGGATACGTGAAAGTTACATGGCGAAATTCCAGAACGCCTTTCTTATCCTCGTCCAATGTCTCTGGATGTTTTGGCTGCTTTATAGAATTTTTAGTGTCGAGAATCTCGTTGATACGGCTAGCTGATACCTGAGCTCGTGGTAACATAACCATAACCATGACCAGCAATAGAAAGCTGGTAATCACTTGCATAGCGTACTGCATAAATGCCATCATATTGCCGATTTCTAGTGTTCCATCTACTACATAATGTGCGCCTATCCAGACAATGGCAAGCATTGTAAAGTTAATTATCAGCAACATTCCAGGCTGCATAAGGCTAATGACGCGGTTGATCCATAAGCTAAGATGGGTGATTCTGCGGTTAACGTCATTAAACTTTTTCTCTTCGACCTTCTCGTTGTTAAATGCACGAATGACACGTAGGCCAGTTAGGTTCTCGCGAGCAACTAGATTTATCTGGTCGACTAGTTTTTGCTGGATCTTGAATTTTGGTACTACTAAGCTAGATAAGACACCAACCAGTATCAGTAAGGCAATTACACTGAACGCCATAACCCAAGTCATATTTGGTGCTGTGTGAAGTGCGCTAAAGATCGCGCCAATTGCCATCAGTGGCGCCTGTAGTGCTACGCGCAGAACCATAACTGTAACCATTTGTACCTGTTGTATATCGTTAGTGCTGCGAGTGATCAGGCTGGCGGTCGAAAACTTGTTGATTTCAGTTAAGCTAAACCCTTCAATTTTCTTGAAGGTCTCGAGGCGAACTCTACGCGCAAAGCCAGTGGCGATGCGACTAGCCAAGAAGCCCGTTATGATGGCGGCGACTGAACCAAATGCGGTAACTAGTAGCATGCGAACGCCCTCGCTGATAATGTAACTCTGATCATTGCCTAAAATTCCCTTGTTGACAATATTTGACATGAGCGTAGGCAATTGTAGTGACGCCCAAACATTACCATAAGTAGTGACAATGACTAGCAAAATTTGCCACCAGTATGATAGTAGATATTTAAAAATTTTATTCATGTAATTCCTAGTTTAACACTTAAACCCTATATATTTAACTTATCTACTATATAGATTAAAGCTGATGCAAAACTGAATCTAGACTTTTAGTCTACCAACTCTTAGCGCATTCAATATAACCACGACATCGATTAATTCTTGTAGGCCAGCACCGATAATCGCTGGAATTACACCTGTAGTAGCAATTAGCTCGAGCACTATACATAGAACCATGCCTGTTAGGACTGATTGCCTGGCGATATGTACGGTATGTTGGGCAATTTGGCGCAAGGTAGTGACGCGAGACAAATCGCCAACTGTAACTACTGCATCAGCAGACTCGCTGGCTGCGGATGATCCATTTGTACCCATGGCTATACCAACGTTAGCGATTGCGAGAACAGGGGCGTCATTTATGCCGTCGCCTACCATAACTACAGTGCCTTGTTCGGCTGCTTGCTTTACATAACGATATTTACCGTCAGGTGTTAGACGGGCGTGGACTTCGTTAATCCCAATGCACCTAGCGACGCTACGAGCTACTTCGACGCGATCGCCGGTTAGCATGGCTAAATGCTTCACGCCTAATTGCTTTAGTTTATTAATTACACTAGCAGCTTCGGGACGTAGTTGATCGGACAAGTGCACTGCGCCAGCATATTTGCCGCTGACTGCCAACATTATTTCAGTGCTAGACAGATCGCATGGTGGCAAGTTAGGGATTTTATTTTCGGTCAAAAATTTGCGACTGCCGACAACTATACGTTTACCGGCTACGGTTGCAAAGATACCGCCGCCAGCGACTTCGCGGACGTTTCGGGCTTCTAACTTGGGTGCCCGTAGCGTGTTGGCCTTGTTAATAATGGCAGTCGCCATTACGTGATTACTTAAGTTTTCTGCAGCTGCCATAATGGCAATAATATCCTTCTCGGTATAGTTGCCGCTAGTTTCAATCAAATCGACAGCTAATTGTCCAGTGGTAAGTGTGCCGGTTTTGTCGAAGCAGAAAGTTTTGGCGCGTGCTATTTGTTCTAGTGTAGTGCCATTCTTAATAATAACGCCATGGCGACTGCTGAGGCTCATGCCAGACACAAAGGCGATTGGTGCTGCGAGAATTAGTGGGCAAGGTGATGCAACTACCAACACCTCAGCAAAGCGCGCTGCGTTACCCGATAAATACCAAGCCAGCCCGGCAATTAAATAGGAAATTAGCGTAAATGGTACGGCGTAGCGGTTAGCCATATTGACGAAATGAGCGGGCTGCGACTCTGCCTCTTGTACTAATTTGATAATCTGAGAGTAGTACGAATTAGCTGCGGTACAGGTGGTGCGAATTTGAATAGCAGTATCAAAGTTGGTAGTACCAGAAATTACTTTATCGCACTGCTTTTTATTAACAGGCACAGACTCACCAGTAATTGAACTTTCGTCGATAGTTGCGGATTCGGACTGTAATATGCCGTCAATGGGAACTACTTCACCGGGCTTAATTAGTAAAGTATCGCCTTTATTTACCTGGTTTAAGCTAACTTCTGTTATGCCTCTACGGCTAACTAAGTGAGCTTTCGTCGAACGACGTTTAATTAAAGTTGATAGTTCACGTCGAGCTCGACGAATGGCATAGCTTTCGAGTGCTTCGCCGCCACATAGCATTAGCATGATGACATAGGCTGCCCAATATTCGCCGAGCAGCAAGCAGGCAATAATGGCGGTGATTGCTAGAATGTCGATACCGTATGAACCATGCGCAATTGTTTTTATCATTTCAATGCTCATGCTAATTACAATGACTGCGCTCAGGGCTACAATAATATAGTGTGCTAAGTCAGCGCCGTCGAAGCTAAATTGAGCCGACAAGAAGAACGGGCTATTGTCGAACAATAGGCTAAATATACCAGCAGTTACACCACCGATAATTACCAGTATAAGCATCCAATAGATTTTTAGAATTTTTGCTGCTTTCGTCATATATATAGTTTAGCAAAAATTGTTCAGCTCCACTATAACTTGCTATGATGGGGATATGAATATTGATAAACTAATCAACCATCATTCGCTGGTGTCTGACCAAGTTAGTAAAAGCGAGATTAAGATTATTTTGACGGAGCTAAATTGCGTACTAAACAGAAAAATTAGTGGTGATGTAGTGGAGTTCGGCTGCTATAAAGGAACGACCAGTCTTTTCATTATGCGACTGCTAATGGGTTTGAAGTCGAGAAAGAAGCTGTTTCTTTATGATTCCTTTGACGGTCTGCCGGATAAGACAGAGGAAGACAAGGCAGGTCTTGGTCAAGAGTTCAAACGAGGCGAATTACGCGCTACTAAACGTGAGGTAGTTGAGAACTTCAAGCGTGCAGGTTTGACGCTACCAATAATCAAGAAAGCTTGGTTTAGTGATTTGACTAGTCGAGACGTACCTAGTGAAATCGCCTTTGCTTATTTTGATGGTGATTTTTATGGTAGCATTCACGATAGTTTTGCGGCGTGCAACGAAAGATTTATGCCGGGTGCTACTATTGTCGTAGATGACTATGGCAACGACCATCTGCCTGGCGCGGCACGAGCAGTGGACGAGTGGGTGGCGACGCATCGCAAGCAGATTGCCGGGAAAGTTCGTTTGCAAGACTCCTTGGCGATTATTCATCTAAAATAGGAAGTTGCGCACAAAACATGTAATTATACTGACAAAAAACTTAAGCTTTAGTGCTATAATAAGTAAATGCTGGGTAGTGATGATGAACTATTAGGCAATATCAATAGCCTTAGACACAAATTAGCGTCACTAAACGATGACGACAATCCAGAATTAAATAGATTGATAGCCGATCTCGACAATTTACAGCATGATGTAGCCAGAGAGAAGCGGCGCAATACGTTTGTAAGATTAGCTAAGCTTGTGCTGGTTGTCTTATGTGTAATACTGCTTGCTGCTGCTGTATACGCAGCTGTTTGACACGGGTTAGCCAATTAAATAAGCCGCGCGTAATGCGTGGCTTATTTAATTTATGTATTTAGGCCTAGGCTAGTCGGTATTGATAGTATTTTTAATCTGAACGTGTAGCTCTTTTAACTGACTGTCGAAGACTTCTGATGGACCATTCATCATCAAATCCATACCTGAACCGTTCTTAGGGAAGGCAACAATATCGCGGATATTGTCGGTATTCTCCATTATCATAAAGATACGGTCAATACCAAAAGCACAGCCAGCGTGCGGTGGTGCGCCAAAGCGGAAGGCGTTTAACATAGCGCCGAACTTACGATCTACGTAGTCGTTACTGTAACCTAATAGACCAAAGACTTTGTACATAATCTCTGGATTATGATTACGGACGGCGCCAGAACAGATCTCATAGCCGTTCATTACCATATCGTACTGATCAGCAACGATGGCTAGCTTGTCGGCATCAGTCTTAGCATTTTCTAGCGCCTTTAAGCCACCGCATGGCATCGAAAATGGGTTGTGTCCGAAGTCAACACGCTTGTTTGTCTCGTCGTACTCGTAAAATGGAAAATCAGTAATCCAACATAGAGCAACTTCGTCATCATGCTTAAGTCCTTGATAGTCAGCGAAAGCTATACGCAATTTACCTAATACTTTATTGACTAGAGGACGCTTGTCGGCGCCGAAGAAAACGATGTCGCCATCAGTTGCACCGGTGCGCTCAGTTATTGTATCTAGTTCTTCTTTGCTTAAGAACTTGGCGATTGGACTCTTAATTTCATTGTTTTTGTACGTTAGATAGGCTAGGCCACCGGCACCTTCCTTGCGGGCTAGTTCTGTGAAGGTGTCGATTTGGCTACGTGGCATAGTGGCGCCATTCTTGACGCAAACTGCCTTGACGCAATCTGCTTTAGCAAACACCCCAAATTTGGTGTTTTGCAGTGCGTCGGTCAATTCAACTAGTGGCATATCATAGCGCAGATCAGGTTTGTCGGTGCCATACTTCTCCATTGAAATAGTGTATGGAATGCGCGGAATCTGATCGAGGTGCTGACTATAATCAGTTGTGTCGTCGCGATAAGTATTGACCAACTTTTTGTCGCTAAAGTTCTTTGCTAGATCGACAATCAATGGCTCAATTTCCCGGCGTACGGTTTCGCCACTGTTGACAAAGCTCATTTCCATGTCTAACTGATAAAATTCACCGTATAGGCGGTCAGCGCGCGGATCTTCATCACGGAAGCAGGCAGCGATTTGATAGTACTTTGGCACGCCGCCAACCATCAGTAGTTGCTTAAACTGCTGTGGTGCCTGTGGTAGGGCGTAGAATTTGCCTGGACGTAGACGCGATGGAATCAGAAAGTCGCGTGCGCCTTCTGGGCTGGAGTTGGCGAGGATTGGCGTTGCGACTTCTGTGAACTCGTGATCTTCCATATAGTGACGAATAACGCGATAAAAACGGTCACGTTCGCTAATCATGTGTTGCATGGACGGACGACGCAAATCGAGGAAGCGATAACGTAGGCGCTGTTCCTCGCTAGATTGCTGACCTTCGTCTTTAGTATTAACAGGCAACGGTTCAGATTTATTAAGGATCTCTAGATTCTCTGCTAAAATTTCAACTTTGCCAGTTGGGATATGTGGGTTCTCTAGACCTTCACCGCGATTACGAACTAAACCAGTAACACTGATGCAGAATTCATCGCGTAGAGATTCTGCGTCTTTGAACATTGCAGCGTTGTCAGGGTTGAAAACCAACTGCACCAAACCGGTATGGTCACGCAGATCAACAAAAATTACGCCACCGTGGTCGCGACGAGTATTAACCCAACCCATTACATTTACTTGTTTGCCGATCATGTCGACACTCTGAATTGCAAGTGTTCTTTCCATCCTTAAAATATCCTTTCTCTAAACTTGTCTATATTCTACCACAGATTAGTGCTTTATGATGTCGCCTAGGCTGACGGTGCCATAGAGTTTTTTATTGCGACGAACAATTAGTAGTGTTAAATCATTCTTGGCCATTATAGACAGAGCCTGATCTATTCTAGCCGTATAGTCAATCTCAGCCACGTCATTGCGGATGTAGTCGGCAATCTTTTTCTCGTTCTGGTCGATTACTGAGATATCATCAATAAACACCATACCAGCGACGTCATCGTTGTCGCGTACCACCGGAAAAACCTTCTGGTCGCTCTTGAATAGTTCGTCAATTAACTTGGGAGTTAATTTATCTTTGGCAGATAGTTTAACAATATTCTGCCATTTTGTGGCGACCTGACCTATATTTAGCTTGTTGTGCTCAATGGCGTGTAGCAATTCGTCTTTTTGCTCTTGTTTGATTTTACTGTTTTTGATTAACTCAATTAACTCAGTTTCCGAGCCAACAACTCGCTTTGGCTCAGTGGATAATAATGGTGCTAGTACTTGAGTCCAGTTGAAATATTTATTCAAGAAATTGGCGTGGTTAGCGATTAAGCTAGTTGTTAGTGCGGTTAGCTTATTACCTAGTAACATGCCAAGTGTCTGTAGCGCTAAGGCAATAAACAGTCCACTCCACAAACCAAATTGGCGTGCAGACAGTCCTGCTAGTAAAATTAATGATAGGGTTGATATGAAGCTAGTAAATAACTTAAATGTCGGGTAGATTTGGATGAATTTTGCAACGTTTTTGTACTTGCGACTTGACTCGCCTAGACGTGTAATTTCAAATTCTGATAATTCGGATTTAAAATCAACACTGGCGATAATGGTTATTAGAAGAGTTAAAAGGATTATTCCGATGATGTTCATGTTTAAATTATAGCATGATATAATAAACATCAGTTTAGAGGAGGATATTTTGAAGAACGAGAAGAACTATTCGCTATGGATTGTTATAGGCGTGCTGATTGTTGCGGCAATTGGTGGATTGATGTTGTATAAGAATTCCAATACTTTGGCGGATGACGAGTTTAAGGTAAAAAACAAAGATGGTACAGAGTCAATCTTAAAAGTATCGGACTACGCGAATAAGTTGGATGCCAGCAAAGCTATTACTAGCGACGATGTTGCGAGTGCTATTAAAACGGTTACAGGTAAGGATATCTCGAATGATGAGAAATCGAAGATTATTCCTGACCACACTCTGGGCGAATCAAATAGCAAGGTGACTGTAATTGAATACGAAGACTTTGCCTGCGTGCACTGTCAGCAGATTCATAGTTATGCTGAGAAAATTCAAGATGAGTACAAGGATCGGGTACATTTTGTTTATCGTAACTTTAGTTTAAGTTACCCCAACTCACAGGCAACCATTACAGCAGGTGAAGCGGCGTATAAGGTTGGCGGTAACGATGCCTTCTGGAAGATGTATAAATTACTATTCCAAAACGATATGTGGGTCAGTCAGGCGGTAGCAATCGATACTCGCAAATCGACGCTTAACGACTATGCTAAGAAATCCAATATCAACGTTGACAAGTTTAACAAGACTATTCTGGACGCCGACAACAATGGCATTCAGGCAAAAATTGATCGTGACAAGGCAATCGGCGAAAAGTCGGGCGTTAATGGTACACCAACATGGATTGTTAACGGCAAGAAGCTAGATTCGGTAACTTACGACAATATGAAGAAGGCGATTGATGAGGCGCTAGAAAAAGCAGAGAAATAGTCAAATTGATCATAGGAGATTGTACTGACGGCAGACAACATAATCGAGATGTGCCTATGGGTCGACCTGCGGCGAGCTGTTGATGGACGACAAAGTATGACTTCTTGAAACAAACGTCGGCTTTGTCTGGGGATATGAATTACGGTATTTCATTGCGATTATGCTAGAATAAAAATATCATGATTACGGCGGTGTATAAGCATCAGGGGCGGGTGCATGCGATGTGCCTGGAATCAGCGGGCGTGCTGGCGGACAGCTTTAGTGGATTATTGATTGCCGAGGCACCAACGGACTACGAGCTGGCGGATATTGCCGATGAGTTACAGATTGACGCGGGGAACTTGATTGACGCAATGGATCCAAATGAGGCGCCGCGTCTTGAAATTCACGATAAGTACGATTATCTGTACGTTCGCGTGCCGAGTGTTAATCGACGGACTAAAGTGGTGTCAACTGTGCCGATGCTGGCCGCATATGATAACCAGCGTTTGATATTGATATCATCCGAAAAGCTAAAGCCAATTTTGACGGGCGGTAGCAAGATAGAGGATATGATAGCTGGCGGGTCTGTTGCGTCGGTATTGGCAACTACGCTGAACAAAGTGATTGATTCGTATGATTATCATATCAAAGAGCAGACTAATGCTATTTACGCAATGGTAAATAAAATACAGGAACATAAGCTTGAAAGCGAGGATTTTTCGAGCTTTGTAATTTTGGAAGACCAAATAGACAGTTTTGTTAGTGCACTAACGCCAATGGTGCCAGTAATTAATCGTCTGCCACTGAGCGTAAAAAACGATAATATCGCCAAGAGCGACCAAGACCTCTTCGACGACGCAGCACTAGCAGCGCAACAGTCAATTAATATGTGCCAGGCGAACAGCAATCGTATTAGTAATATACGCGGTGCCTATGAAACAATGTCTAATAACTCTCTAAACCGCACAATGAAGACCTTGACAATTGCCACGTTATTGATTGCGGCTCCTAATCTGATTTTTAGTATGTATGGCATGAACATTCACTTGCCGATGCAATGGAATGAATTCGGTTTTGGCATAGTAGTGGGTTTAGCAATTACTGCTATTGTTATTGTGGTATTGTGGGCAAAGAAGCGGAAGCTGTTTTAAGCTAGTATGACTCTACACTGGTAAAGCTTGGTTGGGGCAAGTCGATAGCACCTTATCCATGGCAGATTTTTCGTTTGCAGTAACCCACAGGGAGTACTTGAGCTTAACGGCAATTTGACGGGCGACGTATTCGCAACGGAAGGCGCGATTGGATGGCAGCCATTGCCCAGCGTCACTACTGGATTTTTCTTGATTGGCATCAGCATCGACTGCGAGCAGTTCTAGATCATCATTGGCTAGTTGATCGCGTTGGCTTTCGCTAAGGTCTTGTGCGCCGGTTTGCCAGGCGTTAGCTAAGGCTACAACGTGGTCGATTTGTATAGCTTTTGCCATCGTGGACTTATCTTTAATTGCAATGCGCTTGCCTGTATAGGGATCGTCTAAATAGCCCGATTCCACTGTGCAATCATTCGTGGCAATTTTCTTATCCTTGATATCGCGATTGAGAATTTTCTGCCTGGTGTTGCACGCCTTCCATGAGTTCCAGCTAGCGCCACCAAAGGCGCTACGCTCATAATTATCGGTCGACAGTGCTGGTTTCACGGGCAGCTTTGCTAGACCTGTCGACGCAAGCTTGTCTTTGTCATCAGTGGTAGTGCTGACGAATGTGACGGCAGAGCTGGTGTCTGTGGATTGACTACGATTTTGGCAGTAGTAAATGCTGACGGCTATGATTAGGCAGAATAGAAGGTATAGCAATTGGCGGCGGAGTCGGTACTTAATAGATGATTTTTTACTCATGGTTTTCTTTGTGTTGGATTAACTAAATATATTATACAGCTAACATTTAGCGTGAGTGTATTCTTGCGCTTTTGCAAGTTGTTCTGCAATTCTTGCCATATACATGAGTTGCTTCTTGATTCTCGTAATTATTGTGGGCTTGAAATGCAAAAGCAGGGTGATATCATATAGTACGTAAGCTTTGGCTTAGGGGACGACACCCATTGGTCGAATTATCGCAATATGCGGTTGTACATGAGGAGCTCATTATGTCTGACGATCGTCTTCCGAACGGTGTCTATTCGGGTACTTATAACGGTGCGGAGGCTAAGATAGTTGTTAGTGACAGCAACAATAGCTACCGTCGCGATATCTACACGAATGGAAATGACGGTACGCCTGACGGCCCTGACCACGATCATACCGTGGTGACGGGTGACGAAAACAACGTCATCTATATGCGCGAGGGCGGCGAGACTGTCATTGATCAGTCGACAGGAAAGGTGATGGGCGATTAAGAGCGTTATCCCGCTGACTATAAGTCAGCGGGATTTTATATTATGTGCAATAATATTGCTATGAATGTGCCAAAAATTACTGATGTACTGAGCTATTTTAATATTGATGCTCATGATTGTGTACTGGAAGACTGTGTGGAATATATCCCTGATTTTCTAATTTACAGACTTAAAGTAGACAATAAAAATTATGTGTTAATAAAGGCTGACTGTATTCAAGATGATGGTGAGGCCATGTTAGCGATTAAAGAAACTTTTTCTGTCTCGAATAATGCAACGATAATCAGTCCGAGGATGGGTGCGGCAGACTTGGGCGATGGAAGAAAGCTATCGGTCTACATTGACCAGCCTAATGACACAAAAGACCATCTGAATAAATATATGCTTTTTAGGATAGATAAAGTTTCATAGTGCTGTCTCGCTGCAGGCTTAACGAGAGGCATTGGCGACAAAAGGCTTGGCTATTGCTTATTGCGGACTAAGAAAGCATCGACTGTAATAATTGGTGCTATAATTACCACGTCTACTCTAAACATAATTTATATAAGGTTGTGTAGCAATGGGCGGCTGTTGCCATATAGGTGCAACCTTATACGTTTGGAGTAGGCGGCCAGCAATGGCTGTCCACTTTTTGTTGAGAACGGGCAGTGAGTAATTAAGAAAGGATTATAGTATGGATCATTGGCAGGGGCATAGCATAAACCAATCTAAAGATGGCAAACCAAAGAACGAGTTATATAAAAAGTGGTGGTTCTGGGTAGTAGTTGTAGTTGTGCTAATTGTGGTCGGACTATCGTCTTCTCGGGGCAGTCACAATGGTATATCTGGTAATAACAATACCAACACAAATAAGGCGCAAGTGGCTAAAACTGACAATGAGGAAATAAATGCCGTAGATAAGTTTGTTGAGCTTTATAATAAAAATAATAGCCAACCAATAACAAATATATCTAGCTTGGATATCCACAATCAATCTGATCCGCTCTATCGCATTAGATTCAGACTGGATGCTTATAAACAATTTAATGCTATAACTGGCAAGATTGGTGATGTGACGATATGTGTTGTCCAATCTGATTACGACAAGCCGCTAACAGCTCAGGGAAGTTTCTTGGTTTATGCATTTGGAGCTGATAATACGGACGTGTCATTTGAGAAAGTTAAAAATATCATGGCTAATGCTGCGGGTATAGCGTGGATTAGTAATCCAAACGGTTCCAAATACGTGAGAGATATATTTGATAAGGCGAAGTCTGAAGGCGCGGTAACGCAGGATGAGAACGTCAGTGCCAATGTCTCTACAGTAGAAGATTCTGCAAACTGGAGTAACAAACCTGGCGTATGGCAGGGGGAGTTGATAAACATAGATTCAAGTTTTGCTATTAATAAATAGTGCTGGATTATAGTCAAATTAACGGTGCGCACTGATTAGCACTCTAGACAATAGAGTGCTAATTTCGTATAATGGTAAACGATATGGCAGAAAAACGCGATTATTATGATGTTTTAGGGGTAAAAAAGTCGGCATCTGCTGACGAGATCAAGAAAGCCTTTCGTAAGCTAGCGATTAAATATCACCCGGACCGTAATCCGGGCGACAAGGCGGCTGAAGCTAAATTCAAGGAGGCGAATGAAGCCTATGAAGTTCTAAAAGATGAAGCAAAGCGGCGGCGTTATGACCAGTTTGGACATGCTGGTGTTGATGGTGGTGCTACTGGCGGCAATCCATTCCAAGGATTTAGTGGTTTTGGCGGCAACGGACAAAATGTACACTTCGACTTCAGCGGTGGCGACTTTGGCGATTTGGGCGACATCTTTGGTTCTATGTTTGGTGGTGGTAGTCGTCAACGCCGAACACGTGGTCGCGATGTAGAAACGGCTCTCAATCTGACTTTTGAAGAAGCGATTTTCGGCGCAGAGAAAGAGGTCAGTATGACTTTGAATGGCGAATGCGATACCTGCCATGGTACGGGCGCTACACCGGGCACTAAGCTGACTACTTGTCCGCGATGTAATGGTAGTGGCCAGGAAGTACACACTGTAAACTCGCTATTCGGTGCAATGCAGCAGGCGGTGACCTGTAGTCGCTGTGGCGGTAAGGGCGAAATTCCCGAGAGGCCGTGTAGGACTTGTGGCGGCGACGGTATTGTACGAAAGCGCGAAAGTCTAAAGGTAAAAATACCTGCAGGTGTTGACGAAGGATCGACTATCCGCGTGTCTGGTCGTGGCGAGGCGATGCGGGGCGGTAGTCGCGGTGATTTATATATAGTCGTCCACGTCAAGCCGCACAAGAAGTTTACGCGCGAAGGCGATCTAATTCTAAGTGAAGAAACGGTTTCTATGGTAGACGCAGCACTAGGTTGCGAGATCCAGGTTGATACTGTGGATGGTCCATTAGTTATGAAAGTGCCAGCGGGTACACAGTCTAATACCGACTTTAAGCTATCTGGCCATGGCGTACCGCGTGGCCCAAAGGGCGCGCGTGGACCGCAGATTGTGACAATCAAAGTTGCTACGCCGACTGGTTTATCACGCAAGCAAAAGAAAATACTGCTAGAATTCAAAGAGGCAAAGTAGCTAGACTGTCACTTTAGATAAGATAACCCCTGTCAGTAGGGGTTATCTTGTTAGACTCAGCATTTCTTTGGAGGCTTGTTTGCCGAGGGTATCTTTGCCTAGTGGGTGAATAAGTGCCGTGGCTCCGCGTTCGGTGCCAGCAGCATTAATTAGAACAACGTTATTACGTGATGCGCTGACTTGAGCCTGAGCCTTTCGTATATCTCCCCAATAACCGTCGCTGTATTTAAAGTTGGCTAGCTGAAATTGAATGAACGGCAGACTGGCGTCGTTTCCGAACACAGTGCGGTATTGGTCGATTAGCTTTGATAAACGCTCGGCGTACTTAGGTGCATCGTTAGTATTGGCGTCAGCTTCGCCTTGATACCATAAAATACCTGCTATATTGAAACCAGATAATGGCGTAATGTGGTTGGTGTAAATGTCACCGCCTGTCATATGACGGGAAATATTAGTAGCGCCCCAGGCAGTCTGGATGATGCCGATTGGTATGTTTGGTTCAGCTTTGCGCATGTTTAGGGCGAATTGTTGCGGTAAGAACCCTAACCAGTCTGTATTTTTTGTGTTATCTGCAGATGCCCAGCCGGACTTATTGATATCCTGTAAAGGTAAATTACTACTATTTGATATGTCTTTGGTTACTAGAAAATGAACGTTCGCATCGTTAATTGGTTTAGGCAGCTGACTGATATCAATAACTTTCTCGTTTTTATCATAGGTGTTGACGCGAATAGCCTCTGCGTTACCGTAATATACGGCTCTGCTTAACTCCATATTAGATTGACCAGACATTAGAAATACATTGCCTGAATAAACCTTATTAATGCGTTTTAGCTCGCGGTTAGTGCAAGCGTCAGCTATGGTCAATTGATACGGTTGTAGGCGTGCGGGTGGTGCGGATACATAAACCGAGAACTTACCTGTAGCGTCGGCAGTTGTTTTAGTGCTATTGTTACCGATTTTTATTGATAGTTGAGTGTTTGGTGCTGTTTGACCGTGAATATAGGCGAGTTTATTGTGCTGAAATACCATATTCTCGCTGTAGTAGTTTGGCAATGTTACTTGGACGGTGTGTGATCTGGTGATGTGAATAATAAGAAAGGATAATCCAACGTTCATCATCGTTAGAAGCAGGCAAATATAGATTCCGTAACTAAGCCACTTACGGCGTAGATTGATCTGCCGTTTTTTCTTACCGAAGGCCATTAACCAATTGTGCTTCATAATTATAACTATTATACCGTGAGTTGACAAACTTAAACGGTTATGCTATTATACTTGACAGACTGGACGCGATGTACCCAGTATTAAATGCCCACCTCTGAGAGACCGTGGGCATTTTGTTTTGAAATAAATTAGATGTGACGAGCACGCTTACGCTTGATTGGATCAAGCTCAGCCTTGCGCAGACGCAAGTTCTTTGGCGTAACTTCTAGTAACTCGTCATTCTCGATAAAGTCGAGACACTGTTCCAGCGACATCTGGGTGTATGGAGTTAGCTGGATAGCGCCATCAGATGACTTACTGCGCATATTGGTTAATTGCTTGCCCTTACAAACATTAATCTCTAGATCTTCTTTGCGCTTATTCAGACCAACAATTTCACCTGCATAAACCTCGACGCCTGGGCCAATGTATAGTTCACCGCGAGCTTCGGCGTTAGCCAAGGCGTAGGCGGTAGACTGACCTTGCTCAGCAGCAATTAGCACGCCATTGCGTAGGCCTGTCAGCGATGCGCCTAAAGGTTCGTAGCCGTCAGGGATGCTACTCATGATAATCGTGCCCTTAGTTGCGGTTAGTAGGATGTTATGTAGACCAATCATGGCTCGACTAGTGATGCGGTAGGTAGTGCGAATCATGCCCTGAGATGAGGTCTCCTGGTTTATTAGTTCAGCGTGACGAGCTCCTACTTCTTGTGCGACAGCGCCGACGTATTCAGGTGCAACCTCAGTGAATAGCTCTTCCATTGGCTCCATAGTCTTGCCGTTTTCTTCCAATAGAACAACCTGTGGGCGACCAACTTCAAACTCATAACCTTCGCGACGCATAGCTTCAATTAGCACAGACAAGTGCAACTCGCCACGACCGCTAACCTTAAAGCCGATACCATCTGGCTCAACGTGTAGTGATACGTTAGTTTCTAGCTCGCGATCTAGACGATCGGCAATCTGGCGAGAGGTGTTGAATTCACCTTCGCGCCCCTTAAACGGTGAAGTGTTTGGTCCCATATAGATTGAAATAGTTGGCTTCTCGACTTCGATACGTGGTAGCGGATCAGGCGCTGAAGGATCGGCAATAGTTTCGCCAATTTTAGCGTCACCCACACCAGTAATTGCGACAATGTCGCCCGCGCAAGCTTCATTAATCTCTTTTTTCTCTAGACCCTCGTAGGTGAATAGCTTCTCAATTTTGGCAGGCTTAGTGTTATCGTTATAATCGATCAACACCATTGGCGCGCCGCTTTTAGCGATGCCACGCTCAACGCGGCCAAGGGCATATTTGCCCAAGAAATTATCATACTGCAGGCTAGTAACTAGCATGCGGAATGGTGCGTCTAGGTCAACCTTTGGTGCAGGGATCTGATCAATTATAGCCTTGAAAATCGGCTTTAGGTCGGCGTCTTCTGATGGGTCGGCTGGCATCTCAGTCCAAGCTTTACCGTCGCGACCGATTGCGTAATATACCGGGTAATCTAGCTGGCTATCATCGGTGGCAAGTTCTAGAAATAGGTCGGCAACTTCGTCTTTGACTTCTTCGATGCGACGGGCAGGCTTGTCAATCTTGTTAATTATAACAATTGGCTTTAAGCCTAGCTCTAGAGCCTTACTTAGGACAAACTTAGTTTGCGGCATTGGTCCTTCAGCAGCATCAACGATTAACAAAACGCCGTCAGCCATCTGCAGAGTACGCTCTACTTCGCCACCGAAATCAGCGTGCCCTGGTGTATCGATAATGTTTATTTTGTAACCATCATAGGTAATTGCGGTTGTTTTGGCGGTAATGGTAATGCCACGCTCGTGTTCCTGATCGCCACTGTCCATGATTAGGGTTTCACCCATTTCGGCGCTGTTGCTACGAAACGTATGAGACTGCTTTAGTAGGCCATCTAGCATAGTAGTCTTGCCGTGGTCGACGTGAGCAATGATTGCAATATTGCGAATTTTATCTGGTGTTAACATAAAAATATGCGCCCGATTAATGACGCTCTCCTTGAGATGTATTATAAACTAATGATTACATTCTTGCAATTATCGTCGCATGTTGGTAATATGGGTGTGTTGATGGGTCGCTAGCTCAGTTGGCTAGAGCACCTCGTTTACACCGAGGGGGTCGGGGGTTCGAGCCCCTCGCGACCCACCATCATACGGGGCACTAGCTCATTTGGCTAGAGCGCTTCGCTGGCAGCGAAGAGGTGAGCGGTTCAAATCCGCTGTGCTCCACCAAGATATTATCCCCTGCCCGCTGAGGCAGTTTTATTTGTCTTTAAAATCAATATTGGTTAAAGAGACATGAATAAAATCTTCCTGATTGAAATTGCTAAGAAAAATTCATCTGTCCACCTTTTATAAGGCGGAGCTATGTATGAGGTGATTTAGCTATAATGTATGATACAATCCTCATCTTCTATAAGATGTATTAGTTCAATACTTTCTGGAAATTATTGAACTAATACAAAAGAGTTGACAAGCGACCTATCTGGAACTATGATTGTCTTGTATTTGCAATCCTGTAAATACAGCATTGGTGCGCTATGCACCACGTACATAAGGAAGTTATCATGGGTCTGTTTTTTTGACGATCCTGATGAAGATAAAGATGACACGACGCGCGGCCAATATACTGGCTACGGCAGTGACTGATTCCTGATTGGTCTTTGCGTGCAGACGGGAGCTCTGTTTGGGCTCCCGTACTTAAAATTTACTCGACTAAGTTGTAGTATATATGCATGAATGATACAGAATATGGTAAACCCGCATATGATAAACTAAGTGAAGAAAAACGTCTTGTTCAATCTATATTTGATCTAGTAGACAGTCAGTCAAATATTACCCCAGAATTTACGTCAGCTTTACGATCGCTAGTATCGACTTTTATGAAGTTCGATAATTATAGTGATATTAGCAGCGATCTAAGCGAATACGTTGGCACCTTGGATGACGTAGTTTCTGGTCGAACCAGTGACAAAGATTGGATAGCAGAGTTTCGTAAATCATTAGTTGATCTATATTTGAAATAGCTGCCACTAAAAAGAATTTTGTAAATCGGCACTGTATGATATAGCCGTTATGGTGTGGTCTGCCTGTCCCTATGCAATCTGATTAGGAAAAGTGTAGTTGTTATGGAAATTTTATCTATAGATTGTATTTTGCCCAGTCGGCAATTCGCTGATTCCTGCGTTTAACTAGGTCCGAGGTACTTGAAATGTAGGATCTGTATTCTTCGACCGTTGTTGGTCTGCCAATTTTGTTAAAATTCTTGTCGTATGGTTTAGCAATTACGCATCTACTGTAATCGTCATCGACATAGTCGTTCATTAGGAAAAATCTACAAATCCTCTAAAATCCAGGAATAAATCAAAGTAGCCAGAATATCTGGAAAATGTCTCGAATAAAGGACTATCTTGCCCTAGGTAATATCTTCGTAGACATTCCATCGTTAGGTCGAGTCGATCTGCAATTTTAGGCGAAAATCCTCTGTGTCCATTGATGGTAATCTTATTGTCGATTTTCTTTGCTGGCCAAATGATTATTCCGCCTATTGTATCGGTTAATTTCTTAAAATCGGCCACTTCATCTTTGCCTATTTTGTCGATTAAAGGCTGCATGCTAGCTGGTTTTGTAAAACTGGCAACGGCTCGATCGCTTGACAGTATCCATTCGTCGCCTTGTGGCGATAAATACTTAAGACAGTTGTTAGCGATGGGGGTTAAGGTAAATGTGTTGCCGTTTGGTAATTGTTTGCTCCACAATAACCTGTGATATTCGCGCAAAGTGGGACTATATCTGTCTGAGTCTCGATAATTTGCTTCTTTCTGAAAGTCAAAATCTATGTCAATCACGGTGCACCGTGCAGTCATTTATACGGTTCTATACCGGTTGTTTAAAAATAATTTCATGGTGGGCGATAAGAGACTCGAACTCCCGACCTCAGCAGTGTGAATGCTGCGCTCTAGCCAGCTGAGCTAACCGCCCAATAAATAGTAGTATAATATAGAACTAGTTATGATTCAATATTATCGTTCAACAATCCAAGGACCGCGGCTGAAGAAGCAAAACAAGCTGGTGGCGGGCTCGTGGCTAAGAGCTGAAGCGCCGACAGAAGCTGAACTAAATCAGCTGCTGGCATTAGAGTTGGATGAAGACACTCTGCATGATGCACTAGACCCATACGAGGTGCCACGCCTCGAGCGAGAGGGAGGTTGGACGTATTACATCGCACGGTTACCTGATGCAAATGATGAATTTGGTGGCTTTACTACACCGATTATGTTTGCAATTTCTGGGCGTTATTTGGTAACACTCAGTCGAGATAAACTGCCTGCCTTATGGACGTCGTTTAATCATAAAAATCAGGTGCCAACTACGCAACGGGGTAAGCTGTTTCTAGCGATGATCTCGGCGATTATTGAACAATACGAGCGTCGGGTTGCAAACATCAATCGTCGGATACGCGAAGTAACCTTGGATGTTTCGAATATTCACACGCGAGATATTGCCATATTCACACGCAACGAGCGCATGATTAATGACTATCTAGATGCCCTGATTCCGATGAATATTGCACTGGAAAAGATGATTGGCAGTAAGGCATTGGGGCTATTTGATAATGATGCTGATGACGTTGAGGACCTTTCGATTGATCTAGAGCAGCTGATTGTACGGTGTAAATCGCAACTGCGTACCATTACGAATTTGCGAGATAGTTATCGGGCGGTAATGGACTCACGTCTAAACGAAACAATGAGGACACTGACTGTCATTACTGTTGTGCTAACAGTGCCGACAATGGTGGCGGGGCTGTTTGGTATGAACGTCGATTTACCGGGCGAGGTCAACTCCCCGCTGTTTTTCTGGGTGTTGATTTTGGTGACTTTTATAGTGTCAATGTTGGTTGGTGTGTATTTTCTGCGCCGTCGGTAAAATCAAGGGCGCTAGCTTTCATAAAGTATAGTATACTAAAAACACACAATCATTCTTCAGAAACGATTCAGGGCGGGGTGTAAAAATATGGGTATAAACATAGGAGGAATTATGAAAGTTCTGCTAATTGAAGACGAGCTAAAAATTGCCAATGCTCTGCGTCGTGGTTTGCGGCAAGAAAACTATTCGGTGGAAGTTTGCAATGATGGAGACACTGGTTTGTCGTCGGCATTGCATGGTGAATATGACATTATGGTGATTGATCGTATGTTACCAGGTAAAGAAGGTGTAGAGATTGTTAAAGAGGTTCGCAAAGCTGGAATTAACACGCCGATTATTATCCTGACTGCAAAGGGTCAAATCCGCAATCGCATAGAAGGTTTAAATGCTGGTGCTGATGACTATATGGTGAAGCCATTTAGCTTCGAAGAGCTGCTGGCGCGGATGCGGGCGCTAATGCGTCGTCCGACTGAAACTGTTGATACAGTATTGAAGGTGGCAGATTTAACTATGGATACTTCGCGCTTAGAAGTGCGTCGTAGTGGTAAGAGGATTAAGCTAACATCAACTGAATATGCGTTATTAGAGTATATGATGCGTAATGCTGGTCATACTCTTAGTAAGGATAAAATTATTGGCCACGTATGGGACTTTGATGCCGATATTTTACCTAATACAGTAGAGGCTTATATTGGATCACTGCGTCGTAAGGTTGACAAGCCGTTTAAGGGTGTGTCGTTGATTCACACTCTACGTGGCTTCGGTTATCGTATTGAGGAGAGTGAGGACTAGCCATATAACGGCGGTGGGGTAGCTATGAAGTTGAAATTGTTCGACAAAGCAACTGTTAAATTGATGGCAGCCTATACTGGCGTGCTAATGCTCATATCACTGGGCTTTTCAATTTTCGTTGGCTCGGTAGTAGTGGGCGAAATGCATCGGCCATTTGACCACGTACCGCGAGCCTTTGTGGAGTATCGCTTGAGTGATGACTTTATTGAGGTCTATAAGATACGGGCTGATAGTGCCGAGGGTCGCGTGGTCGTGTCGTTGGTGATGATCAATATGGCTGTACTGGCGGTTGGACTGGCTAGTTCGTACTTCTTAGCGCGTTGGACGTTGCGTCCAATTGAGCGGGCAATGCTAGAAGAATCACGCTTTGTTTCTGATGCCAGCCATGAGCTACGCACGCCGCTAGCCTCCATGCAAATGGAGAACGAGGTTTTGCTACGCGATAAGGAAGCGACCGAAGAGGACTATAGAGAGCAAGTCAAGAGCAATCTAGAGGAAGTGGGCAAGTTAAGCGATATGACCAATGCTCTGCTGAAGCTAAATCGAGTCGAGAATATAGAGCTTAGCGATATAGATATTTTGCCTGTTGTGTGCGAAGCGATTGATCGTGTGACTAAGGCGGCCGAGGCTAAAGATATTGCGATTAAAAACGAAATTACATCATTTATGGTTTACGCCAATGAAGACGCTCTGGCTGAGATACTTGTAATCTATCTGGACAACGCTATTAAATATTCACCAAAGGGTAGTGTTATAACGATTAGTGGACGACCAGGTAAGCTGTTATCGGTCAGTGATCAAGGTGAAGGTATAGCTAGAAAAGATTTGCCAAAGATATTCGATCGCTTCTATCGATCAGATCAGTCACGTCATTCCGAGGGCTATGGCTTGGGTCTTAGCTTGGCTAAGCGTCTGGCGCGTCAAATGAGCATGCGACTGTCGGCTAAGAATAATAAAAATAAGGGTGCAACCTTTACTGTTAATTTCTAGTTGCACCTAAAAATAATATTTGGTGCGCGCGAGAAGACTTGAACTTCCACGCCACGGATGGCACATGCACCTCAAGCATGCCTGTCTACCGATTCCAGCACGCGCGCTCGATAATATTCTATCAGCAGTTGGCTAAATCAGCAAAAATAGTAACACTTGTGTGGTGTAGGTGTCTTTCTATTGTCAAGGTTCGGGTGAATTGCTAAAATGATACGTGTAATAAACTAATCAAGGAGGGTATAAGATGCCAGTATGGGCAATTGTGATAATCGTAATTGTTGCGGTAATACTGATTATAACTGCAGCGATTGTCGGTGTTTATAACTCGCTAGTTAAACTACGTATGCGTGTAGACGAAGCGTGGAGTGATATTACAGTGCAGCTGAAGCGTCGTGCTGATTTAATTCCAAACTTAGTCGAAACAGTAAAGGGCTATGCGACGCACGAGCAACAGGTATTTGAAAACGTAGCAGCAGCTCGTTCGGCTGTTATGTCTGCCACTCAGCAAGGTCCAGCTGCAACAGCTAAGGCTGAAAACGTGTTTGAAGGTGCTCTGAAGTCGTTGTTCGCAGTTTCCGAGTCATACCCAGCACTACAAGCATCAGCTAACTTCCAACAGCTACAGTCAGAGATTACTGACACCGAAGACAAGATTCAGGCATCACGTCGCTTCTATAACGGTGGTGTGCGCGACCTAAACACTAAGATTCAGACATTTCCAGATAATATTATCGCGGGTATGTTTGGCTTCCGCGAGCGCGAGTTCTTCGAGGTTGAAGATCGTGCGGCTGTCGAGCAGGCGCCTCAGGTAAAATTCTAACTATCGAGGTATAGTAGGTAGATGTATAGCAACATTGCTGCTAACAAGCGAAATACCGTCATTATTATGGCGGTGTTTCTGCTGCTTCTTGCTGCCTTGGGTTGTATCATTGGTATGAGGTTTGACGACTATAAGATTACAGCGACTGTCATAGTCGTGTCGATTATTTATGCAGTTTTTGAATATTTTGCCGCTAGTAAAATGGCTATGACGATTGCCGGTGGTAGAGAGATTCAACGCTCTGATAACCCCTATCTATGGAATATTGTTGAAAATTTAGCTATTACTGATGGCTTGCCGATGCCACGCGTGTTTATTATCGACGATCCAGCACCTAACGCATTTGCGACTGGACGTGATCCGCAGCATGCGTACGTGGCAGCTACGACTGGCATAATACAGTTAATGGACAAGCGCGAGCTGACTGCAGTAATGGCGCACGAGATGTCACACGTTAAGAATTACGACATTCGTGTTAATATGATAGTCTTTGGCTTAACGGCGGCAATTGGTATGATATGCGATATCTTGATTAGACTAACGTGGATTGGTAGCGATCGAGATAACAAAGATTCTAATGCGGCATTCTCGCTAATTGGTTTAATTGCTGCAATCGTAGCCCCGATACTTGCTGCTTTGATTCGTTTGGCTGTATCGCGGCAACGCGAATATTTAGCTGATGCCTCTGGGGCTTTGACTACACGCGACCCCGAAGCATTGGCAGATGCTCTAGAAAAGCTAAAGGGCAATCAGCAACCCATGAAGAACCAGAATACGGCAATGGCGCACCTATATTTTACTAACCCGTTGAGTAAAGGTTCTTTTGGTAAACTGTTTAGTACACACCCACCACTAGATGATCGTATTGCAAGGCTAAGGGCGAGCGTTAACAAGATGTAGGATGATTATATGGCGGCAAGGGTTAATAATCAGGTAGAAGCATCGCGCCGAATGAAGCGGCTAGTTAATCGTCGGCGTAGCTTGCAGATGGCGGCTATTCAGAACGAGGAGCGTCTGCACGATAATACGACGCGCCGTAGCGAGCGTTTAGCGAGCAAGTTAAAGCGTGAAGAAAAGCGCTATAACGCTGAGCTTGACCGGCGTGCTAAGTCTAAGTTATACAAAAGAGTTTCCTGGTTATACTACTTGTTGTCGCCACTGTTTGCGCTCGGTCGCTGTATAAAAGTGCTTTGGCGAAAGATTATTGTTCGTAAAAAGGACTATCAAGCACGGCGCCCTAATCGCAGCTTTTATCTGACTCCGGCTGGTAGTGTTCGGCGCGGTATTAAGATGCGTGGCTATTTTAGTTTCATTGGTGAAGTCTGGTGCTTTATCTGGGATCATCGCAGGCTATTTTTGAAATTTACTGCCCTATATATGGTCTTGAGTATTTTGATTGTGGGTGTTAGTCAATCGAGTTTTGATGCATTGAAGAGCTCGCTGGAGAGCGCAAAATTTGATGATTGGACAAAGTGGCCAACCTTGATGGCAAAGGCAATGTTCGGCAGTGGCGAATTGGATACAGCGAATTCGGTAATTGCGGTATTGCTGTTGGTGTATGGTGCATTGGCACTAATTTGGCTAATGCGTGAACTGTTGAATGGCCATAACAATGTAAAGTTGCGCGATGGTTTGTATAACGGCGGCGCGCCGGTAATAAGCTTGTTTGTGTTATTGCTACTGCTAGGCGTCCAAGTAATTCCGTTAGGCCTGGGGCTGTTTGTGTATCAGTCCATGGCTTCTGTTGGTGTAATAGATGCTGGTATAAATATTGGCAATATGGCTGCGTGGTGTGCGCTAGCTATAGTAGCAGTGATGAGTCTCTATTGGATGATGTCTACCATTATGGCTATCCCAATTGTAACCTTACCGGGTATGTATCCAATGCGAGCATATTCGCGCGCGGGCGATTTAATTATCGGTCGACGCATGCAAATCTTGTGGCGGGTGCTAGTTATGCTATTGCCACTAGTTGTCGTGTGGCTAGTAATCTTACTACCAATCATCATTCTAGACTCATCGGTTAAATTATCTGTACCATTGGTGTCATGGGCGGTTTTGGCGTTGTCTACAGTATCAATTCTGTGGTGTACTTGCTATCTGTACTTGTTATATCGGCATATTGTCGACGATCCTACACCGATTCCGCCACGGCAACCAAAGGTACCGCTAAGAGAGCGTTTCCGCAAAATAAGGAGCAGTGACAAGTGAGTTACCTAGAACAAACTAATTACAATACGCAGAATATAGGGCAAGGCCAGATAGCACTGGCGGGCGGTGGAGGCTCGTCTAGTGGCGGTGGAGGTAGTAGTTTTTCTTCTAGCTCGAGTAGCTATTCTAGCTCGGGCTCTGATGGCGGCTCTGATGGGACGCCATTGAGTGACTTTTTTTCTGCGTTCTGTGCTTTCGGGCTTAGTGTAATTGTATTTTGGGGGATATGCTTAGTAATATACTCAGTAATATACTCAGCTTCGAAGAAAACGCTTAAGTCGTATAAAGCTTTAGATAATAATCCAATAACGGCACCGTTAGCTAACTATGCTAAAAATATATTTATCCAATATCAGAAAGACTGGTCGGCGTTTAATTTGGCTAACATGCGTACATACATGACCGATCATTATTATCAGCATAATGAGCTAATGATGGGAGCGATGCGACTGGCTAAAAGGCAAAATCAGGTTGATGATATTAATGTTAGATATTGTTCTGTACTCAAGAAACAAGATTATAGTACAGGCTACACTGCTGCACTGAATATTTCAGCTACTGATATTACTAATGATATGCGTGACGGCGGGCTAAGGCAGCCATTGTTTACACAAAATGTCCGGATGACCCAGTACTATAAATTTGTTAAGGGTAGTGACGGTAAGTATTACCTAGATGGCATTGACAACTCCACTGCAGCTGGCTGGACGTACGAGGGTAGCTTAGAGCAGTTTGCCAACCAAAACGGTTACTTCTATTCGTTGGATTGGGGCTGGTTGTTATTGCCACAGGCAGGACAGCTATTTGGTAAGGGCAAATTTGGCACTAGTGACATCAATAACCATGTAATTGGTCGACTAGAGTCGACTAATAGCAGTTTCAAACCAGATGAAACGATTTTCCAGCTGTATACCTATACACCTAATCCTAACGTCACATATAACGACCAGGCGATCAGTTATCTAGTTGCCCAGGTGGCAGTGGATCGCGATTATGGTGACATTCTAGTGCGAAGAAAGAAGCTATTTAGCGCAAAGCCACGTAATTTAACAAAACTGGAGACGGAATGGGGGCAATTCAATGATAAATTTGAGGTATTTGCTTCATCGACCGAAAAGGCTACTAGTTTTGAATTGTTAAACCCGACATTTATGGAAAAGCTAGTGTCTGCGCCATTTGAAATTAATATTGAAGTGGCCGATAATATGCTATACATGTATACGAAAAATCGTCAGGCTAACCCTAGTAATTACAGTGCTATGCTAAATGTACTGCAAGAAGCTTATCGAGAAATGAGGGTTTAAACGATGAACAGAGAGCAAGCCAAGAAGCGTGCTGCTGAGTTGCGGCAGCTACTAAATAAGTACGCGTATGAATATTACGTCCAAGACAATCCGTCTGTGGACGATTCGATTTACGATTCGCTATTTTCAGAGTTAAAGAAAATTGAAGCAAAATACTCGGATCTAATTACAACCGATTCGCCGACGCAACGCGTTGCACCACGTCCACTGGATAAGTTCGAGAAATACACTCATAAGCGTCGGATGATCTCCATCCAGGACACTTTCTCGGATGAGGAAGCTTGGGCTTGGTTTGGTCGAGCGAAGAGCTATACGATGAAGAATCTTTCGCTAGCTGATCAAGCAGAATTCGCAAAACAAGTTTTTTGGTTAGATGACAAAATGGATGGTCTAGCATGTTCACTGCATTACGTAGATGGACTGCTAGTACGAGCGGTAACGCGGGGCGATGGTTTTGTGGGCGAAGTGGTAACTAGCAATGTTCGGACTATTTCGACTGTGCCATTGCGGCTGAATGATGACTCAGTATTCGCACGCGGCGAGACCGAGGTGCGAGGTGAGCTGATTATGATGCGGAAGGATTTCGAGAAAATCAATGAAGCATTAGTAAAGGCGGGCGAAAAGCCCTTTGCCAATCCGCGCAACTTAGCGGCTGGTACTATTCGACAGCTAGATCCGAGAGTTGCGGCATCGCGACCACTGGAGTTCCATGCCTATGATTTACTGCGCGATGACCCAGCGGAAATCCCAACTAACGAATTCGCTTATCAGAAGCTACATGATTTAGGTTTTAAACTTAATCCCGAGGCGCATTTAGTGCAGGGATTTGCGTCAGCGATCGACTATGCACATAAATTCCGCAAGGATATTCAACCAAACCTACCATTTAATACTGATGGTTTGGTGATAAAAATTAATAACCGGCAGTTGTATGATGACTTAGGTTTTGTAGGTAAGTGGCCACGAGCGGTTTTGGCTTATAAATATCCAGCAGAGACAGCGGCGACTAAGGTGCAGGATATTGTGTTGAGTTTAGGGCGTACCGGTGCAGTAACACCAGTGGCGGTGTTCGAACCAGTGCAGCTAGCAGGCACAACTGTACAACATGCAACGTTACATAACGAGGACGAGATCAAGCGTCTGGACGTCCGAATTGGTGATACGGCAGTGATTTACAAGGCTGGTGAGATCATACCGAAGGTTGAACGTGTACTGATGGAGGCGCGTCCAGCTAATAGTAGGCCTTTTGACTTTGCGGCGGAATTGAAGCGACAGTATCCTGAGCTAGAGTTCGAACGGCCAGATGGCGAGGTAGTCTGGCGTGTTAAAAATCTCAGTGACGCAACAGCAGTGTTAGTACAATCAATTAAGCACTTTGCTAGCCGTCAAGCACTAGAAATCGAGGGCTTGGGTCAGCGCAATGTTGAGTTGCTAGTAAAATCAGGCTTGGTTCGCGACATGGCGGATATTTATACGCTAAAGATTGCGGATGTAGCAAAAATGGAACACTTTGCTGAAGTTTCGGCGACTAACCTAGTTTCGGCGATTCAGGCTAAGAAGAATCCGCCGCTCGACCGTTTTATTTATGGCTTGGGTATCCGTCACGTAGGTGCTAAAACAGCGTTAGATTTAGCGAATCATTTTGGCTCGTGGAGCGCGTTTAGTGAGGCAACGTTTGATGAGTTATCTAATGTACCAGGAATTGGTGAAGTAGTGGCAGAGTCAATTATGGCGTGGTTCTCGGACGACGATAACATTAAACTGACTGAAAAGTTCTATGATTTAGGTGTTCGACCAATAAAAGCGCAGATAGGCGACAAGCTGACGGGCTTATCGTTTGTGATTACTGGTACATTGGCGAGCATGTCGCGCGACGATATGGCAAATAAGATTCGTAGTATGGGTGGTGAATTTCAGACTTCAGTTGGCAAGTCCACTAAATATTTGGTAGCTGGTGGCAAGGTTGGTAAGAGCAAGCTGGCTGCTGCGGAAAAGTATGGCACCAAAATTATATCTGAGTCTGAATTACTTGATATATTAAATAGCTAATGGTAATATAAATAGTAGCTGGTGCGCAGACGGGGTTAGACCGTCTGAACACAACAAAAACAAACACGTGATAGCCCCAGGGTGGGCGCGCAACAGCTAAAATGACTTAACCCGCGTGCTTCTCCGGCGGGTTTTAATTTTGTGTGATTTACGATATACTATATGAAGTCATGGGGTAGTAGCTCATCTGGCTAGAGCGCAGCATTCGCATTGCTGAGGTGGTCGGTTCAAGTCCGATCTACTCCACCAGATATTATTCATTAGTTTTCTCTTCAGCCAAGAGAAACTTTTATGCGGTATGATATACGTATGATTGGATTGACATCGAAAGAAGTTGAAGAGCGCGTTAAACGTGGAGCTGTCAACGCTATGCCAGATAGTAGTTCACGCTCGATTTTGGATATATTGCGCGCTAATATCTGCACGCGCTTTAATGCGTTAATTTTAGTACTGGCTATTATTGTAGTAGTGGCGGATCGTAGCGTCTTAAACGCACTATTCTTCTTTGCCATGTTGCTCAATATTATAATTGGCGTAGTACAAGAGCTAATTGCAAAGCGAACGCTGGATAGACTATCGATTTTAGCTAAGCCTAAAGTAACGGTAATTCGTGATGGCGAGAAAACAGAAATTGCGACTAATAAGGTCGTACAAGACGATTTAGTTTTTCTAACCTTGGGTGATCAGATTGTTGTTGATGGTAAAGTGATACAGAGCAATGGTCTGGAAGTTGATGAGAGCTTGCTAACTGGCGAATCTGAACCAGTCGTCAAAAATCCTGGTGATAAATTGTTGTCGGGCTCTATTATAGTCGCAGGGCAGGGTGTAATGTGTGCAACCAAGGTCGGTACTGAATCATATTCGTCAAAGCTTTCCGCTGAGGCTAAGCAGTTTAAGCGTGCGTCATCAGAGCTAGTAGCTGGCACAAATCAGCTGCTCAAGTGGATTTCGTGGCTAATGTTAGTTGTAGCGCCACTGCTAGTTTGGGGTCAGCTACGTTTGGATGGGCAGACTTGGCAGACTGCAGTAGTGCATGGCGTAGCAGCATTAGTGGGCATGATTCCAGAAGGACTAGTGCTGCTAACCAGTGCTGCTTTTATGCTGGCTGCGGTTAAGCTAGCGCGACAGCATGTATTAATTCAACAGTTGCCAGCCGTGGAGACTTTGGCACGTGTCGATACGTTGCTTCTAGATAAAACTGGTACGATTACCGAGGGTAGCATGAAGTTAGACGATGCTATCTATCTATCTGACGATGTTAATGAGTCAAAAATTAGCCGAGTTTTAGCAACAATTGCATCGCGCGCCCAGTCGCCGACCAACAATGCTATTGCTGCTGCGTATCATAATCAGTCGATTGCAGAGTTCGCCAACGAAGTGCCGTTTAGTAGCGCCCGTAAATGGAGTGCTATCGAGATCGATGGCCATCGATATATATTTGGTGCGCCAGAGGTTGTTCTAAATGCGAAATCTAAAGTCTTAAAGCAGGCGCAAAGCCTGGCTGCGCAAGGTAAACGAGTGTTGGTGCTGACCGAGTCGGAAAAGTGGCCAGACGAGCATGCTGTAATTAGCAAGATTAAGACCAAACAACTTTGCTTGGTTGTGCTAACCGAAAGAGTGCGTTCTGATGCTGCAAAAACTCTAACGTACTTTGCAGAGCAAGGCGTAGATATTAAAGTTATTTCGGGTGACTCGCCGGTAACAGTGGGCGCAGTGGCTAGCTCAGTCGGCATTGACGCTAAGATATTCGATGCCCGCGACTTACCTGATCCTGAGAAATCGCACAAGAAGAAACAGGAATTTCTAGAGATTGTTAGCAGTCACAATGTCTTTGGTCGCGTTCAGCCTAGACAGAAGCGCCAGATCGCCGACGTCTTACAGCAGCAGGGGCGAGTTGTGGCAATGACTGGAGACGGTGTTAATGATGCCTTGGCGCTTAAGAAAGCCGATTTGGGGATTGCAATGGATAGCGGAAGTAGTGCAACCAAAGCAGTTGCTGAGGTAGTTCTGATGGATAATAAGTTTTCGCACTTGCCGGCTGTGTTAGGTGAAGGTCGTCGGGTCATCGCCAACATTGAGCGAGTTTCAAACCTATTTGTAATAAAGAACGTTTATTCAATGGTGATGGCGCTAGCTGTGACGGTATTAGGATTGACCTATCCGCTTTTGCCAGCACAGATGACAGTTATCAGTGCGCTAAGTATCGGTATGCCGGCATTCTTCTTAGCGCTAGCGCCGAATAAGCGAATTTATCGTCCAGGGTTCCTCGTGCGTGTGTTGCGTTTTGCTATACCTGTGGGTATGGTTGAGGCAATCGCAATGATGGTGACGTACTACCTTGTTAATCGGCATGGCATGTCGCTAGCCACTGCTGGTACCAGCGTGTCGATGGTTGCTATGTTGATCGGTATGGCAGTTCTAGTGGTGCTGTCGCGGCCGATTAAAGGCTGGAAGCTGGCGCTGATTGCAGGATGCTCTCTATTATTTGTAGCTCTGCTATTTATTCCGCTAACATCGGGCAATCTAGAATATAGCTTTGATTTATCTACGCTGCCGACAGTTCTAGTGTCGAGTGCATTGGGCGTTTGCTCAGTGTTAATGGTTCAATTGTTCGTGACACACCAGAGTAACCAGTGTAGTTAAATACATACGTGATATAATACGATTATGTTTAAGAAATATATCCGTTGGCGCTTGGAACGCTACGTAAAGAAATATTTTAAAGTACATCATCCTACATTAATTGCTGTAGTTGGGTCTGTAGGTAAAACCACTACAAAGACAGCTATTGCCACCGTGCTATCGAATCGCTTTCGTGTACAGATGGAGCCTGGAAATCTAAATAGTGAGATGTCGGTACCGCTAGCTATTTTAGGAATCAAGTATCCACCACTAGCGCTGTTACGTAAGTATAGTACTTGGCATCGTATTTTTAAGGCGATGAAGGTGCGTATTAAATCTGAGCAGGGTGTGGATGTGATAATTCAAGAGCTAGCAACCGACAAGCCGGGCGATATTGATGCATTTGGCAAATATCTTTCGCCTGATATTGCCGTAGTAACGGCGGTTGCACCAGAGCACATGGAAAACTTCCCGAATGGTTTGTCTGATGTGGCACGCGAGGAGCTCGCGATCGCTAAGTATTCCAAACTAACTATCGTAAATCACGATGATGTAGATGTGGCTTATGCGGCCTATGCTGAGACTAGTAACATTACGACCTATGGTATCGAAGGTGGCGAATATCGTATAGACATCATGGACGGCGATCCATTGACTGGGTACAATGTCCGCTTCTTTGCGCCTGAGTTCGGTGGTGCTAGCGCAGAAAACCCTAATATGGAGTCTGACGCTTCGGCAATTCCGGCAACTATCCATTACTTGGGTGAGCATAATGTCAGATCTGCCGTAGCAGCGGCTGCTGTGGCAGCTAAGCTAGGTATGACACCGCAAGACATTACGTCTGGGCTAGCGCAATTACATCCGGTGGCAGGGCGCATGAATCCTTTGCCTGGCATGGAAGATTCGGTGATTATTGACGATACATATAATTCTTCACCCGAAGCAGCCGTTGCGGCGCTTAATACGCTATATCAAATTGATGCACCACAGCGCATTGCGATTCTAGGTAGCATGAATGAACTGGGACAGTATTCAGCGCAAGCACATCAGCAGGTAGGTGCGGCTTGCGATCCGATGATGCTAGACTTTGTGATTACGATTGGTGATGAAGCGGCTCGCTATTTAGCACCGGCGGCGATGAAGCGAGGATGTCAGGTGGCAAGTTTTCCTGGTCCAATAATGGCAGCAACATTTGCCAAGCAACAGCTAAAGCCACATGCAGCTATTTTAGTCAAAGGCTCGCAAAACGGTGTCTATGCCGAGGAGGCGACCAAGAATCTGCTACGCAACATCGATGATCGCGACAAGCTAGTACGTCAGAGCGATGAATGGATGGAGAAGAAGAATAAGTGGTTCGAAGAGATTCGCCATATTCAGCAAAATGATGAAGAATAACACTGCTAAGCATTTTCTACTAGCTAGCGAGCCTATTAACGAATGTGTATGAAGCATTCGTTAATTTTGCTACTTGGCTATGTTTAGGTTATTGGTGGTAAAATAGAACTATGAAACGATACGAACCATTAAAAGTTGAAGCCAAGTGGCAGAAAATCTGGCTGGACGAGAAGCCGTTTGCTGCTAAGGACAATGACACAACTCGTAACAAAATATATGCTGCGGAAATGTTCCCTTACCCGTCAGGAGCAGGCTTGCACGTTGGACATGTGCGAAACTTTACGATTGTTGATGTGTTGTCACGGTTTTATCGCCAGCAGGGCTTTAATGTACTAAGGCCAATTGGTTGGGATACATTTGGCTTGCCGGCTGAGAACTACGCACTAAAGATGCATATGTCGCCTAAGGATGTGACACATACTAATATCGAGAACTTTAAGAAGCAGTATCACCGTTTGGGCATGGGTGTAGACTGGACGCGTGAGATTAATACGTCTGATCCAAAATACTATCACTGGACGCAGTGGATTTTCACGCAATTATTTAAACATGGCTTGGCTTACCAAAAAGAGAGCTATCAATGGTGGTGCCCAGTAGACAAAACCGTTCTAGCGAACGAGCAAGTCGAAGGTGGTAAGTGTTGGCGTTGTGGCAACGAGGTCGAGAAAAAGCTGATGAAGCAATGGTTCTTTAAAATCACTGCCTATGCCGACGAACTACTGTCAGGGCTAGATGACATTGATTGGCCTGATAAGATTAAGACGATGCAGCGAAATTGGATCGGTCGTAGTCGCGGCGCCGAAGTCGAGTTCAAGGTTGATGGATGTAATGATTCAATCAAGGTCTTTACTACACGGCCAGATACACTGTTCGGTGCAACGTTCCTAGTTCTAGCGCCCGAACATAGACTGATTGAACAGCTGACAACAGACGATCGTAAAGATGCCGTGGAATCATATGTGCGTGTGGCAATTCGCAAGAGTGAAATTGATCGCCAAGAGAACAAAGAGAAAACAGGTGTATTTACTGGTAGTTATGCAATCAATCCTGCTAACGGCAAAAAGATTCCAATTTGGATAGCAGACTATGTGCTGGGTGGCTATGGCGAAGGTGCAGTGATGGCGGTGCCGGCACATGATACGCGCGACAATGAGTTTGCACACAAGTTTGATCTGCCTATCATTAAGGTAATCGATCCAACTGAAGATATTGATGACGATGATGTTGTTGATTGCTATGCGGGTGAAGGCAAATTAATCAACAGTGGTGACTTTAACGGCATTGCGACTGCTGAAGCACGCGAGCAGATTGTAGCATGGTTAGAGCAAGAGAAACTTGGCTGCCAGAAAACGACATACAAGATGCGTGATTGGTTAATTTCGCGCCAACGTTATTGGGGTTGTCCAATCCCGATTATTCACTGTCCGAAGTGTGGTAATGTCGCAGTACCTGAAAGTGATTTGCCGGTATTACTACCTGAAATCAAAGAAATCACTCCGTCGGGTGATGGCCAGTCGCCACTAGCTAGCGAAACTGAGTGGGTAAACACGAAATGCCCACAGTGCGGTGCTGACGCTAAGCGTGAGACAGACACAATGGACGGCTATGCTTGCTCGTCTTGGTATCTATTGCGCTATTGTGACGCTAACAATAACGAACGTGCTTGGGATCCTGAGAAAGTTAATTATTGGAGTCCGTTAGATTTCTACGTCGGTGGTGATCATGCGGTGGCACACCTACTGTATATTCGCTTCTGGGCTAAATTCTTTGCTGACCAAGGCTGGATTAACTTCCGTGAGCCTGTCAAGCGGCTACTATATAACGGCTACATTAATGCGCCAGATGGTCGCAAGATGAGTAAGAGCAAGGGTAATGTAATTGATCCGCTGGATGTGATTGATAGTGGTTATGGTGCAGATACTCTTAGGACTTACGAAATGTTTATTGGGCCATATAATCTGGACGCAATGTGGAATACCAACTCAATCGGCGGTGTATATCGTTTTATGAATCGGTGCTGGAACTTAGTACAGGAGTATGTTGATTCAGATAAATCAGCTGTGTTATCGGATCAAACTAAAAATGCGCTGCTACGCCTGCGTCATAGCACTGTGAAGAAAGTGACAACTGACCTATATAGCGCGCAGTTTAATACCGCTGTAGCCATGATGATGGAATACTTAAATGGCTTAAGCAAGCTAAAGGAAGCAGGCTTTGACAAAAACCTATGGCATGATGCGCTAATTGTCTTAACGCAACTACTAGCACCATTTGCTCCGCACGTTAGTAGCGAGATGCTATGTGAACTAAACGGCGATGATGCGCGAATGGAGCAGATTGATTGGCCAAAATGGGACGAAAAATATCTGACAACTGATACTGTGAATATCGCAGTTCAAGTTAACGGCAAGCTACGTGGTACTGTCGAGGTAGACAAGGAGGCTACCGAGGATAATGTCAAGGCGGCAGCTATGGCGGTAGAGAATGTTGCACACTTCATTGGTGGTAAAACGCCTACCCGTGTTATTTATGTGCCAGGTAAAATTGTAAATATAGTAGTTAAGTAACTGATCTAAGAGCACGACGGTACGACTATATAAAAACAGCCCTTCGGGGCTGTTTTGCTGTAGTTATGCGGTTTGTAGCTTTATACTACTTTTCTGAATCGTTGTCGGCAGGTAGCTTTAGCGTCTGACCAGGCTGCAAGACGCCGTCTTCGTCGTAATTGACATCAGTTATTGCAGTGGCTATCTCGTCAATACTATTATCAGATAGCGACTTCTCGGTTTGCTGTAAGTGTGTGGCGATGTCAAAAATCGTGTCACCTTGGCGGACGGTGTACTCCTCTGAACTATCAGCGCCTAACTTCTCGTATGGTGTGCTGGTTGCGTAATCATATAAGGCGTGTCCTCCGTCGATAGCTGCAGCGGAGGCTAAAGCCACAATCGCTATCCCCTTGGCGATTTTAGCGACCTTTTTGCGCCGTTCTACATATAATGGATCTTGATTAGGGTGTAGTATGCTGTAGTGTTCGTGAGTGTTTGTATTCGTAGATTCAAATTTGTTCTTCATAACGTATTGATACTAACACAAGCGTGATAAAATGTCAATATTATGATAATATGTTAGCTGACCATGTTTGATTTTAGCGGGCTAAACTGCTAAAATACTATTAATTTAAGTAAGAAGGAGAATTACTAATTATGGGTAAGCCAAAGAAGCAAACCAGCCCACGTCGGACTGGCAATCGCCGCAGTCAGTTAATTATCAAACTAGCACGCAAGGTAAATGCAAAGTCACCGGTTAAGGCTTTTACTAGCAAGAACGACACTGGCAAGAAGATGCTGGTTAAATAGCAAACAAAAATATTCGAACTTTAAAACGGAGGAGTTTATAAATGGCAAGTAATCGGCATCTAGGTAGGATTATCGCACTACAATCGTTATATGAATACGATTTCCGTGAGCGTCTCGGTGACGCTACGGCTAATATTGAAGAAATCTTAGATCGTAATCTGGAGCGCTATAGCGACAAGATTGACGATAAGGATTTCGTACGTCGTCTGACGATTGGTGTAAATCGTGCTGGTCGTCAGCTAGATGCAGTGATTGCCCCAGTAGCGCCAGATTGGCCGCTAAATCAGATCGCTATTATTGATCGCGATGTTTTGAGGATGGCTGTATTTGAATTATCAGAGTTCCATGGTATGGTTCCACCAAAGGTGGCGATTAATGAGGCTGTAGAACTGGCAAAGGCTTTTGGTTCTGAAAACTCCTCGCGTTTTGTTAATGGCGTTCTAGGTACTATCTGGCGTCAGATGCAAGAAGGGGAGAAGAGTGAGCAAAGCAAGCAACCAGAATAAACTTCGCAAGCAGCACATACTAAAGGCTCAGCATAAAGCAGCTGTCGAGCGACGACGTAGTGAACAGCGCAGCAACAAAGTGTGCTCTATTAAAGGTTCTGACAGTCATTTGCGCAAAAAGGCGCGTCTTGTTGCACAGCAAAAGCCACTGTCCAAGAATAATATCAGTCGCCCACTTAATCGCATCCTAAAGCCGCATCGAACTCGCCCAGAGATCAGTGAAATATCGCGCGAAGCAACAGCAGGTGGTGTAATTTACCGGATTAACGAAGACGGTAGATTGCAGGTTTTGCTGGTTGCTGACCATTTTGACCGCTGGACTATTCCAAAGGGTCACATCGAAAAGGGTGAAACAGCCCAAGAGACGGCAATTCGCGAGATTGGTGAAGAAGCAGGCGTGCATTCGCTAGAGCCTATTTGCTGGTTGGGTAAGATTCACTTTCGTTACCGCCGTGAGAACGTACTAGTTTTGATGAGTACGCAAATCTATTTATTTAAAGCGTTGGGTGATACTAATGACATTCAAAAAGAGGACTGGATGAATGGAATTAGATGGTTTGATTACGACGAAGCAGTCGACATTATTGCGTACCGTGATATCGCAAAATTGATGCGCATGGGTAAGCGTCGTTTGGCGCAGAGAGGAATTATTGAATTAGATGAGTCGGACGAAGAATACTAGACAAAAGCGAGCCCTGTTTGCAGGCTTTGATCGTCGTGCTGCTGATGAGCCGATAGTACCAATTGTTGAGGGTGTTGACTTCGCACCATATCAGGAATGGGCTAAAAATGCACTGGGTTTCACCTTTGACAACCCATCCTTAATTGTGACAGCCTTGACGCATCGTAGTTACGTTAACGAGCACCGAAAAACCGCTAAAGCACATAATGAGCGGCTGGAATATCTAGGCGATGCAGTGCTAGAGCTAGCAACGACTGATTACCTGTTTCATAATTTTGACATGCCAGAAGGTATTTTAACGTCGTGGCGATCGGCGTTAGTGAGGACGGAATCGATCCGCGATGCGGGCGAGGAGCTGGGTTATGCACCCCTGGTTCGAATGAGCCGCGGCGAACAGCAGGGTACCGAGCAATCCAAACTGCACATTGTCGCTAATTGTTTCGAAGCTACATTGGGTGCAGTGTATCTAGATAAGGGTTATGCGGCCGCACAACAGATTATTGAAAAGCATATCTTGAAGAATATGGATTCGATCCTAGAAGATGGCAGTTGGCGCGACTCAAAGTCGTATCTACAGGAAATATCGCAACGAGTCGACGATGTTACACCTAGCTATCGTGTAATTGACGAACAAGGCCCCGATCATGACAAGATTTTTACCGTTGCGGTATTCGTAAACAATATCGAGATGGGTCGTGGCACTGGTGGTAGCAAGCAGGCTGCTCAACAGGCTGCAGCACACAAGGCAATTGCTGCCTACAAAGGTCGGAAATCTTGAATTTGTTAGAAAAATTTAGTAATATATTATGTAACCGTCAAAAGTAAATTTTTAATTGTGTAAGGAGAATAATGCTTACAATTCGTTTGCAACGTCTAGGTAAAACTCATTATGCCATGTATCGTGTCGTGGTGCAGGATTCGCATCGCCATCCATCAAGTGGCAAGGTAGTAGCATACTTAGGCTCGTACAACCCACATACCAAGGCTGTAGAGCTAGACAAAGATGCCACAACCAAGTATCTAACTAACGGCGCACAGCCGACAACTCGTGTCGCTGCTTTGCTAGAAAAGGAAGGCGTTGCTTTGCCTAAGTGGGTAAAGAAGTTCGATGGCAACCAGCATAAGACTGTTCGCAATCCTGAAAAGCTACGCAAGAATCAACCAAAAGAAGAAGCTGCTGAAGCTTAGTCGCGCTATCGGAATTAGATAGCAAACACCTGCCGTATGGGCAGGTGTTTGCTTTTATGCTATTATAGTTACAGATATTAATAGAGAGGATGGAGTGACCAATGATCGAGCAACAGTTCACTGAATATGTGGTTAAGCAATTAGTTGACAAGCCTGAAGCCGTGAAGGTTGAGCGTACCGAAGACGAGAAAGGCGTCCTGCTAAAGCTGTCGGTTGATCCGGGTGATCTAGGGCGAGTTATTGGTCGTCGTGGTGCAACAGCACAGAGTTTGCGAACACTGCTACGTGCATTGGGTATGAAAAACGAAGCGCGTTATAATTTACGAATTGTTGATACTGATAGTGAGCCAAATGCTGCGTCGGTTAAATCCACAACACCCAGCACTAGTACTACTGATAACGCTGTGGATAATTACGAGCACACCTCTGATAGCCAAATCTCTGATCGCGTAAAAAAGTTACGTGAGGGGCTTGCAGAAGACGACGATCTTGATATATAATCATAAGCAGTTCAAGTTGTGCGCTACAATGAAGAACTAATTAAAAAATAAATGCGAGATTTGTTTGTGCCTAAAAACCGTCCTGCGAGAGGACGGTTTTCGGGTTCTAGAGCTTAGTGTAATTGTTAATTAGTGTGATTGTAATTACGCACAACTATTTAATTTCGTGCTGTTTGCGCCATTCGTGAACCTTGGCGTGGTCGCCAGATAATAGTACCGATGGCACAGACTGGCCATTAAACTCTTCAGGACGGGTATATTGAGGATATTCGATCTCAGCCTCATCGGAATAGCTTTCTAGTGCGGTTGCCTCGGCGCCACCGCCCAGAACGCCTGGTAGTAACCGTACAACTGAATCGATAATTGACATAGCTGGTAATTCGCCGCCAGTTAAGACGTAGCGGCCAATAGAAATCTTCTCGTCAATCAAATCATAAACACGAGCATCAAAACCTTCGTAGCGACCGCATACGATAATATAATCATCGTTAGAGGATGCAAACTCCTGTGCTTTGGTCTGGTTCCAAATATTATCGGTTGGCGTCATCAGTAGCACGCGAGCGTTTGGAAGGCGCCTCTTAGCTTCGTTGATCGCATTGGTTAAAGGCTCGATCATTAGTAGCATACCTGCGCCACCGCCAAATGGCTTATCATCAACTTGATGGCGTGGTCCAATGCCAAAGTCGCGCAGATTGAGTGTGTCGAACTCTAGCTGGCCGTCCTTCTGCGCTTTCCACATCATGCTGCTATTCATGACACCATCAAACATCTCGGGGAATAGTGTAATCACTAAAAATCTCTTCATTAAGTCTATTATACTATAGTAGTTTGATTACAAAACAAAAACGGGGCCGGTAGAGAACCGACCCCAAAGAGGTGTGTGGTGGAGACAAAAGCAAAAATTCGCTCTCGAACTCAATTTGTTTGTTTTTAAGTTTTTGTTTGAACTTTTGCTTGTTATTATATTAGCACGACCGCATTACCCATGCAAGGTACTTTGTGTATTTTACAACGCTAAAGATAGCTTAGTAATGTTGGCCTCCGAGCTGTGCTAAAATATTAACATGAGCACAACGCAGAATAGCGGTACTGTAAAATCCATTCCGTGGTGGCGACATGCGGTGATTTATCAGGTTTATCCGCGCAGCTTCTATGATTCGAATGACGATGGTATCGGTGACATTCCAGGAATAATTGATAAACTGGACTATATTGCTAGCTTAGGCGTGGATGCAATTTGGCTATCGCCAGTCTATCTGTCACCTAATCGTGATTATGGTTATGACATTGCCGACTATACCAAAATTAATCCTGAATACGGTACGATGCGTGATATGGATCGACTGATTAATGAGGCAAAGAAACGACATTTACGAATCATCATGGATTTAGTCATTAATCACACTTCTAACCAGCATAAATGGTTCCAAGCGGCGCGTAATCCTAATTCGAAATATCACGATTATTACGTCTGGCGTGATCCGAGCGGATATAAGAACGGTCGGCCATTACCGCCAAATAACTGGACTTCGATATTTACGGGGCCAGCGTGGAAATTCGATAAGCGTTCGGGGCAGTTTTACCTGCATTTATTTACCGAGTATCAACCGGATCTAAACTACCGCAACGAGAACGTGATTCAAGAAATCGAGAATGTATTGCGGTTCTGGCTAGACAAGGGTATCGCTGGCTTTCGCTGCGACGTCATTAACCTGCTATATGACGAATCATATGATGATGGTGAACCGCAAATATCGGGCACGGGCTCAGAGTACTTTGTCTCGACTAAAGGCACGCATCGCGTGCTACAGCGGCTGCATGAAGATGTGCTGGCGCAGTACGGAGCCTATACGGTGGGCGAGTTGTATCAGGGAACATTAGAGCAGGCAAAGCGTTTTACTAAAGGTCGTGAGCTGGATACCGTATTTAGCTTTGATCATGTTAAGCACGGCATGGTTAGGGGGTCGATGACTGAACGCCTGAAAAACGGTTTAACAAAATGGCAGAAGGGGCTAAGCTGGAACACGATATTTTTCGAGAATCACGATCAAGAGCGTGCGGTTTCGGTTTACGGCGGCAAAAATGCCGCTAAATACCACGATGAGATTGCCAAGATGTTGGCGGCTATTGAGTTTACCTTGCGTGGTACAGCCTTTGTTTATCAGGGGCAAGAGATCGGCATGACTAATACGAATATTAAATTCGATCAGAGTAAGGATATGGTGGTTAATATGCTATACCAGACCCTACGAGATAAGCACGTGCCAAACGGCCTAGCGAGGAAAATTGCACTAAGTGAAGGCCGTGATGCAGCACGCACACCTATGCAGTGGAGCAGTGATAAATATGCGGGGTTTAGTAGCCATCAGCCATGGCTGCCGGTTAATCGTAACTGTGAAACGATTTCGGTGGAGCAGCAAGAAGGTGATGATTCGTCAGTACTTAGCTTCTATCGTCGGATGATTGGACTACGAAAAAGCTCTTTGGCATTACAAGACGGAACGATCAAGTTTTACGACGACAAAAAGCCGATCATGTCTTACCTGAGGCAGTTCGGACAACAAAAAATACTGGTCGTAGCGAATTTATCAGACAAGAACGTACGTCCGATTACTGAGTTGCATGGTCACATCATTGCTAACTCGTACGATGGGCAAACGGAATTTGACGATGGAATATTGCAACCGTACGAAGTGGTTATTATGGAATTGTGATAAAATTGAGAATAAGTAAGCATTAACGGAGAACTATAAATGGAAGACTTGATAATTAGAACAAAGCATGTTGCTAGTAGTATGTGGTGGGCAGTGGTAATTAGTGGGGCGATTGGCATTCTATTTGGTGTTGCTAGTCTGCTGAGTCCCGATGTAGTGTTGAATCTGTTTGTCTACGCATTTGCAGCATTTGCCATTGTAATGTCCTTGGTGGCTCTAGCGCAGTCAATAACTAATGTGCGACTTGACCCGCTGTGGTGGCTGTCGTCGCTATTGTCTCTGTGTGGCATTAGTATAGGTGTTTATGTTATGTTCAATCCGACGCTAATGCATAATTTCCTAGGTATTTTGCTAGCGGTGTTTATCTTTATGCAAGCACTACTAGATCTAATAATGGCTAGTTATGCCGAGGCGTCTACCGACAAGACTGTTACGGCGTTTCTCGGTATAGCTGGCTTACTAGCAGGTTTTGTGGTTCTGCTGCAACCACAGCTGGCTGCGCAGGCGACTGTCTGGCTAATTGGCGCGTATATATTGGTGCACGGTATCATTATCGAAATTTACGCATTCCGTATCCGTAACAATATTAAAGAGCTGTTTAAAACTAGTACCAAGAAGAAGCACAGTCGTTCCGCTAAGGCTGTTGAGGCCAAGGTAAGGTCAGCTAAGTAAAAGAGTATTATGGGCAAGGCTAGTAGTGAAGCGTCTGCTCGTGTGCACAACATGCACAATATGAGCAAGATGAAGGCTGATGTTGATCATATGCACATGGGTGCTCATCATATGCGTATGATGAGTGTTGGCTTGTGGCGTCGTCGGCTGGCGATAGCTATCGTTCTAGCACTGCCGATGCTCTATTACATGTTGGCAGATGTACTGGGTGATCGAATGCCGTTCAAAAGCGTGCTGCAGCCATACATGGCGCCATTATCCTTTCTAGTGGCAACAGCAGCTATGTTATTTCTAGGGTCTAGCTTCTTTCGTAGTACGGTTGCAGGATTGCGCGACCGTATGTTTAATATGGATAGTCTAATTACCATCGGTACTACTACGGCCTATGTGTACTCGTGGGTGTCTTACCTGATATACATTTTGGCGCATAAGAGTGTTACGATGGATTACTCCTTTACGACGCCGCATCTGTATTTTGAAACAGTTGTCTTTCTATTCTTGTTTGTAATTTTGGGCAAATACTTAGAGGCAAAAGCCACCGATCAAACCGGCCAAAGTGTTCGGAGCCTTCTGAAGCTTCGTCCGCATCGCGCACACTTGGTGAACGGTGGCCATGTCGTAGATATTCCGACCAAGCATGTCAAAGTTGGCGATCATCTATTAGTTAAGCCAGGTGAGACTATTCCGATCGATGGTACGGTGTTTAGTGGTAGCACCAATACTGATGAGTCTATGGTGACTGGAGAGAGTGTTGCGATTGACAAACATCCTGGCGATAAAGTTATTGGGGGTACGATCAATGGTCATGGTGCTGTTGAAATAGTGGCAACGTCGGACGAACGCGGTACTGTATTGTCGCGAATTATTCGGATGATCAAGGCTGCGCAAAACAACAGAGCACCGATTGAAGATTTGTCAGATCGAATAGCAGCAGTTTTTGTGCCATTCGTGATCACAGTGGCACTAATTACCTTGTTTGTGTGGTACTACGTTGTTGGCGTAGACATGTCTACCGCTATGATGTATTTCGTGGCTGTAGTTATGATTGCCTGTCCATGCGCCTTTGGCTTGGCTACACCAACTGCTGTTACAGTAGGTATTGGGCAAGGCTCTAAGCACGGTATTTTGATTAAGGGTGGTCTAGCTTTGCAGAATTTACACAAAGTAAGCGCGGTGGTATTCGATAAAACTGGCACGCTAACAGTAGGTAAGCCAGTAGTCACAGATGTGTTGCCGATTCGTGGCAATGCTAAAGATGTGATGGCGATTACTGCTAGTTTGGAAAAGCAAAGCGAGCATTCAATGGCACGTGCTGTTCTATCGTATGCTAAACGTAAACATCTGGCGCTATCGGCGGTATCAAATTTCGCAGCGGTTCCCGGTCGGGGAATTAGCGGTATAGTTCGCGACAAAACCTATCGTGTAGGAAATGAACGATTCGTCAAAGAATACGTAAAAGTTGACTTGCCTGATACTACTAAGCTGCGTCGCGCTAGTAAATCTATTAGTTATTTATTCGACGAAGATGGGGTTATAGCCGTGATTGCAGTGGCTGACCGACCAAAGCCATCGGCAGCACGGACAATTCGCGCTCTGCACAAAATGAAAATCGAGACGTATTTGCTATCTGGCGATAATGCTGCAACGGCAAAAGCTATGGCGAGCCGCCTTGGCATTAAGCATGTTATACCTGATGTAGCGCCAAACGAGAAGGTCGCTGCAGTTGTTAAACTTCAATCCGAAGGTCAGGTGGTGGCGATGGTAGGTGATGGCATTAACGATGCACCGGCTATTGCTACAGCTAATGTGGGTGTGGCAATTGGCACGGGTACTGATGTTGCTATTGAGGCGGGCGACGTGGTGCTAGTGTCGGGCGACCCCTATGATATCTGCCGTGCGCTTAGTCTGTCGCACGCTACGGTACACAAGATTTACCAGAACCTGTTTTTCTCGATGTTCTACAACATAATCAGTATTCCGCTGGCGGCTGGCGTACTAAGCTCGTTCGGTATCCATTTGCGTCCCGAGCTAGCTGGTCTAATTATGGCGCTGTCGTCGGTTGCAGTGGTGCTAAACTCGTTAGCACTTAAGACGATTCGGCCTGGTAAATTAGATGTTATCGGTGTGTTGGCGCCGATGACGCTGTTTATACTATTTTCGGCTTTCTACGTAATGTTTGTAATGTCGTAATAGCTAAAAATATCACACCTAGACTCCAATGATACCGTTGGCGTCTAGTTTTTATAACAAGTCAAAATAGCGTGTGCTGCCAAATGGCACCTTCTGCTGGATCCGAGCTGCACCGACGGTTGATTCGGCTGAGTGAATAGTTTTAGTGCCATAGCGAGCATTAATATGATCAATGGCGTGTGTTAGCTGATGTGGTCTGAGCGGCTGATCGGCTAGAATTAATTGTTCTTGTTCGGTTGGGATAATGTTGTACAAGTATACGTTCAGCATGCGTAGGCTAAGCGCTTGGTTGCGTTCATCTGCGATAGATTTAAGTAGTCGCCAAATATCAGCATCTGTGCGAATGGGCTGGTCGGCTAGGATCTTGCGCTTGTAAACTCCGCCGATTTGATAGACCAGATAGATACCAACGCCACGTGCACTACAGTGTTTATGGCGCAACTTGATACCGACTGCTTCGGTTAGATGATGCAGGCAGGAGTTAATGAACTCTGGGTCATTGGTTGGATGATCAACCATCCACTGCCGTCCTATTGTTGTTATGCTAGTGGGGCGGTTATCAACTTCGTAACCACGTAAGCGCCGGTACCACTGTGATCCTACTACGCCATGAAATATCTCGACCAATTTAGCTTCATCGGTTAGCAAAAATTCTAGTGGCGTCTTAATACCAGAAAGCCTAAGCCGCTTAGCGTAACGATCGGCGATGCCGGTTAGCTTGGTTAGCTTTAGTTGTGCATAGGTTTCAACTAAATTATCTGCTGTAATAGCGTCCAGTCCATCGGGCTTGTGTAGTCCAGCAGCTAGCTTAGCTAAAAATCTATTTGGCCCAAGACCGACATTAATAGTTATATGATCGCCGATTTCCTGGCGAACGCGCTGTTTGATTGTGTAACCTAGCGCGACTAATTTATCTAGATTGTTAGCATAAGGTGTGCGGTTAAGGTCAATTAAGCCTTCGTCAATCGAATGCATCTCAGTTCGGTCAGAGTAGCTCTGCATGATGTTTAATAATTTAGCGTAAACCGTACGATATTTGGGCGGATCGGATTCTAGTAGAACTAATTCCGGGCAGAGTCGCAGGGCTTCAGAGCGCCGCATGCCGGTTTTTACACCGAAGGCACGTGCCTCGTAACTGCTAGTGATAATGCAGCATTCAGGACTAATGCGATTGGTAATGCCAATTGGACGATGCCGCAGATGAGGATGAGCCTGTTGCTCGGTAGTAGCAAAGGCGGAATTTAGATCAATCCACATGATGTTAGGGCTAGCGTGATTAAAATTCATAGACATCCTCCATCCAGCATAGAAACCAACAACCAAGTAAGCCGACGGGCATTAAATTCTAGGCGATAATCATTTGCACTATCTGATACATCAAACACATGAACTAGATCGCCATTGCGGTGGATTATGTGGTGTAGACCAAGCTGATGTATGACAATCTCGCGACCGCGCCAGCGGAAGGTGCGTGGTAGAACTTTGGTCTGGTGGTTCTGTGTTTGATAGAACGTGACATTGACGTCGATAGTTTCGTTAATTTTGACAATAGGATTCATAAACAACTCCTTCGAATAAAGGAACGGTTATATTTATTATCCAAGTCGCACTGAATCCGTTCAAATCAGGCGCATTGAAGGATGTTATTTATGATGCTCACCTAGTGACCGAAGTATGGGTGGCTAATAACTACATTATACACCATATTGATAGATAGCTTTATATCTAGGTGGGGTATTGTCTATGTGTCTTTTGGCGCCATTTGCTATATGGTAAAATATTAGCGATGTTGTTACAAGTTGAGGTTACGGAAAAATCATTTGGAACAAAGACTATTTTTAGTCGCCTGAAGTTCGAGGTTGATGATCACGAAAAAGTGGGCATTATTGGCCGCAATGGCATTGGGAAGTCAACCTTGTTTGGTATTATCGAAGGCAAAGATCATGACTATACTGGCAATGTCATTGTTCGCAAAGGAGCGACGGTGGTGGCGACTAGTCAGGAATATCATAATGCAGGCGACCGCACTGTTACTGAATATATTCTGTCGGGTTTACCGCACTATGCTAAATTAGCTAAAACCTTAAGAGAATTTCCGACGCTAGCCAAGCCGACTAATCGCCAGCTGAATGAATATAGTGATGCGTTAGAGGAATTTGGTGATCGTGGCTATTATAATGTGCAGGGACAGGTAGAGGAAGAGCTAAAGAACTTCCAGTTAGATAAATACGCTGATAGTCGCTTCGCAGACCTGTCGGGTGGACAGAAGCGCTTGTCTGAAGTGATAAAGATAATGCACAGCAACGCTCATTTGGTGCTTGTCGATGAGCCAACTAACTTTATGGATTATGTGGCCAAGGCGCAGTTTATAGATTGGATGATCAAAGCCGAGGAGGCGATCTTGGTGATTACGCATGATCGTGATGTCCTGCAGAACGTAGATAGGATTATTGAGATCAAGGATGGTGGTGTAATTAGCTATAAGGGAAATTACGACGATTATATTCGTCAGAATTTACGTGGCACAGCGACTGCAATGCAGGACTATGAACTAGTTGAGAAACGAATGAAGAATCTGCGGCAGAACGTTCTGGATTATCAGCGGATGAAGGAGAAAGCACGCAATCCTAAGACTGTACATCAATTTAAACGGCTAGAGGAAAAGGCGCGGGCAGAGCTGGCTGAGCTACAGAGCCAAGAACGACCAAGTTTCTGGATTGATAAAGAATCGCTAGAGCAGGTGGGGTACAAAGAAGCTGATCGCTACGAGAAGTATAAGGCTCGTAACATCCAAGTTAATATGCACTCGACGGCCTCGCGCAGTCAACGTGTGTTGGCGGCTGCGCATGATTTATCAGTTGGTTACGATTGTCCGCTATTTGAGGGGATTAACTTCGAGGTGTGCAGTGGTGATCGCTTGGAAATTCATGGTCGCAACGGTGCGGGTAAGTCTACACTAATTAAAACATTATTAGGTAAGCCTGGCGTGACTATCTATGCTGGCTCGACCAAGCTGGATTCGCAGGTGCGACTAGGTATTTACGAGCAAGAGGTGAGTGATAAATTTTTTGATATGAAATTGAGCGATGCAATTGAGCGTATCTATCTGGATCGCGATTTACCGGTGGGCGATACCAAAGTGCGTCAACTACTGAACAACTATCTGTTTACTGAGGGTGACCGAAATATGCTAGTGCGTAATCTATCGGGTGGGCAAAAAGCCCGTTTGCAAATTATTAGCATGCTAGCAAACGAGCCAAATCTGGTTATTCTCGACGAGCCAACTAGTCACTTGGATTTACCTAGTATTGAGGAGTTAGAGCAAGCGTTGACAAATTATCGCGGCGCTATAATCTATATTAGCCATGATAACTATTTTCGTAAGAAGCTAGGTGGAGAGCTTGTACAAATTGGCGCTGAGTAGCAGTCTATGTCTGTATATTAAAAGCACCAGCTATAAAGCTGGTGCTTATTGATCAGGGATGACGAAATTATTGCGTGCTGTTGTCGGGCGATTCTGTACCAGCTTGCAAGTAATTTGATGTACAGACAAAATGATTCTCGGACTGCGAGTATTGTTGGCACTGTGATTCGTCATATATAACAGTGCCGCGTTCGTTATTCTCAGTTGCTGGTTCACGGAGATATTTAAGAACACAATTACTTTGCATATTAATGTGTCCATGAGTTTTGTCATTCGACCACTTATCCATATCTGCAATTTTGCCACCCCAGTATATGTCGATATTGCCATCTTTAGAAGGATCATCTACGTCTTTGATGACAACTTTAAAATATGGCAAAGCTTTAGTGCTAGTATGATCGATACTTATGTAGCGGCCGGGGCTTTCTCTAGAGTTACCCTTATACCACACATTGCTAATTCGTGGCGATTCTGGGTCTTTGCTGTCTATTTGGATCATACTTGCGTCTCGTTTATTTTCGCCCCAGTGGTAACGAATCCTGATGATGGAATCTTTTTCGTTTAGAAAAACACGCAGACCACCGGTATCTATGATGCGTTTCCACGAATTTTTGAAGTTGACACGATGCATGTACAACTTCATCACCTCCAATCTGGTAAGGTACGATTATTCATTATCCATGGTAAAACACTTTTATAAAAAGTCAATATGGGTGTAGTAGTTTAAGCTATAGTGTAAATTATCCTGTGAGTATATTTATGTAAGTGAAACTTTAACAATTATCAGCGTTGACAAAAATGCTAAAGTAGTACATACTAAGAAAGTAATTATTCGTACCTTACAAAGGTGGTGTATTATGACTAATTCACAACAAACCCCGAATATTAACTATGCCAGTACCCAGATGGCAAACGGGCAAGGTGATTCAACTCGAGGAATGTCAAATGATTCGAGTTCAAAGGCTTCAGCCCAGGAACCTCAGATAGCTAAGTCTATCAACAAACTTCTCTTTGTTGTTAGTACAGGAGTCGGCTTCCTTGGCGTAGACCGTTTTGCTCGTGGTCAAAAGAGTATCGGCTCGTGGAAGCTGGGTATCTTCGTAGCTGCGTTTATCCTTAAGATACTTCTGGCGGTTTTGGGATTCTCGTATGTAACTGCTTTCTATACTGTTGTCAGCAATGCAATGAATTTGTGTATGTTGGCTACGGTTATCTGGTATTTCTTTGATGCTGCGATGGCTATTCATAAGGCATACTTTGGCAAATATGAACATGATGACGAGATAACATTCATGTCCAATGGGTCTTACGTCAAGTAATTAGACCACTCCACCTACCCCCTCGTTCTTATGGGCGAGGGGATTTTTCTTGCATTTATTCTGCGATGGCTATATAATGTTAATTGTCTTGGGGATTGGCCAAGCGGTAAGGCAACGGGTTCTGGTCCCGTGATCGGGGGTTCGAATCCCTCATCCCCAGCCATGAAATTATTATAACCTACATAAAACAGCTCATATATTATGGGCTGTTTTATTTTAGTAAGTTTTACTTGCTTGACACCCATGATTGTCATTATGCAGTGAAACATATTTTGTCGATGCGGCAGAATGATTAAGCTTGTGCTAAAATAGATAAAGATGAGTAAGTTAGGGGTTGAGCTGCACGACAGCTATGCAATATTTCGTGTGTGGTCGCCATTTGCTGAAGCAATTTCGGTTATGGGGGACTTTTCGAATTGGCAGCCGATTCAGATGACTAAAGATGATGCGAATATTTGGTCGGTGCGGATTAAAGGCGTCCAGCCGGGCAACGCTTATAAATATCAAATCAAGGGCTACGACCACTTAGTGCATACCAAGAATGATCCGCGTGCGCGCGTGCTGACTGATAGTGATGATGGTAAATCAGTGGTGACAGATGGTCGTTTTGACTGGTCGGGCTACGAAACTGTAACAATGCCGTCGCGCGAGCAGCAAGTTATATATGAATTGCATGTCGGTACGTTTAATCGCCCGGACCCTGCAACACCCGGAACATTTGCTTCGGCAGTAGAGCGTCTGGACTATCTAAAAGACTTAGGTGTAACAACTATTGAGTTGATGCCGGTAACTTCGATGGCTCAGAGCTTTGGCTGGGGCTATGCGCCGAGTGCGATATACTCTGTAGAGAGTCTATACGGCGGTGCGTATGGCATGAAGACATTTGTCAAAGAGGCGCATCAACGTGGACTGGCGGTGGTGTTAGATGTGGTGTACAACCACTTCTTCCCGTCGACTGATCTCTGGCAGTTTGATGGTTGGAGCGAGAATAACCGTGGTGGCATTTATTTTTATAATGATGCGCGTGGCGATACACCATGGGGCGGTCGGCCAGATTATGGCCGCCCAGAGGTGCGTAGCTTTATTCTAGATAACGTTTCGATGTGGCTGAATGAATATCACGTGGATGGCTTTCGGGTTGATAGTACGATTTATCTGCGCAACACAGCAGGTCAAAACAACGATCCAGCCAATGATATTCCAGATGCTTGGCGTCTGATGATGGACATTAATAATTTGACACACAAAATCAAGCCAGACGCTCTGATGATTGCAGAGGACTGTTCGGGCAACGGTATGATTACAATGGCAACTGATCGAGGCGGCGCGGGCTTTGACGCACAATGGGATCTAGGTCTACCGCACGTGATTCGTGGAGCGCTACATGTCGGGATGGAACAGCCGGGATTGCAAAATCTAGCTAATGTGTTAATGCAGAATTTTAACGGTGATTGGCGTCAAAGAGTTGTCTTTGCAGACAGTCATGATACAGCTGCTAATGGTGGTGCGCGCGTGGTGGCGGTTGCACAACGTGATACGCACAGTGTTAATGCACGCAGAATTGCGGTATTGTCGTCAGCTATCGCCTTGACTGCACCTGGTATACCAATGCTATTAGCTGGCTCAGAGTTCCTGCAGGGCGGTGATTTTAATGACTGGAACTCGCTAGACTGGCAGAATACGCAAAAGTTTAGCGGTATTGTAGCGGCACACCATGATCTAATTGCTCTGCGCACCAATAAGTACGGCGATACCGCGGGCTTGCAATCTGGCTATATCAAAGTTCTAATGCAGGATGAAAACTGCCGTGTATTAATGTACCAACGGGGCGATAATAATAACCAGCCAGTGATTGTTGTGGTTAACTTTAGCGGTATAAAATGGGCTAACTACAAACTATATCTGCCATATGGCGACTGGCAAGTACGCTTTAACTCGTCGTGGAAGGGTTATTCATCAGACTTTATGAATACACAGTTAGATAAGGTGAATGCTAGTCAGACCATTACTTTATCTCCATATGGTGTGTTAATATTAAGTAAAGCATAACTAGAAAGGTGGACGATGGCTAAGAACAAAGTGACGCAAAGTCTTCGGACTAACGATACGATCGGCAAGGTAGCAATGATTGTCGGTGTAATTTTATTGGCAATTGGAGCGATAGCTACAGGTGTGACAGTGAGCGGACTCGGCTGGAAATCAGTTGATGACGCTATTATAGTCGATTCTGGTAGCAAAGACGACTATTCGTGCAATAGCAAGAACGAATGTGCTTCGAAGGTTTATTATCAGCCGACCGTAGCCTATATGGTAGGTGGACAACAGTATCGCTACACTGCCGAACATCGTACTGATCAGGAGTATGGTCCGGGTGACGTAGTTAAGGTCTACTATAAAGCATCAGAGCCTGCTAAGGCTCGCTTTGCAGCGGTGGACAACGCAGTGCAGGCATGGCAGATTTCGGTCATGGTAGTCGGCGCTATCTTAATGGCGCTGGGTATTTGGCAGGTCAAATACACTAAGCGTATAATATAGCCATGATAACGGACTATGATTTAGTAATTGTTGGCGGTGGTCCTGCGGCGCTGACTGCAGCAATTTATGCTAGTCGTGAGGGCATTAAAACAGCAGTATTAGAGCGCGCTGTGATCGGCGGTGTAATGGCGACGATTGACCGAGTGGATAATTACCCTGGCTTCAGCGATGGCGTTGAGGGGCTAACCTTGGCGCAGGATTATCAGGATCAAGCTGAGCGCTTTGGTGCGGAGATTCGCTTTAATGACGTAACGCGTCTAGAGCGTGTAGACGACAAAGTAAAGATTGAAACACGCGAAGGCGAAGCGTACCTAGCTAAATCTTGTCTGATTGCTAGTGGTGCGCAATATCGGCGATTAGGCTTGCCACTAGAGGATAAATTGACTGGTCATGGTGTGCATTATTGTGCTACTTGCGATGGTGCCTTGTATCGTGACCGCGAGATCGTTGTGATTGGTGGTGCTAATTCGGCTGTACAAGAAGCCTTATATTTAACTAAGTTCGCTAAACATCTAACGATGGTGGTGCGCAGTTATATAAAGGCGAGTGATGTACTAAAGGTGCAGTTGCAACAGGCGGTAGAAGACAAGAAGATTACTCTAATGGAAGGCTGGACTCCTGATGAAATCTTAGTTGACGACAGTCGCAATGTCACGGGTTTAGCGGTTTACAAGACTGATGGCGAAGCAGAGCAACAAAGCATCAAGGCGGACGGTATCTTTATCTTTGCAGGGTCGGTACCAAATACGGGCTATTTGGCTGACTCAGGTGTGAAGCTAGATAAATCAGGCTGCGTTATAACAAACGACCACATGCAGACTAATTTACCAGGTGTATTTGCGGCTGGTGATGTCCGCGCGGGGTCAACCAAGCAGATTGTAACTGCGAGTGGCGAGGGTGCGTCGGCGGTCTTTAATATTCGATCATATTTGCGAGGTGAGGCGTAGTGGCGCGACACAAGCAACGCTTTATGTTGCCCATGCCACCTAAACGTTCATGCGGTAAGAATCGCTATGAATCAGAGGAGGAGGCGGAGTTAGTGGCGCGTGAAGTCGAGTTGCGAGACTTGACCAGACAGCTAAAGCTGAAGGTTTATCACTGTTCATTCTGCGGCGGCTGGCATTTAACCAGCCATACTATGTTATAATAAAGATAAGCGTAAATAAGGAGGATCAATGGGTGAAGAGAAATCTCCAGTGATAATTTATAGTACTAATTGGTGTGCGTATTGCAAAATGGCACGGCAGTATATGGCAAGTAAGAACGTGCCTGTAGACGAGAAGAATATTGAGGAAGATCCAGCTGCACACGACGAGCTGATGCAAAAGATTGGTGGGAATTTTCGTGGTGTGCCTGTGATTGACATTGCGGGTAACATTATTCTAGGCTTTGACCGTCCTACAATCGATCAACAGCTCAAGGCAAATGGATACATTTAGTCAGAAGCTCCTTGCTATGCGAGGAGTGACTGATGCGCGTTAAACTGGCGACGCTAGTAGTTATTTTCTGAGCGCTTTGCGATATAGCTCGACTAGTTTTTTGGTTTGTTTGCGCTCAGTTAGATCGGCGGCAAGCTCGCGCGATTTGGCGCTAAATTTTTTGTACAACTCTTCGTTAGATAAAATCTGGACTATTTTATCGGCGAAATCAGCAGGGTCGTTCTTAGCGACATAGCCATTCTGGCCATCAATGAAGCAAGCTGGCGCAAGTGGATCGCATAGCACGATAGGCAATCCACCATAAGCTGCCTCTGTAACCGCCAACCCCTGTGTGTCTGTAAGTGACGGAAACAGGTAAACTTTACTAACTGCAGTTAGTAGACCGACGTCTTCATGATTGTAGCGGCCAGTAAATATAATGTGATCGCGAGCGGGGCTATCTAGTGCTAGCTTTTCTAGTGTGGCGCGATACTCCCAATCGCCACCAAAAATTAGATTGGCTTTCGGGTTGCGCTCGACAACACGTTCAATTACTTGGATTAGCATAGCTAGGTTTTTCTCTTGTCCTAGCCGTCCAAAATAGATTACGTTATCGGCATCCCTATCTATATTAAAGTTTGTGCAGAACTCGTTGATCTCGGCATCCGTCGGAGTGTATGGTGGATTAACGCCGGTTGGCACAACGGACAAGCTAATCGAGCAATCATTCTCGCTAGCGATTTGACGCAGCTGATTGGCGGATTTCTCGCTGACTGCTACAACTTCGTCGCAAGCTTGATACCATAGCGCTAACATATTTCCAACTAATCGCTTACCCCAATTATCATCAGTTTTGCCCATCGCCACACGCTTGGCGAAAGCTAGCCGTTGTCGTGGGCTCATTGGCACGACTAACGGCATTGCAGTGGCCAAGGCAGCATAGCCGACCTTCAGCAAGTGATAACTGTCGGAATACTCGTATGTATCAGTGCAGTGTTGACCAATTAAGGCTGCGCCGGTTTTGCGGGCGGCGTAACAACAAAACATTGACATCTGACCGGCGGTAAAGAAATGCAAAATGTCTAGTTTTAGCTCGCTGATTTTCTCGACTAAGTGATTAGGAAGGAATAGAGATATTTGACCTTCTTTGAAGCCCACGCCACGAATAGTTGGAAAATGTATTAAATGATCGTCTTCTGCGTCTAGCTCTGAAACTTGGTTGCGCAGATTGGCGCTAGGGGCAAACACATAGACTTCGTGCCCCATAGCTTCGAGCTCGCGTCTAGTTACATCGACTACTAAAACAACGCCGTTTTGGGCGGGTCGATAAGTATCGGTAAATAATCCGATTCGCATATAGTTAATTATACTATAGCTCTATTAGATTGCGATAGATTTTGACTAATTTAGTAGTAGCGGCTTTGGTGTCGTATTTTTTGGCTAATGCGAGTGACTTCTTCTGCCATTTAGCATAATAATCGCTGTTGTTATATAGCTCCTTAAGAGCTTTAGCAAATCCTTCTTCATCTGTGCGAATAATAGAGTCGCCAAACGTTGCAGCGTAGTCATGAATATCGCGTGCAACAATCGGCAGTCCTGATGCTGCACCCTCTATGATTGACATGCCAAATGTTTCTTGGACTGATGGCATAAACATTGCATCAGCGGCACGAGTGTATAGACGAGATTCTGCTAACGGGATGACGTCGGTAACAAGCATATTCTTCGGGTGGTGTTTCATTAGGTGGTTAAGCTCAATAAAGTCGGCGCCCATCGCCTTAAAAGGAATACCACCCACCCAGACGAATTGTATGTCGGGCAGCTGCTGTGCAACTTTAATAAAGGTATCGAAACGCTTGCGTGGCTGAATTTGTCCGTTACCGACAACAATGAATTTATCCTGGGGCAAGTCTAGTGTCTCGCGGATTTTGCGTTTTTGCTCGTCGCTTGTTTGATACTGCGATGTATCAATAGAGTTCTCTAATATTTCAATTGGCTTACGAACGCCCATTCTGACTAGATTTTCCTTCGTCGCAGGGGATACGGCTAGAACCATATCAGCGCGGTTGTAGAACCAGCGTAGATAGTACTTGAAAATGTGCGACCACCATCTAGCACCAATGATTGATCCGACTAGTGATTCGGGTACAATGTGGGCGCTGACGACTTTCTTGCCGCCCTTGCGCGAGATCAATCTACGAAAGGAGAATGAGCCTACAGTATGGATATGGGTGATATCAATATTGTCGAGGGGCTTCGAGTTGACTATCAAGTTAATATCTGGTCGTGCTTTGAGTCCATTGCGCATTTCGATATATGCTGTATGTACGCCGTGTCCCTGGACAGTGAACTCGCTCTCTGAAACCAGATTAACAGTCAGTCGTTTCATATGTTTAGATTATAGCACAGTGTGGTATATAATAGGTGTATGGCAAAGTCAGTAACTCGACGCGGACATAAAACTAGCAAAAGAGCGCAAACTTCGACGGTGATTTTGAATCGCCGCGCCGGCTTTGATTACAATCTATCAGATAGTTTGACAGTTGGGCTAGAGTTGACGGGTTTAGAGGTGAAAGCGGCACGTACTAACAGGGTAAATTTAAAGGGCGCCTATGTAACACCAAAAATCAATCCGCGGACTGGTAAAACTGAACTATTCTTAATTAACGCCTCGTTTACGTTAAATAATAATGCGCCTAAGGGCAGTGGTCAGCCGGCAACTACAGTGGACACAACGGCTCGGCGAATCCTGGCGCACCGTCGGGAAATCGATCGCTTTAACGAGGCCAGGCAGTCCGGCTTAACTATTGTGCCAACAAAACTGCTAACAGGTGGTCGATATATTAAACTAGTGACCATGCTGGGTAAGGGTAAAAAGCAGTATGACAAGCGCGAATCGATTAAAAAGCGCGATACGGCACGTGAGATAAAGCGGTTAGACAAAAATTTCAGGTAATCTATAGCGTTCGTGCTAAAATATAGATAGAACGTTTAACGTATTTCACGGGATAATTAGGAGGAATAGTGATGTCTGATGAAGTTAAGAGTAAGGCGGCTAAACCAGTTGAGGACAAAGTCGTAGATACTAAAGACGCTAAAGACGCTAAAGACGCTAAAGACGCTAAAGACGCTAAAGACGCTAAAGACGC
>CATXOC010000002.1 GCA_958399925.1 uncultured Candidatus Saccharibacteria bacterium | reverse complement strand
AAAGACGCTAAAGACGCTAAAGACGCTAAAGACGCTAAAGACGCTAAAGACGCTACGGATACTGTAGTAGCCAAAGAGGCTAACGATACCAAAGTATCTGATGATGTAAGGGTGGCGCATGAAGAGACTGCGGCTAAGGCTGCAGAGCCTAAATGTGCTACCCCTTCACAAAACGTGGCAAGTGTTAATCCTGACATAAAGGGTGTAAGTGGCTGGCTAGCATTCTTTGCTGTCTCCTTTGGTGTAACTGGAATTGGCGGCGTTTGGAGTTTCTTCGAGATTTTAGCTGACATGACAAGCGGTGATGGTGGCGTTACTATGGTGCTAAGCGCAATTACGCTGCTGGTTGGTGGTGTAATGTCTCTAATTACGCTGTTCTATATCGTCGAGCAGCGTTTTGTTGCACGCAAGATGGCGATGGCAACTCTCGCGACCTGCTATGTTCTGTCGGCATTAACCTCACTGATATCACTGGTTGCTGATTGTGCCTCGCGACCATCGTATGGATGGGAGAGGCTAATCTCGGCGTCTAGCTGTACGGCGTCCGATATTATTACGACGGTAGGCGGCTTGGTGGTCTCAGCGATTACTACGTGCTTACTGATTATGTACTTCCGGGTTAGCGAGCGGGTTAAAGCTACACTGGTAAAATAAATGTTAATTGCGTCTTGGAACGTCAATGGACTGCGCGCGGTGACAAATAAAGGCGCACTGCGTGAATTTATAGATGCAGCTCACCCTGATATTTTGTGCTTGCAAGAGGTAAAGATTCAGCCATCGCAAATTGTGGATGTGAATGCTACCCCTAGCGGTCTATCGGGTGTGCCGGTAGAGCCGCCAAAAGTAAAATCCACCCAAGTGGCACTAGATATTCCGGGCTACCATCTAGTTATCAATAGTGCTAGACGTCCAGGCTATAGTGGGACTGGACTCCTGATCAAGGATACTCTGGCGCTAGACGATGCTAACATTTCGCTTAATTTGCCAGTCGACATTGCTAAACAATATAATCTAGCGGACGATTACGGTGATTCAAATGAAGAAGGGCGAGTAATGGCGGTTGATTTAGGTAACGCCTATTTGGTAACAGTATATACGCCAAACGCCAAGCCAGACCTTAGCCGATTAAGCCTGCGTGAAAATGACTGGGATCCAGCATTCCGTGAATATCTATCGCAGCTGCGTCAAACAAAACCAGTAATCTTTTGTGGCGACCTGAATGTGGCTGCAGAGGAAATAGACCTAGCAAATCCAACGTCGAATCGTGGTCGAGCAGGCTTTACAAATGCAGAGCGCACGGGTTGGCATAATTACACTGCCGATGGTTTTCTAGACAGCTTTCGTGTAATTCATGGTAATGAGCCAAATCAGTATACTTGGTGGTCACATTGGGCGCACAGTCGCGAACGTAATGTTGGTTGGCGCATTGACTACTTTATGGTTGATCAGGTGTTACTAGGTAAGCTAGCGGACGCAAGGATTTATCAATTGCAAATGGGCTCCGACCACTGTCCGATTAGCATCGATATTCGAATATAACAAATGCAATAAATACGGGTGTATTATAGCTACATGGATAATGACTATTGGCAGAAACAGACTAAATCGGAACCGCTATTCGACGATGTGCTGTGGAGTAAACCAGAGCGGCGTGATCAAGCGGGTCGCTTAACTATTGTTGGCGGTAGCGACAAAGGTTTTCTAGCAGTAGCCAATGCCTACGAAATGGGTTTGAAGGCTGGTGCTGGTATGATGCGTGTAATTATGCCGGATGCCCTGAAGCGCAAACTGCCGACTATCGTGGCGCAACGCATTGATGATTTGATTTTTACAGAGTCGAATCCTTCGGGTGGATTTGCAAGGGGTACGATGCCTTATCTGCAGTCTGCTGGTGAATGGTCGGGAAATATGCTGTTTATCGGTGACAACGGTGCTAATGCTGAGACATCTGGGCTATTCGAAGCATATCTACTAGATGATAAAAGTACTACTATAACCATAACTCGTGATGCTGTAGACTCAATAACTAATGGTGCTGAAACAGTGTTGAATCGCCCGCAGACAAATCTAGTGGTTAGCTTAAGTCAGCTGCAGAAGCTGGCGCGAGCGGTTTACTACCCACGGATGATTACTTTTTCTATGGGCATTAAGCAAGCGGCGGAAACGCTGCACAAGCTAACCATAACTTATCCAGTAACGATCACGCTGTTCCATGACAATAATCTATTTGTAGCACAAAATGGGCAGGTGATTAGTCAGGCATTTGACCAACCCATGAGAGTTTGGAGTGGCGAGATTGCTGTGCGAGCTGCTACCTGGTCAGTCTGGGTGAAGGACTTATTAAAAGCCACTGCCACTAGCTGGACAGAGCTATAGATATAAATACCTCCCTTTCACAAAGGGAGAAGGCAGAGTGTGGTCATAGCTGTTTGCGTTGAATCAACAATACCTCCCTTTCGCAAAGGGAGAAGGGCGTAGCAGCTGTTATAAAATACCTCCCTTTCACAAAGGGAGGTGTCACGACGTAGTCGTGACGGTGGGTTCGAGTACAATTACAACGCCTCTTTTTGTGGTATAGCGGCACGACGTAGGTGTGACTAGCACTAAATCACAGAATACCTCCCTTTCACAAAGGGAGGTGTCACGACGTAGTCGTGACGGAGGGTCCAAAGGTAGTTGCAATACCCCCCAGCAAAGGGAGAGGGGCGTAGCAGCTGCTATAAAATACCTCCCTTTCACAGGGAGTGTAGTTGTAGCGGCTTACACCAAATCATATACCTCCCTTTCACAAAGGGAGGTGGCACGACGTAGTCGTGACGGTGGGTTCGACTACAAGTACATGCCTTTTTGGGTATAGCGGCACGACGTAATCGTGACGGAGGGTTCGATATATAATACAACTATGGCAGAATTCAGAAACAAAAATAACGTAAAATTGGCGCGTGAACTACGAAGAAACATGACACTTGAAGAGAGATTACTGTGGTATAAATACCTCAGGAGTCTGCCAGTCCGATTCTGCCGTCAGAAGCCTATCGATAACTACATCGTGGACTTCTATTGTCCTAAATTAAAATTGGTTATTGAGCTAGATGGTGGACAGCATTACGATGAAGGTGTAGGCCAATCTAACGATGTCGTTAGAACTAGGGTCTTAGAGAGTCATGGGTTAACCGTAATGCGCTTTACCAATACGGATATTAAGAAGAACTTTTCGGGTGTATGCTGCCAGATTGACGAGTTTATTCGAACCCACCGGCTCGGCTAACGCCGACCCACCTCCCTTTGCGAAAGGGAGGTGTTACACTACATTTTCGTGAGGAGGCAGGTAGGACGTGCCCTAGACTGGTACTAAATTACATACCCCTCTTTTTCACAAGGAGAGAGGGCGTGGTTGTAGGTTAAAATAACATACCTCCCTTTCACAAAGGGAGGTGGCACGACGTAGTCGTGACGGAGGGTTCTAAGGTAGTTGCGATACTCCTTTCACAAGGGAGGTTTACAAAGCAGCATTCGAACCCACCGGCTCGGCTAGCGCCGACCCACCTCCCTTTGCGAAAGGGAGGTATTGGAATTTCTTTCGTAAAAATGCCCCGGTATGGCCGGGGCAAGCTGACTATTATGAATGGCGGTTCTTGGAGTCTTGGCCTTGTTTAGGCTAGTTTGGGCATCTCGGTTATCGAGCCGTCATTCTGGGTATTTTATGACACGCGAGTGTTATCTGGACGCCACTGTGTGACGTGGGCGGGATTGAGCTCACCGTCGTCGTGTGGAATATCTATTTGACCTTTGCCACTAGAAGGGACTTGCCCTTGATTGGCGTCGTGGTCATACGGGGCTCGTTTGTTACTACTGGACATAATATCAGCTCCTCAAGGAACAATAGCTAGCAATTTGCTGACTATGTTCTAATAATAGGTTTTTGTGAGGATTACTGCAAGTGGTACAGTTTGGCGGGTTGTGGTAAGATGAAGATGTAAGATATAACAAGTTAATTTGAGATCATAGCGCGATTATTCTGCGTATTGTTCGAGATTCAAAAGGCGGTTCTTATGGCCAGCTCCTTTCGATAATCTCGAACAAGCGTGTTATATCTTACAATGTGACGACCATATGTGCCGCCTCTTGCAAGATTAGAGCTCGCTTTATCCTCGTCATAGTGTAAGATACTGCGCTGTGTCGAGGAGTTTTGCGTCAATGTCGTCATTTAATAAAGGTAACTATACAGAGTATGGCAAGCAAGATGGCGCTGCTCCCTTTTACGACATCGAGTCAATGCAGATGAATGAGTTTGTTCAATTTGTAAAGGATCATATAGATAAAATATCCCCTAACGATGCTTCGGAAATAGTATCGTTAGCAAGTATGAATGACAATATCTGTAAGTCTGAACTGTGCGAGGCAATAATTAGCCATATTGCCGCAATGGAGGCGGCAAATGCCCCTGGATATTTATAGGTAAAGTTAAGGAATTGATAGAAGAAGAAAACTCCCGCATGTAGGTATATGTGGGAGAGAAATCTATGGCTGTAAATTACGCGAAATTTGAAACAGCTCTTGCCACGACATCCTATCGTCTGGTTGCCCGTCTAGGTGATACGCTAACTCAGCAATCTTTGATAGCTCAGGTTCTGTATCTTTAGCTATCCAATGTCCTTCAAAGTTGGGGTCTTCGTTGAATACCATTGCCGTGGTCAGTTGTGATGCTAGTAGCTCGCCTTTGACTCCAGTCAGCTCATCGTCGGATAACTTGCTAGCCCGGCTAACAATATGTCCTATGTATTTAACTAGCATGGCTCTGTTGTTGGGCGATGCTGGCTCCTTAAAAAGTTCCTTGGTTATCTTGTTGCCCATGGCAACTCCTTTGATGTGCTGGACTTTCGTCCTCTTGCTTGAATCGTCTGTGTTCAAATTGTAAGTATTATATGTCTATTGTGGGATTAGTTCAATGTGTATGTATTAGTTCAATACTTTCCAGAAAGTATTGAACTAATACATTAGAGGTGAAATTAGAGGTGATATATGATAAAATCAGTTTGTCTGTATCACAATTTATTAAATAAGTTAGGAATATTGCCAATTCCAACGACGCTAAAAAGCAGGCACTAATGCCGGCTTCACATGGCGTTGTTCTGCAATGTTCCTAGTTGTGATACAGACACCCGGTAGCGGTGTCTGCTTTTTATATACCGCGCTAAAGATATTAGGATATATTGTGGCTGTTAAGTATAGAGTTCTGGACTTATTTTCGGGAGCGGGAGGCTTCTCGGCTGGGTTGGATATGTTACCCGAATTCGAGACAGTGGTGGCTACAGACTTTTGGGAACCTGCACTAAACACCCTAAGTAAAAATTTACCCAATGTTGACGTTATCCTGGGCGATATATGCGACACTTCTGTAAAACAGAGTATCATTGACGCTGCTACGAGGCGTGGAGTAAATATGATTATAGGTGGACCGCCGTGCCAGGGGTTTAGCAATAAGGGTAAAAAGCTTGGCTTAAAAGATCCTCGCAACTTTCTGTTCCGCGAATACTTGGACATAGTCAGAAAATTGAAACCGGAAATATTTGTCATTGAGAACGTTAAGGCTATGTCATCTAGTGTTGGTGGCTACTTTCTAAAAGAGATTCTGAGTGAAATAGAAAAGCTAGGCTATTATCATAGAAATGGCATTCTGACGGCAAGTGATTTTGGGGTTCCGCAGCGGCGTCAGCGTACTATCATTATAGCCAGTAAGAATTGGCCTGTTGAGCTACCTGTCGTACAGCCTTTACATCAAAGGACTACTGTTCGAGACGCTATATCAGACTTAGCATATCTAAATTCAGGTGAGGGAGCGGCTACTCAGGATTATAGATTTGACCCAAAGTCTGAATACCAGAAATGGGCGCGCGCCGACTCAAAGAAGCTATATAACCATGTTGCCACTAAACATAGCGACTTGGCTCTGAAGAAGCTTGCTATGATACCACCTGAAAGTGGCAAAGAAAATCTCCCTGCTGAGTATCTTGGAAAGCAAAAATTTAATACAACATGGGGCAGGCTAAAGTGGGAGGAATATAGTCCAACTATCGATACCCGGTTTGATACGCCGTCAAACGGCACCAATAGTCATCCTGTTCTAAATCGGGCCATAACGCCACGCGAAGCAGCAAGGATTCAGAGCTTTCCGGATAGGTTCATATTTTACGGGACCAAAACGGATATTTGTCGTCAGATAGGCAATGCGGTTCCGCCATTATTGGGAAAGGCTATTGGTAGGGCAATACTTGAATCGAGTAATGGCACTCAGCTATACCAAGGCGACGCTTATGTGTATTTGCGAAAGTTTATAGATGGTGGTGTGAAGTTTGACCATATAATAACCGACCCGCCGTACAATATATCAAAGGACAATAATTTTGCTTCAATGAAGTCGGCACATAGAAAGGGTGTTGACTTTGGAGAATGGGACAAATCATTTGACATACTATCATGGATAGACTTGGCGAGGGTCTTGCTGAACCCGGGAGGCAGTTTTGTAATATTCTGCTCATATCGTTATATATCATCAATTATAAAGCGTCTTGAACTAAATGGTTTGGTGGTGAAGGATGTTCTTAAGTGGATAAAAACTAATCCTATGCCACGGAACATTAAGCGTCGCTATGTTCAAGATACAGAGTATGCTGTGTGGGCAGTGGATAATGGTACGCCTTGGGTATTCAATAAGCCGGACAAGGTGCCCTACCTTCGCGCGGAATTTAGGACTCCGGTGGTTGCGGGGCGAGAACGGACAATTCATCCTACTCAAAAGAGCCTGAAGCTAATGCAAGATATTATTAAAATACATACTAACCCGGGAGATAAAATACTAGACCCATTTATGGGTAGTGGAACTACGGGTGTTGCAGCTGTGTCGCTCGGTAGAAAGTTTGTAGGAGTGGAGCTGAGCAGCGATTATTTTGAGATTGCTGAAGCTAGAATTCGAGGCGGCAACAATGAACGCTAGTGATATCAAGAGCACGTCATTGGATAGTCTGCTAGCAATATTCTTTAACTGCAATACAAAGCCAAAGAGTAGAGACTTTATCGTTAGTTCTACTTACCGCGAGACTAAGTTTCTAAAACTATATAAGGAATCTTACCTTCAAACCGCCCAGTGCCTATCGGAAAAGTATGGTATGTCCTTTGCTATTCGTGGTACTACGATTTATTGCGTGATACACAATGACATGGATATGACTTATGACGATTTTTTGGCGATGGTTTACAGCTTGATTCTCGTAAAAATATCCACTGCTAGGTTGCAATATAATTTGGATGCTGAGATTGCTTTGGCTATGTTTATCTTTCGAGGTAGTGCCGACTTTAATCGCGGCTACTACTCAGTGGACATTAAGAATAGCAGCAAGAGATATTTTGATGATATGTTTAAGATATTGCTGTCAAGCGATAACTTGCTGTCTCATCTGAATTTGAACTTCCGTGAATTGCAGCCTGAGTATACACGAGATATCGCTAGGCGAAATACTCAGGTTAGGGTAAATCTAAAATGGTTTTACAATAATGTTATTTGTAAATTCCCCAATATTAACAGATATAAAACTGATATCCTGACAACTAACTACGTCAATCTAGGGGAAGTAACTACATATAGGAGCTTCGAGGACAGATTGGTATTTTATCGCGAGAATATCTTGGGTAGGAGTCTGTTGGGCAGCGAGGTAAATGCTTTGCGTGCAGAGCTGGATTTTTCTAACCAAGAGATAGGAGAATCTCATAGTAGATTTGAAACTAGAAATCATAAGATTGTGTCGTTTGCGCGCGAGACGTTCCCCGACGAATGCGTTGGATGTAAGGGCGAGTACGAGATATCTAATCGTACCTTCAAAGTTCCTAGAAATGGTAGGTGGTATCTAGAGATTAACCATGTAATACCTTACGCGAACGATTCCGAGAAAGTAGATGTGCTGGACAACTTGGTTAAATTGTGTCCGGCTTGCCATCGTGCGCTAACTCCGCGTCGAGCTGCAGAGAGCTTGCAGACTCACATTATTGAGAAGATGCTTGAATCTAGGGATGAAGTAATGCGATTTGTGCGGTCAATGATGCCTAATCCTGCGCTCTCTCCGGTAACATACGTTTTCGATAGGCTGAAATGACGATATGCGGTCACGAGGGTAGTCAGTTCGATAAATTCGCTAATGAGTTTAAGAAGCTAGTGTAAGAATAGCTTGCCACCCGCGAGGCAAGCTAGGACTTACGCTTGGTTGACTATCGGAAGTTGTTTGTATATAGACAAGGCTTCTGCTATACATCTATTATTTGGGCGTGTGTTGTACAGTTTTGTTAGGTCGGAATAGGCAACTCTCACGAAACGTTCAGTCTTTGGGCTTACTCGGTCGTTATTGTTCTCTAGAAATGCCGACAAATCATCTAGTATGGGCGGTATGAATTCGTCGCGGTACTTCGCAACCATTCCTGATGTGTCTGTACCGCCTTCAGCTAATACAAATAGTTCGGAAACATAGAATATTAATCGTCCAGATATATCGCTAGGTTCGTCAAGTCTCAAAAAAGGCTTGTCGACTATGTTGGTGAGCATTTTTAGTATGTACTGCTGGCTTAAACCGCTCTTATTTAAGCCATAATAGCATCTTACTTTTCCAAGCAGGTTACGGTATTCGTCGGCAATTGGTATTAAGTCTTTATATGTCATATTTTCTCCTTAATAAACGAGCCTTGCATAATTACCATTATACTATCTAGTTACCATAATATACGTATAGTATAAAAGCGCAACAGACACTATACACTCGGTGTGTAGTTTTTACTACAAAAGGTTGCTATGACTATTCACTAAGTGTATAGTTAGAATATGCATGCACAAAATTGTCTGTTAGGATTTTTGAGTCAGGGTCCTAATTATGGCTATGAATTAAAGAAAATGTATGACTCGTTATTCGGTAGGGAGAAGCCGATTCTGCCTGGCCAAGTATATTCCACGCTATCGCGCTTGCAACGGGATGGTAAAGTTGAAGCCGATTCGACTAGCTCAGTAGATAAATCTGCTGGCCCTAGCCGCATTAAGTATCGCATTACGACTACGGGAAGCGACTATTTTAAGCAGTGGATGGCTCAGCCAGAACAGGTTAATCCGCACCTTCAGACTACGATGTACTTCAAGGTGGTTCTGGCTCTGCTGAACAATGCTGACGCCCACGTCTTTTTGGATAATCAGCGCCATAGTCACATCCAGCAGATGCGTGAGCTAACTCGAAAGCGTATGGATTGCGACGATCTAGCAACGACGTTGCTGATTGATAATGCGATATATCACATCGAGGCTGATCTACGTTGGATTGAATTAGCTGACAGCCGAATATCTAAGCTAAAGGAGGAACTATGCAACAACCCGTGACTAGAGCAGGGGATAAGGTGAACGAAAAAGATAGCAATATTATTATTCGTGCCAATGATATTAAGAAGTCGTTTGGTGAAACTAAGGCCATGCGGGGTATCGACCTGTCGATTAGACGTGGCGAGGTTCTAGCTATTATGGGGCCATCGGGCTCAGGTAAGTCTACTTTACTACATGCTCTAGCTGGCATTACCCCACCCGACAGTGGTGAAATCTTTTTTAACGGTGACCGTATCGATAATATGAGTGATAAGCAGCGTACTATCTTGCGGCGAACCAAATTTGGCTTTGTTTTTCAATTTTCACAGTTAGTTCCTGAGTTAACTGCGGTTGATAATGTTGCTGTGCCACTGCTATTGAATGGCGTGCCTAAGGCGGAAGCGTATCGTAAGGCCATGGCTTGGCTAGATGAAGTTGGCGTTAAAGACAAGGCCGACTGTGTTGTCACTGAGCTGTCGGGCGGACAGCAACAACGTGTTGCTATCGCTCGCGCGATGATCATCGAGCCGGAAGTGCTATTTACTGACGAGCCGACTGGCTCGCTAGATAGCCTAAGTAGCGAGCATATTATGAAGCTATTCATTACTACTGCTAAGAAATCTGGCACTACAGTTGTAATAGTTACGCACGAGCCGACTATTGCCGCCTGGGCAGATCGGGAAATCATTGTCCGTGATGGTCGCATCTCTGGAGGAGCTGATGATGGGCGTTAGTTTATTACTATTTAGAAAGTCTATTCGCACCGGTTGGAAACGGCTAGCTTTAATGACTGGGGCTGTAGCGGTCGGCACTTGGATTATTCTAGCTTTTACAGCCATCTTTAACGCTATGAGCAATTACGACCGTTATGCTTTTATCAACACTCTGCAACAGCAGATGACGGATGACAAACCAGTAAAGCGAGTCGATGGGGTCGATCCGGTGCGAGTGAATATTAACAGAGACACGTGGCGTAATACCGACGTCCGTGTTATTAAAATGGAGAAGACTGGCTCGCGTAGCCCTGATTTGCTGGGCTTAAAAGTGCCTGACCCAGGCGAATATTACGTTTCTGACGCTCTGGCTAAAATAATCAAGGAGCACCCTGAGGATCAAATTGGTCTACGTTATGGCACTAAACAGCTGTCTCGTAATTTACCCTCCAGTGTGTCTAGCGGTCGCGATGAATTAGTGGTTGTCGCAGGTGTGCCTGCGGGTACTATACCAGTGGATACGACGGATGAATCAAGAGGTCTAGTGTATCGCTTTGCTGATAAGCTACCTAAAAATATGCAGGCAAGCGTCTATGAGACTCTGATAAGTTACATCGTTTATATGGGCGTGATTATCATCTTGCTGCCGGTTATTATGCTGATCTCTGTTTCAGCCAAGCTTGGCTCCGTTCAGCGTGAGAAGCGATACGCTGCTTTGCGCTTGGTTGGTGCGACAAATAGGCAGGTCATCAACATTATTGCAACTGAGGCTTTGCTATCTGCCATTGCAGGTATTGTTATTGGTACTCTGCTGTATGTTATATCGATGCCTTTATTGCAACAAGTCACGCTTGAAGAAACTCGTTACTGGCCAGACATGATTGTGGTTCGGAAGATGCAATATGTTATTATTGCCATCCTGACGACTCTGTTGGTTTGGCTGGCTAACTGGTGGGGTATGCGCAAGGTTCACACTTCGCCGCTTGGTATCACACGGGACGCTCGTAGCGAAAATAAACCAGGCTGGTGGCGAATTATTCCTTTGCTTGTTGGCGTCATCATTCTAATATGGCTGCAAACAAAAGGACATGCTAAGAATTATGACGAAAGCAAAACTAATATCATAGTTATTATGGTGGCTTTAGTCTTGAACATGGGTGGGCTAGTATTGGCTGGTCCATGGCTAACCTACAGCCTAGCTAAACTAGGCGCTAAGCTGGCGCGCAAACCCGTTGGCATGATTGGAATGAAGTATGTTCAAGTGCATGCTCGCGCCATCAGTAGATCGGTCATTGGTGTGGTTTTGGCTCTGTTTGCTGGCACCTTCTTTATCAGTGCTACTAGTGGTATCGATAAACTTAATCGAGATAATGCAGGAGGCCTAGCTATGATCGACAGCCAAACCGCCTTGATTGACCTAGTGCAAATGGACAAAAAGGACGACGAAGCCGATAAGTTGTCGAATCTGCTGGATCATACGGATTATGTTAGCAATGTTCAGAAGTTGCCCGTTTACGGTATATGGTCAGTCGGTAGATGCCAAGATATGCAATCGCACATCGCCACTGTAAAATGTAATGGTGATAGTAATCGCTATGTCGCTGTCAGATGGATAGGCACCTCGGTCACTGATACATTAATCTATGCTGATAGTATGACTAAATTAGGCGATCGGCTGAAATCTATTAATGATAACAGCGAGTATGGATTGCTGCTCCATGACACTGCCGAGCAACTTAATGCTGGTAAATCGTTAAACGACATTCCGACAAATAGTTACAACTATCTAATAGATATCGATGAGCGAAATATTGATCGACTACGTACTCTGCTAGTTACTAGCAATATTACCAATGCCCATGTCATCAGTAATTATGAGGCGCATGATAGTGGTAATGAGCAGATAAAGAAGTTGGCTTGGATGGCTTATGGTGGTATGGCTGCAACAATGGTCGTGGCTATTGTTTCAATCGTTGTTTCGACTATTGGTGGCATTTTAGAGCGCAAACGGTCGCTGTATACCATGCGTTTATCAGGTATGCAGGTTAGCGAGCTAAAGCGGATGACTATCATAGAATCGCTCTTGCCACTAGTTGTCACGTCGTTGGTGGCGGCGGGTCTGGGCATCTTTACGGCAATGGTGTTTGTTAATAATAACAGTACGTCGTTGCGGGTTAACATCTCGCCAACTTATCTACTGATTATCGGTGGCTCGTTGCTATTGGCTGTAGTCGCCATTTGGTTGATACTGCCGTTGCTCGCTATAGCTACCAATCCTAGCAATAATCGTACTGAGTAGTAATAAACCATAATCAATTTGATATAATAGGGTTAATGGAATATTACAACCTGGGCATTGATGAAGTACTAAAGGCGCTAAAATCTAGCCGCGATGGGCTGAAATCCCGAGAAGCAGATCGTAGGTTGCAAGAGATTGGCGCCAATACGGTAAGCATTAATGGTGAACCGCTGTGGCGACGTATCATAGCGCCGTTCGCCAATGTGATGATGGGTGTGCTAGCGGTAGCTGGCTTGCTGAGTATATTACAAGGCCAATTTGTTGAAGCGGTGATTGTTCTGACAATTATGATCGTTAGCGCGGTGATTGATTGGGTTCAGCAGTATTCGACTGAGCGCATCTTGCGCAGCTTGCGTCAAAAGGAAAACGATAAAGTTGAAGTTTACCGTGATGGCGATGTAGTTGCGATACCAGCAGAAAATATTGTGCCAGGCGACATCATCATCTTGCAAGAAGGCCAGAAAGTGCCCGCTGATGCGCGCGTGCTAGAGGCTACCCATCTAAACACTGACGAGTCAATGCTAACCGGCGAGAGCATGTCGATTCGCAAGACTAGCTCTGTCGTAAAAGGCGCGAAAGAGGTTTATGATCAGGCAAATATGGTATTCGCAGGCTCTTTCGTTGTGGCGGGCTCGGGTCTGTGCATTGTTACTGCTACCGCTAACGATACACAGTTTGGTCGGCTGGCAAAATTGGCCAGTGGAAGCACTGAATCGCCAATTCAGCAGAAGATTGACAAGCTGATTGCTAATGTTGTGGTCGTGGTCTTTGTGATGGCGATTATAGTAATGGTGCTAGAACTAGCTCAGGGACAAACGTTCATCGAGGCTTTAGAGTTCGTGCTGGCGTTTGCAGTGTCAGCCGTTCCAGAGAGTTTGCCGATTGCTATTACAGTAGTGTTGGCGCTAGGTATGCGTCGTATGGCAGAGAAGCGAGCACTAGTGCGCAATATGCGAGCGATCGAGAACGTGGGTATGGTGACTGTTGTGGCAACCGACAAGACAGGCACGCTAACTCGCAATGAACTGCGAGTGCAAGAGGTCTGGTCGCCACGCTTTAATGAAGCAGCATTTGCCCTGCAGACCTCATTTACGCTAAATAATAGTAAGGGTTATAAGGGCGACCCGCTGGACGCAGCGCTGGCACATTTTCTGACTAAAAATAAGGTGAGCAACCCACATCAGACAACGAAAGCAGAGCTGGTGTGTAGCTTGCCGTTCGATTATACGCTAGCGATGAGTGGCAATGTTTGGCGATTTGGTAAGAGTAAGGCGGTATATATAAAGGGTGCGCCCGAAAAAGTGCTGAATCGTTGCAAGTTAAACGAGACAGCACGGAAGCAGGTGAATACTAAGCTGCACGAATATGCAAAGCAAGGCTATAGGGTTATTGCCGTGGCAAAATGCGATACGAAAGAAGATATTTTAACGCTTAGCCACGTGCCGAACGACGGCCTGGAATTCTTAGGCTTTCTAGCGGTAGCAGACGAGTTGCGTCCAAAGATCGAGAATGCAGTGCGCGAGGCGCAAAAAGCTGGTGTGCGTGTAGTGATGATCACTGGTGATCATGCTGAAACTGCGTACAATATTGCACGCAAGGTGGGTATCGCTGGCGACCCAAGTCAAGTTTACGATAGTCATAAGTTAATGCAGCTATCGCCTGATAAATTAGCAACTGTAGTGGCATCAACCCGCGTGTACGCGCGTGTTACGCCGGAGGCAAAATACCGGATATTAGAGGAGCTAAACAAGAACCAGATTACTGCTATGACAGGCGATGGTGTAAACGATGTTCCAGCGTTAACCAAGGCGCATGTTGGCATAGCAATGGGTAGCGGTGCAGCGGTCGCCAAAGACGCCAGTGATATGGTTTTGCTGGACAATAACTTCCGCTCAATTGTTACAGCGATTCGCGAAGGGCGGATTATTATTGCGAATGTTCGTAATATGTTGCTATATTTATTGGCTACTAATGCAGGTGAGGTGTTAGTAACTATTGGTGCGTTGCTGATGGGGCTGCCGCTACCGGTACTGGCTGTTCAGATTCTGTGGATTAATTTGGCGACTGATACCTTTATGGTAATACCGTTGGGTCTAGAACCAGGTGCGCGTGACATAATGAAGCGTAAGCCACTAAAGCCTGACGCGCCAATCCTTAATAAGTACTTAATAGGTCAAATGCTAGTAACTTCACTAACAATGGCGGTAGTTGTGCTAACTGTTTTCTATACATTCTTGCATCATGGCACTGCAACAGTCGAAGAAAACGAGGGCATTGCTCGCAGTGCTGCCTTCTTGACACTGATTGTTATTCAGTGGGTGAACGCAGTACTAATGCGTAGCTTGCAGCCGCTTAACAAGATATTGCGAATTCGCAACCGCCCGTTCTTCTGGGCGTTGATAGGCGCGATGGTGTTGCAGGTAGTTGCCCTGCTGACGCCTGCGCTACGTGATGCGTTATATATGACGAACATTCATGCTAATACTATTTGGGCGTGCTTACTATCATCTGTGGTAATGGTGTTTGTGATTGAAACGTATAAGAAGTGGGCACGTTATCATATGATGCTCGAGGAGGAGTAAATAGCAATGGAATATGTAATCATTGGCCTGTTAGTAGTGATTTTAGCTGCGTTGGTGATAGTGTTCGTACGGCAGAATAAGGTGCGCCCGGAAGATACAGCAAAGTACCTGCAGACAGATATTATGAACCTGCGTCAACAGGTAAATGATTTGTCGAATAGTTTGTCTAAGACTTTTGATGAAAAGCTAGACCGTACTCAGGTGTCTATGCAGACTCAGTTACGCCAGAGTGCAGCAATTGTTAATGATGTGAGTCGGCGGCTGGCTAAGTTGGATGACACTAACAAGCGCGTGGTAGATGTGGCGGATGAATTGAAAACTCTGCAAAATGTCCTGCAGAACCCCAAACAACGCGGTGTGTTCGGAGAGTTCTATCTGAATTCAGTGCTAGAGAACGTGCTAGCGCCCAATCAGTGGCAGGCTCAATATAAGTTCAAGAATGGCGATGCGGTCGATGCTGTGATATTTCTAGACAAGCAACGAATCTTGCCGATTGATTCGAAGTTCAGTCTAGAGAATTACAACCGCTATGTCGAAGCAGTAGACAAGGATACTAAGGCTCGCTATTTGTTGGCGGTGAAACGTGATCTAAAGGGGCGAATCGACGAGACATCTAAATACATTCGCCCTAACGAAGGAACTATGGACTTTGCCTTTATGTTTATCCCGAGTGAAAGCTTGTATTATGACTTGCTAGTCAGTCGAGTTGGCGATAGCGGTTCATCGCGCGATTTGATTGAATATGCTTTCCGCGATAAGCATGTGATAATAACTAGCCCAACAAGCTTTATGGCGTATCTGGAAACGGTTTTGCAAGGTCTGCGCAGTCTACAGATTGAGCAGCAGGCGAAAGATATACAAAAACGTGTGGCGCAGTTAGGTATGCATATTGCCCGCTATGATGAGTATCTGTCTAAGCTAGGCAATAGTTTGTCTACCACAGTTAATCATTATAATAATGCCTATAAAGAATTCGCTAAGGTTGACAAAGACGTCGTTAAAATTGCCGATAAAGCACCATCTGTCGACCCACTGCAAGTTGACCGTCCAGTTAGCGAGTGATAGCGATAGAATACCTCTACCGCTGTATCTCTATATCTGATATAATATTATAGTATTCACATAAGTGAGGGAGAATTATTAATGCCTAGTAAAGAAAAGGTACTCGGAAAAGTATTTGGCGACCCGCAGAAGAAGATTGTGCGTCGTCTACGCAAACGAGTTGATGAAATTAATGCACTCAGCGAAAAGTATGCTCAGATGACGGATGCAGAGCTAGCAAAGCAGACCGATATCTTAAAGAAGCGTCTGGCTGAGATTGAGAAAAAGCATAGTGTAACTACCGCAAAGAAGAACAAGAAGAGTCAGTCTGCGGCTGAAAAGGTAGCAAAGCAAGACGTCTTAGCGGGTGACGCAAATGAACGCAAGCTGGTCAACAAGCTGTCCGACGAAGATCGCGAAAAGTATGCCAAGGTAGGTACCGGCACTATTGACGACTTTAATGCTCTGGATGCTATTCGTGCTCGTCGTGCTGCGCAACGGCGTCGCGATGCTTTGGACGAGATCTTGCCAGACGCTTTCGCTGTTTGTCGTGAGATGTCAACCCGTGTGATGGGTCAACGCCATTACGATGTTCAGCTAATGGGCGGCATTGTTTTGCACGAAGGCAACATTGCTGAAATGAAGACTGGTGAAGGTAAAACCCTAGTAGCTACCGCGCCAATTTATCTAAACGCTTTGACTGGTCGTGGCGTTCACATGGTAACAGTCAATGATTACCTGGCTCAGCTTCATGGTGGCTGGATGGGTAAACTATACCATGCACTAGGTTTATCTACTGGTGTTATTGTTAACGAACAGAGCTTTATTTATGACCCGGAGTATGAAAACACTGAACACTATGACAAGCGCATGTCGCACCTAAAGCCATGTAGTCGCAAGGAAGCCTATGCTGCCGATATTACCTACGGTACGAACAACGAATTCGGCTTTGACTATCTACGCGATAACATGGTTAGCAACCCAAAGCTACTGCGTCAACGCGAGCTAAACTTTGCTATCGTCGATGAGGTTGACTCTATTCTAATTGATGAGGCGCGCACGCCGTTGATTATTAGTGCGCCAGCTGCTGATAATCCAGATCTGTATATTAAGTTTGCTGCACTAGTCGCGCAGCTTGATGCACCGACTAAGGTCATTACAAAGCACGGTCTAATGAACCCACTGACGGGCAAGCCAATTGATCCTGATGATGACGAAGAGCCTGATGGTGATTACGAGGTAGATGAGAAACGCCATACCGTCGCTTTGACTGACCGTGGTGTAGAGAAGGTCGAAAAGTTATTGGGCATCAAGAATCTATTCAGCCCAGAGCATATTCGTAGTGTCTACCATTTGGATCAAGCATTAAAGGCACGTGCACTATTTAAGCGCGACAAGGACTATGTTGTCACTAGTGACGGTGAAGTTGTCATCGTTGATGAATTCACGGGTCGTTTAATGAAGGGCCGTCGTTATAGCGAGGGTCTTCACCAAGCTATTGAGGCTAAAGAGCACGTTACCGTTCGCCAGGAGTCGCAGACGCTTGCTACTATTTCGTTCCAGAATTATTTCCGTCTGTATGACAAGCTGTCTGGCATGACTGGTACTGCTTATACCGAGGCTGAAGAGTTTCAGCAGATTTACGGTTTGGATGTTATTCAAATTCCGACCAACAAGCCAATTCGTCGTCGTGACCATAATGACCGTATTTATAAAACAGAGAAGGGTAAAATTAATGCTATCGTCGAGACAGTTAGAGAGTTCCATCAGGAAGGTCGACCAGTCCTAATTGGCTCAGCGTCTATTGCGAACAACGAGAAGCTGTCTGATGCCCTTGATAAAGCTGGTTTGCCTCATGAAACTCTGAATGCTAAGAATAACGAACGCGAAGCAGAAATTGTTGCTAAAGCTGGTCAACCAGGCGCAATTACACTTGCTACTAACATTGCTGGTCGTGGTACTGATATTATGCTAGGAGATGGTGTTGCCGAGAAGGGTGGACTAGTAGTCATCGGTTCTGAACGGCACGAATCACGCCGCATCGATAATCAGCTGCGTGGTCGTGGTGGCCGTCAGGGTGATCCGGGCGATACCTATTTCTACGTCTCAACTCAGGACGACCTAATGCGTATTTATCAGGGTGATCGTATTGCTAATTTAATGGAGAGAATGGGTTTCCCAGATGATATGCCATTGCAGAACCGCAGTTTAACTAAGATTCTAGAGGCTGCTCAGAAGCGCGTCGAAGGTTACAACTTCGATACTCGCAAGAATGTGGTTCAGTACGATAACGTTATCAACCGACACCGCAAAGTTGTCTATAGTGTTCGCCGTAAGATTCTAAAGGGTGACGATATTTCGCCAGAGATTCTACGTCTAGCTGACGCTCGTCTGGGTGACATCTTGTTGCGTCGCGCTAAAAAAGGTGACGACACGCAGGCCAATCAGTTGGTTGAAGTCTTTGGTGTTGCCGAGGGCGAAGCTAAGAAGATAGCATTCATCAAAAACGACAAGAAGCGCCTGACTGCTGCACGTAAGGCTATACTGAAGCTGTACGATCAGAAGGAAGAAGAGTTGGGTGGTGAATTGCTACGTGGTGCTGAACGTGAAGTTTACATGCAAGTTCTAGACGTTCTATGGATGCAGCACCTTGAGAACATGCAGCATTTGCGCGAGGGTATCCACTGGCGTAGTGTGGGCCAGCGTGATCCATTGGTTGAGTATCGTATGGAGTCGCAGAAATTGTTTGACTCGTTGCAGCGTAACCTACAAGAAGAAGTCTTGTCCGTGGTCTTTCACTTACACAAGGCTCAGGTCAACGAAGATCAGGTTACTGACGACACTTATGATAGCGATCTAGCAAAAGCCGCTGAATCCGCCGTTGAAAAGGGCGTTAACGAGGCTGCTCAGCCAACCGAGCGTATCAGTAGTGACGACTTTAAGGTTAAGAAGGATACTGACGACCAAGAGAAGAATCACAAGCGTCGTGTCGCACAGAAGCGAAAGAAACAGCAACGTCAAAATCGCAAAAAGGGCAGGAAATAAGGCAATACCCTTATTGATGATTGCACGTCCGTAGAATTATGTCCCGCTATAAAAGCGGGGCATTTTAGCTCAATCTTGCAAATTTGTAATAAAATTGGTAAAACTGTTGACATTGTCGGTTTAGTGTGATAATATACTAAGCAGTTGAGGAATTTACAGTAAATTACTCTCAACGAACCTTAACTAAGGTTATTCAGAATTGATTAACATCTACGGTCTACTAAGGAGGCCAACATGGTAATATATATTCCACCACACTAGGTGGGTTGTGCAATTTACAGCTTAATGGTCAGAATTGATTAACATCTACGGTCTACTAAGGAGGCCAACATGGTAATATATATTCCACCGTACTAGCTAGGATGCATAATCCACGGTTTAGTCAATATGGTAATATAAATTCCACTGCAATAGGTGGGATGATGTGTATTTCAGGAATAACTCATTTGTATAATTAGACAAAGTCTATGCATTATAAATGAGACTCTTGAAGTAGCTGACGCAGCAGGAAGTCCCTGGCTCTCCTAACAACGGCGTTAGTGAGAGTCAGGTTTCCTGGCTGAACTGTTCGGCTGCGGTCTTTCTGAATTACTGAGGTTTGAGCTCATATTTTCTGTGATTGGACAATGTCCTTTTCGGTGTACTCTTTATCGAAGTCAAGCAAATCGCAGAATATGGGCTCTTTTTTATTGGCTTTTTTCTTTAGAATCTTTAGTTGCTTTTGACTACTTTGGTTGCCTCTGCTGGCTTTGTTACTTTGGCTACCTTGGCGGTTTTAGTTGTCTTGGCGATATTAGCTGCTTTATCCTTCTTTGGCAATGTTTTTACGCTATTGTTGTAATTACCGTCTACGTAAAGCATCTTGCGTCCTTGCCAAACCAATAATGTTAGCGAGCAAATAATGCCTAGTCCTATACCTACATAGGCAAATTTGGCATACTCTTGTAAAAGCCAGTCTATAGCAAGACCCAATAAAAATAGCCCCATGATCGGAACCATAATCAGCGCTGATGCGAACAGCCAGCGCGTTGCTGGTTGCATTTTTGTAACATCTAGTGACCAGTTCTTTACGGGGGTAAATAATTTTGTCATAAACTTATAATAATTTCGTTGGTGGGCGAAGAGGGACTTGAACCCTCACGGCATACAATGCCAGCAGATTTTAAGTCTGCAGCGTCTACCAATTCCGCCATTCGCCCAAATGGTTGACGCTAGTATTATATCATACTTTGGGGAGCTTGATAAACTATTATAAATAGATTCGATGGCTAATCATGTTTACGCTTGGCACTCTTGACATTAGAGTGCCAACGGGCTATAACTATACATAGATGGTTTGAAAGAGCTAAAAGGTATAGATATGATTACCGTCAAACTATCGTGTAATTAGAATCTTAAATAAAGGAGGAATATGAGCAATATTGTTAAGTATGATCCCTTTGAGGAATTAAACGCCTTGCAGCGTCAATTTTTCGGCGATGATCTATTTGTGCCAGATACGACTAGCAACATCCCAACCACGGATGTCTATGAGCAGGGCAATAATCTAGTTGTCGAGGCGCACCTGCCAAACTTTGATCGCAAAGATGTTGATATTCAGGTAAATGGCAATAACTTGGTTATCAGTGCCGAGCGTCACGAAAAGGAAGAAGATAAAGGCAAGAAATATGTCATTCGCGAAAGTAGTAACAGTTTCTACCGTTCAATTAGCTTGCCGACTCGTGCAAAGAAAGAGGATATTAAGGCTGACCTAGTAAACGGTAAGCTGATTATAACTATACCAATGGCGCAATTGCCAGATAGCCGTAAGATTGAAATTGGTGACGGCAAGGGCAATAAATAGCTGAAATAGCTGATTTTCATTAAAGTAAATAAGGCTGGTCGTAATGACCAGCCTTATAAGGTGCTAGGCGCCGAAGCGTCTATTGAATGTGATTATTTACGAACAGCGATGTTCGATATATTTCTCTTAACTATAGCCTCCTTTTGCGCGTGAGCATATTTTCTGCTAACAACAGGAGCAAACTGACCTCTGAGTTCGACCTTCTCTATACGGATATCTTCTTCTTTCACTGTAGACTGCTCGCGATTGTTTTCGATAATTCGACGAATTACGTCGCCGATGCCGACATCTGATTTGGACGTTGGCTTATTATCGGGCATGCAGTTGGTGCTAATACTAAGAGTATTCGTTGTATCGATAGCTCCTTTGTGCAAAGACAAGGCAGATTGTTTCAACTTTACATTAAGACCGTCAGACTCGCGGTATGTTGACATTGATACTTTTTTATTGTCCTCTGTGAATCCAGTGACTTTATCGGCACGCCAAAGTTCTTCACTATAGCTCCAGGCGTATAAAATGTGTATTTTAGTTATACGCTGACTTAGCCAAGTTATGCTCTCTTTGAGCTCAATTGTGCGATGTATTACTGGTCGATAGCCTTTCTCTATGTCTTGTAAGGTTAGTTTTTTCTTGTCATGATGAGACTTACTCATCTTAACCACATCCTCTCGATAGTTGCGAATGGTAGCACTTTGCTACCATCATGCTACCATATTACCACATCTCAATAACTATTCCAGAAAGTCAAGGTACGATATTGCTACTAACGCATCTATCTGTTTATTGTCCATGTGTGCCAGAGTTTGTGTTCATATGTTATATTATGTGTCCAACAAGTATAAATTAAAGGAGTATTACAGGTAGATTTATGAATACCTATTTAAGATGTGTGTTGGGGTGATCTCTTTAGTCGACGTCTCCTAAAGAAATTAGATAGTACAGAATTACATTGGATATATTTGACACTATACTGTTGCGTCGTATACAGCCAGAAGAGAAGCAATTTCGCTCGGTTGCTAAGAAATGATATTACATATAGATATATGGTTTGAACCGCTATTGTGATTGCTTGCCGAGGAGCTTAATTGTCGCTGTGTATTTCGTGCATTAGCTTATTTATTGGCTACAAGCTCTGATCTTGACTACAATGCTGAGTCGATCTTTAGATCATTCTGTATGGGTGAAATGAATGAGCAGCGACGTGAGATATATGAATTTTTCTTCGACAAAGGCTATCCATATAGTGAGCTAAATCTCAATACGTGTAGCGATAAAGATTTCTATAAGGCTTTTTGGATGACATTAAGAACGCGAAGCCCAGCCAAATTAAGAAATTGCGCGAGTCGTATGAATATGCTAGAAGATTCTATTCATTGGATACTGAGTGCTTAGTGATTGTTGATGTAGGATGGGGCGGCACCATCCAAGCTATACTTAATGAAGCTATGCGTCTGGATGGAATAACGGACATGCCAGTTGAAGGCTTATATATCGGCATATACTATGTTAATCGTTGTGATATTATACCTATTAAAGCAATTGGCTATTTGATGCCGGATGTATTTTCAAAGAAGTATCACCCGATGTGGAATGCTGTAATCTGGGAATATTGCGCCCACTTCTGCGGGCATAGTCAATAATTCGTCATCGGAGCTACATGTAAAATATTGAGTAAGACGATTAATGCAGTAGTGGTTGTAACTATCTACCGCGTCTACATACTTATATCGTGCCAATGGTATCGCAGAATACCTCAATCGTATGACTTCTACTATTCGTTGCTGAATTATATGGCTTAGGCGAGTATACTACCATTCTGCGCGCTGTGGTAAAATATAGTCAATGAATAATCAGGGAGGGCAAAAAAGTGGTGATCATGTATTCAATATCTATCATGATTCACGCCATTTAGTGTTACCCGAAGGACATACGAGCCAAACTGGGAAGTCAGCTGTATCATCTCTGCATAAGTCAACGACTACTGAGCCAGCATTAAAACTGCGCTCGCAAGAACCTATGGTTGAGGCATCAACTCCACGACCTGCAGCTGTACCCCGGTCGATTAAGCAACCAATGGTATTGCCGCCGGTTAAATTACCAACGCCTAATGGTGCCATTATGAATAGCCGTGGTAGCGCCAGTAATCCAACGATTACCTTTACTAGTGATAATCGTGGAGCAGGGTCGCTAAATCATAATGTCCAGCCTGTAACAACCGATCTACCGCAGAATAGTCAGTACGCAGATACGCATACGGCTACTTCGTATACAGAACGGTTAAATCGTGCTATGACACCTGAGATTAAACAGGCGGCTCACCGGATTGCTGTGCGACAGGCGGAGGCGTCTGCAATTGCCGAAGCGCAAAGGCGCTACCATACAGCATGGCAACAGTATTATCAAAAGTACTACGAGAGCTACTATGTTGCCGCATTGCAACAACAGTACAAGAAGTTTGCACAGCAGAAAGCGAGTGTGGTTGATCAGAAAGAGCCCGATGGTAAGCTTGATCAGAACGAAGTGCAGGCGGCGCTTCGTAAAGAGATTACCGACAAAGTGAAAGCTAGTACTACTAAACTGCGCAAACGTATTTGGTTCTGGCCAGCATTTGCAGGGCTGGTTGCGCTACTGGTTGTCGCCTTCTTGCAGTTCAATGGTCAATGGATGGCTAGCTTAGCTAGTTTTGTCAGTCCCGGCACATCATCTAACCAGACAATTATTATTGGCACCGGTGAAGGCCAGCCTGTTAGTACAGAACCTCGTGTGATTATTCCGAAAATAAATGTTAACGCGCCAGTTACATACGGCATGACTGACTTGAGTGAACAAAGTTCGCAACGTGCGTTGCAAAATGGCCCGATACACTATCCGATTGCTAGTGCTAATGCTGACGCTATACCGGGGCAGAAGGGCAACACGGTAATTCTAGGGCATAGTAGTGCTGACTTTTTTGAACCAGGTAATTATAAATTTGTATTCGTTCAGCTAAACCGCATGACTAATGGTGACTTATTCTATCTTGATTACGGTGGTAAGCGTTATACTTACAAAGTTGCGCAGATTAAGGTTATATCGCCGACGCAGCTGGATCAGCTGAATCTCGGTAGTGATAAGCCGTATGCTACTCTAATTACCTGTGATCCGCCAGGCACTACTCGCAACCGTTTGTTGGTTATCGGTGAACAAGTTTATCCAGATCCTAATGATAGTGACACTGAAATAAACAGTGATAATGTTCAAGTTAAAACTGCAGCCACCAGCATTACAGGTAAGCCTAAAACGCTACTTGAAAAAATATTTGGTTTTTAATTAGCTGTCATATTACTACGTTGTAAAACAACGCCGCCGCTGATATTGTCCAGGCTAAATAGGTATTTATTGTCGTTAGATAGTACTGCTGGCAAACGACCAGATACAACGTGTTGGCGATTGGTGCCGTCAAAGTCCATAATGGTTAACTCATCATTGTTCTGATCAACAATGTGATAATCATCAATGAAGAATGGTTCGCCTGATTGGCTGAGACTTAGCTGATATTGGCTGTCTGTCTCTGGGTCATAGACCAGCACCTTTTTGTCTTTGCCAGCTAGTAGCAGGCGCCCGCTATTGTTAAATTTCACCCAATCAGCATTCATGTCTAGGGTTGTTATATTATCTTTGCCGGTCTCGGCGTGCTCGCTGCCACCGTTTAATAAACTGCTTTCGTCTAGTGGATTAGGTAGTAGTGTTATTTTGCCATCATGTGACCAGGCTAAGTAATCTTCATTATTGTATTCCGTGAATGCAACATGCACCGGTTTGTCGTCTTTGAACTGCTTGATTTGCTGTACTTTGCCATCGTTGTAGATAGAAACGGTCTGCTTAGGTTTATTGTCTTCGGTAGTTTTTGATACATAGACTAATCGACTGGTGCCATATAATTTATATTCAGTCACATTGTTATCTAGTGGTGTAGAAACCGACTTGTCGCCGTAGTCTAGCTTACGGATGCTACCATCGGTTAAGGCGTAAAACACGTTGCCACTGTTACCCGAAAAATGCGGATTGACTAGACTCATTGCAAAATCGCGGGTCAGATTCTGTGTCTTATCCCTGTCTTGACGGTCAATCTTAATATACTCTGTTTGGTCGCCATAGCTATGTCTAATTAATATGTATCGCGAACCACTATCCCATTCGACGATTGTAAAACTCTCGCTGACACCCTCGGGAGTGGGGCTGATGACATCATCATTGTACTTAATTTCGCTGGTTTTGACGTTTTCGGGGCTAGATATGTCTAGTAAGGTTAGACTGTGCGAATCGCTGTTGGTTATGAGCGCTAACCATTTGCGATTTGGCGACGCTTTCGCGTCTGACAAGTTATTGAACGATTTTATTGACTTTGTTGAAATCTTCTCAGGGATTAAGCGCACGTAATCCAGCCATTGCACGGTGCTGGGCGCAGTGGTAACTCGCCTTGACCACGCACGGTAGCCGTCTTTCTGCATCGTAATTGTTAGATTGCCAGTTCGCACATTGGCGCGTGTCGGCGTGTGTGTAGATAAGTTAGTTTTGTTGACGCTGACCAAAGCACCTGTTGGGTAAGTGTTGAATTGTAGTAGTGCAACTTGTGATAGCTGTCCTGAGCGCAGATCAAAACGATAACCCATCGCCCAAGCTACACAAAATATCACGCCTACAATAACTGCAATTGTCATTACGCCGTAAGTAAAGAAACGCAGTGCTAGCTCTTTTCGCCGCCGTTTATTGTCATCAACCATATTTTCCTATCTATCTTATATCTATTATTTATTAGTGATTATAGTAAACTAAAACAGCCGTTGTTTCAAGCACTTGCACTATTGGAGCATAACCGTTAAAATATAGCTAAAGAGAAAGAGAGGATTAATGGGGATTGTAATCATCAATGGTCAGCGTTATGACGCGACCACTGGTCTAAGAATCAAGGAACAGTCAGCTGAGCAGCGGCCGACCGATGACTTTGCAGATCTGCGTCCGTCTGTTGCTGCAAGCTCACTTCATGACGAGCAAGTGAAAATCGCCGCTGAGCGTGCAGCTATATTGGGTGATGCTGTTGCTGATGCTACCGTTCAACCGGTGAAGAAGAGCGCTAAAGAGATTAAGCATGCGGCTAAAACTGTTGCTAGCGGTAATCTGCCGAGTTGGATTAGTAATTACGTAGAAGGTGGTGCACCACGCGAGATTAAACCTATATCAGAGGCTGAGAATCAGTTTAGACAGCGCATTCGTGGTGTTGCCAACACAGTTTCTAGACGTCGCGCAAAGGGTTCTGTGACCTTGAATCGTCGTTATGTCAGAAAACCTAGTAGTGAGCTAGCGGGCAAGACTTACAGTGAACCGCTGGCGTTGCGCGAAGATCGCAGTCATCATATTGCACAAATCCGTAAGGAAGCGCAGTCTTGTGCCCGTCATGCTAGTAATCCCACTGTGAATCCTGCGCGTAGTGTTTTTGCGCCGCGCCATCATGCTACGCCTAGTTTAGCCAGGTCTGCAGCTACTGTGTCTAAACCGGTTGAAGCGGCATCAGTATCTAATGCGTTCGTACAGCCAGTTCTAACTAAGCGACAGACTGCTAACCTGCAAGCTACCAAGCGGGCGCAAACCAGTGGCCAGGTTATTGATAATTTTATACCAGTCCAACGCGCGTATCACACACCGGCTAATAGTGCGGTGCCTATTAATACGCCAATTTCGACTCACAAGGTCAAGAATGTTTATAACAAAGCATTGTCGAATGCTCACACAACTGCTTCAGATGGTGCATCAACAACCCTTCAGGCTAATATTAGTCCAGTTTTGTCAGATGAGAAGATTGACCAATTAGCTAATGCTGTAACTGATGCTTTGATCCAACAAGGACACAATACGCTGCAGTCGAGCAAAGTTGACGAAGAGCTAAGAGCAGCAAAGCGTTCAGTCCATCTGCGCAGAAAGCGTGCTTTTCGTATGCCAGCCATCGCAACGGCTGTTGCGGCTCTAGCTATTCTATGCGGCTATGGTGTTTATGCTACGTATCCTAATATTCAGGTGCGTGTTGCTGCTAGCAAGGCTGGTATTAGTGTTAAACCAACAGTTGCGTTAAATGGCTTCCATATTAGCGGCCCAGTTGCATATAGTGATGGTGAAATTACTGTTAGCTACCGTGATAGCAGTGGCTCAACTTACAGTGTTAACCAACGTCAGTCGAATGAGTCTGAGCGTGCAATACGTAGCAAAGCTAGTAGCCGCGGTAGCGACAACTTGTCCTATGAAGAAATCAGTGCAGGCGGTACAAACATTTACCGTTACGACGACAAGGCTACTTTTGTTAAAGATGGTATGGTCTACACCATCAATACTAACGATCGCTTGACCAACGAACAAATTAGCCAGATCGCTAAGAGTGTATAGATATATGAATCTATAATTCGCCGTATAGTCACCTACTTCTTAGAGAGGGGTGACTTTTTGATTAGCAATTTTAGCCGTTTCATACTTGGTTGTGCTAATATATATCTATATGAAACAGCCTAATCAGCTAGCTTTAGCTTTTGCAAACGAGCTTAGCTCAATCCAGCTATCCGATCAACAAAAGCAGAAGGGGCTACATGATGCCAATCGCAGCGGCGAAGAAGATACTTTGCACGTCCAGGAAACTGGTGCTGCACTAACCGAACTGTATGAGAGCATTAGAAACGCTAGTCAGAACGCCCAAGAAAACCTGTTATTAATGCACGCGATAGCGCGTTTTATTGATAAATATTTTTGGGTGTCAAATAATAGCGCTCTGAAACGTTGTGGTGAGGATCTGATTATCGAACTAACATTAGCCGGCTATCTGCAGAACGATTCAATTAGCTTGACCACCATTGATATTATTACTAAACGTATACATAGCGCCGTTAAGCTCAAGGGTAGACTGATCGACAGATACAACCGTGCTCAAATTGAACGTTGGGTGATTAAGCCATTGTCTGCTGCTATCGAAAACCAGTTGCGTGATCATCGCGAGCAACTGAGTCTAGCGGACGTAGCATATAATTATTTTCTAACCGCCATAGACAAAGAAAAAATAGGTGAAAGTGACAAGCTTGTTAACTACGAGGCCACTCTGTTTGTGGCGACACAGAAGGCGCTACTAAAGCTCGCTGAGGAAGCTATTCGCCTTAATATGATGGAGCGCTATCAGATTAGTCCGACTGCTACCACTGCATATGCTAACTTTAACCAGCAATTAGACGGTATTTTTGAGTCAGATTTACACGACAAGCTGGTCCGTATTATTGATCGTAACGGTGCACCTTTCCGTATTCTCGGTCGCACTATGGTTGACGATGATGGCTTGAGTCAACACTTACTCGAAGAGAAGACGTTCCTTGGCCCGTTTACTGCTGCTATTAACAAGACTTATCTAGACGTAAACCGCGAAGTTAATCGTGGTATTATCCGTAGTGTCGTCTTCTTGATTATTACTAAATTTATTATCGGGATTGCCGCCGAAGTGCCGTATGATCTGGCTGTGCATGGTGAGGTAGTTTGGATTGCCTTATGTGTTAACTTGCTGCTGCCGCCGTTGTACATGGTATTACTGCGTGCCACACTTATGATGCCGGATCAACGTAATACTAAAGCTTTAACGCGCGAGATGACACGTATCCTCTATTCGCCGATACCCAAACGGCCATTCATTACTGGCAACCGACGCCATTTCTCGAAGGCTTATAATTTCCTATATTTCTTAGTTGTGGTCGGCGTGTTTTCGGGTGTGGCGTGGCTACTAATAAAGTTTGCGCGGTTCGAATGGATTCACCTTATTATCTTCTTTGTATTCATTTCAACTGCTAGTTTCCTAGGCTTCCGCTTGAGTCGACGTATTCGTGAGATTGAGGTTGGCGAAGAGGCGCAGACTACGGCTACAGTGATTAGGGATTTTTTGTATATGCCATTTGTTGCCGTGGGGCGTTATATCAGCGAGACGTATTCAAAAGTCAATATAGTTTCGCGTCTTCTGGATATGTTTGTCGAGCTACCTATGAAGACTATCATTGCTTTCTTCCGTCGCTGGGGCAATTTCATGTCCGCTAAACGAGATGAGCTATAGATATTTAGCTGCAAGGTCTAGTCGATGAGTTTTTAGTCATTTTAGCATGACGTTAAGCTGTTTTCATGATATAATCTGTATATCATGTCAAATAGAAAACTTCCCATAGTAGCTATTGTCGGTCGTACTAATGCTGGCAAATCATCTATCTTCAATCGTTTAGTCGGTTCGATGGATGCGATTGTTGCACGTGAGTCTGGTACTACTCGTGACGCTATCTATCGACGCATTAATAATAATGATGGCTCGTATATATTAATTGATACCGCAGGCTTAAAGGATGACCCGCAGGATGAGTTTGAAACCACCATCCAAGACCAAGTTAACGACGCTATTGACAGTGCTGATCTAATTCTATTTATGAAGGACTGCACCGAAGATGCAACGCAAGACGATCGTGACCTAGCTAAGGTTATTCTGCGCCACAAGAAGCCGGTACTACTGGTTCTCAACAAAATTGACATTAAAGAACATTTTCCGTTAGAGAACTACCTGCGCCTCGGCATTAAACAGTCTGATATTGTTCTAACTTCAGCCGAGCATAATCGCGGCATAGAGCGCTTGAGCCGCGAAATTATGGCACGTATTCCGCATGTTCACGGCAAAGACGTCGATGATGTTATAAAAGTTGCTCTGATTGGTCGCCCAAATGCTGGAAAATCTTATCTGTTTAATACCTTGGCGAACAAACAGCAGGCTGTAGTTGCGCCAGTTGCGGGTACTACGCGTGATATTAACCGTATCGATGTTCGATATCATGGCAAGACGATTCAACTGTTAGACACGGCGGGAGTACGACGCAGTGGTAAGATTGAGCGAGGTATCGAAAAGTTCAGTGTCTTGCGTACGGTTAGTGCGATTGAAGAAGCTGACATATGCTTGCTATTGATGGACGTGAACGAGCTAAACACTAACTTGGATGCCAAGCTAGCTGGTCAGATTATGGATGCAGGTAAGGGTCTAATTATAGTGGTTAGTAAGTGGGATATTGTAATGGGTAAAGACGCCTACACACGTGACGCATTAGCACCTAAAATTGCGCGCACCTTTGACTTTGCTCCATGGGCACCGCTAATTTTCACTTCATCAGTGACAGGTCAAAACGTCACAAAAATATTTGATCTTGTTATGCAAATTGAAGAGACGCGCAATCAGACTGTTAGTACTAGCAAGCTCAATGATTGTCTACACAAATGTTTACTAAAGCATCCGCCCGCTGGTCTAAAGAACACTCATCCAAAGCTGCGCTATGTTGTGCAAACAGATGTCTGCCCGCCGTGGTTCGTGATATATGGTGCAAACTTGAAATATCTACACTGGTCATACAAGCGTTTTCTGGAATCGCAATGGCGAGAGAGCTTTGGCGGATACGTTGGTACGCCAATCAAGTTTAGCTTTCGCGACGAAAAGCAGATAAAAGCCAATCGCGACAAGGCCAGTGGACGAGATCGTCGTAAACAGTGAGCTGTTTGTCGGATGCCTCATGAACAAATAATAAGTTTAATATAAGTCGGTTGAAGAATGATTGCTGAACTGGTAACATATGATTAAGCATATGTTAAAAAGGGGCAAGGGAATTGTTGTATTGCTAGCCATTGTTTCAATGGTTGGCATAGTTGTGACAGCTAATCAAGTTGCCAATGCTAAGAAGGATCATTGGGAAGAGCCTGCTATAACCTGTAGATTTCCTGGTGGCTCCCCCGGACGAGTCTGTGATCAAGGCAATTATGGTGCGGGTTGGACGCAAATTTACAACAAGCATCTGAAAAAGGAATACACTAAATGCACTAGAGGTGATAAGCCTGGGGCTGTTGGCTCGTACGTCCAGGATGAATTGAATGGCAATGGTAAATGGCCGATGAATGCGGTGTGTGCGGGTAACAAAGCATATCGCAAATGTGTTATTAATATTAAATCAGACGATAATCCATTTTCTTTAGTGTCTACATACCTAGTGGTTGATTGTGACGAGCCTGTAGCCATTAAAGATTTAAATACTGGTAATAAAAGCGACGCGTTGACCGGATCGGTTGATAATCTTGTCAATGCAATATGTAAAAACCAAGGTAAAAGCAATTCAAAAGGCTTTAAATCATGTTCAGCTAACGTAAAACCGGGTGTTACGCAGTGTGTTAAAAGTCATGCTAATGACGGCGACGCAATAGCTAGGTGTACCTATGATAAGTTTAAGAACCAATACAATCTACAAGGTAAAAGCGAGGACGAACAGCTAACTATATTGGGTGGGGCTGCTAAGGATGCTAGCGATATTATGGCAACGGCGAAGCAGTGTACTAACCAAGGAAAGATATATCGCGATGGCAAATGTATTGACCTCGTTAATGATACTGGTGTTGAGGATAAACAGTATACTAGCTACTGTCAAATTCGTTATATCGGTTGGATACTTTGTCCGGTTACTAGCTTTATGGGGTTTGTCAGTGATGGTATGTTCACTGTGTTGCAAAAGATTCTAGAGATCGATTCTAACAGCTTATTTAGCACTAATAGTGGTGCTTTCGCGGCTTTTCAGACCTTTCTGCCAATTGCTAATATAGTGTTAGCTATAGTATTTCTATTCATCATATATTCAGAGGCTACAGGTAATGGATTTGGTGCTATGTCTAATTACAGCGTTAAGAAGATGTTGCCAAAGCTAATAGTTTTCGCTATCCTAATTAATCTGTCTTGGTGGTTGTGCGCTGTTGCGGTCGATATGAGCAATATCTTGGGTGCAAATCTAAATGGATTCTTCAGGGGCGCAAGTATGTCAATTGGTGGTGAAAATACACCTGGGTTTGCTGATATAGCCGCCAATGCGATTGCATTAGCTGGTGCAGGTGGGGTAGCTGCTTTTGGTGGGACAGCTGCAATACTGCCAGTGTTGGGTTTTGTTATCTTGGCTATGGGTTTGGTGCTACTAATTATGATAATGCGCCAGGCGATTGTCGTTATGTTGTGTGTTGTAGCGCCAATTGCTATCGCTATGGCTATATTGCCGGGCACTAATAAAGTGTTTGTTAAATGGAAGAATTTATTTATATCAATGCTCATTGCATATCCTGCTATTAGTATGTTGTTCGGCGCTAGCCAGCTAGCCTCTTCTATCATTAAAGGTGACAGTCTGTTCTCTAGAATTATGTCGATAGGCGTGTTGGGTGTACCATTGATTGCGGCGCCAGCAATAATGTTTAAGATATTAAAAGGTGTACCTGGAATTGGCAGTGCTATTAGTAGGGCTGGTGGTGGTCTAACCAAAGGGATGAAATCAAAGGCTAGTGATAAAGTAGGTAATGCTTATCAGCATTCCATGGGCAGTCACGCTGTAATGCGTGGGCGAAGTGCTATGGCGCGAGGGCGTCTAAGTGCAGCTAGAAACCTTAGCCGTATGGGCCAGGAATACGCGGGTAAATCGGGATTACGCGCCTTTGCTGCTCGTACAGCACTGGGTGCGGCTAGCACTGCAATTGGCGGCAGAGCGGGTAGTGCGCGTCAGGCTGATATTAGACGACGTTCTGGCGCTTATGATGCTATGATCGGTCGACAACGTAATAAAGCCAGAAAAAATGCTGCCGCAATCGCTGAAACTATGCCATTAAAAGATCGTATGGATATGCTAACTACTGGTAAGTATAAGTCTGGCCAGCAACTGGATGATGCTACGTGGGAGGCGCTGATTGAAATGGATGGCATTAATATGACGCACAAGCAAAACTACGAGCTGTTGGTTCATTTAGCAGAGCGTGGTCGACAGATTCAGGCGAGCGGCGTAGCTGGATTTCAGGCGCGTGACAATTGGGCTGCGCTTGCCAGTACAGGTGTTTCTGTTATGGCAAAATCTGGAAACTCTATAGTTGGCGCCCCGGCGCTTAATAAAATGCTGGGTCTAACTGGCAGTAATCCGACTGTGTCTAGCCAGGCTGATATCGATCAAAAGATTTTGACTGATGCAGTTAATGTTAGTCCAGGTAAGTTGGCTAGCATGTCGCAACAGCAGATATCTGGTCATCGTGCTGAAGCTGCTGCTGTCATGGCGGCTCAAGCTAAGGCCGATCAGTATAATCAGGATCAAGGCTTATCTGGTGATGAGAGCGTTACTGCTGCGGACATTTTAAACGCCTCAAGTCGCGGCAATAAAGATATTCAAGAGCAGTTTGGTGATAAATACAGTGTTACTGATGCAGATATTGCCAATGCTGTAGACGACATCAATGGAAGCATGTCTGCTGCGGCTGCTAATACATTGGGCGCATTGCAGTATAGCAATGATACTCGGATGGGTATGCCGATGATTAGTGGCGATACTAAGGATGAACTAGTAAAGATTGCTGTCGATGGTGGTAGCAAGCGAATAGACGCTATGCTCAAGCAAACCGCTAAAGGCAACAATCCGCTAGTTGATATGGATAAAAAGACTTATCAGAAGATACAGGACACCTACAATGGTGACTATCACCCAGACCCGAATGACCTAAGTAAAGTTGCGCATATTAGTGAGATTAAGTCGCAACCTGGACGCAATCAGGAAAACTTTGATGCTAAGATGGAGCCAATACATGAAAACTATATAGATCGTGTAACTGGCAATCCGCAGGCAAAGTCCAGTGCCGACAAGGAAATCCGCAGCTCCTTTGAACGTTCGGTTAGCAGGAAAATCAACAGTATAACTGTTGACAATATTGGTAATAGCGACATTGGCGCTATGCCGGCCGCTAGCGCACCTACACCATCTTATAGTACGTCTGGCTCGACTGGTTTTGTGGGTGGTGCCGGAGGCGACGTCTTAAAGCTCCGTGAACAGTATTCCAAGTTCCGTGAGAATTCCGTGTGGCCAAATCAATCAGCAATGTACGATGATGAAACTAGACGACAACGTATGCTATCTAACTTTGACAACAAAGTTCGACAGGACGCAATGTTCTATAGTCTAAAAGGGCATAAGAGCAGCAACCCTGCTGTTGATGATTATCTATACAAGATTTCGCACGGTATACCTTATAGCGGTAAATAAGGCAGTTTAGTGTAGTGTTATAATAATAGCGATATGAAACTAATTGTTGGACTAGGTAACCCAGGAGCGGAATATACTGGTACGCGCCATAACTTCGGTTTTGCAGTGCTAGATTATTTGGTGCGGCAGTGGAATGCTAGTAGTTGGAGTAGCGAAACAAAATTCAGCGGCGTTATTGCGACTGCTTCGATTGGCGGCGAGAAGGTTATCTTACTCAAGCCTACAACGTATTACAACTTGGTTGGCAACGCTATTCAAAAAATAAAGCAGTTTTATAAACTGGACAATACTGATATATTGGTGATTCATGATGAAATGGCGTTACCCTTAGGTACTATTCGCACCCGTAAAAATGGTAGCGATGCAGGTAATAACGGCATTAAAAATATTATTGCTACCATTAGCGGTAATTTTGCGCGTATTCGCATTGGCTCAGGACAAACACCTACTCACGATGGTGATACTCAGCCTACGCACGACCGACGCGACTATGTACTATGTCGCCTGAACCAGTTTGATCAGAGTTTGTTTGAATCAGGGCTGCCCATCGTTAAAAGTCTTGTTGAAGATTTTATCGTGGGTAAACTTGTTGTGACTACAATGGCGATTTCAAATACGCGCACGTTAGATAACAAATAAAGATTAGTAATGTAAATAGCCACTCAAAAAGCCCGCCGATGTAACAAGGGTGGGCATCGTTACATTCAGCGGGCTATTTGACCTCTCGACACCCCATTATAAGGTAGCTATTGCTAGCAAGCGTGACCCACCTCACAACATGGGGTCCGCCGGTCAAGAGGGTTAGATACGCGCTGATTTGCCGCAATATAGAACATGCGACGAAAAGTGGAGGGTAGATACTTTCATCCGCGCGTAGCCTAACACATTCGTGTTAAAATAGGGGGTATAAGGTGCTTGTCGTGGTTAGTTAGTTGCACTAACTCGATAACAATGTTAATATTAGCACACCTTTTGTTTATTGTCAACACTATTACAAGAAAACATGAAAAATATCAAGCAAATATCACCCCAAGAAAGCAAATTTCTACAGCGTACCACAGTTATTGACAAACCACCTAAATGCTTATGGTATGTCGGAACTATACCAGAACCGCTGCCAACAGTGGCTGTTGTTGGTTCCCGTAAGCCTACTAGCTACGGCCGCGAAATTAGTGGGCGTTTGGTGTCTGAGCTCGCTAAACATGGCGTCATTATTGTCAGTGGCTTGGCTATTGGACATGACGCATTAGCACACCGCGCCTGCTTGGAGGTGGGCGGAAAAACTGTAGCGGTAATTGGTAACGGTCTAGAAAATCCGCATCCACATGCTAATCATGCACTAGCAGAACGAATCGTCGAAAATGGTGGCGCTATAATTAGCGAATATTCGCCCGATGCACCTGTTTATAAAGAGAACTTTCTGCAACGGAATCGCTTGATTAGTGCTCTGGCTGATATAGTCATTGTAATTGAGGCTGGTGAACATAGTGGGACGCTAAATACTGCTAGTCACGCTATCCAGCAGGGCAAGGAGGTAATGGCGGTGCCAGGTAATGTTACTTCGCCATTATCGGTGGGCTGTAATCGTCTGATTGCGCAGGGCGCAGCGCCGATTTTGTCTAGTCAAGATGTCCTAGATCATTTGGGTATCCGTCACGAGCTAGAAGAACAAAAGACTACGCGGATACGCTTTGATTCGCCTGAATCGCAGAAGGTATACGATTTGATTCTGAGCGGCGAACATGATGGTGATCGCTTGGCTAAATTATCCAATCTCGACGCAGCTGATTTCATGGCGGCTCTTACTATGCTAGAACTTAATGCTTATATTCAGCCGTTAGGTGGCAATCAATGGGGTGTCAAATAGTACTACATTATTGACATTAACGCTATAATATAGTAATATGGCGAATAGTTGTATATCAACCGGTGACTACCGCCGTTCAGTAGATCGTTCCAAACAAGGAGGTACCATTGATTATTGTAGAAAACTTCAATAGTGTTAGCTTCCATCGTCAGCCCAACACGGATAAGCCTGATACTAATACGGGCATTGAGCTCAAGGATATGATTGGTAATAACCAAGACTGTTGTCATATCGTAGTTACTGCCGGTGACAAATCGTACCCTATACTTCGCAAAGATCCCAACGTTCGCAAAAAGCCCAAAAACCCCGAAGATCCCAAGTCTGCAGGTGCGTCTGCGTCTGGGTATATCAATAGATCAGAACAATTTATTGTTATTGTTAGCGGCTGGTGGATCTCTCGTGATGGCGGCATAAGCTATGAACGCCCCGAAGGCGGTATTTTGATTGATTGCGGTCTTAACCGCGTTAGCTTGTTCTGACACCCTCTCGTTCCTTTTTACCACCTGTGTTTTATTGCAGGTGGTTTTCTTTTTATTGACATTATTAATATAACGTGGTAATATGCTAAATACCTCGTTTTGAGGTGATCTGTGCGACAGAGATCTGTCGTAGTACCTACTACTAAGGAGGCTAACTTGAGCTATACGCCACAAGTTAACGATTGCTTATCTGATATCAAGATCAAGCTAACCAATCACGAGAAACCCAGCGAAGAGATGTTGTTGTCTGAATGGGCTGGTCATATTGCGATTGGCGAGATGATAAGCAAGCTAAACAAGGAAGTGAAGACTCCTAACCAAGAAGTTTACTTGGTTGCCAAAGTTATGCGAGGGAAAGAGCCTGTTAGTGACAAGCCTTGTACTTTTGACTTGACACGCTATGACGTTAGGCTTTCAGAAAATGTTTGCGACTGTGGTAAGAATAAGATCAAACACCGTATCCAAATAGAACGTTACGGTGTATCTGGTTCTGAATCAAGCCGCGAATCAACCCTACCTATTTACCTATTTCGACCCGCCAATAGCAACGACTTCAAAGGCTACGTCCAGAAGGTAAAATAACAGTTAAGCTCGCTTGACTCCACTATGCCCCGGCATCTCGCCGGGGCTTTTAATATGTTATACTATGTAGCAATGAGCGAAAAATCAATAAAAAATCTAGTGATTGTCGAGTCGCCAGCGAAGGCACATACTATTGAAGGCTACCTTGGCAAGGATTATACGGTAATGGCTAGTGTTGGCCACATTCGCAGCATAATTAAGCATGCTACTAAGGATGGGCAAAAACCCATTGATACGGCGCACAACTTCGAGACTATTTATGAGGTTGACCCTGAGAAGAAGAAAACGGTAGCGGAATTAAGAAAAGCTGTCAAAGCTGCTGATACTGTCTGGCTCGCAACCGATGAAGATCGCGAAGGTGAAGCAATTGCGTGGCACCTAGTCGAGACTTTGCATCTGCCTAAAAACACACGCCGCATTGTCTTTCATGAAATTACTAAACCCGCTATCGAGAACGCTATCAAGAATCCGCGCACTGTTGATATGGACTTAGTCCATGCCCAGCAAGCACGTCAAATTCTAGACCGTTTGGTTGGCTTTGAACTTAGTCCCGTAGTATGGAAGAAAGTACCGGGCGGCAAGTCGGCTGGTCGCGTGCAGTCACCTGCTGTAAAGTTGGTTGTTGAGCGTGAACGCGAGATTGAAAATTTTAAGGGCAATTTTACCTTCAAAGTTACAGGTGTGTTTAATAAAGATGATCACGACGTTAAGGCTGCTCTTAATAAAGAGCTGCCTGATGAGGCTGCTGCTCAGCAGTTTATCGAGGGCTTAAAAGATCAATCTTATACGGTTTCTGACGTTAAACAAACTACCGGCACACGCAAACCGCTACCACCGTTCACTACGTCAACCTTGCAGCAGGATGCTAATGCTAAATTAGGATATAGTAGCCGCAGTACTATGAGCATTGCCCAGGTTCTGTATCAGAGTGGTTTGATTACCTATATGCGTACCGATAGTGTCAATTTATCTGGTCAGGCGATAGCTACAATAGGCGAATATATTGAATCTAATTACGGCAGTGAATACCATGAGGTGCGCAATTTCAAAACCAAGACTGCTGGTGCGCAGGAAGCTCACGAGGCTATTCGTCCTACCGATATTCGTCGCGAGCACGTACCGGGTGATGCACGTGCGCAGAAGCTGTATAACCTAATTCGCAACCGTACACTAGCCACTCAAATGGCAGATGCTAAAATTAATCGCACCACTGCGACTATAGATATTAGTAATCACGAACAGAAATTTATTGCCAAGGGCGAGGTTGTTGCTTTTGATGGATTTTTGAAAGTCTATGGTGCTAGCAAGGACGAGTTGTTGCCTGATTTGCAGATTGGTGACAGTTTATCTGCTGTAGAAGTCGTTGCTAGACAGACTTTTGCTCGGCCACCAGCACGTTACACTGAAGGCTCATTGGTGAAAAAGCTCGAAGAGCTTGAGATTGGCCGACCGTCGACTTATGCAACTATTATTAGTACCATTCAGGATCGTGGCTATGTAGAGAAGGGGCAATCTGAAGGCAAGGAACGCGATGTTATTGAGTTTGTGCTAGCTGACAATCAGGCGACGCGCCGTGTAGTCAAAGAGAAGACTGGCGCCGATAAAGGAAAGTTAGTTCCAACCACTAGTGGTGAAGTGGTGGCGGATTTTCTGAACGACCATTTTAATGATATCGTAGATTATAAATTTACTGCGGGGGTCGAGAAAGAGCTGGACGATATCGCTGAAGAGAAGATGGATAAAGTCGACATGCTGCGCAAGTTCTATACCCCGTTTCATGACAAGATCCTCGACAGCGACACAATTGATCGTAGCAAGGTGGCTGGCCAGCGGTTGGTTGGACAAGATGCCCAAGGGCGAAATATCTATGCTAGATTAGGGCGCTTTGGCCCAATGCTACTGCGTGAGGACGGTCCGGGCGCCAAAGAGGTCACGTTCGCCAACATGCCTGCTGGCGCTACTGTTAAAAATGTGACAATCGAGCAAGCACTTCGGATGTTCAGCCTGCCGCGCGTTGTTGGCCGTACAGCAGATGGCGAGGAAATTTTGGCTAATATCGGTCGTTTTGGCCCGTATATCAAGGTTGATGGTAAGTTTGTAAGCATTAAGCCACTTTCGCCGTTTGAGATTACACTTGAGCAAGCGCGTGAGATGTGGGCGGAAAAGCAAAAGGCTGAGGCAGAACGTCATATTAAGAAATTTGAAACCAGTGGTATCGAGGTATTAAAAGGGCGCTATGGTCCTTACATTACCGATGGCAGCAAGAATGTCAAGATACCAAAAGATACCGACCCGAAAGATATTACGGAAGAACTGGCTAAGGAGTTACTAGATAAAGCTCCTGCCCGTGCTCGAACGACCCGCGGTCGTAAGACTGCTACAAAATCCACTTCAAAGAAGTCTTCGGCTAAGAAAACCGCCACAAAAAAGACTACAGCCAAGAAGGTCGCAGCTGATAAGAACTAATAAGAATAACCGTTATTGACATTAATGGTGTAATATGGTACGATTATCATCGTAAATCATCTCTATTGCGATGATTTATGTAGTTTTATATCCAATCCTAGAGAAAGAGAGTGGGTCATGCGATCCAATGATAATCAGGTGTCATTCGACCAGGAGAACATCAGCAACGACAGTCTTAATGATGGATCTGTTGCTGCTGCACAGGCTCATCTGAGCGATTCTAAAAAGGGTGTTCCTTTGGCCGAAAAGATCATTTACACGATGGCAGCAATTATACTGTTTGTTGGCTCCTTTGCCGTTTGTGCGGCCGAATGGTATAGCGCTAATGACGGCAGCAACCTCAGCGATAATGCGCCATCGGGCACCCTTCAACCAACTCGTCCTACTGAACAGGATTGGTGATACCAACCCCGCATTAGTTTGCCTAGTGCGGGGTCTTTCCTTTGTATGTAGTGCTGAAGTGGTGTGCTAAAATAATATTATGAAATTAAGTGAAGAATTGAAGTGGCGTGGATTAGTCGGACAAACCACGATTGAGGATTTGACTGAACTGGACACACCAGGCAAAACTTTTTACTTTGGCGCCGACCCTAGTCGCGATAGCATGACCATCGGTAATTTAGCGGCTATGATTCTATGCTTGCGGTTTATCAAGGCGGGGCACAAGGGAATTATCTTAGCTGGCGGTGCGACTGGTATGGCTGGTGGCGACCCAGACGGTAAGGATGAAACTCGCGCAAAAATGGAGTTAGCTACCATTGAACATAATGTTGCTGGCATTCGTAGTCAGTTTGAGCGAATTTTCCGAGGTGTCGATGTCAAAATTGTCAATAATTATGACTGGTTTAAGGATATAAACTACATTGATTTTTTGCGCAACATCGGTTGGCAGTTCAGTATGACACAGCTATTAGACCGCGACTTTGTTAAACAACGTATTGGTGAAGGCGGTAAGGGCATTAACTATGCCGAATTTAGCTATTCGCTAATTCAAGGCTATGATTTTCTACATTTATATCGCGAGTACGGTGCTACTATTCAGCTTTGCGCTGTAGATCAGTTTGGCAACTGCTCTAGTGGTATGCGCTTGATACGTCAACTAGAGGGCGCTCGGGCTGACGTGTTTGGTATGCCATTGGTCATTAATAAATCGACTGGGAAGAAATTTGGCAAGTCAGAGGCTGGTGCGGTCTGGCTTGAGCCGAAATATACTTCGATATATCAGTTCTATCAATTCTGGCTAAATGTTGATGATGCTGGTGTGATTGACTATCTAAAGATTTATACATTCCTAGATAAGAGCGAGATTGAGGCGATCGCAGAGCAGCAGGCTGAGAATCCTGGTGCACGCATAGCGCAAAAGCGTCTTGCTGAGGAAGTTACAACCATCGTCCACGGTCGCGAGGCTATGCTGTCTGCACAGAAGGTGACTGACGTGTTGTTTAGTGGTGCTAAAGTTGCTGATTTATCCGATACTGAAAAGACCTATCTGGAAAACGAGATTCCAACTGTTAAAATATCAACCGACGAAACAGTCTCAGACATTCTAATCCAAGCAAATATCGCAAAGAGTCGCGGTGAGGCTCGTCGCCTGATTCAGCAAAATGCCATTTCAATCGATGGTGAGAAGACTCACGAGGATGGTGTAATCAACAAAGTTTGCCTAATCAAGAAAGGCAAGAATCAATTTGTCTTCGTCAAGTAGCAAATTCGAGCGGTTCACCTATCGCCTAATTGACGGTACGGGGAACATCATGCTATTTGCGGCGCTCATCTGTATTGCCTTTATGCTGACGCTACTCGCAACTGGTCAATGGGATAATCTGAACCGCAATATAATCAGTGGCCAGAATCAATCTAGTTATCGTATACCATACGAAGCACCGACTAAGACTAGTCTAGTATTTAGCTGGATATATAGTGTTGCTCAGCCTATTGCCAAGGTTGCTATTTGGGCGCTGCCGGTTGTGCTAATCTATGGTGTGGTGACAACTGCAGACAAATTTGTGCGTCGAATTATTTCTTGGGTGCAGTTTAATTTTGGGTGGTCAAATATACAGAGCAAATTGTTGTCTACTGTGATAGCTTGGACTGTAGCTATACTCCTGATATGGTCATTAATGACGCCGCGGATAGTGTTGCCATATCTGTTGGCTGCTTTAGCTGGCTTTATCTTTAATTTAGTGTTTTATAGCCTGGCGCATGTTATTCGGCCTAACACACCAGCAAAGGATAAGTCGTGAACCTAGGGACTTCCATCGAAAGTGTAAAGGGTGTTGGGCCAAAGACTGCTGAACGGTTCCATGCTGCTGGCATAGAGACTGTACGCGATTTGATTGACTTTTTGCCGCGCGCCTATGATGACTATTCTTCGGCTGAGCGCATTGCTGATATGGTGCCGGGTAAGGTGACTATTCGTGCGCATGTCGAGTCGGTTAAGACAAACTATATTCGCCGTAATATGCAGGTTACTAATGCTGTTTTAGTCGATGACGCTGGCGACAAAGTTCAGGCTGTGTGGTTTAATCAGGGTTACCGTCAGAGCCAGCTGCAGAAAGGTGGAAATTTTTATTTTACAGGTGATTTTGGTCTGAAGCGAGGGCGTTATCAATTAACTAGTCCTTCTTGCGAGGCCGCTAATAATTTGCCGACTGCTAGCGACAAAATTATTCCAGTGTATCCAGTTAGAAATGGCCTTAAGCCATCGCTAACTAAGAAGGTGATGGCGGGCGTGCGGCCACTAATTACTATGCTACCTGAGACTCTGCCTGATGATATTGTAAGGCGTAACAAATTTATTAGTCGTGCTGATGCTATGCTAGCTATGCACTTCCCAGAGTCTCGTGCTCAACTAGAACAGGCTAAGCGTCGGCTCAGTTTTGAAGAACTATTTTCGCTAATTCTAGCAGCTAGACTTAATCGCAATGATAATCAAAAATTAGCTGGCTACCAAATGCCGTTTAACCAGGCGAGAATAAAAGAATTTGTTAGTCGGCTACCGTTCAAACTAACAGATGTTCAACGACGGTCTATTTGGGAGATTCTGCAGGATTTTGAAAAGCCGACGCCAATGAATCGTCTGCTACAGGGCGATGTTGGCTCTGGGAAAACAGTAGTCGCTGCTGCGGCGGCCTATCAAGCCTATGTTGACGGTTATCAAACTGCCGTGATGGTGCCGACTGAGGTTCTAGCCAAGCAGCACGCTGAAACTTTCGACAAACTACTTGCGCCGTTTGGCTTAAAGATTGCTCTGCTAACTGGGTCGGTTAAGGGCAAGGCGCGCGAAACATTGTTGCAACAAATTAGTAACGACACTGTCGATATTATCATCGGTACTCACGCACTGTTTCAACCGACCGTTAAGTTTCATAGGCTCGGTTTTGTCGTGATTGACGAGCAGCACCGCTTTGGTGTTAAACAGCGCCAAGACTTACTTGCGAAGACTGACGAGCGCCACTTGCCTCATCTGCTAGCTATGACTGCTACACCGATTCCGCGCTCGTTGCAGCTAACTGTTTTTGGTGATCTAGATGTGTCTACGCTCGATCAATTACCCAAGGGTCGTCAAGTCATCGTAACTAAAATTATCCTACCGAATGAGCGCAAACAAATGGTGGCAAAAATCAAAGAGGAGCTAGCTTCTGGCAGGCAGGTCTATTATGTTACGCGGTTGATTGCCGGGTCAGCCAAGTCGGAACAGGTCAGCGCCGAGGAGCTATATAAAGATGTCGTTAAGTCTTACCCCGATGCAAAGGTAGGTATTCTGCATGGCAAGATGTCAGCAGAGAGTAAAGAAAAGGTCATGCGTCAGTTCGAGGCTCATGATTTAGATATTCTAGTTTCTACTACGGTTATTGAAGTCGGTGTGGATGTGCCGAATTCTACGGTCATGGTAATAGAGAATGCCGATCAGTTCGGGCTGGCTCAGCTACACCAGCTACGCGGGCGTGTTGGACGTGGCGAATTTCAGTCATACTGCTTCTTGGTGCAGAGTGATACAAAACAGCCTAGCAAGCGTCTGCGTGAGGTCGAACGTAGTACTGATGGTTTTCATCTGGCGCAGGTTGACCTAGAGACACGCGGCGCAGGCGAAATATATGGTACCATGCAGCACGGTGATTTAAACTTGCAGATTGCTAATCTGGCCGACACACCGATGATTCACTTGGCTGCTCTCGAAGCCGACCGCACAGCGCGACAGATTTCCCTTGATCCGAATTATCTGGTAAAATACAGCCAGCTAAACCATATAATCAATAAGTATCAAAAGATTACAACTTTAAATTAGTATGTATAGTGGAACAATTATGACACACGGTAGTGGCCGAATTATCGGTACACACCAAAAAATCGATCGTGTAGCAAGACGCAAATTGCAGCAATATCTAAAGGATGGCGCATGGTTTCCGCGTTCGGGCGAGATTTTGCGGTTCGAAGGTTTGAATGGGCCGGACGGCATTAAGCGCAAGTCTCCCGCTCATGACGAGCCACGCCATTTCATTCGACCAGATTGTCCTAATGACAATCATCTAATTGAACTAATCCGCGGTAACGAGGCCAACCTAATTAAGGCTCTACATGATGGCAACCGCGAACGGGCTAGCTTTGAGGCAGCTTGGTTGGCTCATGCTATTACCGATGGTTTAACGCCGGCGCACCATTATCCTTACGAAGAGCGCTTAGCTGAAATTCGTGGTGATGCTGGTGGGCAGGATAATATCTGGAAAAAGTTTATTATGCCGGGCGATACTATTCGTGATAAATTTATGAATAATTGGGAATATTGGAAGCCTAACGGTCTAATGACTTCACACGGTTTATACGAGCTAGGTGTTGCCTTCGTGTCGGCGCCGCAGTTGTTTAGCGAGGTGCGTCTAACGACTGCTGACCGCAAGCAAGTTATGGAGCGGGGTGGAATAGCTAATATGTACCGAGACATTGTAAATCGTGTGTATGAGCGTCGCATGTATAGTTATTTTCTAGAGCACGGCTGGAACGAACATCTTGCACGCGAGACTAAGAACTTCCTAATGCCTATTATTATCCACACTGTGCTACTGGCGTGGTATTATTGCGCAGCAAAAGCAGTGTATGGTGTTAATGAGGACTAGAATGGCTAGACTGCGTATTATATCTGGTATATATGGCGGACGCTTTATTGACGCTAGTGTGAATAAATCCACTCACCCTATGGGCGATCGGGTACGTAGCGGTATGTTTAACAAGCTGACTTCAATGGGAGTTTTAGGCGGTGCCAATGTTCTGGATGCCTTTGCCGGTACGGGTGCAGTGGGGCTAGAAGCGCTTAGTCGTGGTGCGGCTAGCGCTACGTTTATCGAGCGCGATAAAACAGCCCAGAAGCTCATTGCTAGCAATATCGAGACTTTGGGTGTTGGTGACAAGGCTAAGCTAATTCGTACTAGTGTTAGCAACTGGATTGAAACAACCCCGCCCAATGAGCAGTTTGACATCATATTTTGTGATCCGCCATATCAAAATCCGCAGTTTTCCACAGTTTTTCGCTTGCTGGGGTATTTAAAAATTAATGGGCTTATGATATTATCTAATCAAGCAAGACTGTCTGTGAGGTACCCAAATCAAGGAGTTGTTGTGGTGGACAAACATTGTTACGGAGAAGCTTCACTGGCTGTCTTGCGTAAAGTTTTATGAATTTCAGACCCCGTCACGGGGTCTTTGGTTTTAGGTGATATAATTGCAGATATGGATCAGTCAATGCGACCCGACGAAGAGAAAATGAATTATCCAACATACCCCGAGCTAGAGATTTTTTCGGATGCTTTGAGCATTGTAATAAAAGGTATGGTTGAACGTGACGCGCATAGTAACAATGCGGAGGCTCTGTTTGAACTGCACCAGGATGGCTCATCTGGCGTTTTGTCGCAACTAACAGCTGCTGTTGCTCAGCCGATTTTGCATTTAAGCGAGCAAGGTGATCATGGTGATTCACCTGAAGATATCACTCCGTTTATAATTAATTGTCAGCTAGCTGTTATGCATGGGCCAATAACTAAGGGCCGCCTAATCCGTATAGAGCGCGCGATTATTCTAATTGACCAGATTATAAATAGCGGGCAGTTAGCTGATGATGATATGTACATTGCCTTGCATGTTATCGAACGTTTGGCGCCATTTTACGATAAATATATCGGCCTTATGTCTAGTGATGCGCAAGTGGCGTATGATCATTTAATTGCGTCTATGCCACAGTATGTACAACCGACCAAGTTAGCGGTCCGTATCACTGCTATTGATATCGAACAAACTGCAGATTCGTCTAGTGATCAAGGTAACTATTTTAGTGTAGATAATGATAGTGCGACTATCACTGCCCGTCCGGGCAAGCTGTTTTTAGAACAATTTTATGAACATTCAGTACTGCCTAATTGGGAGAATGCAAATTTTGGTGAGATTCGCTGGCTACGCCACGATGTAGTTGACGAGCGTACATCTTCACATAGCTTTGAGGCAGAGGATGGCGAAATCTATAGTTTGGTAGTTAGTGATGAGCTGCCTACTACGTCGCCGTTTCGCGTCCACGGCGAGCGGTTTAAGCTCGTGCCGCTATCTGATGCAAAACGGATTTACTGTAATCGTAAAGCCGATTCAGCGGGCTTCTTGGATGCGATTACTGGATATTTTCGCCTATATCAATTTGTCGGTTAGCTTTACTAATTGCTATACAGATATTGTAGTATAGTTAATAATAACATGTAGCTGGCTAAACATAAACGTTAATACATTAATCTTGAATTAAAATCCACTATGTCGTATAATCTATGTCAGTTGAAAAAATTATTACTATGTCAAATTAAGGTGAAGAAAGGCAGGAGAGACAGATGGCTAATGTGCCCGAATTAAAGGAGGAACTAAGTAGTGCAGTAAAGGGAATCCTGTCGGGTATTGAGCGACCACGCGAGGCAGAGGTTATTGATCGCCGTTTTGGCATTAGTGGTCAGAAAGAGACGTTAGAGCAAGTGGGCGAGAGTCTCTCTATTACTCGTGAACGTGTGCGTCAGATTGAAAAGGCTACTTTGCTACGTATCAAAATTTCACTGGATGACAATAAGAATCCTAGCTATACCAGTGCAGAGCGTGATTTGATTAAGACTTTGCACGAGATGGGTCGTGGCGCACGCATTGATGATCTAGCCGATCGTCTGATGGGTGATCACAGCGTCAAAAGTCGTGCAGTGGTTACTTTACTAGCCGAGCTAAGCAGTAAGATGGTAATCACTACTGAGAACGATAAGTATTATGCAGCAGTAATCCTATCGTCCGATAAGGATGAACGTGATATTAAAAAAGCTGCCGACGCTATTGTTACAACACTTCGCAAGCATGGTCAACCTGTTACAATTGATGAATTATATAAACTCGTTGATGGTGACTATGAACACCCGATGGAAGTAGCTGCTATTGCTAGTATCAGCAAAAACATCGCTACTTTAAATGGAATGTGGGGACTGGTCAAGTGGCCACTAGTGAATCCACGAAATATTCGCGACAAGATCTATGTTGTACTGAAACAACATGATAAGCCAATGCACTTTAATGACATTGCTGATGCCGTCAAAGCAGAAAATTTCAAGCGAAATAATGTGACTAAGCAGGCTATTCATAACGAACTAATCAAGGATAACCGTTTTGTCCTGGTTGGTCGTGGTATCTACGCTCTAGCTGAGCGCGGCTATAAACGTGGTAGCATTACTGATGTGATCAGTGATATCTTACGCGAAAACGGGCCAATGAACCGTGAAGATATTGTGCGAGCCGTATTGAAGGTGCGCCAAGTGCGTGAAGCCACGGTTCTATTGAATTTATCACGACCAGAATTCAAACGTATCGACAAGTCAACTTATACGCTGGCCAATGCTTAAGCGCTAATCAGTATAGTGGCTATCTTGCTTGAGTTTATAGGTGCAATCTGGTAATCTATAAAGAGATGATTGAGCAACTTTTGGCGTTCTTTACGCAGTGGTATATATGGTTACCGACTATTGGTATCCTTAGCTTCTTGACGTGGCGCAATTACAAGAAAGAACAGACCGAATTTGTTGATCCGTATGACTATGTTTTACTTGCGCTTGAAATTCCTCGCGATAACGATAAAAAGGAACTATCGGCAGAGCAACTGTTTGCCTCGCTTCATGGAATTCTGCGTGACAAACAAGAGTTAAAAATGAGCGGTGGCGTGCAAGAGCACCTATCGTTTGAGATTGCTAGTGTTGGTAACCAGATTCGTTTCTATGTTCGTGTACCAAAGCATTTGCAGAATTTCGTCGAGGGGCAGATTTACGCACAATATCCCTCTGTTCAGATTCATGAAGCGACACGGGACTATGCTAGTACAGCAAATTCGCATCCTGTTACCGCTATCGACGAGCTAGTGCTAACGGATAACCAATACTTTCCAATTAAAACATTCCAGAATTTCGATGTAGACCCGCTGGCTGGCATCACTGCGGCATTAACTAAACTTGATAAAACCGACGAAGAGATTTGGGTGCAGATTCTAGTTCGTCCTGTTGCGGATAGCTGGCAGCAAGATAGTGCTAAATTTATTAGTAAATACAAAGAAGGCTACGGTACGACAACGAAGTCCGAGGCCTGGATTTGGTTTGTGCAGGCTTTACAGGCGTTATGGCAACCACCTGAAGGCGGAGCGGGTGAAACTGTCAAACGCGATATGAGCGATCGCGATAAAATGCGTGTCTCAGAGGCAGAGAAGAAATCGCAGAAATTGGGCTATAAGGTGAAAATCCGCATTGCTTACCTGGGTAGCAACCAAACTAGCGCGCGTATTCAGATGAATGCCGTTGCCTCGGCTTTCAAGCAGTTTAACTCTACTAGTCTGAACGGCTTTAAGCTGGCGCACACGCCGTCATTTGACCGTGATGATCTAAAACCCTACATAGAACGTCGATTCCGTGAAGGGGATGGCTTTATTCTGAATATCGAGGAGCTTGCCTCGGTATTCCATCTACCGCATATGAATGTCGAAACTCCGAATGTAGTCTGGGCCAACAGCAAAACAGCAGAACCGCCAGCTAACCTGCCTGTGCTAACGGGTGACCACGAGCACGATCGACAGATCAGTGCTTTCGGTATGACTAACTTTCGTGGTATGCAGAAGCAGTTTGGCATCTACCGGCGTGACCGCAGTCGCCATGTCTACATAATTGGCCAGACTGGTACAGGTAAGTCTGGTCTGCTAGAGCTACTGACGTTGTCGGATATCTATCAAAACCAGGGATATGCGATTATTGATCCGCACGGTGACTTTGCAATCGATAACTTGAAGTTTATACCGCCTTCCCGCATTAAGGATGTGGTTTACTTTAACCCGTCGGATACTGCATATCCAATGGCTTTTAACCCGATGGAAGTTTACGATCCGACGCAGCGTAGCAATATTAGCTCAGAGATTATTGGCGCACTAAAACGTATGTTTGGCGAATCATGGGGGCCGCGTCTAGAATATGTTCTGCGTTATACTATTTTGGCGTTGCTAGAATACCCAAATACTACGATGTTGGATATTACGCGTATGCTGACAGACAAGAAATTCCGCGAGGATGTTGTTAATCATGTAACAGATACGGTAGTTCTGCAGTTCTGGCGTGTGGAGTTTGCTAGCTGGACTGATAAATATGTTACTGAAGCGGTCGCCCCGATTCTAAACAAGGTTGGTGCTTTTGTTGCTAACCCGACTATCCGTAATATCATCGGTCAGCCAAAATCTAGCTTTAATGTTCGTCAGATTATGGACGAAGGCAAGATTCTGATCGTTAATCTGTCTAAGGGGCTGATTGGTGAGGATAATGCTAGCATCTTAGGCTCGTTCCTAGTGACTAAAATACAGCTAGCTGCAATGAGTCGCAGCGATATTCCAGATGTTAAGGATCGCCGTCCATTCTATCTATACGTTGACGAGTTTCAGAACTTTGCTACTGATTCGTTTGCGGTCATATTATCTGAGGCGCGTAAATATGGCTTATGTCTGACAGTTGCGAACCAGTATATATCTCAGATGACTGATGCTGTACGTGATGCAGTCTTTGGTAATGTTGGTACGATTATATCAATGCGTGTATCGCCAGAAGATGCGCCAGTGCTAGCGCAACAGTTCGAGCCAAACTTTGCGGCTAATGACATTCTGCAGATGAATAATCGCCACTTTATCAGCTGTATGATGATCGAGGGCGAGAAGATGCCAGCCTTTAGTGGTATTACACTGAAGTGGCCGCCTGAGCCAGAGGATCACCTGAGTGAGATTATCCAGCATAGCCGCACAGCCTATGGTAAGCCCGTAGCAGAGGTCGCGGCAATGATCAGTAGTCAGATTAAAACTCCTGAGAATCTAATGCCTAAGTCTACACAGCGCGAAATCAGGAAGGAAGAGAAGAAGTTGAAGAAAACTTCACCCTCTGGTGTACAAGGCTCGCAAAAGCTCGGCGATCTATTCGCAGCGATCAAAACAGCCGCCGAGACAGATGCTGTTAACGCGACGCCAATGTCACCTGACAAAAGTATGACTAGGGCGAACAATGCTACTGCTAACGATTTAGCTAATGCAAAAGACGCGCCTAACATTCCTAATGTGCTTAGCGATTCAAACACGCCAAACACGCCAAATAACAGAGAGAAGAAGCCGCGTCGTCGCCCTCATCGCCAGCGTACTACAAAATAAAAACTATCTATAAACATCTGCACAAGTATGCATATATATGAATATATCAAAATAGCCCGCTTGTTCTGCATCGGGCTTTTCTGATAACTAAGTAGGCGACAGAGTAATGCTCTAAATTTAGATACTGTTAATTTTTTGTTGGAAGGTATCTTGCTCGCTGTTAATATTGTTGCGAACAGTGTCTAGCCATTCGTCATTGTCGTGGAGCACCCTGTTAAGGCTCTGCGATATTTCGGAAAAATTAATACTGCTTGCCACCTTACTTTCTAGCTCTGACATGGCCTGCAGTCGTGCCGATTCATTAGGATAATATGACTTAATAACCTTCTCGTAGGACTGTACGGCGTCGAGTGTTTTACTAGAAAGGGTTGTGGTTCCCTCAGTACCTTTGTTAAATATTTCGACTAGTTTGTCGTGCGCCTCGCGCGTTTGATTATAGCCTTTAATATTAGATAATAGTTTCTTGTACGAATCACTGAGCGCTAGCGTCTTCTGGTATCTAGGATTAATTTTGTCGGCTAGCCAGACCTTACGTAGCTCGATTGGTGCGCCAACGTTCTTCCCGTTCGTCGCATCACTATACTGATCAAATATACCCTCGCGGTAGGTGTTAATCGCCTTGGCTGAATCGGCAATGATATAGGTGCCGCTAGCTACCGCTAGAACAATTAGCAGTAGTATACACCAAACGGTGTATTCGATAGTCTTTTGCTGTTTCTTGTTAAGTCTATGTTGTTTCGCAGGCTTAGCTTCGGCGTTAGCCTTGGCTTGTTTCTCTTCCACTTATCCCTCCTATGGCTTGTCTATAAGTAATTTATAATGTCGCTGTGTAGATAATTAGCCCTACGGCAATGGCTACTATAATTATCCATACCCAGGCAGTCATGTTTGCGGGCTCTAGATCCTTTTGATACTCGTCGCCAGGCGTGTAAGTGTCTTTGTGTTGATAAGGATCGCCCTCGACTTTGCTGCTGCGGTTTTGCTTCTCGCGTAATTCAGCGGTGATACGCTTCTGCAGCTCTGACTTCTCTTGGTTGTCATTATAAATGATTGACATAAGCAAATTATATCATACATTAGCTGGCTGATGTGATGCACCAGTTTATTGTCAGATAAACTATGGACAAAATTACACTGGGCGGTTAAAATTAAGCTTGTAGTTTAATTATTAAGGAGGGATTAGTAAATATGGCTACAAAGAAAAGTAGCAAGCGTGCGTCTTCAAAGAAGTCTACGTCCAAGACTAAGACGCGCGTAACGAAAAAGACCCTAGACGAAGCAGCTGCTGACGTCAATGACGAATCAACGGCCGTCAAGTCCGAAGAAAGTAAAAACGCTGCGGCTGAGGCTGACGTCGATACCGATGATGTCGAAGAAGTTGTCGAGGTTGTAGAAGTGGCTGAGCCTGAAGTCAGCGACGACGCCAAAGCGAAAAAGAGTAGCATTACTGAGCGTCTTGCCTCACTAAATCCAGCTGCCATGCTAGCTGAAGCATTCGGTACTTTTGTGCTGTCTGCAACTATTCTAAGTCTGGCAACTAATCAGTATTTTGGCTCACTAGGTATTGCATTAACACTGGCTGTTCTAGTTATAGTGTTTGGTGCAATTTCGGGTGCACATCTGAACCCAGCAATTACCATTGCTGCATGGATCAACAAGAAAGTTGACGGTGTCAAGGCATTTGCATACATTGTTGCACAGTTTGTTGGCGCGGCATTAGCTATACTAGCTATGACGGGTGTTGTTAATGCTAACTTTAGCTTAGGCACCGCACTTAAGAACATTGCGGTTTCGCAAGGTGCCGCAACTGAAGCTGATTTTGCTAAGGCAGGTAGCGTTGAAGAGTGGTCCAAGAACTATCTAAAGAACCAGGGCACAACAGAGATTACCAAGGGTAAGACTGCTACTGAGATGATGGCAGAAATGGCTGGTATCGATACTAACACTGAGGCTGGTGTCAAAATTGCTGATAACTACAAGCCAAAAATTCACTCTCAGTTAGGCCTAGAGAAGGGTCAAGAATGGGGTGCGCTAGTTGCTGAAATTCTTGGCACTGTTGTCTTCGGTCTAGGTGCTGGCTATGCTCTATTTAGCAAGCGTAAGTGTGCTATTGCTAAGGGTCTAGCAGTTGGCTTTGGTCTATTCGCTGGTCTAGCGATTGCTGGTTCTACAGCTATCCTGAACCCAGCTGTAGCTGTTGCTCTGAGCGCTTTCCATTGGGGCGACTTTGCAACTGTTGCATGGCCAATCGTTGTCTATGTACTAGGTGCGGTTGTTGGTATGACTATCGGTGTGTCAGCTTATCGTATGATGGCTAAGAACAGCGATAATGCTGCTGAAGAATTTGAGGCCTAGTCTATAGGAGTCTATAGGTTGTAGTCCTAAAATAGCTCTCGCGTGTGAGAGCTATTTTGCTATCTGTGGTAAAATAATAGGTATGAATTTAGACGAAGTTCAAACTAATCTTCTTGGCCGGATCAAAGCAGGCGAAGACCCGCGTGAACTATTGAAGGCCAAAGAACTGAAGGAATTGTATCGTGAGATTCCGAAATTGCCAGTCGAGGAGCGTTCCGCTTTTGGTCAAAAAATCAACGCTCTGAAAAACGAGATTCAGGCAGCAGCTGATAAATATGTCGAGCAGCAAGAAGAGGCTAGTGTAGTGCCGCTAGATGTGACGGCGCCATTTGACGTCGATACGAAGGCGCAGTCGTTTACTCGCCCAACACTGCTACCAATAGACAACAGTAGCTTGCACCCGCTGACATTGGAACTACAGCATGTTGTCGATGTTTTTACGCGTATGGGATTTGAGTGTCATGAGGCGCGTCAAATTGACGATGATTACCATATGTTTACTAGCTTAAACTTCCCGCCCAACCACCCAGCACGCGACGGTTACGATACCTTCCGGACTGAGGAGGGCTATATTCCGCCGGCTCATACAACAGCTATGGAAAACCGTACGCTAAAGGCAGGTAAAGCGAAGCTAGAGGCGGGTGGTCAAATTGCGGAAATCCACTATGGCCGAGTTTTCCGTAATGAAGATGCTGATGTAACTCACGATCATACCTTTAACCAGATCGAGGGTGTGTTTGTATCGCGCGATGCCAACCTAGGGCAGATGCTGGGGCTACTGAAGAACTTCTTTGAGACCTATTATGGGCAGAAACTGAATATTAAAACACAGCCGGGCTACTTCCCGTTTACTGAGCCAAGCCTAGAATTCCAGATTGAAAAACCAGCAGCATTAGGTGGCGGTGGCAAGGGCGGCGAATGGCTAGAGATGCTGGGCTGCGGCATGCTACATCCGAACGTACTAAAGGAGGCTGGTATTGATCCAACTAAGTATCGTGGCTTTGCTTGGGGCGGCGGCCTTGAACGTTTAGTGATGTTGAAATACGGCATTGAGGATCTGCGGCATTTCGAGTCAGGTAAACTAGCATTCTTAAGGAAATTCAAATAGAGGATAGAAAATATGATTATCTCAGTAAATTGGTTAAAGAAATATATCGCAAACGTGCCGCCAATTGATCAGTTGGCAAAGTTGATTGGCGCGCGCTTGGTGGAAATCGAGAGTGTAACAAGTCTACACGCAAAATATGCTGGTGCAGTGGTTGTCGAGGTAAAAACCTGCATAAAGCATCCCAACAGTGACCACCTACATATTTGCCGTGTTGATGACGGTGGTAAAACGTCAGATGTGCCACGCGATGAAAATGGTTACGTCGAAGTTGTTTGTGGCGCGCCAAACGTCCATGCTGGAATGAAGGCTGTTTGGTTGCCGCCAAAGACGATTGTACCGGAAACCTATGGTACAAATGACGAGTTAATGCTCAGTGCTCGCAAATTACGTGGTGTATTAAGCCAAGGTATGATGGCGAGTCCAATGGAGTTAGATCTCTGGGATGAGCATGAAGGCATTCTGGATGTAACGGATTTGAACGTTCAGCCAGGCGATTCGATTATTGATATATTTAATCTGGACGATTATTTATTAGAGGTTGAAAATAAGAGTCTAACTCATCGCCCTGATTGCTTCGGCGTAATCGGCTTTGCACGTGAAGTTGCGGCCATCCTTGACGAGGAAGTCAAGGCACCAGAGTGGTTTAACGACTTGGACGGTGCTGCAGTAGCTAATAAATCCGATGCTGCAATATCGGTAACTATTGCTGACCCAGCGCTATGCAATCGATATGAATGTGTTGCTATGGATGGCATCGACGGCGGTAGAGACCTTCCGCAGCTGATGCGTAGCGAGCTTAGCCGTGTTGGCGTACGTTCTATTTCGGCGCCAGTCGATATTACAAATTACCTGATGATGGAAACCGGTCAACCGCTGCATGCATTTGACCTAGATAAGGTTATCGCAGCCTCGCCGACTAAGGCGGCAGATATCGTTGTGCGTGCTGGTCGGACGGGTGAAAAACTAGAACTACTAGATGGTCGTACGATCGAGCTTGCCGACAAGGATATTGTGATTGCGGCGGGTAATAGCGAAAACAGCGTGCCTATCGCATTAGCTGGTGCAATGGGTGGAAAGGCGACTGAAATCTCTACGGATACTAAGAGAGTGCTGATCGAGAGTGCAACCTTTAACCTATACAATCTACGCAACACACAGTTCCGCCACGGTATCTTTAGCGAAGCAATCACTAGATTTACCAAGGGTCAGCCAAGTCCGTTAACTCATCCAGTATTACTCCGTACAGTGGCAATGCTAGAGAAATATGCTGGTGGTCATGCAATTAGTAATGTCGTAGACAGCTATCCGATTAAGCCTTCGGTTAACAAATTCGATATGCCAACAAAGCTAGTTACTGATGTGCTGGGCCATATTGATGGTGGTTACACACCAGAATTGATTAGCTCGACTCTGCATAATCTGCAGTATGACGATATAGACGTGGACGATAATCGGTTGCGTGCCACTGCTCCATGGTGGCGGACGGATCTACGTATTAATGAGGATGTTATAGAAGACATCGGCAGGGTAAACAGTTATGATGCTATTACAGCGACTAGCCCGCAACGTGACTTTAGCGCGGCAGAGGTTGACCCGCAATATGTAGTTGAGATGGAGTTGCGTAAGCGTTTGCGCGAGTCTGGCGGTAACGAGGTCTATAGCTACTCATTCATTCATGGCGATCTGTTAGACAAAGTTGGCGACGATAAGACCAAGGCATTTAGGATAGTCAACGCAATCTCACCGAATTTGCAGTACTATCGTCGCAGCTTACTGCCCAACCTAGTTGAGTTGGCACGCGATAATTTGCGGGCGGGCTATGACGACTTTATGCTATTCGAGGTTGGAAAAGTACATCGTCAGGGTCAAATGGATTCTGATGAGGCAAACTTGCCTGCGGAAATACCGCAGGTAGCAGGCGTGCTGACTTCTAAGGAAAGCCAAGGATCGGCGTTCTATCAGATGAAACACATCCTGAATTACGTATTTGGACACGAAAGTTTGTCGTACGTACGCCTAGACCAAGCTGAGGATTTAGATAGCTCGCTCAACCTATTCGAATCAAAGCGTGCGGCAACGGTTTATCTGAACGGTCAGCTGGTTGGTGTAATGGGCGAATTTAACGGCAAGGTGCGACGTGAATTTAAACTGCCTAATTATACGGCAGGCTTTATACTGCTGACTAAACAGATTGATCTAAAGCAGCTAACGGACAAGGAATATACGCCAGTGATGCGTTACCAGGGAACGTCACGTGATGTGACTTTGCGTGTAATGGCTAATACGTCATTTGAACAAGTGCTGAATTATGTACAGAAGCAGCTAACTCACGTCGGTGACCATATTGCATATACGGTAACACCAGCGGGAATTTTTGCGCTTGATGAAGCGACAAAGAATGTAACACTGCACATCGATTTTCACGACCGCGACAAGACTATAAAAATCGATGACGTCAATGCGGTAATGCATCGTATCGAGAAACATGCAACCGAAATAAATGCTAAAGTAATCTAGAAATAGAGGGGGTAATAATGAGTTCATACCACAAAACGCCAAAGGCACAGCGCATCGGTATCTGGGTAATTGCTATAATGATGCTGGTGTTTACGATTGCTGGCTTCGCCTCGATGATTCTAGGCGCTGTCGATCCAAAGACCGATCCTAACACTGTGGCCAACGACAAGGTTAATCAGCAGTATGAAGAATACATGAAGCAGTATAAAAAGCAGCAAGAGGAAGCACAGAAGAAAAAGCGCATTTTCAGTGACGATTACAAAGACCGCGTGGCTAGCTTTAATGCTGATGACGTAAAAGATCTAGCAGTTGAAACGTTGAAAGAGGGTGATGGCGCTACTGTTTCAAAAGGTGATACTGTGAAGGTTAACTATACTGGTTGGATGCCGAACGGTACAATTTTTGATAGCACTAAATCAGAAGGCAGTGATGCTACGCCGACTGAATTCAAGCTAGAAGATGGTTCGCTAATTTCTGGCTGGGTAGAGGGTCTTGAAGGCAAGCGTGCTGGCGGTATCTACTTACTGTCAATTCCATCAGATAAGGCTTACGGCGAGAGCGGCAACGGTACTATTCCTGCTAATACGCCGCTAAAGTTTATCATTGAGGTAACTTCGGTAACGAAGAAATAGTTAGACTATAGAGCGCTATTCCAGTGGCAACGGAAACGTTATAACTTTCCTTTACGCCAAACATTGGAATTTCAATTAAATCATCACACTGCTCGAGAAGATCGCTGGTTATGCCGTGCACCTCTTCGCCTAAGAGCAGTGCGATTTTAGCTGGGGCGTGATAATCACTTAGAACAACTGATCGCTGATTCTGTTCTAATCCAATTAAACGATAGCCAGACTGCTTTAGATCCCGTATCAATTGATTAATATCAGGGCGATAGCTAAGCTTGACTAATTGCTCGGCGCCAAGGGCACTGCGATGTAGCTCGCGTTCGAGCTTTACTTTGACGTGTGGCAAGATTGGCAGATTTGAGCCATCGGTAGCAAATTCTAAATTTGGCGTGTAGCCAGTAGCGTAACACTGTTTGACACCTAGGCATTCACAGGTGCGCATAATTGCTCCGACATTCTGGACTGATCGGATATTATGTAGCAGCAATACAATGTCGCGCTGTTGTTTCGTAAATTCGCGAGATTTAACCATATATTAATAGTATAAACCAATAGTAGTGCTTGTGCTAAAATAGAATCATGTATAACGATCCTATCGAGCAAGCTAAGCGCTTTCGTGAAACCGATGAGCAAAATACAGAGCGCCGTGCCGCAATTCTAGGTGTTCAGTACATTGACCTGCGCTCCACTGAGCAAACCATGCCGTTAATACTGGATATGATGTCGATTGCTGACATGTATGCGTACAAGATGGTGCCGATGCGCAAGCCGACCGAGACCAGCCCAGCGCTGTATGCTATAACGCTATCGACGCCGGAATCGAAGCTAAAAGAGATCAACGACGCGGCAACTGCTAATCAGATTTCAGTGCAGTATCGTCTGATTTCAGACTCGTCATTCAAGGCGTTGATGCTACGTTATGATCCGCCCAAAGAAGTGGTCTACCATAATGTGGAGATTTCATCAGAGGGTAACAGTGATACCTTCAAGAAGGTTAGTGACGAGCTAGAAAAAGTGCGCCCTGATGATATTTTGAACTACCTGATTTTACAGGCTGATATGTTGGGTGCATCGGATATTCACCTTGAGAACGGGCGTACTCAGGTGCGGATCCGTTTCCGTATTGATGGCACTCTGCACCCGATTGCTACGCTGTCGCATGATAAATACCGTATTCTGTTTGCTTCAATTGCCTCGGCAGCTAATCTATCGCGAGCTGCTGTAACTGCTCAGTCGGGTCATATTGTACGTGAGATTGGCGATCTTAGACGGTCATTTAACTTGGTCGGCGGTACGGGTAGTTTGGCGTCATCGTCTGTACAAAACGAGGATGCTAACCACACGCTGAATATGCGTATTGAAACAGTGCCAACTAATTATGGTCAAGATGCTGTGATTCGTCTGTTTAACTTTCGTGCAGAGATGTTGAATATGGATGTGTTAGGTCTCAGTGACAACGAGAAAGCTGAGCTAGAGCAAATTATCTCGCACCCACATGGCATGGTGATGGTGGTTGGTCCAACTGGCTCCGGTAAGTCAACGACGCTATATAGCATTCTGAATGCGTTAAACGATACGACGCGCAAGATTCTAACGCTAGAAGACCCAGTTGAGTTCGATATTCCTGGTGTGACGCAGATTCCGGTTGATACGACGCACGGCCAGTCGTTTGCGGATAATGTGCGTACAATTTTACGTCTCGACCCCGACGTAGTGATGGTCGGTGAAATTCGTGATGTCGACACGGCTCGTACGGCGATTCAAGCGGCTATTACAGGTCACTTACTGCTGGCAACCTTTCACGCTCAGGATGCAGGCGCGGCCTTCGCGCGTATCATTGATATGATTGGCGTTAACCCAGTGTTTACAACTTCAATTCGTCTGGTGATCGGTCAGCGCCTAGTGCGGCGACTAGATGATGAAACAAAGATTCCTTACGAGCCGGACGAAGCGACGAAGCAGTGGATACGTAACGCCCTGGCAGACTTACCTGCTAGCTACGAAGAGCAGCCAGATTTGAATAATATTGTGCTGTATCGCCCAGGTACTAGCGAAGAGAATCCTTTCGGCTACAAGGGGCGAACAGTGCTAATGGAGCAGCTAACTGTCAATGATGCGATTATTAGACTAATTAGCGGCTCGCCGTATGATGTGAATGCCGAGGCTATTACTAGGGCAGCACGCAACAACGGCATGGTTACCATGTTGCAAAAGGGTGTGTTAAAGGCTTTGAAGGGCGAAACCACCCTCGAAGAAGTCAATCGCGTTCTGTAACGCCGCATAGACGATTGATATTGTCTAACCTGACTAAATCTGCTATAGTTAGACATAACTATTATGGAAAGTATTCTGAGTAATATTGCACGGCAACCGCTTTTTGGTGTGGGTATAGCGGGGCTGCTAATCGGACTAATTGCAGTCTGTATTAAAATCTGTAAAGAAATTTATTGGATGGGGACAATCGAGTTTGTTAAGGGCTGGGTTGTCGGTGGTGTAGTTTTTGCGCTTGGCTTAATCGGATTTTCGTATTGGGTGGCAACCTATGAGGCTCCATCGTCTAATAAAATTGCCATAGTCGTGGGTAATACACAGAACACACCACAGGCTAAGATCAGCGGCGAAGCTAAAAAGGTGCTTAAAAATATAATGTTAAAACATGCAGGCGATGAAGGTGATGGCAATGGCATGCAGATTAGTATCATCGAGGCGGACGGTGACCCATATGTTGTCGATTGGGACTCTAGTGTACTAAAAAGCATTAGCGAGAATAGCAAGAATGCAGAAATTGACGTAAAGAAGAATATTGATGCGCTAAATAAACAGATTGCCAATATCAAGCCGAAAACCAGCGGCGCAAATTATCTAGAGGCAATTCTAAGGGCGAATGATGAACTAAGCAGCGTTAGCGAGGGCGACGACGAATCCGGTTCTTCAAGTAAGAGCGCTAACAGTATTTTGGTGATCGGATCAGGTTTGTCGGATAGTGGTGATCTAAGCTTTGTCGGTACAAATCTATTGACGAATAAAGATGAGGCGGCGGAAAATTCAGCAATTGAGGCTGCTGCCGAAGATCATGAGGGAGAGCTAAAGAACACCAAGGTTACGTTTTATGGTTTAGGTGATGTTGTTTTGCCGCAGAAAAACTTGTCTAGCAGCCAGCGTGAGGGCGTGCGAAATATCTATACGAAGCTGATAGAAAAGTTAGGTGGCAAGGCAGAGGCAGCAAAGGCGTCCTTACGCGGAAGTTCTGTTGATACACCATATACTGTTAACCCAACTGATACAGGCTGTGGTGATGTCGAGCTAACTTATGATGATAGCAAGCTAAAATTTAATACTAACCAGGCCAGCTTTGTCAGCGCTAGCGATGCAGCCAAGATAGCCGACCAAATCGTTGGCGTCTACAATCAAAATAAGGATAGAGTGAAGGCGATTGTCGTTGATGGCTACATTGCGCATCGTCAAACAAGCAACACCAACTTGTCAGCTGACCGCGCTAACGCCATGAAAGATTTGCTAATTGAGCGTGGCTTAACGCCGGATAAAATTACCGCAAACGGCAAAGGCAATGGTCCGTACGAATATAGCGACAGCGAATCGCAAGACATAACGGATCAACGCAACCGCATGATCAAGGTTACGATTCAGCGCGATAGCCAGGAGTGCCGAGACTAGCATGGCTGTGAAGTATCAAGCGATTAACTTGCGTTATGGCTTGCCGTTGCGATTGCGTGATCGTCGCAATGCTCGCCGTGACAGACGCAAGGATATTATCAACTATCGGCGCAACAAGACTACTAGATACTTAAAGCTAATAAAATCTGAGGCAGAGCTAAAGCTTAATAAAGAGCTAGGCTGTTATAGCACCGCGACAGCAGAACAACAAGAACTAGTCGAAAGCGCTGATTGTGCTGTAGTAACTAAGAAACGAGTATTAGAGGACTTGGAATCTAAACGAAGCCAACTAGCCGAACAGTTAGATAAGCTTGGTGATAACTTCGTTAAAAGAGCTGAGGTCGAGCGACGACTGAACGATGCGACAAATGAGATTACCGAGGCGGAGGCTAGCCTAGCGCACCTTCAAGATGAATTAAGAAACGCTAAGAGTACACTGGATACAATTAATAAGATCTACCGCAATAACTGCAACTCAATCAAGACCTGGGCGGAGGCGCGTACCCGTCTATACATTGATACATTATTTAAGAATAACATTGACATCTTGTTTAAGGATAGCGACAAGAAAAAGGAGGGTAAATGATATTTTGGCGAAGACACTATACTATTAGCGATGAAACAGTCAGTCGACGATTAGTGAAGGCACGCAAACAGACAGTTCGTGAGGCGCGCAAAATGATTCGGCGTGGCGAGCTAAATGGTGAGGGGATTGCTCTATACCTATCGACAATCGACAGTCGTTTCAAACCGATTAAAAATGAAATTATTAGTGCAACTACAGGTCAGCGTACCGAAGTTGGTGGAATGTATTCAGATCAATATGGCGACGTCGAACGTGAGCTAGGTACTTTTGATAGTCAGATTAGCGAACTAAGTTGGTATTATGAAAACTATGTTAATAAGGCGGCTCAGGCGGGGATTCCGGTCGGTGCTAAACGGCCACATCGCGTAAATTATGACGACCTTTGGCGGCGTTTTGATGCGTTGAAGCAAAAACGAGAGGAGAAATAACATGGCAGTTACTAGAGTAAGGCGAATGACCGTTGGTAGTAGTGATGATAATCGCAATGCTAATGTAAAGAATAAAGCAGATACAGTGGTGCAAACGGACGACACTACGCATAGGCGAAGTGTAGAGCAGTCGGTTGAAGACGTCGAGCGAGCGGCTCAGCTAACCGAAGCAAAGCAAAAAGCTAGCATACAGCAAGAGAAGGGGCGTCAGGAACTAGCTCTGATCCAATCGCGTAATCGAGCGCAGCTTGACGAGCAAAAGCGGGTGCAACGTCGTGCAGCTGTTGCCGAGGAAGATCGCCAAAAGTCAGAAACTCTAAAGCGACGTGAAGCAGAACGCCAAGAGCGCGAGCAACATGAGCAAGAGGCGTATCAGCAAGAAATGACTAAACGGCAAAAACGTTTAGTGACGCTACGTGATAGCGGTGTGCGTCATTCGGGTGGTGCGTTAATCGCTTTTGCTGCTGTTGGATTAATTGTGTCGATGGTTGACATAACGTTTTTGCAGGATGTGCTGGGACGTATACTTGGTATAAGTACTGCGTCATCGACTGTATTGAGTGCGGTTATCGGCTTGTCAGCGATGATCATGCTTATGGGCTTTCAGGGTTACAAAGAGGCGCATGTGCCTGAGACAGGGCTAACTCAGCCATGGTATAAAAAGCCCGAGGTACTATTGTGGCTGATTCTTGGCTTTATCCTAATGATATTACGTATTGTGTCGGGCTACATTCTAGAGCTAGGTGAAGACGATGCTCTGCTGGCTGGCACTAAGATTCGTTTAATGGACTTGGTTACAGCCCCAATTATGCTTATTCTGTATCTCGGCGCTGGCTTGTTTGCGATGTACGGTATTCGTAACTTTTTCAAATCAGATATGTATTTTGAAATGCTCGACAATATCGATAACAAGAAGAGTCGATACAGTGTGATGCGGCGTCGTCGCATGGAAGAGATGAAGCGCAAGCGTGAAGAGCGGGAGCTCGCTCGTCGCCAGCGTATGCAAGAACGACAAGAAAAGCAACAGGCTAAGGCGGAAGCGCGTAAATTAAAGCAACAAGCTAAGGCCTCTGAGCGTGAATCAAATCGACTCCGCAGGGAGTACGAAGACGCGCGTAAAGTTTACGACAAAAAGGTTGAGGATGTGCATCGTGAGCACGAGCGCATCTCTAGACAACTGAGTCGTCTAGAAGCTAGCGGTCACGATCTAAACAATGTTGGTGGTATTAGCAGTCGTCTAGTAAATAATGTGAATGAGGCTCGGTCACAGGTGCAGGGTCAAGTGGCTATGCTGGTTAATGCAAAATCACACATCAGTGTCGACACGCTAAATGGGATTATTGCCGATTACAATAGCAAGCATCCATTCTAATGGTCATGGTAAGAAATAGGGGTAATGTAAATGCGTGAACCATTATGGCTATATAAAATACAGGAAAAAGTGCGTGAATGGAGGCGCGACCGCCAGTGGGAACATCAGCGCGTGCGGATCGCTCAACCAGTTTATCGACAGGGGTATGTACCTGGCGTAACTTGGTGGCAAATTACTTTAGCAGTCTGTGCGTTAGTAATCGTCGGACTGCTAGTTGCTCTATATCTACGTGAAAACTATTGGCGCTACCAATATCGTAATAACCCGACATTTGTTACGACCTATCACGGACCACGTTCAACGCCTGTAAACAAGGACTCACACTATAAAACTGACTGTTCGGATAAGTCGACGATCCAGGGGCTGATAAACTGTGTTGGCTTCACAGACGAAGGTCAAAAGTTGCTGGGTAAACTAAATCCGACCTTTGCAAATGAAGCTGGAGTAGCTAAGGCTTGCAACGTTGGCCAACTAGCAGAGGGTGAGGCTATCTTTGGCTGCTGGGTGCAAATCAACGGTAAAGAAAGTGTGTCGTTACTGCAGGCGGATGACCCACTGTATAATCAGTTTAAGGAGTCACCCGAATCAACCTTGGTGCACGAATTCCTGCACGCTGTTTATTATCGCTTGCCCGTAAACGAGCAGCAACAGATTTTTACTGAACTATCTAGCGAATATAACGATTTAGTTAATCAAATTATCTCGTATGGGTATGATTATGCAGACGTTGATGACGAGCTGTTTACGCGCGTTGGTTCTGAAAAGACCAATGCGCCTGCTATGGTGAAGCAGATTTACGCTAAATACTTGACCAAATGGTCTAACAAGAACTCTAGTGATAGCGTAAATAATAATAACAATAACGATAGCCGTAGCGACAACCAGTCAAACGACAATTCTAACGCCACTCAGCCTACATCCGCACCAAATAACACGCCAACCAATAATCAACCTACTCAGGTTATTGCACCTGCTAATCACACCAATGCCGACTATACGAAACTGCAGAAATGCACCGTTGGGCGTGTGTCGGATGGCGACACACTGTACGTGGACTGCTTGCCACAGCGTATTCGCTTAATTGGTGTCGATACGCCCGAGAGCACCAAGAAACATCAATGTTACGGCAATGAGTCGTCTAATCACACTAAGGCGCTTAGAGGTCAGACTGTATATATTGAAGGCGACGACGTATCGGGTGATACCGACATGTATGGTCGCTACTTACGTTATATTTATCTAGCCGACGGTACAAATTATAATATGCAGCTGATCGAGGACGGCTATGGTATGCTATATATTTTCAGCGGGCAACAATTCAAGTATGTCAACCAATTTAGCAGTGCTCAGGATGCAGCCCGTGGCGCAGGCAAGGGTCTATGGTCGGCATGCCAAACAGGTATCAATAAATACGGAAACTATCAGGTAGTAAATTAATAGCCCCACTATATAGAGTGGGGCTAGTGCCTGATAGCTAGTTATTCGGAGTAATCGGGCTTCAGGTATGTGACGCTGTTAGTTCGTCGTGAATTTGGATGTAAGGCAAAATTTATAATACAGTTCCACTGCGAGCGACTAATGCCAGCATGGCGGTTAGGCTGTACCATCAGGACATCGCTATGGGTAGTTTTTACTAATTGGCTAAGCTTGCGCATAGTATGACCGTTGTTATAATATTTACCCAAATCATCGTCAATCCAAATAATCGGACAAGTTACATCACACTTATCGTTGCTAAGAATAGCCCGAATTATTACATCTAACTTATTGTCAGGATAGCCGCCACGACCGTAATCATCGGTAGCGGTAAGACTGTAATCAATACCTAGATTTTCACAAATCCAGTCCATCCATTGGTGATTACTAGTCAGCCAGTGCCAACAAATTTGATCATTAGATGCGATCTGGTTAATTGAACGCACTAGCTCCTCTGACCAATCCAAGTCTCCCTGTCTACGGTCGGCTACAAATGAATTTTCGTCAAATTGAAATGGTTGTAAGGGGTTTACTACTCCATCGTAATCCGAGAATATCAGTGTTTTCGGTGTGTGGCTAAATGCTGACATTTTTCTCCTTAAAGTTCGTACCTCAATTTTGGTAATAACTGCATTATATGCCGAATATTTGAAAATGCAATATAATAATAGTATGTGTAAAATACCAAAACGTGTTTGTGTACTAGTTGGTGCAGGTATGAGTGCGGGCGCCGGTATACCGACTTTTCGCGGTAAGGGTGGCGCATGGAAAACGGCGGCTGATGTGCGCGACGCCTTCGAAATTGACCGATTCTGTCGCAGCAAGAAGTCGCGCGAGCTCTTGTGGCGCTGGCTGGCTGTGTCGCCGGCGTGGGATGCTAAGCCGACGCGTGCGCACTGGTTGCTAAAGCGTCTAGATGATGAGGGCGGCTTAATATCGGTAATGACTCAAAACTTCGATATGTTAGAGAAGAAGGCAGGTATACATCAGGGTAAGATCCGCCAGTTGCATGGTCGCATAGACAAATCTATTTGTCTAAATTGCCACCGCTATTACGACACTAAGGATATCTGCGACCAGCTAGACAATAACCCTGATCCGCATTGTATCGAGCCGGGCTGCAACGGTATATTAAAGCCCGACATCGTCTTCTTTGGCGAGCCGCTGGACGAGGTGATGTTATCGCGGATTGCTGGTGTTGACCTACGCGACTGTGATGAGCTGTGGTGCGTAGGCTCTAGTCTGATGGTGTATCCAGCGGCAGGCATTCCGATTCAGGCAAAAGCCTTGAGCAAGGAAGTGATAATCGTTAGTACCGACCCGACTGGGCAAGATAATATTGCTGATGAAATTATCCGCGAACCTGCTGATCAAGCATTAGAGAAATTAGTAGATCGCGTTTTGGGTCAATCCTGATATAATATAAACATGATTAAAAACTGGCAAAATAATGATGAACACGGCAACGCGACAGTCATTGCGGTAATTACATTAATAATTGCGCTGGCCGTCGGTGCTGTGGGTGTAATTATGTTATTAGATAGCAAGCCAGATAATATTCCGATCGTGGTGCCGAGGTCGTCTGTTGAACATACTGACGATACAGTTGCTAACGATCGGGCTGTGAAAGAGCTAAACGCTACTGCGCAGAAGTTTTGTGATGAATATAATGCTAAGCGCACCAACGAGAGCAAACGCCCGATATTGGAAAACATGAATGCTAATCAGAACACAAAGACGTTGATTTCTCAGTCAGGCAGTAAATGGCAGATTGAGAAGGATAAGTTAACGGGTGCTAGTGATATCACGGGCTATGATCAGATTGGTGGGCCGAATATGAAATACGTGCTAGCTGATCAAGACTGCTGGGATCAGATTAGTGGTAACGGTAAATACGCCTATTCGATGAGCTATGACTTTGCCTATCAGGCAGTGAGCGCCGATAAAGCCAAAGGCGTCGTGTTTAGCGAGCAGGGCTCGCTAGCGCTATTAGGCGCTAAGGGTGACATTCGTCTAGATACGGCGGCATTTCGTAGTCCTGACACGTATAGCTATGTCTTGACAGGCACTACCGATGGTGACGTTATAATGACTGCTAAGGATAGCGACGGTAAAGCTAGTATGACGGTATCGGGTGACGATATTGACAATCTAACACTTTATCAGTGCCAGGATTTTGCCGTAGACAATACCGACGGTTGCACTAAAATAGAGATTGCGAAATAGTACGAACTATAGATAGCTATCTATAGTTGTCGATAGTCATTACTGACTTTTAGTTAACCCTAGTTAGCTTTGAGCTAATTTATAGAATTTAATAGTCTTGTTGCTATGCCAATCCATGATTTTGACATAGACACCATTGTGTTTGGTGGGGTTGTTTGTGCGGCAGCCAGGGCATTGTTCGATCTTTAGCTGTAGCTGCTCGGACTTGCCCACGGCAACCGGCACTTTACTCATATCAAATAGCGTATTTGACGCACGACGTTGCTTCTGCGGCGTCGTGTTTTTGCAGGTCATAGGTATAACATAGCGCAACCCGTCCATCTGAAAGATGTTCCAGCTAGCAATCTCTGCAAAGTGTTCTAATTGTTCGGTGGTAAGACCGCCGTCCTTGGCGGCTTGGCTCTCGATATTGGGATCAGATTCGAACTTGATTTTGTAAAAATCATTCATGGTCATCAGGATATTCTCGCGCGCAATTAGTAGACTATCGCCTTGCCATTCGTAACCATAACAAGCCTTTAATGCAATCTCGGCATTAGCCAGCCATTCATCTTTACTGTCACAGTATTTATTAACTAGCTTTAGCTTTTCGTCTAAAAATCCCACGCGGTTTTCAGGCTTAATAATCTTTTGCGTGTTAGCAACCGGATTGTAGCGGCTGGCGATGAACGGTGCTTCGCCACAGGCGATTTCTAACCAACGCGCAGCGATGAAATCGCGCCATGTATGATCTTTGGGTAGGTTCAGGCTATGCATGATGTCGTTATTCATCTGCTTTACCACGGATAATGGCGTAAAAACCTCTGCTTTGTCTTTGGTGCGTGCACGCTGTTCTTCGCGACTCTTGGCGGCGCGAGGCTGGATTAGATTGCCATTCATACCAGTGATCTGGTCGTGCTGTATTTCTGCCTCGGGGCAATAGGGATTTTTACAACATTTTTTGTGCCATAAGTATGTGTAGCTATCGGTTGCCCATATAATATTGTGGGTTTTGCGCTCAGTAGTCCTAGTCCGATCAGTCAGCAGGATATCCAAAATCCGCCCACGGCGCCGCAGTGAGTTCTCTAGGATGTCGATAGGTGGATATTGATTAGGCATAGCTTGGTGGTGTTATTTAATATAGTTCGTTATTAATTCTATATCCTGCTCTGTAAATTTATATTTTTTGAACAGCTGACCGTCTATATCGCTATTCCAGTCTATATCTGAATGGTCTGTGAAGTCCTGTACTGGAATATTTGAATGCCAGCTTCTATATAGATTCCAAGATGTCATCTTGGAATCTAGACCTGCTCTATAGAATCTAGAGTTAAAGTACTTCTGTGCATTCAGAGCCTCATCTTTGCTGTTTGCAAAAATGCAAAGGTATTTATCTGTAAATATTACACCCGGTTCTAGAATTAATGTAGGCAACGGCTTTTCACGCACTAAGCCTGCTTTAGGGAATACCATTTTCCATTTGTCGGAGTTGTCAAGTTTTACATACTCAATCCTTCCGTCCGATCCTTCATAATCGAACTTGTCGCTTGGATCTATGTAGTAAAAATCATGTTTGCCCTCTCCAACTAAAATCTTAGTGGAGTGTGTACTATCAGGTTTATTGTAAAATTTCTCCTGATTTTCACGCCAGCATTTTGAGTTTAGACCAAAGGGTGCCCGCCCAGGTATCAGGCTACTCATATTGACGCTTTCATTTGTCATCAGCTTATCGTAAATATTAAGTATTTGATACTTCTTCTTGTCGACTTCGACATCTCGATATCGCCAGTCGAGTTTTTCTGTACTAGATAACTTGCCATCAAGCCCAATTATAGTTTTTAACGGGCTTTCGATTGTCGTTGTGTAATCGAATAATGTAATTGCTGCATTTACAGCTACATTACTGAATATCTCATCTCTATGAAACTCGACGGATTTTAGATGTTTAGTTGTAATCAGCCAGTCGCGCAGTGGTTCAAGCTGTTGTCCACCTTTGATAAATCCATCGGGTGTAACAAAGCAACCGTAACGTGCAAGCTCTGAAGCTGACATTAAGAAGTTCTGATATATAGGTATTTTACGACGTCCTGTTTCGTAATGGTACGGTGGGTTGCCGACGACGGCATCAAATTTGAACATTGAATCTCCTGACTTATTAAATTCATCATATAATTTCGCTGTAGCAGTGCCGTCCTTAGCGTATGGCAGTAAGTCTAGCTGCTGGAAGTTGTCTTTGCTGATATTTGGTAGTCCACCGAAGATAAAGCCGGTTGTGATGTTGTACAGAATATTGGTTGGCGCTAGACCGTAAACTTGGTGGGTTAGAATGTGGGTCATGCACTCGTCGTCGCTGTTATAGAAATGTCGGGTGTTGTTAAACAAGCGTTTGGCGATTTCAGCGATATATAGGCCAGACTTCATATACAGGTCGATAAAGCGGCTGTTAGTACTATTGAACAGATCGGGGCGCTCCGCTTGTAGGTCATCAATCATCATGGTGACTACCTTACGTGGCGTAAAGATTTGATTGTTCTTCTGGTTCGGCACTAGTTCAAAAATATCGCGCTGTTCACCTAACCAATATTTACCTAGCTTATTCTTCTCGCTAACAAATTCGGCAATAGCGGCGTTAAAGCGGTATCTGTTGAAGACGCCTTCGAAGTGCTTGCGTGCGCCATTATCATCGGTGTAATCAAAACCGTCGCGCAACATGTGAAACTCTTCCTTGGTGATGTTGGTCAGATCCTCAAAGTCGGCGTCTGAAATGACGGTGTCAAAGTTGTCGATGGTTATTTCGCTACCTGTATTATTCGCCATGATACACATCGGGATTGTACGGGTAAAGGCGCGTAAGTGATCCTTGATCTCGTCCTCTTTGCTCTTACGTTCATTCTCGATATCATGGTCGGCTTTCATAGTGACGGGCTCTTCTACGGCGGTCTGCTCGATAGAGTTCTTTAGTGCCTCCTTTAGCTCTTCCTTCTTGGCTGCGCGCTCAACATCATTGCTGAGGTCGCTATTTACGTATTCACTAATAGCGTTGCGCTGAACTTCTAGGACTTTTTGCCGGTTGCTATCGACCTCGGCCTTAGTAAGATTTAGGACTTCCTTGGCTCTGGCGATTGGTTTCTCGGACAGTTCTGCTATATCCGTACTCAGACTTTCGGCTAAGGCGTCCTTATCGGTGATGTGATCGGTGTTGTCGACGATACGATCAATATTGTTCATATATGCCGTCTCGTAAATCTTGTCACCTAGGATGGCATGTTTGTTTTCATTGATCGTCTTCTCGCGATTGTCGTGTAGTGTGCGGGCTTCGTCGAGGTCTAGAGGCTTGTCATTGTGCGTAATATGCTTGCCTTGTACGATATCTGTCTTCCTCAGAATTGCCTCAGCCTCTTTAGGTATGTTAAATACGTTCTTGATAGTATCGTTGAATAATAGATTGGTCATAAAGCGCGCATTTACAATATCCTTGGCGGCTAGAGCATTCGGGAAAGTTAGAACCTTCTCGGCGTCGAGCTCGATCATTCGGCCGTTGGTGTCTTCGGAAATGACTGGGAAGAAGTTTAGCAGGCGTTTAATGTTGTCTTTGCGCTCGGCTTCGGTAATTCTACCCTCAACAGCAGCAGGCTGTAGCCCGTTTGCAAACTCGCCGTAGATTTCTAGCACACGCGTTGGCGCGAAGTCGAACAGATAGGCTGATTTCTTGCGCACTATAACTGATTTGCCATTGACGGTCTCTATATGTTCGTATGGATTCTGCGCACGGAAAGCTGCCTGCATGTATAAGGCGGGTGATTTGATATCTGTTAGCATTAAGACAGCAGACCATTGTTTGACAGTGACGCCGGTGGTTAGCTGGCCGCAAGATAGTGTAATGGTCTTGTCGTGCTCGCTGATGGCGTGATTGACGCGGTCGAATGATTTTTCGTTGGCGTTATAGTTATCTGCCTCCTCTTCGAACGATTTGCCATCGCCTGCGGCAATAATGACTTCATAATCCTTAAATACAGGATCTTCTTTAAGCAATTTAGCTAGTGCCTTGCAGCTATCGACACGGTTACCCACGTACCAGAAGGTGTGCTTTAGCTCGTTTCTGAGCTCTGGTGTAGAGAATGGGTATTTTGTATTTGTTGATAGATTATGCAGGAAGGCGCGCACGTCGTCTGCGTGTATGAATTTTCCGTTTTTGGTGGCAAAGAACTCATTGAGATCGAACGCATAATCGCAATCTTCACCGTCTAGGTCGACGCCCTCGTTAATCTCGTTGGTAGTCATCTCGCTAATGCGGTAGGTAAATAGGCGCATGTCGGGCAGGTTGGTGTGGCTAGCGTCAATGTCGTCGCCGTTAGGTAGGGCGACTAGTTCGGCTTGCTTGGCTTGTTGCTCGTCAAGGTATGTCCAGTTATAGATGGCGTCGTCGCTGAATTTCTCGCTAGCGAGCATCTTGAATGGCGTACCTGATAGATATAGGGTGTACTTGCGCTTAACAATATCAAGCGCTACATCGGTGCGATTAGTGTCGACGCCTTCGTGTGCTTCGTCAATGATTAGTAAATCCCAATGTAAGTCTGCTACCCACTTAAGTTTGTCGATTTTTCCGCCGAAGTAGTGGCTACCCTTTAAGTCTTGCAGTGACAAGAAGGTGATTTGGCGTAGGTTGTTGTCGTGGTCGGCGTTGCGTAAAATGAATTGCTCGCGCGTGAGGGTTGGTCGATCGCTCAGGCTGCTAGTGGCAGACACGAATTCGTAGCCTTCAACAAATTTGGCGTAATCGTCATACCAGCTATTGGCAATGGCAGGGCGGTTGGTAACGATTAGCACGCTCTTGGCGTTCAGTCGTTTGGCTAAATCATAGGCGGCGAGTGTTTTGCCGAAACGTGGCTTGGCGTTCCACAGGAAGGCAGGCTGTTCGTCGGTATCGTTATTGTCACTGTGACTGCGGAAGTATGTTAAGGCTTTGGTAACCGCAGCCTCTTGTTCTGGACGGAGCTTATATGGAATTTTCTCGCCCTGAGCAATCGTGTTGTAAGTGCGGCGGAAATTATCAAATAAGATTTTTGACTGGGCAGGGTCGTTCGTGAAGTCAAACCACTCTTCGCCGGGTAGGTCTTTGCGCTGGTTGATATGTTCGGCGCGTAGATAGCGATGAAAGTCTTTGTCAATGAAAGACTTGCTAGTAGGCTGGTTATTGGTATCTAGGTAGAAGGCGGGTGCATACCACTGTTTGATATAGCGCAGATCGACAGCAGGGGTATGAACCTGCTCGCGGATACGGTCGTCGACGTTTTGACGCTCGGTGTAGCCAATTTTCTGTGCGCCATTGTATTGTGGTAAATCCGGTAGAGTATACGAGTAAACCTGCGGATAGACAATTTTTGTGGTCTTAATCTGGTATTTGCTATCGGTCTCCTTGTGGCTACTATTGCTCAAGTCGTCTGCCCCATTTCTTGGATTGTTATCCATGTAATTACCTCTCCTCCTATGTCCTCTTCCTATATCTTTTATCTATTATACTACAGTGTGTCAGTCTTTATTCTGTTGAGCTAGTCCATGGGCCATTAATGGATTCACCATAGAAACAAAGGCGGTAAGGTGATGGGTTATTTGTGATAATATAAATATAGCTATTTTAAAATAGCTATATTGTACATTTCAACTTAGGAAGGTGATTATCATGGCTCGTGATACCGAGCTGGATACGCTGAAGGCGGATATGGATGCGGCGTTCGAGCAGATGAAAGCCACGCGAGGGCTGATGAATACTGTAAATGAGCGTAAGAACAGCTTGCGCTACCAGATGAATGAGGCCTTTGAACGCATGAATGATTTGCACGACGATATGAAGTCGGCGTGGCAGGATTTGCAGTCTGCACGTTCGTATCAGAGGCGTGTTTGGGAATCTATGGATCATAGTCGTGATGACGAGTATAAGAACTTGACTCAGAAGATTGGCGCTGCTCGAGAAAAAGCAGACGAGCGTTACTCTATGGCTAGTGATGCGTTTAAGAGATCTAAGCGTGCCTATAAAAAACATAACGGTGAACTCGCTAAGGAGTGTTCCGATAAAGCTTATCGTCTGATGGATGAATGCCATCAGTACAATAAAGAATTCCAGAATTTGGTGGAGCGCCGTCGTGAGGTTGCCAGTAATCAGAATGAGGCTGTAGAGCAATTACACGGTGCAAAGGCGAAAACTGATAGCTGTTGGTCGAAGCACGAAAGTCTGCGTTCGGAATTTCTCGCTGCAAAGTCAGAGTGGCGATCGCTGCATGATAAGTACAATGCTATTAAGACTGAGCGTCAGAATCTACGCGACAAGTACTATGTACTTAAGTCGGAGTTTGATAAAAAGCACGAGGCGTATATTCATCGCCGCAACGAGGTTCAATCAAGGCGCGATCAACGACGCGAAAGCGATCGTGAGATTGCCCGCAAGGCGGATGTGCCTTCGCAGTATCTGGATGACGTTCTAGTCAAACGAGATACCAATGGAACGATTAACATCTACTTTGGTGGATATGGTGCGCCTGATGGTCCGGGACATGGTCATTGTTGCGTTAACTCGTCTGGTAGAGTTATTTATGACCGTCAGCCCGGTGAAGCTCACGGCGCTCAGAACTTCACCAACGCTAGCTAGCGTCAAGTTGCTCGTAAGAGCGATGTTGGACGCGGTGCTGACCGCACATGTGCCTTCCAGTAAGCCGAGTGCTATATAAGTACTCGGCTTTTCTTTGTGGTAATATATAGATAATGAACTTTTTACTGGATAAGGATGGCGATAGTGATGAGGTAGACAGAGTTATCAGTTCGCCTAGACGCTGCGGCTGGCTGGATGATTATATAATGAATGTATGGACGAGAAGTATAAGGCTGAAAATTTAGCTCAGCTGGCAAAGACATTTATTGAAGGCGCTATTGAATATAATGATGATCAGAAGGTATTGGCGTATCTTGCAGACATGTCCTTTAACCTTGGCGTTATATTGGGCGATAAGCCAATTGACTGGATGGAAATCAATGCTGTTTGCGACAGTCGTGAATATGAGTTATCCTCTGATGCTGCAGACAAGCACGATATAACTAGAGATAGCTTTGGTAATGTATTGCACCAGATTGAATTGTTTGGTTTGGACCCGTTTTTAGATGATTTCAAGAGATAAGCAATGATAGGAATGAATAACTCGGATCGCGGTACTATCCTTAAATTACAAGGTAATTTAGCGCAAATCTTGTGCCCATGTATGAGCATCGATTTGGATGATGGTCGATTGGGCGAATTGCACTTGGCGGGAGAGCGAGCACTCGAGCTATTTTCAGCGCCGTTGATTGTTGAGCTGATCGATAAATACTCTGCTATAAACCAGTGTAAATCAATTGTCTATAAAATCGCCAACGCTAAAACGACTGATCGAAATTTTAGTGGCATATCAGAACTACATGAAGCACTGAATAACCTAGCAGATCTAGTCAATGGTGCACCCTACAATGAGCTCAAGACGAATTCTCAGTTGAAAGAATTTATTCGCCGTCATATTATAGACAGATTCTACAACAAAAGCACTATTATGCGTGACAATAGCCGTCAAAGCATTGATGTGCGCCAAGATGCTGCTGAAAGTCTGAGTCTTATATTGAATAAGGACGAATATAAGGATTTATTCAAAGAATACGCCATATTATGGTTCATTAGAGATGAAGCCGGTCTGTCAACTGATTTAACGGACTACGAAGGCGAGTCACCATGGTTTATGCTGTTAGGACTAATTGATGTGTTGCGTGATATGGCTAATAATAAAGTCTTTATTGACGATGCCGATTTACCAACTATGCGGTTATTGACTAATGACCTAGATAAGGTCATTGGCGATCCTGTACTGAGCAAACCGTGTACGGGCATGTCGTCGGATGATATTACGCGACGTGAAGCCGAGGTTGAGTTTTGGATCGATTTCCATACAAATATATCGCCGTGTGGATTGTTGTGATGTCGCATCTGGCATCTTGAATTCTGCGCTAAAAAGTGCTAATCTATAAATTGAGTTTCAAGGTTTCTTATTCGTGCTGGGATGGAGAAACGCTGTTAATATTGGTTTAAGATTAGAGGGAGTTCAATGCCTACAATCAATCAGTTGGTTCGTAAGCCACGCAAACGCGCTGCTAAGAAGAGTAAGTCGCCTGCGCTACTGACGATCCAGAATACACTAAAGACTCGTATTTATAACCAGAATGGTCCTTTAAAGCGCGGTGTGTGCGTAAAGGTCACCACTAAGACACCAAAGAAGCCGAACTCGGCAATGCGCAAGGTTGCTCGTGTCCGTCTAACTAATGGACAGGAAGTCTGGGCTTATATCGGTGGTGAAAAGCACAACCTACAGGAGCACGCCGTTGTTCTAGTACGCGGTGGTCGTGTGCCAGATTTACCGGGTGTGCGTTACCACATCGTGCGTGGTGCACTAGACCTACAAGGTGTTGATGGCCGCAAACGTGGTCGCAGTAAGTACGGTGCTAAGAAAGGAGACAAATAATCATGCCGCGTAAAACAACTAAGTCTCTAGCACGTCGCATCAATCCTGATCGCAAGTACAATAGCGTGTTGGTGCAGCGTTTAATTAACAAGTCAATGCTAGACGGTAAGAAACTAGCTGCTGAGCGTATGGTTTACAGTGCTCTAGAGATTGCTGCTAAGAAGGTGAAGAGCGAGAACCCACTAGAGGTTCTAGAGACCGCAATGAAGAACATTTCACCTGAATATGAAGTTAAGAGTCGCCGTGTTGGTGGTGCTAACTATCAGATTCCATTCCCGATTAAGGGTCGCCGCCAAGAGCATTACGCCTTTATGTGGCTAGTTCAGGCTGCTCGTGCTCGCAAGGGTATGCCATATGAGCAGCGCCTAGCTGCTGAAATCGTGGACGCTGTCAACCAAACTGGTGCAGCCTTCAAGAAGAAGGAAGATACTCACCGTATGGCTGAAGCTAACCGCGCATTTGCACACTTTGCACGTGTTTAGTTACCGACATGACGAATCGTCTATAATGACGGTTCGTCTGAGTTGGTTTTAGAAAAGATAGTTTAATAAAGAAGGATATATGGCAGAAATTAATACTCCATTGGACAAATTCCGCAACATCGGTATTATTGCCCACATCGACGCCGGCAAGACTACTACCACTGAAGGTATCTTGTATCGTACTGGTTTGGTACACAAGATCGGCGCTGTGCACGACGGCGAAACTGTGACTGACTTCATGGATCAGGAGCGTGAGCGCGGTATTACCATTGCCTCAGCCGCTGTTACCTGTTACTGGGAAGGTTGCCACATCAACATCATTGATACACCAGGGCACATCGATTTTACCGCTGAGGTTGAGCGCTCTCTACGTGTGCTTGATGGTGCTGTTTGTGTGCTAGATGGCAAGATGGGTGTCGAGGCTCAGACTGAGACCGTTTGGCGCCAGGCTAACAAGTACAACGTACCACGCTTGATCTTTATCAATAAGATTAATCAGATTGGTGGCGATTTCTACAAGTCGCTAGATTCAGTGCATCAGCGCTTGAGTAAGAATGCACTACCGATTCATCTACCTATCGGCTTTGAGAAGACCGTTCATGGTGTAGTTGACCTAATCAACATGAAGGCTTACACCTACAAAGAGTACAATGACCACAAGCTAGTCGAGGGTGAAATCCCGGCTGATATGGTTGAGAAGGCCAAGGAATATCGCACCAAGCTAGTTGAGAAGGCTGTTGAGGCTGATGATGAATTGTTTGAGCGCTATCTAGCTGAGGGTGAAGACTCTATTACCCAGGAAGAGCTAGTTAAGTGTCTACGTAAGTTGACTGTTAAGGGTGACTTCTATCTAGTTACCGGCGGTGATGGTCGTGGTGTTATCGTCGAGAAGCTGCTTGACCTAGTTGTTGACTATCTACCGTCACCAGTTGACACTCCTGATATTAAAGGTACCGATCCAAAGAGTGGCGACGAAATCGAGCGCGCAACCAACACCGAGGCTCCGTTGTCTGCTTTGGCATTCAAGATTGCTAACGACCCATTCGTTGGCAAATTGGTCTACGTACGTGTCTACAGTGGCGTGCTAAAGGCTGGCTCGTATGTGCTAAATAGCAACACTGGCGAGAAAGAGCGCATTGGCCGTCTAGTTCGCATGTTTGCTGATAAGCGTGAAGAAATCAAGGAAATTAAGGCTGGTGATATCGCAGGTGTGATTGGTCTAAAGAAGACCACTACTGGTAACACCCTATGTGACCCAGCGCATCCAATTCACCTAGAGTCTATCGAATTCGTTGAACCACCGGTATCTATCGCCGTGGAGCCGAAGTCGAAGGCTGACCAAGAGAAGATGGATATTGGTTTGCACCGTCTAGCAGAGGAAGACCCAACCTTCCGTGTTCACACAGACGAGGAAACTGGCCAGACCATTATCTCGGGTATGGGTGAGCTACACCTAGAGATCATCGTTGATCGCTTACACCGTGAGTTCAATGTTGAGGCTAATACCGGTAAACCTCAGGTTGCTTATCGCGAAACTATTCGTGGTACTACCGAAGTTCAAGGCAAATACATTAAGCAGTCTGGTGGTAAGGGCCAGTATGGTGATGTATGGCTGAAGCTAGAGCCAAACGAGCCAGGTAAGGGCTTTGAGTTCGTTGATCAGATTAAGGGTGGTGTTGTGCCGCAGGAATACCGTCCAGCTGTTAAGGCTGGTATCCAAGAGACCTTGGATGGCGGTGTGATTGCTGGTTACCCAGTAGTCGATGTGAAGGCTACTCTGTACGATGGTTCATACCACGAGGTCGACTCTAGTGAAATGGCCTTCAAGATGGCTGGTGCCTTGGCAACTCGCGAGGGTGTGAAGCAGGCTAAGCCTGTTCTACTAGAACCAGTGATGAAGCTTAACATTGTTACCCCTGAAGAATTCATGGGTGATGTGATTGGTGACTTAAACAGTCGCCGTGGTCGCGTCGAGAAGATGGATGACTTGATGGGTGGTGCAAAACAGATTGTTGGTTATGCGCCGCTAGGTGAGTTGTTCGGTTATACTACCGACCTACGCTCAATGTCACAGGGTCGTGCTGCCAGTTCGATGGAGCTAGATAAGTACGAAGAAGTGCCAAACAACGTTGCACAGAAGATTATCGAAGAGCGCAACAAATAGTTAGGCAATATCCTGATTGAGCAAAAGACCCGCTGATTTAGCGGGTCTTTTTATGGTGTGTATGGTTAGTTTATGAATTGAACTATATGGGTTAGAGCTGGTTTTATAGATGCTATGAGTCGTGTGTGAAGTTAGCTAATATGGCTAATCTCAGCCTCTGTCAGCTCGATAAATTTACCGGGTTTTAACCCAGATAGTGAAATGTTATCAAAGTCAGTACGGTGCAGCTTGATTACGGTGTAACCTAGAGCAGCAAAAGTGCGTCTAATCTGGCGATTGCGTCCTTCATGCATAACGACACGCCATTCGCGACGATTGTCGTTTAATTTCTCTAGCCCTAGCTGACTACGGCCGTCAGGCAGATTGACGCCAAAGTCGTTGATCATCTGCTGATGTAGAGGCTCCAGCGCTTTATTAATGGTTACTAGGTACTGCTTCGTCTTAGCAAATTTTGGGTGAGTTAGGCGAAAAGCTAAATCACCGTCATTGGTTAACATGATTAGTCCAGACGAATCTTTATCTAGACGACCGATGGTCTTTAACTTTTTGTACTTGTCAGGCAATAGCGCATAGACAGTCTGAGCTCCCTTAGCCTGAGCATTACGCGAGCAAACATAGCCGACTGGCTTATTCAATACTATAACTGTACGTGACTCAGGCAGCTGAACTAACTGTCCGCGTACGGCAACTTTAGCGTTCTCGTCAACTGGTTCGCCTAGCTTGGCTTGCTCTCCGTTTACTGCTACAACTCCCGACGCAATTAAATCATCTGCCTCGCGCCGGCTAACACCGGTTGCCAGTGCAATATATTTGTTTAATCTCATAACTATATAATACAACAGAATTTGGCGGGCGTTTGCTGTGGCGAGTTTACATAGCATAAATGTTAATATTACTACATAGCTATTGCGCTAGAGGCTTGACGAAAATGTTGCGGGGGGGGTAACATGTTAGTGGATAAGAAAAGGAGGAAATTTATGGTATCTAATAAGTCCAGTAAATTTAGCCTAAAGTCATCAACTGGCTTTAAGGTAGCGGGAGTTTCTTTGTTGGGTGTTAGCCTGCTAGCGGGAATTGCAGCGCCAACTGTTTTGAGTTTGTCGCATGCATATAATGCCAGCGCTATTTCAGAGGAAGATGCTAGCAAAATAAAGCCTTTGAAGGATGCTATTGCTAAGGCTGAGAGCTTCCAGAAGACTTACAATACAACTAAGTATTCTACATACTTCAACTCAGATAAGATTAAGTCCTTCTTGGATGTGTTGAATTTAGCCAAGCAAAATGTTAATGACATAGAAACTGGGAAGTTTACAGGGAATCTTGACAATATAGTCAAAGGCGCTACCGGGTCGATTAACCAGCTGTTGAATGATGATGCCAATTCTGTTTGGAAGGAAAAGGGTGCAAAGGCTCAACTAGATAGTGAAATGGCACTTGCTGTTGAACTAGGTGAAGGTAAGCTAGACGCTAATGCCTATAGTAAAGAGAGCTACAGTGCTTACAGTAAGGCTTACGATGCAGTCAAGGCTGTATACGACGCAAACGTTGAATACAAGGGCAACAATGGTGCTGCAACTAAGGGCATCGATGCTGCGACTGAGAATCTAAAGAAGGCAGTTGCTGCTCTAGTGAAGGTTTCTGGTGTAAAAGGCGACAACAATAGCGAGTCGAACTCTGGCAACAGTAAAAATGACAATCAGACTGGCGATGCTGATAGCTCGGGTAACAGTAATCTAGAAGTTACCAAACCTAGCGCAAGCAATAATGGTGCATCTGAATCTAAGGTTACTGCTCCTAACACCGGCGCTGAATTATAATTAGTTAGCTTATAGCTAATATAAGAGGTTACATTAGGTAACCTCTTTTTGGTTGTTTTGCTCTGCGTTGGTTATTATTAATGTATAATGAATTAAATAATTAGTACTAAATCGGGGGAGCAAGTGATAAATGTTATTGATGCAGCTAGCGATTCACGTTTAATGAATGATGAGTGCTTAGCCATTCTAAACAAGGTCAATAGCCAAATTGATAAGTGTAGTGTTTTAAAAATAGCTCGTTACGATCAGACTGAAGGTGTACTGGTTGAGGGTAATGCAGGAAAGCTAAAGCAAATATACGTAATTATTAACGAGCTACTATCAAATCCGTACTCACCAGATGACTTCATAATGAAGTTAACTGATGGGCGAGATTATATATATTCAGGCGAAGTGAGTATAGATAGCAAAACGTACTTTATTTTTAAGATAATTTAGCTACACCAATAATTCTTTATAAATTTTATAGTATCATAATAGTATATGGGTAACGAGATGAAAGAGCATAAGTGTTTAGAGCCGATTGCACATGCAAAAGATTTGGATAACGATGAGAAGATAGCCCTTTCTGTATTATGTCTTATTGATAGCCAAGAGAATATAACGCCAGATTTTATAAATTCCCTAATTAATTTGGTGTACACTGTAACGCAGATGACCAACCTCGGAGGCTTATCTGTGGACTTAAGTGAATATTTGGGTACAATGCAAGAGGTAGTATCGCTAGGCAAAGAAGATGACATTGATTGGTTACCGCACTTTCGCAAGGCTCTAGAGGATTATATACCCGACAAATATAGGGCTTACCTTAAGAGCCACGATAACTATGGTAGTGAAAAAGGAGGTAGTGATAACGGCACACACCGTGGAAAATATACTGGGCCGGGTTCAGAGCAGGTAGCCAATGCGTCCCAATAGTACCGAGCATGACTTAAAACTGCTTTTTCATGGATTAATATAGATATAGAGAATATGAGTAATAGAAACAATGAGCTAGCGGCAGTTCGTCGCGAGCTATGCAAAATAATTAAAACAGCACCGACAATATCAAAAATGGCAGGCAAACTATCTGAAAAAATCGGGCTCAGCGATAGTTTAATCGATGATCAATATGACATGTTAGAAGATGAAAGCGATTTACTGACGGCGTGTTTAGTGTATCGAGAAGCCAGCGACCAAGACTGCAACGAGGCTGCGAATGAGCTAGTTCAGCTTTCGAAGAAGTATCTAGATAAATATGGAGATCAAGCTTAGGTTATAACTAATGCGAATCTGACTGCCACCATATTATGAAAGGAACTTATGAACTATAAAATCAAAGAAGTAAAACTCGACAATGGCGTAGAAGGTGTAATTATTGACGTTCCTAACGCGCGCACTGCATGTAGCAGGATTGTATTCAATGGTGGTTATTGGTCGGTTGATGACTATGAGAAAAAGCAACAGACGCCGCATCTATACGAGCATCTAGCGAGCCATGTAAAGAGATGTGCAGATTGGAATAACTATGAAAGCGAGCTTCGGCGAAATGGTGGTTATAACAATGCTTTTACTAATAATATGTACACAAAATATACAGTCAAATGCCCCGCTTTTGACATAGACCGCATTGTTCGGCTGCAGAAGTACATGCTTGAAAATCCAGATTATAACGATGCTGATTTAGAGACAGAAAAGAAAAATATAACTAGTGAGCTGTTGGCTGATTCTAGCAAGGTTAATTATTTGCTAGATGTAGCAATGCTGAACAGTGTAGGCTTGCCGCGAATGACTCCGCATGATGCAATAGAAACGCTTAAGAATGTAGATATTAAAGATGTTAATAATTATCGCGCCCAAACTCACGCAACTAACAATATGCGGTTCTTACTGGCTGGAGATTTTGCAGGTGATTACGGCGTAGCGAATAGCTTTGGTGATATCAATCTACCTAAGGGTGAGATGATTACGCCTCGTAGGACTTGTCCCGTTGAAAGGCGGCTTCGTGTAGCCGATCTGCGAGGTACTATTATTACGGCTAGAGTTGGATTCATGCTACCTCGTCCACTAACGGTGCGCGAATCAATGATTATGTGGCTAGTTGGGGTGTTGCTGACTGGTGATAAGACAACACGGGTGTACGGCAAGGCGCGCTCTGCGGGGTTGGTATATGCAATGGGAATGCAAAATATCGTGCGTAGAGATGCAACCATAGACTATTTTAGATTTAAATGTAAGCCAGAGAACTTAGTTGCACTAGTAAAACTAGCTACAGAAGCCATAAAAGGTGTGGCGAATGGTGAAATTGACGAACGTGAATTAGAGCACACTAAGAGTAAACTTATTGGTTACGAGAATATGCTTTATGAGACGCCTGAGTCTATTCTTAATGCTATAGAGGCTAGGTATCTTAGAACCGGTGAGATTATTGATCTAAACGCTAGGCCAGATATCATTCGTTCGATCAAGCTGGATGAAGTTGTAACCTTAGTTAGGGAATTTATGGATAGTGATATACGACCATTCGTGCTATGTGGCAGTGTGTCGGACGGGCAGGTAAATGACGCATATGAGATGCTGAATAAATGTATTGCTTGACAAAATACATTAGGTGGGGATGGACTACACTATAGTAAGTTAAGGCAAACAGCCTACCTTGCTAGGGTCGACGCCTATCGGTCGAAACAAACCTGAGCAAGTTTAAAAACTGCTCATTACAAAACTTTATAGTATCATAATAGTATATGGGTAACGAGATGAAAGATCGTGAGTGTTTGAAATGGATTGCGTATGCAAAAGATTTGGACAATGATGAGAAGATAGCACTTTCTGTATTATGCCTTATCGATAGTCAAGATAATATAACGCCGGATTTTATAAATGCACTAATCAATTTGGTGTATACCGTAACACAGATGGTTAATCTTGGGGATGTGATGGTGGATCTAAGCGAGTACTTAGGTACAATGCAAGAGGTGGTGTCATTGGGCAAAAAGGATGACATTGATTGGTTGCCACACTTTCGTAAGAACCTAGAGGATGATGTGCCTGATAAATATATTGCTTACCTTAAGAACCACGATAATTATGGTAATGAAAAAGGAGGTCATGATAACGGTACTCACCGTGGGAAATATACTGGGCCAGGTTCAGAGTAAGTTGTCAACACACTCCATTAGCTCTAACCATAGCATTAAAATACACTATAATAAAACTATGATTAAAGATTTATTCGGCAACGGTAGCCAATTGCCAAATAGCCTCGCTGCTAAGCGAGAAGAATTATGCAGGGAAACATCATCGTTAAAAACAACTGGTGATATAGCCAATCTATTGATGGATAGAATGCCACGGATAATGCCTTTATCGATGATGAGTACTATATGTACGAAGAAGAAAGTGAATTATTAACACTAGCAATGCATTACATCGAGGCTACTACTGCTGATCGCTCGGCTTTCGAGAAGGAGTTATTGGCGCGCGTAAAAGACTACATCGCTAACTACTCTACTGATTAGTAGGAAGTGTATAGGAGTATATAATGAATTACCTGATAAAAGAAATAAAGCTAAATAACGGGGCTAGAGGCTTGATAATAGACTTCCCGGGCGCCCGCACTGTTTATAATGAAGTTGCATTTAATGCCGGATATTGGCAAGTGAGGGATTTTGAACACAAGCAACAAATCCCACATATCTATGAACACATGGCTTCGAATGTTCGTGATTACGGCGGTAAAGCTGCGTATGAATTAGCGTTGGCTAAAAATGGGGCTATTAGAAATGCTTTTACTGGTAATGAATTCGTTCGCTTCTTCACGCTTTCTGCTAAATTCGACTACGAGCGTGTGTTAGCTCTACATTGTCAAATGCTGGCTGATTCAGATCTAAATGAGAAAGTATTTACATCTGAAAAAAGTAACATTACAAACGAACTATCTGCACGTCTAAATGACGCATCCTATTTGCTAGCGCTTGGATTAGACAACGCTCTAGGTGTGGCAGGTATGACTTCGGATAAAGCTATATCTACGTTGCAAAACATAAATCTTGCCGACATCGTCGAATATAGAGATGAGTATATAACATCATCGAACATGAGGTTTATTGTTGCTGGCGATTTTGCTGGCGACTATTCCAAAGTTGTTGATAACTATAGCAATATTGACATTCCAACTGGCGAGGCGATTGCGTTGCCATCATGGAAATTGCACGATGGCGGCGTTCTGGCGATACACCGCGGAGACACCAAGCAATGCTCGGCGCGTTTATCGTTTGCTATGCCGCGTGTATTTACTTTAAAAAATATTGCTACTATGGCAATAATAAACCGTTTGTTGGTTTGTGGTGCAGGATCGCGAATATTTGGCAAAGCTAGAGAAAAGGGACTGGTCTATAGGCTCAATCAGGTGGTAGAGTCGACTGCAGGGTATACAATATGGTCATTCAACTTTTCATATAAAGACAACAATTTGGACGCGCTATTAAAATTAATAGCCGATGAACTATGCAATTTGCGTGACGGCAGATTGTCAGATGACGACTTAGCGGCTGCAAAATGTAGTGTAGTGGGTGGCGAGCTAATGTCGTATGAAACTCCGCGCAGCGTGTCGAATGCGTTATTCCGACGATATTTGCGATTTGGCGAAATTGTAGACCTTGATGAACTTCTAGACATGATCAGATCGGTCACAGTAAATGATATTTCTGATTTAGTTAACGATTTAATTGGTAGCGGAAATAGTGTGCTTGGTTTGTATGGTGATGTTACTGATGATAGAGCTGAGACTGCTCGCGAAGCCGTCTTAAAACGTTTAGCAGGCGAATGAGGTTTGGGCTAAGCTGAACAAAAAGCTAAAATAATCGCGTGAACCCTTTATTTATACTTATGTCATCGGTATAATAAGATAAATTAAACAAAGGAGGGGGATGTTTCGAAGGTCTAAGGTTAACATAGCCGATGATTTTGCTTATTTGCCAGAGGACGCAATTTATTTCGACTCTGCATGTCAAAGCTTGCGTCCCCAACAGGTGATTGACGCAATGCAGGAATACTATACTAAGTTTAATTCTTGCGGTGAGCGCGTGAAGTATGAGTGGGGGCTAGAGGTTGATCGCCGAGTCGAAGGAGTGCGCGACAAGATTCTGAAACTATTAAAGCTGTCCAAGAAAGACTATTTTGTTAGTTTTACATTGAACACAACCTATGGGTTAAACTTGGTTCAATCACAACTAAGGCCAGATGGTATCGACAAGGTAATGACTAGTGATATAGAGCACAATTCGTCGTTCCTGTCTACAATGGCAACAGCCAAGCGCCTAGGTATCCCGCGCGAGGTGATTGTGCGCAATGATGATGGCTCGATTGACGTCGACAAATATGACTTTACCAATGCGCTGGTTGTAATGAACGCCGTGTCAAATATCGATGGTCGTCAGCTAAAGAATATCAAGGAAGTTATTGATAAAGTTCACCGGCAGGGTGGTATCTACATTATTGATGCAGCGCAAACTATGTCGTATTATCACGACCTAATTGCAGGACTGCCAGCCGATGCGATATGCTTTAGCTCGCATAAGATGTATGGCCCAAGTATGGGTGTAATTGTGTTGCGCCGTGATCTATTGGATCGCATGGATATTGAGTTTATTGGCGGCGGCATGGTGGACGACGTAACCAAAGACGAGTTTGTCCTGTCTGCACATAATCCTGAGCATATTCATACAGCACTAGAAGCTGGTTTACAGCCCTATGCCGAAGCGATAGGTCTGGGTGCGGCAATTGATTGGATGCAAGCGGCCGCCAAGACCGAGCACGAGCACGTGCGACAGTATAGCCAACAAATTATCGGCACGTTACGCGATGCGGAGGGTATGCATGTTTTGAATGCTGAGCCAACTCCGACCATTGCGTTCTATAGCGATAAGATTAATGGGCATTTGTTAGCAGAGGCGTTATCTGATGCCGGTGTGATGGTGCGTAGCGGATACTTCTGTGTACACTATTATCTAAACCATATTAAGCATTACCCACCGATGATTCGTTTGTCGCTAGGTATGAATAATCGGCAGTCGGACATCGATCGCTTTGTGGAGATTATAGGAGGGATTACAAGATAGATGGTTTGTATTGCGGCATTTATAATCCTTGGCATCATAGTTCTAACGCTACCTATTATTCGCTTGTTTAGCAAGAAAACAGCGGATAACATCTGGAACCTGTTTAAGAAGGCGACGCACTGCTTTACCCGTAGGGTTACGCTGCGAACTTGCGATACATCTTTTACAGAGGACATTAAGAATAGCATTTTGCGTAAGGTTGTCTTAAAGCACCCCAAGTGGGTTAAGCCGATCTCTGCAACCATCGAAGTAGGCTCGCTGCTGATTATAATATTGACAGTCTGGTCACTACTAGTTGGCGTGAAGTCACTGGTGTCACTATATGTTTATGGCACTTGCAACACCAACAACCCTAGCGCTTGTTCGCTAGACAGTACGGAAGCCTGCTCTATCGACGAGGTTGCACCAAAATTTACAGAGCATCCGATTCAGTGGGTCGGCGATTGGTTCAGTGACTATGGCGAGGCGATCGCGGCCATTCCGACGCGTATGAAGCATTGGGATGCTAAGGAATATTTACCAGATAACGCAGTCTTCTATAGTAAAGAAGATAAATCTAAGTCATATGCTGTTGATATATTCGATCCAGGCTGTGTCGTATGTAAGCGCTCGTTCGCCGTACAGAAGAACAAGGGTTTCTTTGATAAATATAATGTAGCGCTAATGCCGTACCCTATTAAGGGCGAGAACGGCTACAAGTTTGCAAATTCGGATGTTGTGGCGCGTTATATGATGGGGACTATCAAATATCCGCTAAAGAATAGCAAACATCCTGCTGCTTGGCTAATTGCAGACCGCATGTACACAGGCAAAGATAAGGATGGCATCGATAACCAGACAGCATTTAACGTTGGATACAGTCACGATAAGGCAAAGGATGTGCTGAAGAGTTGGCTGAAGGACTTTGGCTATAATGACGACGAGGTGAAAAAGATTTCTGAATACGCCGAGTCCAATGCCGCTCAGAAAGAGCTGGATAAAATTGCTGATGTTGTCAAAAATGACATCAAGACTAAGAAAATTCCAACTACTATCTTTGACGGCAAGCGTCACGATGGCGAGCTGAAGGAAACCGATATTAAATAGCTTTTCGCATCTTTACACTAACGACTAATTTATATATAATATGAAGTAAGCGCGGCCGAGGCGATGTGAACCATCGCATCGCCAGAGCGCGATACTAATTTAATAAATGTTATAAGGAGAAACATGGCAGAATTTCAACGAACCAAACCACATGTCAATGTTGGTACCATGGGTCACGTTGACCACGGTAAGACCACTTTGACTGCTGCTATCACCAAGACATTGGCGACTCGCGAACCATCAGACATCAACAAGTTTGTTGCCTATGATCAGATCGACAATGCCCCAGAAGAGAAGTCTCGTGGTATTACTATCTCGACTTCACACCAGGAGTACGAGACTAAGAACCGTCACTATGCACACGTCGATATGCCAGGTCACGCCGACTATGTCAAGAACATGATTACCGGTGCTGCTCAGGTTGATGGTGCTATTCTAGTTGTTTCGGCAGCTGATGGTGTTATGCCTCAGACTAAGGAACACGTACTACTAGCTCACCAGGTTGGTGTGCCAAAGATTCTAGTCTTCCTAAACAAGATGGACCAGGCCGATCCAGACCTAGTTGAGATTGTTGAAGAGGATGTTCGTGACCTACTAAAGAAGAATGGCTTTGACGAGAACTGCCCAATTATCAAGGGTTCAGCTCTAAAGGCTCTAGAAGGTGACGAAACTGAAATGGATCACATTATGGAACTTCTAGATGCGATGGATTCGTACTTCCCAGAGCCACAGCGTGATCTAGACAAGCCTTTCCTAATGCCTATCGAGGATGTCTTCTCAATTAAGGGTCGTGGTACTGTTGCAACCGGTCGTATTGAGCGCGGTGTTGTTCACATGAACGACGAAGTTGAGATTATCGGTCTACGCCCAACTCAGAAGTCTGTTGTAACTGGTATTGAAGCCTTCAAGAAGACTTTGGCTGAGGGCGAAGCTGGTGATAACGCTGGTATTCTACTACGTGGTATCAACCGCGATGACATTGAGCGTGGTCAGGTTGTTGCTGCTCCTGGTACCGTGACTCCACACACCGATTTCAAGGCTCAGGTTTACATTCTGACCAAGGAAGAGGGTGGTCGTCACACTCCATTTACCCAGGGTTACAAGCCTCAGTTCTACTTCCGCACCACTGATGTTACTGGTGAGGTTGAGCTACCAAAGGACAAGGAAATGGTTATGCCAGGCGATAACGTCGAGTTCGAAGTTAAGCTACAGGCTCCAGTTGCTATGGAGAAGGGTCTAACCTTTGCTATCCGTGAAGGTGGTCGCACCGTTGGTGCTGGTCAGGTAACTGAAATCTTGAAGTAGTAAACTGACCTACTATTAAAATAGCTCCCATGTGGAGCTATTTTAGTTTCTGCTTATTTGGTTGGACTGGTTGTTGAAATAGATTGCTATATATTGTAAAATACTAAATGTCAACTTAATTGTGGTGGTAACTCTATGCATATAAATATACGGCGAGATTGCACCACCCCTGATCCCTGGGGACGGGATAAAAGGAGAAATAATGGCAGATCAAGCTCTACCGAAAATTCGTATTAAATTAAAGGCTTATGACAACCGTGTTATCGATGCCGCTGCAAAGCAGATCGTTGAAACTGCACTACGTAGCGGTGCAACAATTATTGGTCCAGTGCCTCTACCTGTTAAGCGCAGTACTTTTACCGTTGTAAAATCTCCACACGTCTACAAGAAGGGCGGTGAGGCTTACGAAATGCGTGTACACAAGCGTTTGATCGATATTGTCGATGCTAAGCCAAAGACTATTGATAGCCTACAGAATCTATCGCTACCTGCTGGTGTCGACGCTGAAATTCGCATGTAGTAGTCCGACTATTGCATAGATAACTAAAGCTCCCTGCAAAGGGAGCTTTAGCTTGCCGGTAAATCCCTACGAAAAGAGGCGAGGGCTAATAGGTGTGCTGGTGTGAATAGGCTTGGTGGTCGTGATATAATAGGGCTAATGGTAAAACAAAAAGTCTGGTTAAAGAAGCGCACGACACGCGGTAGCGGTCGGGTGGTAAAACGCCAGCCACGTTTGACGCCCAAAAACGTTGATCGCGAAGTGCGTAAAAACCAGCTAGTCTACGCCCGACAGCTACTGAAGCTAGTTTTGCTGTTTATTCTAGGTATTGTTTGGCTCGGTTTGGGTATCAATATAGGAGCACTACAGGCACTGCCAATTGGTTTGGTTGCTGGACTAATCGTGATCTATCTAGAGAAGCTGCCGCAGTCTCGCTACCTAGAGCTGTGTGTACTGTGCTTAGCGGTGCTGCTGAGCTGGAAATTTCCTATCGGTATAGTTCTGTAGAGTTAACGAATAATACCCGCCATAGCTAGCGGGCATTATATTTTGGTATGTTTGAAAGGCTGCAAATGTAGCTAATCTAATTCGTTAAACTTTGCCTGCATGGTAGGATTACCACGAGTTAGTCGTTTAATTGTCAAATCCTGAGCCTTGTTGTTGGCTAGCCTCAGGTTATTTTCTGATGACAGCAACGCATCCTTAGTCTTCTGCAGATGACTGATAGTTTTGTCGATCTCTTCGATAGCAGATTTAAACTTGCGACTAGCAATATCGTAATTTCTAGCAAAGCCAGTTTTGAATGCCTCCATGTTCTCTTCGAAGTGCGTGACGTCGATATTCTGATTACGAACAATGGCTAGCTCACGACGCGCCTCTAGGCTATTTAGCGCAGCATTGCGCAGAACGGTGATCATGGGGATAAAGAACTGTGGCCGAATAACATACATCTTGGGATAGCGGTATGATACGTCAACGATTCCAGTGTTGTAATAGTCATTGTCTTCTTCTAGCAGAGTTACTAGAACGGCGTATTCACAGTGTTTTTCGCGGCGATCCTTGTCGAGCTCTTTGAAGAAATCCTCGTTCTTGTGCTTGCTAGCAGTAGTATCATTCTGGTTTTTCATCTCAAACATAATGCTGATGATTTCATTACCAGACTCATCGTTCTCGCGATAGATGAAATCGCCCTTACTACCAGTTCTAGCATCATTGTCCTTTTCGAAATAGGCTTTAGGAAACGCCGTGGCGCGTATCTTGTTGAATTCGATTTGGCAGTGCTGCTCTAATGTTTCGCCAACCATCTTTGTGCTCATGCGCGTCTTGAGGTCTTTATAGTGTTCCAGCTCTTCCTGCTTTAGCTTTAATGCGGCTTCGTACTCGCTCTTGGTCGATTGTAACTGCTGGGCGGCTTGGCTTTGCTGTATCTGTAGCTTGTTCTGTAGCTCAGTTTGTTGTAGTTTTAGTTGGTTTGCTAGATTGTCGCGCTCCTTTTCTAATGACGATGTGGCGTTAGCAACAGCTAGCTTGCTTTCTACCTTGGTCTGATCGAGTTGGGATTGTAATTTTGCTACTGCCATAGCTTGGCGGTCATCGGCCTGTGCTAATTTGTTTTTTAAATCAGTAATTTGCTGGTGGTATGATGCCTTGGTTTCGGTTTCGCGCTGTGCGGCTGAGGCTTTCAGTTGATTAATCTCATCTTGCTTGGTAGCTAGTTGCTGTTCTAGGCTGGTTTGTGATTTCTGTCTTTCTAGCTCTAATTTGGTTTGCTGCTCTTTCTCAACTAGCTCCAGTCGGCTGTGTAGCTCATTCTGAAACTCGTTATCGCGCACTTGGCGGACGATGTTGTCGTATTGACTCTCGTCGATGGTAAATACCGTGCCACACTTCGGACATTTTATCTGATTCATGCTTATATTGTACATCAAAAACACCTCCCTTTTACAGGAGGCGGTAGCATCTATTGGTGACAGTTTTGATTTTGTCAAATCAAAAATACCTCCCTTTTATAGGGAGGTAACAGACGCCTAGTAGACAGTAGTTCGATGTATTAATGAAGTCCGCGTAAAAATTCGCTAGCCGACATCTGCTTGCCCGATTTGGGACTGATGATTGTTTGGACTTGCAGGGCAGTGTTGCGATAGCACGGAACAACATCTGGCCAAGTATCGCCCATAAAATCATCTAGCACTTTAGCTTTGGTGACTATGACGTGCTGTCCGGCAAAATCCATGCGGCAACGCGGCCAGATATTAAAGGCGCGGATTCGTTGGTCGCATTCATGGGCGGTCATAACGGTTGGATCTAGCTCGCCGTCTTCCTTTTTGATCATGTGGCAATAGACAGCCAAGTCGTCGTCTTGCTTCAGGCTCTTAACCTCGCCACTAACGATTTTATCTAGTTTATCGGCAAATAATTCGCCACCACGTTTACCGAAGCGTGCATATAAATCACTGGCGGTCTCAGTGCCATTTAGCTCGACGCGCTCTTGGTAATAGATTGGCCCGGCGTCCATGTCTTTTTGCACTGACATTAGTGTTAGACCTGTGAACGAATCGCCATTCATGATGCTAGTTTCAATTGGCGAAGGGCCACGGTAAACTGGCAGCATCGATGGGTGAAAATTAACGATGCCATGTGGGAATAGGTTGATGATACTGTCGGGAATCATCTTGCCGTAGCTAACTAGCGCACCGACATCGGCGTGCAAGGCGGCTAAATCATCGACAATATCTTTTAGTTTGTTGGGCTGAAACAGCTGAATATCGTGTTCTCTCGCGACCTTGGCAACAGCGGGCGAATCGACTTTGTGCCCACGTCCACGCGCTGAATCAGGCTTAGTTACAACGCCAACAACTTCATATTTATCACTGCTAATCAGTGACTCTAGTGATGGCACGGAGATGTCTTCTGTGCCAAAGAATACTACTTTAATCATAGTTCTATTATATATCACTAGGGCATGGCGTTATAGAAAAAGAGGCGCCAATGCTGACGCCTCTTGGGGTTATGGAGCCTCCTTGGATATCTTGGTTAGGCTAAACTCGCCCATACCACTACTACGATAAATGTCAGACACGGCTGACAACGCTAGCTGTTGTAGACGTTGATTGTTCTCGATATTGTCGCGAAAATAGCCCTCGATAGACTTGGGGTAATCGTCGTCATTGCTATGTGTGTCGTCGTAGTCGTACAAGAATACCTTGCTTAATGCATTTTGCTTGTCGCTACTTAGTTCCCTAAAGTATTCGGGGTGAAAATCATAAAACGTCTCAAGCGAAAACATTAAGTGAAGATACTGATTGTAAGTCATCATGATAGCGCAATTATAGCACTTATTTATCGTCGGAGTGATACTTATCGGTTGTAATGCTACCATCGGTTTTCTTGATACCCATGGTATCTCCTTTGATCTTGTGCGCACAGTGGTTAACGTGTTAAAGCATATGAGCTATTTGGGTATCGCTCGGGGTGATTGCGGGCTTAGATCTTCGTGATCTTTGGGCTGATCCTAATATTGCGTCGGGGTAGCGGTAATATGTTACTATATTACTGCACTGTTTTAGTGACAGTGAGCATTATTCCTACAATTTAGAAAGAGGTGATGTCGATTGACACCTGTAACTGGCATTATCAATGATCCGGAGATTATCTGGAGGTTTGCTGGCGAGCTGGATGTTACTATCGATGCAATGGATTTGGTTAACAGCGATCACGGTGATGCAATCTACCGTGGCGATACGCTGAATCCGCAAATTGCTGGTACAGCGGTTGATATGGCGGCGCGCGTTGGGTTGCGTAGTGAAAGGTGGCCTGACCAAGCGCTCCATAAGATCTTTTATCGTCAGCTAGATCATGCTGTGAAGAATGGGTATGAAAATGAAGCCTTAAAAAATCTGGCGCAGATTAGGTCGTATGGTAGCGTCAATGATATTCAAGCGATTTACAATATGGTAAGTTATGACTACTTGGATGAGTTGCCTGCCGATAATCAGGAGCGCTTACACATTCTCGCGTTGTCGGCAGAGGATAATCAGCAGATAATGACTTTGGCGAATCGCACGGTTCAGTTCTTTAAGAAGTACGACCGTCCACTGTCGATTGGGTTTAACCTTAGTGATTATCGAACCTGTGAGACTCCGGCTGTTGATGGTGAAATTGACTATCTGGGTCGCGATGGAGTCTGGGATATTAAGACTGAGTCCTGGTATACCAGGCTCTATGGGAACGCGCCGTTTATAACTGATCCATCCGATGATGACGGATATAAATATCCGGTTAGTCGGCGCAATCTGTTGCAGGTTATCCTGTACTACCTTATTGGTTTGCATTGTCACGATGTCGGCGTGTTTGAGAATATGAACTATCTGGGCGTCTATAACGCTCGTTATGATATGGGTGCGAAGATCGATGTTGACCAGTTACCACGGGCTATGATGCATGACCTCGAGGTCAACACCCTCGGCGTCAAGCCTGACGTTGCCAAATTCTGAATTGAAGAGCTCCCTAATCGTGGGAGCTCTTTTGCTATATCTTCATTTACAAACGGAGACATGTCGATTCAGCAATACCACGCCAGCCGAACGGTGCACGACGGCAGGAGCTTGCGTTAGAGTGCGCTCGTCTGCGCGAACAGATGCGATACAGATTTGCACAATAGAATATGTTATTATACTAGTTAAGGTTAAAAGAGGAAAGTGAAAATGAATGATAATATGCCAGAGCATGTTGATTTGACATTCTCGAAAGTTGACGATACATTTTTAGACCGGCTAGCGCAGTACATTGATCAGATGAAGGATCAGCGCGAGCGTTACATTTTGAACTGGACCGGTCGGGGGGGTCTTTTGCTGAGGCGGGTAAGCCGTTAGACCCCGCTAAGACATTACGTCCTGACGTTCAAAATAGCGTTAATTTTGATACTACTAGGAATCTATTTATTACTGGTGACAACCTAGAAGCGTTAAAGTTATTGCAGGAATCATACCTGGGTAAGGTGGATATGATTTACATCGATCCGCCGTATAATACAGGCAAAGATTTTGTCTACCACGATAACTTTACAACATCTACAACTGAGCAGATCGACGAGACGCGTGATGATGATGGCAACCGTCAATTCAGCGTGAATACAAAGGAGAATGGTCGCTATCATTCGGATTGGTTAAGCATGATGTATCCGCGCCTCATCTTGGCGCGCAATTTTCTGTCCGATAAGGGCGTGATATTTATTAGCATTGACGATAATGAACAAGCTAATTTGAAGTTATTGTGTGATAGTGTGTTTGGAGAAGATAATTTTATTAATCAATTCATGTGGCTTCACGGAAAGGGTAAAAAAGATTCGTGGTCGCGGACTGCACAGCAATATATTGTTGCGTATGCAAGAAACAAGTCAATGCTTAAACCATGGTCGGATGTTCAGCTCTCGCAGGGTAGCTTCTCTAATCCCGACAATGATCCAAGAGGTGATTGGTTCTCGGGTAGTATTTCCTTTAGCGAGGAGAGGAGTAATAAGGAACGAGACACGTACTTTACGATTGAATCGCCATCTGGAGTGAAATGGACTAGACAGTGGCAGGTAGCAAATAAGGCTGAGATGAACTCATTGCTTAAAGATAACAGAATATACTTCGGTCCTGCACCTAATTATAGTAACGTGCCGCGACGTAAGATATTTCCGTTTGACGAGAACGAAATAATACCAAGCAATATATTGGATAATGTTGGCACTACACGTGGAGCACAAAAAGATCTAGGTGCCTTGCTTAAAGGAAATGTGTTTGACAACCCTAAGCCCCATGCGCTAATTGAAAAGTTAATAGCAATTTCGAATCTGTCAGATAGTTCCACCATCCTAGATTTCTTCGCCGGCTCTGGAACTACGGCGCAAGCGGTCATGCAGCAGAATGCTAAGGATGGTGGCTATCGCCAATTTATTCTGGTGCAGCTACCAGAACAATGTAACGAGAAGAGCGAGGCTTATAAAGCTGGCTATAAAACCATTGATGAGCTTAGTCGTGAGCGCATCCGCCGCGCGGCTAAGAAAATTGCCGCCGAGGATGAGCATGCCGACCAGCATGACTACGGTTTTAGGGCTATGTATATTGACTATGCTAACGAAAATGATGGTATCGAGCGGACAGCTAGTCAAACAAATCAGACTGACATTCTGAATATGGCTAATAATATTCGCAACGGTCGTACGCCATTGGATTTACTGTTTGGCGTACTACTGCAAAAAGGTTGGAATATGGACGGCCAGTTAACGCGATTAGATATCAACGGCAATGAAGTGCTGGCTTATGACCACATTGATGGTGCGCCAGGGACGGGCGTGGTGGCGTGCTTTGATCATGATATTAATCCGGATACCGTGCAGCAGATTATTGATATGGCGCCACAGGCGGCGGTCTTTCGCGACAGTTCGTTTAAATCATCCTCAGACAAGATTAATCTGGTCGAACGGTTCCGTACCGCTAATAGTGGTGGTGTAACCACGGGGGTTTGGGTAATCTAATGAAGCTACAGTTTAAATATCAGCAGTTCCAGGCTGACGCGGTCGACGCGGTATGTAATGTTTTTCGTGGTCAGCCCTTTAAGCGGGCGCAGTTCATAGTTGATAGGGGTGATGACAATAACGTCCAACTACATAGCACCGAAGTAATCGGCTGGTGTAACAATGCATCACCACTGTTAAGCCCGACACCGTCAAGCGACGCGATCCTAAGAAATCTACGTGATGTTCAGGCTAAATCGGGTGTGCGACCATTGTCAACCAGCGTTGATTACTCGTTGAATGACAAGCTAGCGCTGACAATTGAGATGGAAACAGGTACTGGCAAAACCTACACATATATTAAGACGATTTTTGAGCTAAACAAACGCTACGGTTGGAGTAAGTTTATTGTAGTGGTACCGAGCATTGCTATTCGCGAAGGTGTCTATAAATCATTTCAGATTACGCGGGACCATTTTGCGGATGACTATGACGGCAAACGCTGTCGCTTCTTTATCTATGATTCGTCACACTTGGCTGATATCCGCTCGTTTGCGGCGGGTGACGGCATTAATGTGATGATTATGAACACGCAGGCATTTAACGCCAGGGGTGAAGCTGCGCGACGTATTAACCGTGAGCTAGACGAGTTTAACGGTGTTAAGCCAATTGATAGTATCGCAGCTACTCAGCCAATTATCATTATTGACGAGCCGCAATCGGTACTGGGTAAGCAAACGCGTAATCGTCTGCGTGATTTTAAGCCGCTGTTCTACCTGTTATACTCTGCAACCCACAAGGAGAACTTCAACAAGGTCTACCGTCTTGACGCAGTTGATGCGTACCAAAAGAAGCTAGTGAAGCGGATTAGTGTCAAAGGCATTGAAAAGGTTGGCGATACGGCCAGCCAGGGCTATCTGTATCTAGAGCGCATCAATGTTTCGTCAAAGAGTAATCCAACGGCAACAGTAACGATGGAATACAGTGCGGCTGATGGTAGCGGCAAGCTGGTCAAGCGCAGTCATACTCTGAAGGTTGGCGAGAATATCTATGACTATTCGGGTGGCATTGAGTCGTATCGTCATGGCTATCAGATTACCGATATTGATGCTGTGGCAGGAACGGTTAGTTTTACGGGCAATTTTGATATTCATGAAGGTGAAATACTGGGTGAGACCAACGAAGCGGATATTAGACGCCTACAGATTGTTGAGACAATTAAGTCACACCTAGAACGAGAATTGCAGCTGTATAGTCAAGGCATTAAGGTGCTGTCGTTATTCTTTATCGACGAGGTAGCAAAATACAAACAGTACGGCGAAGGTGGAGTTGAGATTGACGGTGTTTATGCGCAGATTTTTCAGCGTGAATACGCTCGTCGAGTTAAGGCAATGCTAAATCGCCTAGAACAGACCAACGAGAATCCCGATTATGCGGCATACCTACGGCGTTGGCAAGAATCAGGTTGCCGTGTTGACGCGGGCTATTTCAGTATTGATAAGAAAGGCCATGCGGTCAACGGTAAAGTCAGTCGCGGCGAATCGGATGATGTAGGTGCGTACGATTTAATTATGAAAAATAAGGAGCGTTTGCTGTCATTCGATGAACCTGTACGTTTCATCTTCTCGCATTCGGCGCTTCGTGAAGGTTGGGATAATCCGAATGTCTTTCAAATATGTACACTTGGGAATCCAGGCGCTGGCGCATCGGAAATTAAGAAGCGACAAGAAATTGGTCGTGGTTTGCGTTTAGCAGTTGATCAGAATGGCGTTCGTCAGGACGCGGAAACGGTGGGCGATGACAGTGTGCAGTCTATTAATATCTTGACGGTTATTGCCAATGAGAGCTACGATGCATTCACAAAGGCGTTGCAGAACGAATACGCAGACGTGGCTAATGGTCGACCAAAGGTGCTTACTATGGCGCTAGTGAAAGGCTTCTACTATACTGATGGCGATGGTCATAAGGTTGACGTCAGCGAAGATAGCTGTGCAATCATCTACTCTAAGCTGTCCGAATCAGAGCTAATTGATAACAGTTTACCATCAGCAATGTATACTGGTATGCCGCAATGCGAAAAGTTGGCGGCAGTCAGAGGCGTGTTAGGTGATCAATTTAGTAATATTGCAGAGAGCGTTGCGGATATGTTGGATAGTATCTATGACGCTAAGAAGATGCGACCAACTAATGCGCGCCATATAGTTAGAATGACGTTGCGGCGCGAAATAATTGATCGCCCTGAGTTTGATGAACTATGGCGACATATCAACCAACGCACTTACTATCAAGTAAATGCTAGCGAGCCAGAATTAATCCACGAGTGCGTAAATGCAATCAATGGTGGTCTCTCGGTTAGCAAAACCCAGTTGGTGGTCAAACAAGGCGATATGGGCAATATCTCATATGTCGGCGAGGGTAATGCGATGACCATGCAACACAATCGCTATCACAACGTAGATTTAAATGTAGATAATGATGTTAAGTTTGACCTGGTTGGCGAGATTGCTAGTGAGACTAATCTGCTGCGCAGTACGGTTGCTAATATATTGAACGAACTAGCTCCGTCGACGTTTAGCAAATTTTGTGTCAATCCAGAGGAGTTTATTCGTAAATGTATCCAGCTGATTAATCAGACTAAGCCGCAGCTGATAGTCAAGAATATTACCTATCAGCCAATTGAAGGTAAGGTCATGGGTAAATCTGATGTATTTAAAGGTGTGATTGATGTCGATGATGAGGCAATGTGTCGTGAAGCACGCAAACATATTTACGATCATGTACGCTTTGACTCGCAAATTGAACGCAGTCTATCAGAGCAGATGGATCAAGATTGTGATATTGATTTCTATATAAAACTGCCTAGTAAATTCACAGTTCATACACCACTTGGGGAATATAATCCTGATTGGGCTATTGTAGCAAGTTCGAGTGAAAATAAGAGAATCTACATGGTAGCGGAGAGCAAGGGTACTACACAAGCGCCAAATTTACGCCCGGTTGAGCAAGCTAAAATCTATTGTGCCAAAGAGCATTTCGCTGCTATCTCGGACGGCTTTATTAAATATGATGTAGTTAGTAATATAAATGAAGTGCGAACCTTAATGGATAAATAGTCAATCATCTTCGTCGCTACTAACCCTAATTTTGCGGCCAGACACATCCAAAAAGCTGATTGATATTTTGCGCGGCCAGCGTCACTTCTCCTGGCAGTCCGATCTCATTGGATCGTCCGTCTGCTTCAGGCGATCAGCGCGAGTGACGCTGTTTGAGGGCTATGCAGATAGAATCAGAGATATAACCAATGAAGCATTCCATTAGTAGGACTACATTGCAGCTATTTCTGAGTGCTATTCACACTTGCATATTTATCCTATATGTGATAGTATGATACCGTTAATGTTAGACCAACGTTCCTGAGAGCGTTTGTAAGTCCGACCTTTGTTAGATATCTAGCAAGGACGGAAACTGCGAATTCTCAGGCGTTTTAAGTGGAAAAGGGAAGTATGAATACTTTAATCGGTACCAAACTTGGAATGACCCAGATCCTCGGGGAGAACGGCGTTGTGATTCCTATCACCGTCATTCAAGCCGGTCCCTGCACCGTGACTCAGGTGAAGTCTGTCGAAAAAGACGGCTACAACGCGGTACAGTTGGGCTATGGTAAGGGTAAGAACCTGAGCAATGCCGTTGCTGGACACGTTAAAGCGTCTGGCGCCACACCAAAGACCATTCGCGAAGTGCGGGTTGACAGCCTGGGCGACGAGAAGGTCGGCGATGTACTAACTGCTGATCTATTTAAGGTCGGTGACTCTGTTGATGTCAGTGGCATCAGCAAGGGTAAAGGTTGGGCAGGCACAATTAAGCGTCACAACTTCCATCGTCAGCGCAAGACGCACGGTGGCAAGGGTGACACTCGTAAAGTCGGTTCAATCGGTTCAATGTATCCGCAACGTGTCTGGAAAGGTCATCCGATGGCTGGACAGATGGGTGCAGAGAAGACAACCGTCAAGAATCTGACTGTAGCCTATGTCGACAAAGAGAACAATCTAGTCGGCGTTAAGGGTGCGATCCCGGGTCCAAAGAAGGGCACTGTTGTGATCAGCTCAGCTATCAAATTTAATCACAAGGGAAAGGAGAATAAGTAATGGCTGAAACTAAACTATCAGACGCAGTCTTTGCTGTTGAAGTTCCGAACCATGAACTCCTGAAACTTGCATATGACAGCTATCTAGCTGCAAACCGTCAGGTAGGCGCAAAGACCAAAACTCGTGGCGAAGTCCGCGGTGGCGGTAAGAAGCCATGGCGTCAGAAGGGCACTGGTCGTGCACGTTTTGGTTCGACTCGTAACCCAATTTGGCGTGGTGGTGGTATTGTCTTCGGTCCACTAGGGATTGAAAACTACAACAAGCGTCTAAGTAAGACATCACGTCGCGTGGCACTACGCCAGGCACTAACCTTAGCTAACCAGAGCAATGAGATCACCGTTATTGATGATATCAAGACTAGTGGCAAGACTAAGGATATCGTCAAGCTAATCAAGGATCTGAAGCTTGATAACAAGCGTCGCATTCTACTAGTTGACAACAAAGATGAGAATAAGCTACGTGCAACTGCTAATTTACAGACAGTAGAACTAGTTAGCCCAACCTACCTATCAGTATTCCACCTATTGAACGCTGATGCTGTGGTGTTTACGAAGGCTGCACTAGCTGCTACGACTGAGTGGCTAAAGGAGGACAAGTAATGATTCTTACTCCACGTATTTCCGAAAAGGCATATGGTCTATCTAAGAAAAACATTTACGTCTTTGATGTACCAATGAATGCTAACAAGGCAGAAGTTCTAAAAGAGCTGGCTGCTGATTATCCAGACGTTAAGGTTGCTGACGTTCGTTTGATGATTACCAAGGGCAAGATAAAGGCTGTCAATCTAGGCAAGCACAATCGTCCTGGTACAACCAAGCGTCAGGATACCAAGAAGGCTTATGTCACCGTCTCTGAAGGTTCGATTGAGGTCTTCAAGGATCTAAACGAAAGTGAGGAGAAGTAGTATGGCAAAACAAATGAAGCCTACTACCAACGGTCGTCGTAACCAGGTTGCGGCTGAGTTTGATCAGATTACGACTAAAAAGCCTGTTAAGAGCCTATTGGTAGCTCGCAAGCAGAACTCGGGTCGTAACAATCAGGGTCGCATCACTAGCCGTCACCGTGGTGGTGGTGCCAAGCGCTTTATCCGTATTGTTAACTTCAATCTAGAACCTGGTATGGTTGCTACGATTGAGCATATCGAGTACGACCCAGGTCGTTCAGCTAGAATTGCTCGTATCCGCGACCAGAAGGGTAGCCTGCACTACATCATCGCTAACAACGATATGAAGCAGGGTCAGCGCATTGAAGTAGCTTCTGCGGACAAGACCGTTCAAATCGAGAACGGTAACCGCCTAGCACTAAAGGATATTCCGCTAGGTGCTGTTATTAACAATATCGAGCTAACACCAGGTCGTGGTGCGCAGACAGTGCGTGCGGCAGGTGCACGAGCTCAGCTAACCGCTAAGGAAGGTGACTATGCGATGGTCAAGATGCCATCAGGTGAAGTACGCAAGTTCCGCCTAGAGTGCATGGCTACCTTGGGTGTGGTTGGTAACGAAAGTCATCAGAATGAGAAGTCTGGTTATGCTGGTCGGTATCGCCACTTAGGTATTCGCCCACGTGTCCGCGGTACTCACATGAACGCCGTCGATCACCCGCATGGTGGTGGTGATGGTGGTCAGCACGGTACCGGTAAGGCTCCTCGTACGCCATGGGGTAAGATTGCCTTGGGTGTCAAGACTCGCCGTCGCAAGTCAACTGACAAGATGATTGTTCGTAGTCGTCACGAGAATAAGAGGAGGAAGTAATGAGTAGAAGCTTAAAGAAGGGGCCATACATTGACGCCAAGCTTGCCAAGAAGGTAGCTGCTCTGTCGGCTGACGACCGTACAGTTATCCGCACTTGGGCTCGCGCTTCCGTTATTACACCTGAAATGGTGAACCGCACGATTGCTGTGCATAACGGTCGCGTTCATGTGCCGGTACTAATTACCGAGAACATGGTTGGCCACAAGCTAGGTGAATTCGCCCCAACTCGCAAGTTCCGTAAGCACGGAGGTAAGAAATAATGAGTGAATCACTAACTGCAAAAGCATATCTAAAGGAGCTACGTCTAGCTCCTCGCAAGACTGCGTTGGTAGCAGGTTTGGTTCGTAACCGCACTGTTGATGATGCGTTAGTTATCCTATCACACACACCAAAGCGCGCCGCCAAGCCACTTGCCAAGTTGATTTCGAGCGCTCGTGCTAACGCAATCAACAATTTCGACATGAAGGCTGGTAGCCTAGTAATTGATACTATTTCAGTTACTGCTGGTGCACGTATCAAGCGCTATCGCCCAGTCGCACGCGGCATGGCTCATCCATACCAGAAGAAGACTAGTAACGTACTAGTAATCGTCAGAGGTGAAGCTAAGCCTGCTAAGAAAGCTGAAGCTAGCAAAGATGCTAAGGCAGAAGAAAAGGAGAGCAAGTAATGGGTCAGAAAGTAAATCCAATTAGCTTGCGTGTACAGGCAACAAAGGACTGGAGCAGTAAATGGTTTGCTCCGGGCAAGCGCGATTTTGCCAAGTGGCTAGCCACTGACATCAAATTGCGCCGTGCTATTGAAAAGCGCTTTGAGACTCGTGCTGTGATCAACAAGATCGAAATCGAGCGTAGCGCTAATCAGACCACTATTAACATCTGGACTAGCAAAGCTGGTGTTGTCATCGGCCGTGGTGGCGCAGGCGTACAAGAACTAAAGGCTGAGTTAGAGAAGATCGCTGGTGAGCCAATTCGTCTAAACATCGAAGAGGTCAAGCGTCCTGAATTAGCCGCCAAGATCGTAGCTGAGAATATTGCTCGTCAGCTAGAGCGTCGCATCAACTTCCGTCGTGCTGCTAAGAGCGCTGTGCAGAATGTAATGGCTGCAGGTGCCAAGGGTGTACGCGTCGAGGTTTCTGGTCGTTTGAATGGTGCAGAAATGTGCCGCCGCGAAAAGTTCAATGAGGGTTCAGTGCCACTACAAACGATTCGCGCTAACATCGATTATCATCTAGCGACTGCTAAAACAGCTGCTGGTATCATCGGTGTAAAGGTATGGATTAATAAGGGAGAAAGGAGATAGCTTATGCCGTTACTACTACCAAAGAAGACAAAGTATCGTAAGGCTTTCAAGGGTCGCAATGGCGGTGAAGCTACTCGCGGTAATTACATTGCCTTTGGTGATTATGGCCTACAGTCACTAGAAAACGAGCGTATCAATAGCCGTCAGATCGAGGCTGCTCGTCGTGCCATTACCGGTCAAACCAAACGTGGCGGTAAAATCTGGATTCGTATCTTCCCGCATATTCCTGTAACCAAGAAAGCATTGGGTCTAAAGATGGGCGGCGGTAAAGGTGCTCCAGAGTACTACGTTGCCAAAGTCAAAAAGGGTACTATGCTATTCGAGATGAATGGTGTTACTGAAGCTACTGCACGTGAAGCATTCCGCTTAGCGTCATATAAGCTACCAGTTAAGACTAAGTTTGTGAAGCGGGAGGATGCATAATATGGCCGATAAGAAGACTGCTACAAAGGTAACTAAAGCCGTTAAAAAGGCTGAGGTCAAGCATGACGCTAAGAAGGCTGTCAAAGCTACTGCTGAACTATTGAAGGATCTGCGTGCGATGACTGTTGCTGATCTAAACAGTGCGTTAATCGATGCAAAGGCCGATCTAAAGAAAGCTCAGAAGATGCTAAAGTCAAATGAACTACCTGCAACTCATGTCATCAAGAATATGAAGACTAAGATTGCTCGTATTCATGCCGTAATGACCGAGAAGCAGAACGAAAAGGAGGCGAAATGAGTAAGCGCATCATTGCCGGTGTTGTAACTAGCAAGGCTGGTGACAAGACCATCGTTGTAACTCGTACCATTCGCGAAACTCATCCGCTATATGGTAAGAAATTTACTACTAGCCGTAAGTTCCATGCGCATGACGAGGCCAACGAAGCTAAAGTCGGTGACAAGGTTGTCATCGAAGAGCACAAGCCATTTTCAAAGACTGTTGTTTGGAACCTTAAAGAAATTACCGAACACGGCCGCGAAAAGCTTGAGCTAAAGAAGAGTGAAGTTGAGGAGGAACTTGACGAAGCCGCAGAGGGCGTCAAGGCCGAAACTGAGGATAATAAGGAGAACGAATAATGATTCAACAGGAAACCCGTCTGAAGGTTGCCGACAACAGTGGTGCCAAAGAGGTCCAGTGTATTCGTGTCCTAGGTGCCACCCGGCGCCGCTATGCTCGTGTCGGTGATGTGATCACTGCTAGCGTAAAGGTAGCTGATCCACACGGCAACACGAAGCGTAAGTCGGTAGTTCGATGTGTTGTCGTTCGCACTCGCGAGCAGATTCGTCGCAAAGATGGTTCTACCATCAAGTTCGATGACAACGCAGTTGTGTTAATTAACCCAGACAAGACACCTAAGGCTACACGTGTGTTCGGTCCTATTCCACGCGAACTACGCGATGCCGGTTACACCAAGATCGTGTCCCTAGCACCGGAGGTACTATAATGAAAAGAATTGTTAAGGGCGATACCGTCAAAATTACAGCCGGTGCTCGTAAGGGCGAAATTACCGAAGTTACTCGCGTAGACGGTGACAAGGTATACCTAAAGGGTGTTCGTGAAATCGAGCGCCACTATCGTGCAACCCAGTTCAATCAAGGTGGCAAGCGCGATATTCAATTACCAGTCAACATTTCTAACGTTGCCCTAGTTGTTGATAAGGACAAAACAACCAAAGTTGCTTATCTAACTAAGGACGACAAGAAAGTTCGTGTTGCTAAGCTAAATAACAAGGAGGTTAAGTAATGGCTGATAGTAAGACTTACATGCCTCGCCTAAAGACTCAGTACACTGAGAAGTTTGTACCAGAGCTAGAGAAAGAGCTTGGCATCGATAATGTTAACAACGTACCAAAGCTAGTCAAGATTGTAGTTAGCAGTGGTACTGGTCGCACTCAGCACGACAAGCATTTCCACGAAGTGGTTGTCAATACATTGACTAAAATTACTGGTCAGAAACCAGTTGGCCGTTTGGCTAAGAAGTCAATCGCGACATTTAAAATCCGCAAGGGCATGGGTCAGCCAATTGGCTATCAGGTAACCCTACGCGGTGATCGTATGTGGGAATTCATGGATCGCCTAATCAATGTTGCCATGCCTCGTATCCGCGACTTCCACGGTGTGAGCGCAAAGGCGTTTGATAACCAGGGCAATTACAGCTTAGGTATCCGCGAGCAATCCATTTTCCCGGAACTAACATTCGAAGAAACCTCAACCCTGCATGGTCTACAGATTACATTTACGATTGCTAATAGCGATCCAGCTAAATCTAAGGCCCTACTAGCAAAGTTCGGTTTTCCATTTGAAAAGGAGGTTAAATAATGGCTAAGAAATCAGCTCTAGCTCGTGATGCTAAGCGCGCCAAAATGATTGCAAAATATGCAGCTAAGCGTGAAGCATTAAAGGCAGCTGGTGATAACGAGGGCCTACAGAAGCTTCCGCGCAACAGTAGCCCGACCCGCCAGAAGAACCGCTGCAGCGAAACTGGTCGACCACATGCATATATGCGCAAGTTCGGTCTAAGTCGTATCAGCTTCCGAGAGCATGCTTCTAAGGGTGAGATCCCTGGCGTAACAAAGGCAAGTTGGTAAAGGAAAGGATATAGAAATATGAGTCTACAAAGTTCAGATCCAATCGCCGATTTGCTAACCCGCATCCGTAACGCAATTAGCGTCGGCAAGAATGAAGTACGTGTTCCAACTAGCAAGATGAAGAAGGTAGTTGCTGACGTACTAAAGCAGAACGGTTACCTAGCAGATGTCAAAATCGAAAAAGGTAGCCCTCGCGATACTCTAGTTGTTTTGATCAACAATGATGGCGAGAACGCAAATATTACCGAGATTGACCGCGTTTCAAAGCCTGGACGTCGCGTTTATGCAAAGTATAACGAGATTCCGCGTGTTGCATCTGGCCGTGGTATGATGGTTGTTTCAACATCCAAGGGTGTCATGTCAGGTAGCGAAGCCATCAAAAATAAACTTGGCGGTGAGCTAATCTGTAAGGTATACTAGTAATACTAGATAATAAATTAGGAAAGGAAGGATATGAGTCGAATCGGAAAACTACCAATTGCTATACCAACTGGTGTGACAATCACGGTTGATCCTGATTTCATTACCGTCAAGGGTCCTAAGGGTGAACTAAAGCAGTTTACCCTGCCGGAAGTTGACGTAAAGGTTGAAGATAACGAGATCATTGTTACTCGCCATAGTGACGAAAAGATTGCTAAGAGCCAACATGGCTTAATGCGCGCACTATTGAATAACATGGTTGAAGGTGTAACAAAGGGCTTTGAGAAGAAGCTACAAATCAACGGTGTTGGTTTCCGCCTATCAAGTAAGGGTCCACAGGACATTGAGATGGCACTTGGTTTTTCACACCCAGTTAATTATCATGCACCAGAAGGCATTACCTTGGGTGTCAATAAAATGGAAATCACAGTAAGTGGAATTGACAAACAGAAGGTCGGTCAGACTGCTGCTGAAATTCGCGCACTGAAGAAGCCTGAGCCTTACAAGGGTAAGGGTATTAAGTATGCCGATGAGGTAATCATCCGCAAGGCAGGAAAGGCAGGTAAGTAATGGCTAGTCTAAGCAATTTGACGTTACGTAAGAATCGCGTACGTGCCAAGGTTAGTGGTACTGCTGAGCGTCCACGCCTAAGTGTGTTTATTTCAAACAAGAACGTTTCAGCTCAATTAATTGATGATCAAGCTGGCAAGACTTTGGCGAGCGCCAGCACCGTCAAGGGCGACTATAAAGGTTCTCTAAGTGAGAAGGCTGCTAAAATTGGTGCTGAAATCGCCGATGCAGCAAAGAAAGCCAAGATTGAAGCGGTCGTATTTGATCGTAACGGTCGTGCCTATGCTGGTCGTCTACACGCACTAGCTAACGCTGCGCGCGAGAAAGGGTTGAAGTTCTAATGAGTGAGGAGAATAAAGCAATGACAAATGATGCTCCAGCCGCTGCTAAGAACGGCGAAGCTCCACGTCGCAAGTTCGGTTCGAACAACAACTTCTCGAGCGACAACATGAATGCTCGTGGCGCACGCCGTGGTCGCAATGATCGTCGTGGTCGTGGCCGTGGTCGTCGTAACGATCGCAGTGCTGAGGAAAAGATGTTTGACGAGCAGACTGTCTCGATTGATCGTGTGTCTCGTACTGTTAAGGGTGGTCGTCGCTTGCGCTTCAAGGCTCTAGTAGTAGTCGGTGATCGCAAGAATCGTGTAGGTATTGGTGTCTCGAAGGGTCGTGATGTTCAACAGGCTATCGAAAAGGCAACAAACATTGCCAAGAAGTCTATGATTACCGTGCCAATCGAGAACGGTACTATTCCACACGAAGTTGAGTTAAAGTTTGGCGCTAGCCGTGTTCTACTGAAGCCAGCTGCACCTGGTACAGGTATTATCGCTGGTGGTGTAGTTCGTACCATTGTTGGTGTAACTAGCGTTAAGAACCTGATTAGTAAATCAATTGGCTCAACAAACAAAGTAAATGTAGCTTATACTACCATTAAGGCGCTAGATTCACTAAAGCCACGTGCTGAATGGGTCAACGCCAAGCCAGCTAAGGCTGTAAAGAAGGAGGATAAGTAATGAAGTACAATGAACTACAAGCTACTGCTACTCCTGATCGTAAGCGAGTTGGTCGTGGTATCAGTAGTGGCTACGGCAAGACTGCTGGTCGTGGTACCAAGGGTCAAAAGGCTCGTACTGGCAAATCTAAAGTCATTCAAATTATGACTGGTGCTCGCAGTAAGATGCGTCAATTACCAAAGCAGAAGGGCTTCAAGAGCAAGCGCGTTCCAGCTCAAGTAGTTTATGCTGATCAGCTAAATGACATCAAGGCAGCAACCATTGATAACAATGTATTGTTCGAGGCTGGTTTAATTAATACTCCGTTCAACGCCGTCAAGGTGATTGCTCGCGGTGACATTACCAGCAAGGCAACCGTTAAGGTTTCTGCAATGAGCGCTTCGGTACGCGAAGCGCTAAAGAAGAACGGTGGCTCATTTGAAAAGACCGCCGTGCCTTTGCCAGCCTCTACAAAGACAGAAGAGTAGAATAGCTAATATAAGCTACTTCCTGAATGGGCAGTAGCTTATATTGTATGTAGCGCTTTAGATACAACAATAAGAGCATTACTGACCGCTCTGAACCACCCTGCGCGGGTGGTTTTTAAGTATTTTAGGATTGCTTAGACTGTTTTAGGTTGTTATTAATATTAGTTATTTTACTAAATTTGTATTTAGGGGTTTATTGATTATTAGTATATTTGCTGGTAAAAAAGTTAAATAAAAAACTACCTCTCGCTATGAGAGGTAGTTTTAGACTAATTATGCCATGTCATATTAAAATCTGTTCTATCCTGCAGGAAATAGTGGAGTATTGTTTGACGGTGTACTAGCGTCGTTGAGTAAGCTATTAATATCAATCTTAGGACTGCTGAGTTCGCTATTATTGACTGGCGGTTGTATCACACGCTCACCAAGCGGTACATTGGGCTGATAGTTCGAAATAGCTCGATTATCGGTATTTGCATTGTTAGCAGTAGGTGATTGCATAAATGGCGAAGCCGGGTTGGGGCTAGGTGAGTTCTGAACCAACGCTGGTGTGTTCGCCTGCTTGGTAGTAGCTGTAGGCTGACCAATCGGTGGTGTTGGAATCTGTGGCAGCTGAAAATTACTAGACCCTGATGAGATAGATTGCGCTTCAATGTTGGTAGGTGACTGCGCTGCGCGATTAGTATTAGCTCCGTCAGTGGCAATCTGGGGCTGATTATTGATATTTACAGCATTAGGGTTAGAGAAGGCGTTTAGCTTTTCGGCCGCAGCAACAGCGGCCTGCATAGCTGCGTTATAGCTCGCCATTTGAGCTGAAGGCATACTAGAATAAGTCGGTATATGCATTGGTTGTGCAGGCATTTTAGGAGCGGGCTGGCCTGCTGCACTGGCAGGTGCGGTAGCAGCAAGTGGGTTATAGGCTGATTGACCAGCTGCTGGCATGGGGTAGCCCCCTTGACTAACGATAACCGCAGAATTCGGTACTGTATTAGCAGTTTGCGGTGCCGTATAGTCTGCTTGATTATGTACCTGATTGGCGCTAGTGGCGTTTTTCTGCGCTGCAGTTGCAGCACGTGCAGATTCTTCGATCTGCGACAGCGTGCGAATACCTTGTTGATCATTTAGCACTTCATGTACAGTACGTACAATATCTTCAATGCCAACCTGAGACTTTACTAGGTAGCGATCTGCACCTAGGCGTTCACCGCGTTCACGCTGTTGCTCGCTGCTAAGGGCAGTCAACATGATAACTCGAACGTTCTTAGTTGACTCGTTACCTCTTAGTAAATCTAGCATTTCGAAGCCGCTAATCTTTGGCATCATTACATCAGAAATGATCAAATCTGGCCTTTCGCCAATTGCTACTGCCAGTGCCTTTTCGCCGTCTTCGGCTGAGACCACACTATATCCTTCAGCAATCAAACGTACACCGTATATTTCGCGTAGACTTTTATCGTCTTCTACTAATAATATTTTTGTCACAATAGCCCCTTTATACTTATTCTCCTAAATAAATTATAGCGTATATGCTTAGCTGGTGCAATAATACAGGCTAATGTGTATTAGCCCGACGGCGCTTCATTTCTTGAGCGCAACGAACCATCTCTTCGTGATTAAGCGCAACAAATTCAACCCAGAAACGAGATCCTTTACCATAGTCGCTACTAACACCAACAGTACCGCCCATGTTTTCGGTTAATTTCTTTATTAAATACAAACCTAAACCGGTACCACCGATTTCGCGCGTCTGGCTATTGTCAATGCGATAGAACTTCTGAAATAGGTGAGGGATGTCTTCGACAGGAATGCCGATTCCTGTATCAGCTACCTCTATATGAACTCGTTTGTCGATATTAGCGACGCTAACTTTTATGCCTCCTGTTTTTGTGTACTTGATTGCATTGTCAATAATGTTGCTTAGGACTTCTTCTAGCTGATCGTAGTCGACATATATAACCGACGGCGGCGTTACTACAACCTGGGTATTTTCCGCTGATTGTCCAGTCGGATCATAGTAAACGAGATACAGACCCTTTTCCTTGGCCTTAGTTTGAAAATCACTTACCAACTGTTTGGCTGCTGCAACCGCATCGATCAAAACCGGGACATTCTCCATGCGGTGATCATCGGCTTTGGTTACGTCCAGCAAGTCTTGGAACAGGCTACCTAAGCGTTTGACTGAGTTATGCGCCTTTTCGGCGTAGCTACGCGCACGTGCGTCAATAGTAGCAGTCTCAGGATTCAATATCATACCTAGGTATCCCTCAATAATCGCGACTGGCGTACGCATTTCATGACTTGCAGTTGAAATAAAATCCGTCTGCGCATGCTGCTCGGCTGTTTCTTTGGTGATGTCACGGAAGACTAGTACAATACCATCAGAACTGCCATTGTCTGCGATGATAGGGGACACCTTAATTGAAGCGGCCATCCTCTGGTGTGAGGCGGTTTCCAAAAATAGTGAACGGCTAGCCTGTGGCTGGTTAGTCTGTAGCGTCCTTAGGATAGGATTCTCGCTATCCGCTATATCATGGCCGGCATTGTTGACGAGCTTAAATACCGAGCGAAAGTCTAAAGACACAGCATTATCCGCCTTCCACCCAAGCATAGCTTCACCAGCAGGATTAAACAACTGTATAATGCCTTTACTATCAATAATCGCTATACCATCAGAGGTGTTATTAATGACCAATTTAGACTTTTCGGCCATCGTAGTTTCTGATGATGAAGAAGAATCCCCTCGGGGATTCTTCGTATGTAAAAAACTAAATAAACTTCCCACCGCTAATTCTCAATAATTTTTATGGTGACCTCATGGGGAATCGAACCCCAGTTGTTGGGATGAGAACCCAGTGTCCTAGCCGCTAGACGATGAGGCCACGTGTTAATATATTATCATTTATCTAGAATCGATGCAATAAGTTTTAATAACTTTCGTGGCGTCGTGCTAGCTTTTACCATATAAGCATCGGCTGCATTTTCTAGGAGTTTTCGACTAGACTCGTCTTGGTCGCAGTTGGTTAGTACAATTATGCTAGGGCGAGTGTGGAGCGGACGCACTTGTCGCCATTTAGCTAAGATTTTACATCCATTGAGGTCAGGTAACATCAAATCTAGTAGCACTAAATCGTGTTTGCCACTATTTAACTCTATCTGACCTTCGCGTCCACTTGTGACAATATCCACTGTATATCCTGCATGACTAAGAGCATACATATACATGTCGCTAGTTAGAGTATCGTCATCGATAATCAGTATCCGCTTATTTGCTTCACTTTGCACTACATTCATTCCACCATCCTTCCGTGATTGCTAATCACATTATTTTGAGATACTAGACCAGCATTTGAGTTCTGATTGCTTTCTAGCTGCGAACGCACATAGCTGTAAATTGGTAGGGTAAACGCAAAGGTGCTGCCTTTTCCTTCAGTTGATTGAAAACTGATTTGACCACCATGACTTTCGACAATAGCGCGTGATATATAAAGGCCTAACCCCGATCCGCTAGTCGATCCACTAGAGCGGTGACTGCGATAGAATTTACTGAATAGATGTTCAGCAACAGATTGCGGTATGCCAATACCGTGATCAATTACGCTGATTTCGACAAAGCAGCCACTAGCAGCAGCTGTTACCAATACCTTGCCGCCATCGCGACTATATTTAATGGCATTATCAACCAGATTGCTTAGAACCTCGCTGATACTGCTTCGATCGGCAGCAACAGTGGGTAGATTTGCTGGAATTTGCCAGTCAATCGAGCGGTTAACGGTCGTTGCGCGCAGTTCCATGTCTTCACGGATATAGTTTACAATATCGGCTACCTTGGTCTCAGCTAGCTTTAATTTTAGATGTCTACGGTCGTAGCGGCTAGTGTTTAGAATGTTATTAACATACGATGCTAAGCGCCGCGCAGATACATTCAGCCGATCCATCAGCATTTTTTGTTCGGCCGTTGCAGTCGACTCGGTCTGTTCTTCTAGAATATCGAGATAGCCTCGTATAGTAGTGATTGGACCACGAAGCTCGTGTGCCGCAAGCGTTATAAAGTCCATGTTGTCTTCGCTCTCGACGTAATCATCTGTGCGATCGATGGTTATTATTGTGATATCGTCACTGCTATGAGTGTTGCGCTGATAGCTGGCTACAACATCATAGATGTGTCGATTCTCAGCGCTGCCAGCAGGCGCATCTTGTATTCTAGTCCAAACATGATTAGCATGTAAGGTATTCTGCTTTGCATTAATTAGCCATTTTTCCAGAGACAAAGCATCGGTACTGAAATCAAGTTTTATAAAGCGATGACCTTCAGCACTGTATACTGGCGCCAGATCATTTGCATAGACAATATTAAACGTATCGTTCAATGTAATTATGCCGACTGGTAGCTGTTGAAGGATATTTGTAGCGGTGTTATTTTTGGCAGCCGCATCATCTGGCTTGCTGTCGGTTTGTTGGTATATTACCTTTAAGCATAGAGCTAGCTCATTCTTGTCTATACCGTGTAAGTCATTTATATTTGGTGGAGTTTTCGTTGAGTACTCGCCACTAACCTGAACAAGTGCATCAGATAGAATAGCGGTTGGATGTAGTACTAATAGAATTAGCGCTACACCACCCAAGCTTTCCGTAATAATCAATATGGCTAGCAGTACGATAGGATTATCGATACCAAAAACACTCTTAGTAAATAGACAGAATATACACGCGAACACCTGCGTTGCTACGATTGTTAGTACGCCAGCAATTGCTACATGCTTGGATAAATCGCCAATTTTAACGAGCTTAACTTTGTTTGACACTAGCCCTCCCATACCTCATTTTTTAGCTAAGATATAAATATTTTAGCACAAGCTATTTCGATGCTTCAACAGCCTGATTTAGACGCGCTAGAGTTTCATCACGACCCAATAGACGCATAGTTTCAGGCAGTCCAGGACTGAACGGAGCCCAAGTAAGGGCAAAGCGAATGATACTAAATAGGATCATCGGCTTTTGCGCTGTTTCTACTAACAGCTCGTTCAATCTAGTCTGCAAATCTTCCTCGGATGTAAAGTCGGCGTCACTTAGCTTGGCAATAGCTTTCTGCAGTAACCCAACCAATTCTTCATCGTCATGTTTCTTCAGCTGTTTATTGCTATGTACCATGTCCCAATCAGGTGTTGGTCGATCGAAGAAGTACTCGGATAGTGATGGCAGGTCATTCAATATTTTCATGCGGTCTTGGACAACAGCTAGAACAGCCTTCTTCCTTGTGTCATCCGCCATTTTGCCATGTTCACCCCAGAACTTATCGACGCGATTCAGTAGGTCATCAGTAGTTAACCGCTTGATCCACTGAGCATTCATCCACTGCAAACGCTTCTCGTCAAAGCGTGCGCCAGATTTCTGCACGTGAGCAAAGCTGAACTTTTCGATTAGTTCTTCCTTGGTAAATAGTTCTTGCTCGGTACCATCATTCCAGCCCAGGCAGGCGAGGAAGTTTAGCATAGCCTCTGGCAAATAACCTTCATCGCGATATTCGCTAACAGATTTTGCGCCGTCGCGTTTGCCTAATTTCTTATTGCCCTGAGGAGCTAAGATGTGCGGTAAATGAGCGAAGATTGGGCACTCTAGCCCCAAGGCTTCATAAAGAGCCAAATATTTAGGCATAGAACTGATATATTCTTGGCCACGTATAACATGCGTAATATGCATTAGAGCATCGTCAACAATATGTGCGAAGTTATAGGTCGGCAAGCCGTCAGACTTCATGATAATAAAGTCATCAACCGCATCTTCGCCAGCAGAAAGGTCGCCCATAACTTCGTCGTGCCAGCTGTAGCGCTTAGGTTCTTTAACCTTGAAACGCAGGGGCTGTGTACCGTCCCATTCGACATACTCGTTCGGACGATTGTTGCGGTATAGGAATGTTTGATGGTTTTGCTCGGCTACTTTCTTCAGATCCTCAATTTCGCCGTGACTACGTGGATCCGCATAAGCATAGCCGGTGTCCACTAATTTCTGCGCCCACTCGTGATAGCTAGCACGACGCTTAGTTTGATGATAGGGGCCATAGTTACCATTCTCGGTGCCATCACCAGTTGGACCTTCATCCCAATCAATGTCCAGCCATTTCAGAACATCGATAATTAAGTCTTCCGCGCCATCAACGAAACGATTCTGGTCAGTATCTTCGATACGTAGAACAAATTTGCCGTTGTTTTGACGTGCAATAAAGTATGGATATAATGCGGAGCGCACATTGCCGACATGAATATAGCCAGTCGGACTAGGCGCAAATCGAGTACGAATTTCTGTCATAGCTAGTATTATATAACAATCGGCGTGTAGGCTTAAAGCTAACCAAGGTTTTATGCTAACATAATTCCAATTATTGACCAGATTGCTATAATTAGTTAAACTATTAGAGATAATTTGAAGAGGGGAAAGTTTTGAACTGGAAAACCATATTTAGATCATTTAAGAGCCGCGACATGTTAATGCGCGTGCTAGCTGTACTTGGGCTTATCGCGGTCTATCGCTTCTTGGCGCATGTGCCGGTGCCGCTGGCTGAGCCAACGCAGTTAAAAGATGTGATTCAACAAGCTATTCAGTCTAACTCATTCGGCGGATTTCTAAACCTACTTAGTGGTGGTGCACTAGTTAGCTTTTCTATTATGCTAGTTGGACTAAGTCCATATATCACAGCGTCTGTCATTACCCAGATGTTAACGAAAGCGATTCCGCGCCTCGAAGAGATGAATAAAGACGGTGAGTCGGGGCGCCGTAAGATTAATCAGTGGACACGCATTATCGCTTTCCCTCTTGCGATCGTGCAGTCTGTTGCTTATATCTTTATCTTACGTCAAAGTGTACTAGCTTCCAGTAGTACTATTGCCGACATGAGCATGACACAATGGGTTATGTCTGTTACCGCAATGACCGCTGGTGCAATGATGCTAATGTGGATTGGTGAGATCATGACTGAAAAGGGATTAGGTAACGGTATTACACTACTGATCGTTGTTGGCATTCTTTCGCAGATTCCGCAAACCTTCATGAATATGTGGGCTGCAATGACTAACGTAAATAGTGACCCATTCCATGTGTTCAATTGGTTCCAGATTGGTTGGCTAAACAACACCGCAACGTGGATTGCAATGGGTGTTGTGGTTGCGATGGTCATAATACTTTATCTACTAGTTAAGATTAACGAAGGTCAGCGTATTTTGACAATCAACTATGCCAAACGCGTGCATGGCAACAGCCAATACGGCGGCGTTACATCGATTCTACCAATAAAGCTGATTACTGCGGGTGTAATTCCAGTTATTTTTGCGGTGGCATTTCTAGCATTACCAGCATTCATAGGTCAGCTGATGGTTGCTGGCGATTGGCACAAAGATATTGGTCAAAACTTAATCCTATGGTTCCAGCGTAACTCGTCATCTGTGCTAACCGGATGGGAAGCAATGATTTACCCGATCACATACTTCTTGTTAGTGATATTGTTTACCTATTTTTATACTTCAATCGTCTTTAACAGCCGCGAGATTGCCGAGAATTTGCAAAATCAGGGTGGATTTATTGCAGGTGTACGTCCAGGTCGTCAAACCGAAGAGTACTTATCTAAAGTAGTTAACCGACTTACTTTATTCGGATCAATAGCCCTTGGCATAATCTCTGTAATGCCGTTTATAGGTGAATATATCCTAATTGGTGCTGGCATGAGCACTGTTGCTTCTACGCTGTCGCTAGGCGGTACTGGTCTATTGATTATCGTTACAGGTGCACTAGACTGTCTAAGGCAGATTAACTCGCGTGCACTAATGGTTACCTACGACGAATACAAGTAAAATAATATTGTTTTATCAGGGAGGGTAATCGATGTCGAGCAGAGCAAATCGCGTACGCAGTAATCGTGGAGCGAGAATGCGCAAGGTATCGCAGAGGCGCCAAATACTAAAAGCTGTCATAGTTGTAGCAATTGTTTTGATAGTGGCTGCAACATGTTATGGACGACTATACAAGAAGGTAGATACCGATCAAAATGACAAAGCTACAAGCTCAAAACAGGCAGAGAACGAGCGCAATGCAGCACTTAAGATCGACAAAACTCCCGTCACTGATAAAGACAAGGCTGAATACAAGGTAGCAGACGGTAAGCCACGTTTTATTTCCGCTGACTCAATAGGTCTATCTAATGCACGCGTCAAAGAAGTTGGTTTAAGTAGTGCAAATTCTGATGGATCGCAGCAAATGGGGGCTCCAAGTAATATTTACGATGCAGGTTGGTTCAACTGTCTAAATAATCCTGTTGCTAAAACGCGGTGTAGTAACTATACTGCACCTGGCTCGAATAGTACCAGCTCTGCGGCAGTCATTGACGGCCATAGCTGCGAAGGCAAGGGCTGTGTTTTTGATAAGCTAGGCGAATTAAAAAAGGGCGATAAAATCAAAATTGAGATGGGTAGTGGCAAAACATTTACTTATATGGTAGTAAAAAATGAGACCGTCAAGCTGAGCGACTTAGATATGGATAAAGTAATGAAGCCCGCAACGAATCAACCAGGCTTAAACATGATTACATGTGACGGCAGATGGAGTGCTAGAGATAGCCGTGGAGTTCGCACAATGGATAAGCGAACAGTGGTCTACACGGAGCTGGTTAAATAAATATTAGACTTGCATTTTATTGTTGATTAATATATAATTTTAGATTGTAGTTATTATGGCTGTGGATAAGGAAGTAATCAAAATGGTCGGCACGGTAGTGGAAGCGCTACCAAGTGCTAAGTTTAGGGTCGAACTACAAAATGGCCATACTATTATTGCCCATGTCTCAGGCAAGATGCGCAAGCATTACATTCGTTTGGTACAAGGCGATAAAGTTGAAGTTGAGATGACCCCATATGATCTCACGCAGGGTAGAATCAGCTTTCGACTACGTGAGGAGAAAAATTTAAATGTACCGCAGGGAAGCGGTCGGAAAGGGAATAGCCGCAGATGAAAGTCTCAGCTAGCGTTAAAAAGCGCAGTCCTGAGGACAAGCTAGTTCGTCGCAAAGGACGTCTACGTGTCATCAACAAGAACAAGCCTCGTAATAAGCAGAGGCAGGGCTAAGGAGAGTTATGGCGAGATTTGCAAACGTTGAGGTTCCTGCCGACAAGCAGATCGTGGTCGCTTTGACCTATGTTTATGGCATTGGTCCGAAGTTGGCTGCTGATATTGTCAAGGCAGCTGGTGTCAAACCAGAGACCCGTACAAAGGATCTGAAACCAGCAGAAGAGCGCAAGTTGCGCGATATTATCGATGCAAACTACACCGTTGAGGGTGATTTGCGCCGAATCGTAGGTAGCAATATTAAGCGCTTGAAGGATATTAAGTCGTATCGTGGTTTGCGCCACATGGCTAACTTACCAGTACATGGCCAGCGTACGCGCACTAATGCACGTACTAAGCGTGGTAAGCGCATTGCCGTAGGTGGTAGCCAGCCAAAGGCTGCAAGTAAGACTTAGAATACGCTAAATTACGAAGGGTAATTAAGGAAAGGAATCTATTAATGGCAGATAACAAATCTGTTGCCGCCGCTAAGAAGACGACCGCCAAGGGTAAAAAGCGTACTAAGCGCAGTGTGCCGTTGGGTCAGGTCCACATTCAGGCGACATTTAACAATACAATTATTACTTTTGCCGATAACAAGGGTAATGCATTAAGCGCTAGCTCAGCTGGTGCTTGTGGTTTCCGCGGAAGCAAGAAGGGCACAGCATTTGCAGCTCAGATTGCAACCGAGAAGGCTGCTGAAATTGCAAAGAATCAATATGGTTTAACTAAGGTTGACGTATACGTAAAGGGTGTCGGTCTAGGTCGTGATGCTGCAATCCGCGCAATCAGCGCTGCTGAAATGCAGATCGAGAGCATCAACGATGTAACTGGCGTGCCGCATGGTGGTGTACGTCCAAAGCGCGAAAGGAGAGCATAACATGGCTCGTGATAATTCACCAATCGTTAAGCAGAGCCGCCGCGAAGGTTACGCTCTACATCGTAAGGCTGTCAAAGTTATGGCACACAAGACCGGTATTCCAGGTCAACACGCAGGTTCGCGTCAAGGTAAGCCATCATTGTACCTGACACAGCTACGTGAAAAGCAGAAGGTACGTCGTATTTACGGTGTACTAGAGAAGCAGTTCCGTACACTAATGAAGGAAGCAACTAAGGACAAGGCTCAGACGGGCGTCAAACTACTACAGCTACTAGAGCGCCGCATGGATAACGCAGTTTATCGTGCAGGGTTCGCCGTATCACGTCGTCAAGCTCGCCAGCTAGTAACACATGGTCATTTTCTACTAAACGGCCGTCGTGTTGACATCCCATCAATTCGCTTGAAGGCTGGCGATACAATCACGGTTCGTCCACATAGTGTCAATAGTACCTTCTTTAAGAATATTGATGAGATTAATCGCGATGCTCAGACTCAACCAGTAGGTTGGCTAAAGTCAGACGTCAAGAATTTGACAATTGAAGTTACCGGTCTACCGGCCCGCGAGGATGCGGAATCTGGAATTAATGAACAGCTAATTGTCGAGTTCTACTCGCGCTAAAGGGAGGATTAATGACTAGTACAATTTTAAAGCCATCGGTTACCAGTGTAAAAGAGCTAGCTCAGAATAGCGCGACGATCGTAATCGAACCGCTAGTAAACGGCTATGGCCATACACTTGGCAACTCTATTCGGCGCGTACTACTCTCGTCTATTGAAGGCACTGCAATCACTGCATTCAAAATCGATGGCGTTAGTCATGAATTCACTACAATTCCTGGCGTTAAGGAAGATGTAGTTGAAATCATGCTAAACCTAAAGAGCGTAGTATTAAACAGCCACAGCGAAGAACCGGTTGAGCTAACCGTCACTAAGAAGGGCGGTAACCTAACCGCTGCAGATCTAGCGGTCAGTTCTGACGTTGATATCATTAATGGCGATCAGCTAATCGCTACAATCGACGATCCAGACAAGGAATTAGTGCTACATGTCGTAGTCGAGCGTGGTCGTGGCTATCAAACCATCGAAAAATCATCTGCAAATCGACTACATAGCGACATGATTGCTCTAGATGCTCCGTTTAGCCCAGTAACTCGCGTACGCTACAATGTCGAGAAAACCCGCGTCGGCGACAATGTTGACCTAGACAAGTTGCTAGTAACTATTGATACCGATGGTTCAATCGCACCAATGGATGCATTTGAGCAAGCTAACGCTATCCTTGTAGCTCAATACAAGGCTCTTGCAGGTAGCGCTGTCATTGATGACGCCGATGCAGCTGATAGGATTGAAAATACCGCTAGCAACCTACTAGCAATGCCCATTGAAGAGCTAGGCATGAGTGCACGCACAACCAATGCTTTAGTAAGCAATGACATTCATACGGTTAACGATCTAATCTCACTAACCGATGAAGAAATGAGCGATCTAAAGGGCTTCGGTACGAAGGCTAAAGATGAAGTTAAGGCCCGTGTGGCAGAATTGGAGTTTTAATCAATGCATAGGCATGGATACAAAGGACGCAAGTTCGGCCGCGAGACCGATCAGCGTCGTGCTTTGCGCCGTGGTCTAGTAATCTCCCTAGTTGAGCATGGTGCAATTGTCACCACTGCGCAGAAGGCTAAGGATATTCGTCCAGTGGCAGAAAAGCTAATTACAAAGGCACGCAAAGGCGGTCTAGCTCGTCGTCGTGCAATTATCGCAGCAACCAACCAAGACACCGCAAATCGTTTGATGGACGTAATTGCTCCACAGCTAAAGCGCGAGAGCGGTTATCTGCGCATTGTCAAACTGAACAACAATCGCGTTGGTGACAATGCTGAAATGGCTCGTATTGAGTTCGTTGACGAGATCAAAGAGATTACTAAGCCCGTTAAGGCCGAAAAGGTCGAGAAGGAGAGCAAGTAATGAATACTAAGACATATCAGAAGAAAGCTGGCGAAGTTGAGCACAAGTGGGTGTTAGTCGACGCCGCTGGTTTACCGTTGGGTCGCGTTGCTACTTTCGTAGCTAACCGCTTAACTGGTAAATATGATCCGTCATACACAGCTCATATGGATGCTGGTGATTACGTAGTAGTAATCAATGCTGATCAGATTGTCTATAATGGCGATCGTCGCGCTAAAAAATACTACAGCCACAGTGAATTCGCTGGTGCACTGAAAGAAAAGGGCGCAGAGACAGTCAGCATGGCTGAGATGTTAGAGCGTGCTGTCAGCGGTATGCTACCAAAGAATAAGTTGCGCGATGCTCGCGAGGCACGTTTACGCGTGTTCGCAGGTGAAGCACACGATCATGCAGCGCAACAACCTGAAAAATTGGAGGTTAAATAATGGCAACTGGAACATATTTTTACGGTCTAGGTCGCCGCAAGAGCTCTAGCGTTTCTGCACGTCTATATGCAGGCAAGGGTAATATTACCATCAATGGCAAGTCTGCTGAAGACTTCCTAGCTGGTAACAAGACCCTACTAGCCGAGATTACAGATCCGCTAGCTCTAGTGAGCAAGCAGAATGACTTTGATGTCACCCTACTAGCTCGTGGTGGTGGCGTATCGGGTCAGGTCGATGCTGCTAAACTAGCAATCGCCAAGGCATTGTCATCAATAAACGACGATCTGCGCGGTTCACTATCAAAAGCTGGCTACCTACGCCGCGATAGCCGCGAAGTTGAGCGCAAGAAGTACGGTCTACGTGGTGCTCGCCGCAAGGAACAGTTCAGTAAGCGCTAAACTAGAAGTACCATACAAAAATGCGACTCCTCAGCGGGTCGTATTTTTTTGTTTTCATGATATATCTAAGTCATCATTCTTATGGCTAGCAAAAATGTGATATCATATATCTATGAGTAAAGAGAAAGAGGTAAGGCTGAGTGTTAGCACGGGGACATTCGTGCGCTTCTGGCTAGTAATTATAGGCTTCATTGCTGCCTTAGGATTTATATGGTGGGCTAGAGAACCACTGCTAATGCTAGCAATATCATTTTTCCTGGCACTTGTATTGAATCGACCAGTCTCATTCTTTGCGCGTCTATTACCAGGCAAATCGCGCACTTTTGCCACATTTATTGCCTATGTTCTAATTGTCGCAATGCTTGGAGTACTGCTATTAACAGTGGTGCCAATTTTTATACAACAGATCACAGGGTTCTTGGGCGCATTGCCCGATACTCTAAAGGAAATCCAGTCAGAATCAGGCTGGGTCTCAAACTTTCTAACTGCGCACCATTTGAACGACGATGTTAGCAAACTGATTGCCGAGCTACAAAGTCACATGGGCAATATGGCGTCCACGGCAGGTAACATGCTTGCCATAGCTGTGTCAAACACGGTGGCATTCCTAGGCAATGCTTGTCTGGTAGCATTTGCAACATTCTTTATGTTAGTTGAAGCACCACATTGGGAAGAAACATTCTGGCGAGTAATGTATCAGAACGACGAGCGCCGACGCCATCATAAAGCCGTCGCACGAAAAATGTACGATGTGGTATCTAACTATGTCACAGGTCAAGCTATAGTTGGCGTTATATCAGGCACGTTTACAGCAGTTTTGGTAGCAATCTTGTCATTTGTATTTCCGCAAGTACCAATTATGCTGATTTGGCCAGCCTGGATAACTATCTTTCTAATGGTATTCGTACCAATGTTTGGCGCTGTAATTGGCGGTGCAGTAGTAACATTACTCCTACTAATTTATTCTTGGCCTGCAGCAATTATCTATCTAGTAGTGTTCTTTATCGAGCAACAGATCGAGAATAACATTATCCAGCCACGCGTTCAGTCTAAGCAGTTGAGCATGTCGGCACTATTAATCCTTATCGCCATGACAATTGGCATGAATATAGGTGGATTATTGGGCACTCTAATCGCCATTCCACTGTCAGGTTGTCTAATCGTATTGGCGCGTGACGCGCTACAGAACCGCAACAAGCTTGAAGCATCTGAGCATGGTCGTGGCACGGATAGTGATATGGATGGTGTTCTAGAAGCAAATGAATGTCGCCCGGTAATATTTACCAACGAAGAACGTAAGTTTGTCGGCCAAGAAGTAATGGAGAAGACTCGCGATAAAGTTATACAGAACCGCGAGTTTAGACGTGCTAAACGCGCCGCAAGACGTAATTCCAAGTAAGTAGCTTAGCCTAGGTTACTTACAGCTTATCAATATTAAAATACCGACTAATTAAATAGATCAGATTAGTTTAGTTAGTTAGCTTAGCTAACTAACTTTTGTAATATCTGGCGCACCATTGATCACGGAATTCACGATATACACCGTCGATAATAGCTTGTCGTATCCGCTCGGTTAGATGCAAAATAAAACGCACATTATGCATTGATAGCATAGTAAAAGCTCGGGCTCGTTCTTCGGGGATCTGCGACTTAATTAGACGACGAATCTCAGAGCGACGAATGCCAGCTGAGCAAGCCGGACAATCACATTCAGTCGTCAGCGGTCGATCGTCATCACTATAGCAAGCTTTCTTAATAGAGAAATTGCCATCAAGACTATAAACACGTCCGTGACGACCTTCGCGAGTCGGCGCCACACAGTCGAACGTATCAGCACCGTTTTCAACGCCTACGAAAATATCGTCAGGTTTAGACAGCCCCAACAGATGACGTGGCTTAGTCTCAGGTAAGATTTCGGTCATCCAAGACAGGATGTCGCCCAGTGTCTCTTTCTCGAGTGCACCGCCCAGACCGAATCCATCAAAGCCCTCGCCATCAATATTCATTGCTGCCAAATCACGTGCTGCTTTACGTCGCAGATCTTCCCAATAGCCACCTTGTAGACAACCATACAGTGCTTGATATGGTTTACCAGAGCGAATAGCGGTCTGACGAATATGTTCGGCTAAACCGCGCTCTGCCCACTTGCGTGTGCGCTCTAGACTCTCGACATTATACTCGTACGTATCAGAAATATTAGTCAGTTCATCAAACGACATCATTACATCAGCACCAATCTTATGCTGGGTTTGGATAGATAATTCTGGTGTAAACTTAATAATTCGGCTAGAGTAGGGGTCGCGGAATTCAACACCTTCGTCATCAACGACAGCTAAACGATCTTCCTTGCCTGTCATATGCGATTTATCCAATGCATCGCGTTCATTCATTGAAATGACCTTGCCTAAGCCTGAGCCAAGTGACATAACTTGAAAACCACCACTATCAGTAAATGTTACACCATTCCAACCGGAATAATTAGCCAAGCCGCCACTAGCCGAGATTAATGTTGATCGCCGTAACAGGTGATAACCATTTGACAGCATAACCTGCGCACCGATCTGATGGAGCTCTGTAGGACTAATAAACTTTACTTCACCGTGTGTACCAACAACATTAAACGTTGGTGTTTTCACGTCACCGTGAGGTGTATGAATTACGCCAGCTCGCATCAAAGGAAACTCGCCACCACCACGAGCCACAATATCAAAATTAAAATCTCGTTTCATTCTCCTATATTATACAGCACGAAATTATTTTATATGTGCAGCCACGAATTTCAGAATACGTTCAAAGCAGAGCTGACCAGCCTCAGTATTAAGATTAAACTGATATTCGTGTAATAATAGTGGGCGATAATCACGGCTAAAGAATAGCGGATCAACCGAGACTTTGGCGTCTCGTAGCGCCTTGGTCAGCACCATCGAATGCGGCAAGAGGGGATCATAATTACCGTCAGTGATAAACGTTGGCGGAAAGTCAGCAGTTATATACTCAGGAATAGACGCATATTGAATCAATGGGTGATTCTCGAAGTCTAGACGCCCTGAATACGCCTTAACGAAGACCTGCATCACCTTAGCCATGTCAGCGTCATCGGCGGCGAGCCTCAGGTCATATGCACCACATAACAACACAGTGCCTGCTAGTTGATATTTTTTAACGGCCGGCGCAATGCCCATAGCTGTTGCGTAGGGATAATTAGTATTTATTAGTGCCACTTGCGCTGCAATTTGCGCACCAGCTGAGTCGCCACCTAATATTATGCGATTGCGGTTCAAACCTAACCGTCGATGTTTACGATTAATATAGGCAAGTGCAGTGTTGACTTGCTTTACGGGCAATGGATAAGTGTCCTGCGGTGCAATGGTGTAATTGACCATAACTACAGCACAGCCAGTATAGTGCGCTAAAATCTTGCCCCATGGCTCCTTACTATTCTTGTCACCGGCAATCCAGCCGCCTCCATGCACCCAGACGATTGGCGCCAATTTATGCCAACTATTGTGCGACGCTGGGTAATAAACATCTAAATGTGCCTGCGGATCATTGTGATCATAGTTAACGTCGCGCAGCACGGAAACATCATCGGGGATATACTGCGCAAAACGATGATTTTCAAGCTTCCCATAGGTATTAAAGATTTGTCGAATAGCTGAAACAGCCGCCCTTTGACGTCGCTCAGCGGATGAGGCCAAGTAGGTAAAGCCCGCCAAACCCGCAGCCAGACCTGCCATGATTAGGCCACGTTTTAGCTTTGAGTCCCGCTTTGGTTCTGCCTTACTATGTCGATTCTTCATATATTTATATCATATCACACTAGGTTAATGCTTGTGCTATAATTTTAAGCATGAAAGGGAGTGGTGGATTAACTAGCCGCGAGGCTAAACGACGTTTATCTCAATACGGACACAATAATATTACCGAGTCAAAAAAGCTATCGGGGGCAGCAGCCTATCTAGCACGTTTCAAGAACCCACTAGTTGTAATCTTGTTGCTAGCGGCAATTTTATCGTTCTTTATGGATGAAGTGGCGAGTGGTGCAATAATCTTAGGCATCGTATTGCTGTCTACAACATTGGATTTTCTAAACACATATCGTTCAGAGAAGGCAGCGGCCGCGCTACAGAAATCGGTGCGTGTTACGGCAAAGGTTTTACGCGATCATAAATTAAAATCGATTGAATTATCGAATATTGTACCGGGCGACGTAATCGAACTAATCGCAGGTAGTCTAATTCCTGCCGACGGCAAAGTGATTGCTACAACTGATCTATCAATAGACGAGTCAGCGTTAACGGGTGAATCATTCCCCGTACAAAAAGCCCTTGATGACGTGGTATATATGGGCAGCAATGTTGCTAGTGGGTCAGGGCGGATACTAGTCACCGCAACAGGTAAATCAACTGAATTTGCCCATGTCGCAGCCAGCCTGAATCGCAGCCAGCCCACAGAATTTGACCTTGAAATTGCAAAATTATCGTCAATGCTAGCGCGCATTACATGTGGATTAGTCGTTTTTATTTTAGCGGTCAACATTGCATTTCATCGTGATGCAATGAGCTCTCTGCTATTTGCCATTGCATTGGCTGTCGGTATGACACCTGAGCTGTTACCACTAATTATTACAATCAACCTAACTAAAGGCTCGCTACGCATGGCGAAGAAGGGTGTAATTGTCAAAAGGTTATCGTCAATGCAAAATTTCGGTAGTATGGACATCTTATGTACCGATAAAACTGGTACACTGACTGAAAACCGCATTAGCGTAGCACGCACGCAGGATTTTAACCACACCGAGAGCCAACGCGCTCTAACTCTAGCTGCAGTAGCCTGTAAGTTCTCGACTAGTTACGAAAGTCCGCTGGACTTAGCTATATTGAATTTCCAAAGATACAATCTGAGCGATTACCGCAAAGCACAAGAAATACCGTTCGACTTTCAGCGAAAGCGTGAAAGCGTAGTGGCGCGCACCGACGATGGCAACCTGCTGATCACAAAGGGCGCTGCCGATACGATGCTAAGTATAGTGAAGTATTATCGCGACCAAAATGGCGCAGCGCGGCGACTGACATCAGAGGGTCTAGAGCGGCTACATGATGACTACACTACGCTGAGCCAAGAAGGCTACCGCGTATTAATGGTTGCCAGCAGATCCATGTCCGACGACGTACACTACACACCAGCAGACGAGCAAGATATGACTTTCGAGGGGTACATCGCCTTTATTGATCCGCCAAAGTCGTCCGCTGCAAAGTCATTGCGCAACCTACAAGCGAATAACATCGAAATTAAAATCATCTCAGGTGACGATCCACTAGTTAGCCAAAAAGTCGCTAGTGAGCTAGGACTACCAATCAAAGGTGTCTTGACTGGTGATCAGATCAATAAATTAAACCGCATACAGCTGGCACGTCGCGCTGAACGCACTACCATATTTGCACGAGTTAATCCATCGCAAAAGTTAGCAATCATCGAAGCTTTACGTCGACGAGGTCATGTGGTTGGATACATGGGTGATGGTATTAACGACGCACCAAGCTTGCGTGCTGCTGACATCGGCATCTCGGTCAATAACGCCGTTGACGTTGCAAAGGACACTGCTGATATGATTCTGCTGGGCAAGAGCTTGGGCTACTTGAATGACGGTGTGGTCGAAGGGCGCCGTACATTTGCCAACACTCTAAAGTATCTACAGATGAGTCTGAGCTCTAATTTTGGCAATATGTTTTCAATGGCTGGTGCTTCACTGTTTTTGCCATTCTTACCAATGACTGCACCACAGATTCTATTCAACAATCTCTTATATGATACGTCGCAATTTGCTATTCCTACCGACAATGTGGATGTTGACCAACTTAGCCAGCCTCGGCGTATGGATATCCGTTCGCTTAGAAAATACATGTGGACCTTCGGTATCGTTTCGTCGATATTTGATTTCATTACTTTTGGAATCTTAATATTAGCATTTCACACCACTGCCACACAGTTCCAAACTGGTTGGTTTATCGAATCACTATTAACGCAAACACTGGTGGTATTTGTAATTCGCACACGTAAACTGCCATTCGTCAACAGCAAGCCATCTAAAACTTTGACGCTGAGTGTACTAGCGGTACTAAGTATTGCAATGGCTACAATCTTTAGTACATTAGGGCACTATTTCGGTTTTGCAACGCCGAGCCTTGGCGTGGCTATTACCGTAGGTTTGATCGTCCTAACTTATCTGCTAACCGTAGAGAACGTCAAACGCCTGTTTTACCGCCACGTCAGCCTGTAGCTCTTACTACGCTATATGATGTAGTATGTCTATATTGGGCAGAACCTAGCAAGTAAACCGTTGACATATTTTAATAATAGTTATAAACTACATTATAGATAGATTATATCCATTATAGACGTTGACAAAGAGGAGAATGTAGTGAAGTTAGCAAGAAGTTTTGAACAGGGTGCTTGTATAATGGCGATATTAGCAACCCAACAAGAGAGACGACCAGTCTCGTCACGCACAATAGAGCGCCGACTGAATATGTCGATGACATATAGCCAGAAGCTGATGCGCAAATTGGTCGTGGCTGGACTCGTAAAAGCTGTATCGGGTAACAACGGTGGTTTTACCCTAGCCAAACCCATAAATCAGATTTCCGTATTAGATACAGTGATTGCTTTGAATGGTGACATCGAAAGCTTTCCAGACACAGGCCTGTTTGGTAGGGTGTTTAAAAACCCGACAACTGGATCAGCCGAGCTAGCTATTAACGCCGATTCAGCAGTTCACCGTATATTCAGTATGGCAGATAATCTATGGCGGCAAGTATTAGCGCAAGTCACGCTACAAGACGTAATCGTGCGAGTGATTGACTGCAGCAAGCTGACACCACAGCTTGACTGGAATAGTGATGCACCAGCCGAAGAGTTATTGCAGAAAATATCGAAGGAGGTCAAATGTTTCAAGGCTTAAAGTCGGAGCTTAAGAAGTTGTGGCATAACAAAATGCTAACCATTACGGTAATAGTAATGCTATTTATCCCAATTTTGTACGCTGGGATATTTCTAAAAGGCGTTTGGGATCCCTATGGTAACCTAGGCAACATCAAAGTCGCCATTGTCAACAATGATCAGCCCGTGCAATATAACGGCGCAACCTTAAATGTTGGCAAGCAGGTAATCGATACAATCAAAAAGGATAAAACTTTTGACTGGCAAATCATGTCATCAAGCGCAGCAAAGCAGTGTCTGCACGATGATAAATGCTACATGGTTGTAACGCTACCACATGATTTTTCTAAGAAGGCTGCCACCGTCACTAGCATTACACCTGAACAAATGGAGCTAAAATACGAGACCAATGGCTCGCTAAATTATCCACTGGAAACCATTGGCGGTAGCGCAGCAAAGCAGCTACGTTCGCAGATTTCCGAGCAGGTCACATTGGCGTACGCCAACGCAGTTCTAAACTCCATCAAGCAGACTGGTAACCAAATCCAAACCGCCGCCGATGGCTCTAGGCAAATCACTAATGGACTAGCCGATGCCGATAACGGTGTCGGCAAAATGCAGTCGCAAATGCCAACACTGCAATCTGGCGTTAGCCAGTTAACTAACGGCGCCGGACAACTAGATAATGGTGTGGGGCAGCTAGTTGATCAGACCAAGGCCTCCGCGGCGACACTGCAGAACGCATTGCCAGACGTCAAGAAACTAAACGACGGCGCACACCAACTAAGCGACGGCTTAAAGCAGATTAACAGCTACCAGCCACAGCTAGCTGAACTACAGAAAGACATTGATCGTTTCCAAAAAGAACTCGATCGTGCTAGCAGTATAACCTCTAGCCAGGAGTACAAAGACCTAGTCAATAAGCTATCAAATCTGGACGACAAGGACAAAGACTTGTTGCACAAGCTAGGCTTTGACGACCAACAGATTGCCGTGCTAGCAGATAAATTACAGCAGCTGCCTAAAACCGAGAACTTACCCAATGCCAACGAGCTGAAGAATAAAGTCGGAACTCTATCAAATGGGCTGAACAGTTTGACCGCTGGTAGCATACAGCTAGCCGATGGCACCAACATGCTGTACAATCAGCTGACACAGATGAGCAATCAGCTAAATAGCCCAAAAACTCTAGCTCAGCTCAATCAGCTGCGTAGTGGTAGCAGCCAACTGACAGCAGGGCTGAGTAGCTTAAACAACCAGACACCTACACTAGCAAATGGCGTCAACCAGCTAAAATCTGGCACTTCTAAATTACTAGCAGGATCCAACACTCTAACTGGCTCGTTGCAGGATGGCGCTAACCAAATAAAATCTACGCCGTTATCCGATAAAACAGCTACACAAATGGCAAGCCCCGTCAAGGCTACACAGCAAAAATATAGCAATGTGAAGAATTATGGTCACGGTCTCGCGCCGTACTTCATGGCAGTATCGCTATTCGTTGGCTGTATGGTGTTTAATTTCGCGTACCCAGTGCGCAAAATCGCCAACACTAGACAGGGTTGGTTCGCCTGGTTCAGCGCTAAATTCATCGTAGGTACAGTTGCCGCGACAGCCATGGCGACTATTACAGGTGGCATCATGATGGCGCTAGGGCTAGAGGTTCAGCATCCAGCACAATACTTTAGCATCTTGATATTACATGCCAATGCTGTGATGTTCTTAATTATGTTCCTAGCTATCGCTTTCGATAACCCGGGTCGCTTTATAGCAATGCTAGTCCTAATCTTTAGTTTAGGCGCTGCTGCTGGTACGTTCCCGATTGAGACATCCGGCGCATTTTACCAGTGGATTCATCCACTATTGCCGATGAGCTACACCATTACTGGTCTACGCGAGTCAATTAGTAGTGGCATCAGCCAAACCAACTTCACACAGTGCTTTGCCGTGCTAATAGGTGTATTAATAGCAAATATCGCGTTACTTGCCCTTAATATGTTCATACTTAGAAAATGGAAGGGTACTCGCGCTGGTCATTCCGTCGTAGACGGCAAGGATAAATTACTAGCCGAAATGTAAATTTCTGGTTATGGTATAATGTTACTGTTAAAAGTTATGCAAATGGGTAGGGGATTATTAGTTAGAATAACCACGGTTACATTGCTATCTCTAGCAGTGAGTCCGATTGCTACATCTGTAGCATCTGGAATCACTTCTGATAACAACAAAATAGCCTCTACAACTAGTCTCTCAATCTCACTAGATAGCACCGCTACCATCCCCAGCAGCACTAAATCCACCACAACCAATATTACAGTCGCAGGCGACAATGCAAATGCCCTTCGCTATGGCTACAACCTAACTATTAAGAGTGCTAATAGCCAGACGGGGCTAATAAACGACGCCGTAAAGGAGGGCCGTGCTAATCGTGAGATTACTGCACTAGCTAATGCTACGCCCAGCAAGCCAATGCCACTAGCTATCAACACTTGGGGCTATCGGCTAAATACAACCGATCAGGGTAAATATATCGGACTAGCCAGTCAAGACGTAGCTATTAAGGCGGCTAGGGCTGGCGAAGTTACAGGCAACAACGGTACGACCGACACCACAGCCGTCACATATGGCGCCAACTTTAATTCTGACCAGCTAGCCGCAGGCACCTACAAAGTTAATGTGGTCTATACCATAACCGCCAACTTGCCACCACTGCCAACTATTACATCGTTAGCTACTACCCATAATGACGATACCACCAACACCGCCAATGTAACAATGACAGGGACTAACCTATTGACCGTTAACAAGGTTTGGGTCGATTTAAATGACGATGGCCAACAACAGGACAACGAGCTAGCGACCAATGTTAAGCCATTATCTGAAACACAGCTAACCTATACTACGCCAACCGACACTAAACCGGGCATCCACGATACCTACGTCATTAGTGATGACGGTACTGTTAGCACCAAAAATACTGCCGTGACCAACCGCTACAGCTACATTGCACCCAGTGTCTGTAAGTCGGGCGACACTAATAGCACCTGCGCGGTAGACATCGATACCAATATGATACCAGTCAAACACACTAGCACAGATAGCGACGGCAATGCCACGTGGCACGCCATAACTAACCCTAAAACCGCAACTGACTGGTACGACTACAACAACAAGCAGTGGGCGAATGCCGTAACTGTAAAAGACCCAACTAAGTACAGCAACGGCAATGGTACATACAAAGACCTTGATGTAGCCGATGCCGACATCCTTGGTTTCTATGTCTACATACCACGTTATGAATACGAGGTTCAACGGCGTGACGCAACAGACAAGGTCGTGCAGGCACAGAACTATAACATCCGCTTTTCTAAAGCTAGCGATATTAAAAAGTCGCCAGTCAAGAGTTGTAACTCTGGCATAACTACCGCTGCGCAGATGTGGCGGAACGGCACTGCAAATAACGCCGAGAGTAACATATTAGCCAAGGATTACCGTACGGGTTGCAACCTCAACCGCACCAACTATCCGTCAATAACGACCGACAGCCAAGGTGTGACGACTACGTTAGCGACTAATAACGCCAACCAGACAACCTGGACAACACACCCAGCCTTCACGTGGATGACTAGCCCAACTAGGGAGCTCAATGGCTTTTGGATGGGTAAATTCGAAACTACAGGTTCGACCAATGCGCCAACGGTTCGTCCGAACGAGAAACATATCGCCAGTGTCGCACGTGGTGTCTACTATGACATCGCCAAATCCATGGGCACTAAGGACGATGCCAATACCGGTGGTAACGGTACTGCCACCACACAGAATAACCAACACTTATCTAAATACCAATCGCACATGCTGATTCAGACAGAGTGGGGTGCCGCAACCTATCTATCCGCCTCGCCATACGGCACAGGTGTAAACAAGGTACAGATTAATGCAGTATCGTCAGGCGCCAAAGACGATAACAATAATATTAGCTACGGCATCACGGGTTGTGGACCACAAGCGAACGACAACAAAGGGTCTTACTCTAAACATGGCGCCATCAAGACAGCTAAAGCTTGTTTTGCTGATGATGTTAATCGCGGTTATACGGGCACTCTTGGTCAGCTAGCTTCAACTACGGGCAATATTACAGGTATCTATGATATGTCTGGCGGCGCAATGGACCATACTATGGGCAATCTGACAGCAAGAGATAAACAGACAACGCCAAATAATGTTGATTACTTTAAAAACCAAACTAAACCACCATATGTAAACCTGTACAGAACTTCAGATGGCTTCGGATCGGCTAAGGCTTGGTCAATGGGAGCTGACGCTGAATGGAAATACAACTGGGATATCTGCACCTATGAAACCTGCGGTGGACAAGCCTTGCACGAGAATAAATTAGTGCAGTCGGTTGCCACACATAACCAGTCTTGGGGTAGTACCACTAGCTCATTTACACATGTTAAAGGCCGCTGGTCTGATCGAGGAGGAGATTACTCTAGCAAAGATGACGTCGGAGTGTTTTACATGAACTATGATTATGATAGAGCGTATGGCAACTATGCTTTTCGCGCGGCCTTACTACCTACTGAATAGACAGCGCAATTAAATTGTCATTGCCAATGTATCTGCACCTGTCACCGCTCACGCGGCGGCATTTTTAAGTTTGATTGCAACCTTGCTCTGCGGGTCGGGCGGGGTATTCTATTTGAAATATAAGCATTAGTTTGTTAATATATACCTAGTTATGAGTGGGCAGGAGAATATAGAGAATCATCCATCAATTGAGGAGGTGTCGGAATTTTACCGTGCAATCGACCGACGCTCGTTAATACACAAAATTAGTTACGATCGACCATATGTCTATACGACAATGGAGATTTATGATATTAAAAACGGCATTCGCGGTGCTGGCGGGTTAGGGGTATTAGCCGCTGATACTAGACGTTGCGCTGAGGATCTAGAAATTCCTTTCGTCGTCTTAACACCGTTTTACAGGGAAGAGCGGCACCAACACATGGATGGTTTAGTTCCGCATTTTGACTATATTACCAAAGCACCCGAGACCGAGGGTTTTACTAAAGTTGGCTCTACACCTCTGCGAGTTAATGGCCAGCCCGACACTCAATTAGACATTTATCGCAAGCAGCTAGGCTCGACCATGCTAGTATGCATGACTGAAGAACATTTCGGCCCATTGTACGCAGGCGATCCATCAAGTGAACACCGTTTATATCAGATGTCTAGCTTAGGTTTCGGTGGTTATTCTGCGCTAAAAATGTTGCATTTAAAGCCTGCTGTAATGCAGCTAAACGAAACTGCTACAGTGTTTGCGGCAATTGCTAGACTAGATGAGCTATGTACAAATGGCATGGATTTATACGAGGCCATCGTCTATGTTCGCAAGCATACACTATATACTAACCACACATTGGTGCAGGCGGCAGAATCGGAATTCAGCTATGATCAGTTCCAAAAATATATATTCCCGAATGTAAAATCACCTGCCTTAAGACACTTTATCAGCAGTATGTTTAACAACGGCAGAATCAAGCTAAGTAGCCTTACGATTGAACTAGCCGAAGCAAAGAACGGTGTAGCGAAGTTGCACGCACGTGTAGCTGATTATCACGATATTTCAGGCGAAAAGGTTGATTTTGCCGCCATTACCAATGGTATTCATTTAGATACCTGGTTGCAGCCAGAAATCCTCCAGTTCTACCGCGAAAATGGAATCATCAATAAGTTCAACATGCCGGGCGAAGATTACAAAGTCGTTATTACTGATGTATTCAAAAATGAAGTCGCCAAGCTACGCCAATTTAAGCGCCTAGGTCGCCAGCATCTAAACCGCGAGCTCAGTCATCGCCGCGATCAATATGGTGATATTATCCAGATACCAGAAGACGCGCTGCTGTTTGATTTCAAGCGTCGCTTTGTTGCCTATAAACGACCGTGGATGCCATTCGAAGACATCGACCAACTAAAGCAAATTCTATTAGAGAATAATGCTCATTACATTATGGCTGGCATGATGGCAGGTAATGTAGGTGTGGGTGACACGACATACGACCGACTACAGGTTATGCTACATAAAATCACTGACGATCCCGTACTGCGTGAACGCGTGCATTATATTACCGATTACGACGAATCATTAGCCAAGGCTATGAGTGTAGGTTCTGATATATCAATCAATGTCCCAGTGGTAGGACTAGAAGCCTGCGGCACTTCATTTATGAAAGATCTAGGCAACCTAGATTTGCTAGTTTCAACAAACGATGGTGGCGTTGCAGATGTTAGCCCATCAGTGGCATTAATCGTTCACGGCAAGGATTATAAAGCAGAGATCACTTCGCTATACGAACAGATGCGCAATGCAGCAGCAATTTGGCACGACGACCAAGCTTGGGCAACCGAAGTAGCTAAAGTCTTGTCGGCTTATCTACCAATAATCAGTGGCAGTCGAATGGTGCGCGATTATCTGCGCTATCTATTCCATCAACCTAATAACAGCTAGAGGGGGCTACAATGAACCGTTTTGCAAAATCACAACACATATTATTCTTTACCAACATGATCGTATTCGGCGTATGCTTGGCGACCGCTATTCATAATCCAGCATGGTATGTAACATGGCTGCCACTAGTAGTTATGCTGATAGTCAATGCTACAGTAGGTAACGTTGTAAACATGCGAACTATTTCCGGTAATATGCGTGACCGTAACGGTTCAATTGATTCGACGGGTGTATTCATTGCATGCAATATGATTGGCGCTGTTTTATTGGGTGGCGTTATATCTATCAGTATATCAATCTTGATACCCAATTACTCTAGCATTAACAGTCCGCTATACACCATGGCTACCGGCCCATGTGTCGGCATAATAATTAGCGCGCTGACAATGGGATTCTATGCTCTGACTGCCACATCTCTAGACAAGAAAGAACACGCCAGTCTAGCTAAATACGCCGATATAACTAAGACCGTCAACCGCAAGGTTATGCTGATTAACGGTGTAATAGTGTTAATTGTAGCTATCACATCGATAGCAGCCGTGTTATACAGCGGTAATTCTACGTCAGGCAACAATGCTAACCGCGCAGATTACGCATTAGCCACGGGCGGAATCGCAGGGTTAGCAATGGCTATCGGCTATTTTATAAAAGGCAAAGTTATTTCAGAAGCCAATCTAATTAAACGCGTACGGCCAGCCGCTACACGACAACTAACACGTTCAGTTATCATAGGACTAACCATTCTGTCAGCAATACTATATGTCGTGATAAATTGCCTGTATGTCAGCGCTGTTCAATCAACCACACCGCTATGGTATCGAACTTTACTAAGTGTAATCAGTCTAGATAACATCGGTATCTTGATTGTAGTCATTTCATCACTATTTCTATCTCTGCTGACATTGACGGCTGGATTGAAACTATTCAAGAAAGACTAATGGTCTCATTTCTGCTATATCAATCACAGCGCTTGTGCTAAAATATAGAATATGAGTAAAAATAAAAATTATTTAGTCGCAATCAACAGTGTCGTCAATCTAGCACTAGCTATAGCACTAACAATATTCACTGACTACGGTGCGCCACTATATGTATGCGTGACCATTGTTATCATAGGTATGATTGTAAACTACGGCATTGGACGCAACCTAAACAAGCTAACATCAAAGAACGACCGCGATGCCACACGATATTACGCCGATAAGACCAGCCATTTGTGGTTTCTGTGGCCTGGTATGTTTGCACTTGGCGCAGTTGCAGTATACTTAGATCATTTTATCCTGCATACCGATGCCAAAGTTAACTTCATGTCAATCATACTGACTAGCTTGTCAGTAGCAACTACGATGTGCCTGCCAATGTTAGCAATGTACGCTTTAGGCTTAGCACACTTACCGCGCGCAAAGCGTACAGCGCTATTCAAAGACCGAATGAACGAGAATTTAGCTCTCGCTTTAAAGCTTATGTCAGTCGATATAGTCATATTGTTAGTTCTAAGTGTATCTGTTCTATCAACATTATGGCTACCACACGATGGCATCCTCGCGACATATCCGGTATTTATCACAGTAGGCGAGTGCGTCACTATTGCCGTAATGACACTGGGCTATCTAACTAAAGGACGCCTAGTCGGTCAATTTACCATACGCCTGCCAAAGAAGCTACATATCTCTGCTGCACGCATTTACACGCAAATGTCACTAGTATCAATGTTCGTGATCGGCATGGTAATTGTTGCTATTTTATACAGCATTATCTACTTTGGCGAATCGTTACAGTGGAGTCGCTTAGCTGATATTCTGGCTCCACTTGGCTTTACCTTTGTACTGCCTTTGACTGCATATGTAATCGGTTTTAATAAATCAAATCGCAACAAGGCTACTAACTAAGCCGACATGCTCTAACTGTAATTGGCATTTGTTAGTCTCTAGTCGCACAAACCAGGTAGTCAATTATTCATACCTCAGGGCTTCAATTGGATCTTTACTAGCAGCACGCCGGGCAGGTAGTGTACCAGCAAGAAAAGCAATCAGCATTACCATCACTACTGTCAAAACAAGATACACTGGACTGAAAACAACGAGAGTAAAGCCATGTAGACCAGCTAAGAATGTATTAGAGGCCAGTGGATTAACAACGGCTTTAGCTATATATGCCGCTAAAACCGCCAATACGCCACCCCAGAAACCAAGTGCAATAGCCTCCAAGCTGAACATACCAAAAACCTTACCGCTACTAAGTCCCATTGATTTCTGTAGTCCAATCTCGCGTGTACGCTCTTGTACTGCCATGTATAGCGTATTAATGACGCCAATCGAAGCCGCCACCAGAGCAATTGCACCAAAAATTGTTAGCACTGTAGTGATGGCGTTAAAGAATGACTTCATCGTCGAAATACTATCATCCAAAGTCATGGCGGCGTAGCCCATTTCCTTTAGCTCGTTTTTTACCTCATCAGCACGATCGTAATAGCCAGTCTCTAATTGTGCTACCACCTCATAAGATTGGTTGCGATACTCATCTGGCATTCCTGCCATCACAATATTATTAATCGCCTGACCAGCGGCATCATTGATCCAGCCCGAGCCAAAGCCGACCACACTCTCGTTCTGCACGCCTACGATTTTCATAGTCGCTTCGTCATGCTGCTTGGTTACCGAGGCGGTTGCGCCAATCTTTACCTCTTTACCTAACGCAGACTTTGCCGAGTCAAAACCAAGCGCAGATAGGTATTTATCCGGCAAGACCAGCTCCGCCTGATCACTATTCATGTCGACATTGCGCCCAGCAGCCAAATCCAAATGAATACTTTCAGTCGGCAGGATCATCACGTTAAACTTATACTTTTTATTGTTTCCACCGAGCGACACATAGTCACTACTGGCCGTCTTGTAATTTTTTGCGCTCTTAATACCCTTAACTTTACGAATCTTATCGATATCAACCTGCGTCATAGTAGCTGAATGGCTAGTTGTACTATCTGTATATTCCTGCACATCATTACTGCCACCCATTAGCGACGTCGTCCTATCGGCAGTTGCCTTTTGCATAACCTGTAGATACCCTTTAGCGCCAACCGAGGCAACCTGTCGATCGATGTAATCATTAACGCCTATATTAATGCCAGTAGTCATAATTATAGTAAAAGCGCTAACAAAGATAGCCAGCACGGTCAGCAAAGTGCGTGATTTATTCCGCCACAGGCTAGCATTAGCTAAACGCACCATATCGTAAAATTTCATTTTCGACCTCCATTTGTAATCTCACTATTCTTCACCTGCGGCAACACTGCTACGTCGCAAGAATAGTCCTCACTAGCATCCACTAATCGACCGTCTTTAATGTGTAACTGACGATCACATTTTGCTGCCAGTTCAGGGTCGTGCGTCACTATCACCAGTGTAATGCCTTTATCACGATTTAGCCCAAACAATAAGTTCTCAATCACATCACCCGTGGCGGTATCTAGATTGCCAGTTGGCTCATCGGCAAAAATCAGGGTAGGGTTGTTAACGATGGCGCGAGCTATACAAACGCGCTGCTTCTGGCCACCAGAAAGGTCGTTCGCACGAACATTAGCTTTGTCCTCTAGCTCAACGGTTTTTAAGGCTTCAAGCGCTCGGCGTTTGCGTACACTCGGTCGCACTCCAGCAATCACCATAGGCAACATCACGTTGTTTAACACTGTGTCGCGACTATTCATAAAGAACTGCTGGAAGACAAAGCCAAATGACCGATTACGCAACTTGTTTAGCTGACGGTTCGATAACTTTGATAAATCTTTGCCATTAATAATAATTTTGCCTTTAGTAGGCTGATCTAGTGTTGCTAAGATGTGAGTTAAAGTAGACTTACCGCTACCACTCTTACCTACAATGGCCACAGACTCGCCACGACGAATCTGCAAATTGATATCAGTCAAGGCTCGAAACGAGTTTTCTCTCCGTCCATAAACCTTATCGATGTGCTCTGCCGATATTACCACCTCATTCTTCATACCTCTCCTCGTTTATTACCACTAGTTTAGCATACTGTCTAGCTGTTTAACTGTTTAACTGTTTAACTGACGCTCTACTATTGACAATTCACATGATAATTGTGTAATATAGTTAACGGCTCTGGAAGTTCCAGGCAGCTCTAGTGAAAGAAGTTTTATGGTTTACGATAAAGGCGGCATTGCTCGAATGATTGATCTCAATAATATACCATACGATCATATCGGCAAATTGGATTTTTACCTAACACCGATTGCATTCCAGGACGATGAACTACGTCTATCTTTTAGTCACCGCATCGGCATCGAGAATGAGTTGACGTCACGCCTCGATATCGCCTGTTTCGACACTGACGATAACGGTAACATAAAAGCCTCCTACGGCTTTAGCTGTAGAACTCGGCCATCCAGCCAGGCACAACGTCTAATGGAATATATCCATCAGAACGTATCAACAGCCTACGGACCCTACAAAATTCTATCCGACAACTCGCATCTGGATCCGTGCGTGACATTTCGTGCCACAAAAAGTTCGGCGCAACAGTCAGAGGAGCGCATAATCGATCAGGATTCCTTTGTCAATAATTATCGACAAACAGTCGAGCAAGTAGAGCTGGCGATTGCCAATTTCTTTGCCATGGAAGATGCCTACGCTGATTAATCATCCATAAACCTCACACCATTGCCACCGTTAACCAACGGTGGCTTTTATTTGCGTTATAATATAGACATGAGCAAATTAGACCTTCATTTCCTGGGCTGCGGCGCCGGCTTTAACCCCAATTACGGCAGCAATAGTGCATATCTGAACCTACCAGATCGTGGCATGTTGTTATTAGAATGTGGCGAGCAAACTTTCGCACGACTGGTTAATCTGCCGGACTTCCTGAACGCCAAATACCTAGTGGTGCTGCTTAGCCATACACACAGTGACCATGCCGGATCGCTGGGTAATATGGTGATGCATAGCTACAATGTACTACATCGCCGAACAACTATTGGCTACGGCGGACTACGGCAGCGGCGCGAAATCAAGCGGCTGCTACGGAGTTTTGGCGTGCCGCGCGAGTGCTATCGGTTGATGTCCATTGATCGCGTTAATGACTTAGTTGGCGAACATACTAATCTAAGCGAAGACTATATATCAACCGAGATGACACCCACTAAGCATACGAATTTATTAGCGTGCTATTCGATTAATATCACCAGAATGGGCAAGGGTGGCCGCACGGATGGCATTTACTGGTCGGGCGATACGTGCGAAATCGAGCCGATGCTAGACTATCTAATAATGGGCTATCGAGTCTATCAAGAGGTCAGCGCACGGCACAATCCAACCCACGTCAATATTCAGGACTTGGATAAACGATTAAAGGAACTCGCCAGCAGTAGTCAGTGTAGGACAAACAGACCACATGTCACTAGCAATGACAAAACCCTAATAGGTAAAGTGTATTCGGTCGAGGACCTGCGCCGTCGCATTACAGTTATGCATCTGGATAGCCAGCGCGCCCTGTATTACGCCGAGCTACTGGGTTACAACGTGCCAGAACTAGTGTAAGGCCAAAGTCTTGCCCTATAACGCGGCGAGTAAGATTACACTTTAGTGTCGCTAGGTGTTATTTACTTCTTAGTGAAGAATATTCTAATACTAACGTAAATGGTAGCTTGCGAATTATGGAGAGTCCACGTGCCTCAGCGTACGTTGCTATACGCTCAATTTGCGGTGTGTCCATTTCTAGAATTATATAGCCGTCTCTAACCAAATGCGCCGGCACCTGGTTAATCAGCTTATAGATCAACGCCAAGCCATCATCACTGGCATATAGCGCCAGATCCGGCTCGTATTTCAGTTCGGGCGACAAGTAATCCCAATTGGGGTTAACATAGGGCAGGTTAGCCAGGATGATGTCAAATTTCCCATCAATATTGTTCAATAAGTCAGACCTAACCAACTTAACGTCGGCACATAATTGCTCAGCATTTTTTCGCGCTACTTCTAGCGTTTTGTCTGAAATATCCAGTAGGGTTACATCTAATTCGGGGTGCTCTAGTTTTGCTGTAATACCTAAACAGCCGCTACCCGTGCCAATGTCTATTAGCCTATAGGCACGAGAACCGTAATTACACTTAGTAGCGTCATCGATAGTTTGCGCATTGCCACGAGCGATCACGTCAGATAGCACATCAATCATCACCTCGCTCTCGGGGCGGGGTATTAGGACGTCAGACGTGACCATAAATCGCCGCCCATAGAACTCTTTATATCCCATAATATAAGCCAGTGGCTCGCGCCTGGCTCGACGGAGCGCCAATTCTTCAACACGCCGACTATCCTCACTAGACACCAAGGCGTCATCATGTGCCAGTAGCCACTCGCGCGACCGACCTAAAACGTGGCCAATAATCACCCCAGCATCCAATCGCGCCGACTCAATACCCGCAGCTCGCAATCTTTGTACTATCTTTGCTTCTAATTCGCTGACATTCATTTCAGCCTCATACATATCTATATTGTACCAGACAAAAACGGCCTACAGAATTGATCGACGAGGTCAGATAGGTGTACGTCGATTAGTAAGCATGGGCTAACGTTCACTATTTTAGGCATAATGCCATACCGCTGTAGTTTTGCTATATAATATAACCATTATGGCGAATGCGGATCTATATTCAGTTAAACAGGATCATAGTCACAACGAGATTAAATTAGCCTATTGGCACTCTATTACTGAGCGTTTAAATAACGAGAAAGCTGTGACTAACTATTGTAGAGAGCTGTTACTCGTTGCGCCCTACGAATCGCCAGCCACCATTATGACAGCTCTAAATGCAATCAAACCCATTGATAACATGTCTCGTAGGATACGTAGAATCGCAGACCAGGTAAGTTTACGGGACAGCGCATCAATCGCAAGGGCTTATACTTCAATCGCCAGGATTATTGGCGAGGACTTCGATAGCAACCATTTTGATCATATTCTGTCAAAGCCCCAATTTGACGCTGTTACTGATAATGCCGATATAATAAAACGCCTTAAAGTTCAAGGCTATGAAATCACACATAAGATCATACCGTATCAAATCGTAATAGGTCATATGATGTCACTACTTGGTATGTATGATTCGTGTACCGATCAGAAAAATACTGATATTATAGATAAACTATGGGATAGCGTGTCAGCTATTGACTACAACATCACACACAATACACCCACATTAAACATAGATAATATACTGGTAGAAATATCGAACTTGACTAGTAAATTATCCTAGGATAGCAAGTCCCAACTACGGCTTAAAACTAACTATGGTCTAACGCCTGAAGAGCGCCGCAAGTATGGCAACGAATTAGTTAACCGTATTACAGCAATAGCGAGTCCGTCCAATAAGGAAGAATCGGCTAAGAGATAGCCACATTGGCGCCACATCAAAAGATATCTGGCTTTTTCTATGTTATAATTAAATACATCAGAGGAACACAGACATGAAGACGGCAAAGGAATGGGTAGAGCTATATAACAGTGCAGACTTCCAGCGAAAAGTTTACACTGGCAACGACTTAGGTGCAGTATGCGATGGTGGCGGCACATCGATTAAGCTGTGGTCACCAGTAGCCGATCGGGTAGAAATCAACTTCTACAAAGATGGCGAACCCGGTACACGGCGTTATTGGTCTCAGCCAATGGAACTAGATTATCAAACCGGCGTCTGGTCGGTATATATTCGCGAGAGCCTACACGGCATGTATTACGATTTTGCCGTAACTATCGATGGCGTAACGACATTATCTGGTGATCCTTACGCTAAGGCAGCTGGCGTTAATGGCGCGCGTAGCATGGTAATTGATATGCGACAGGTTAATCCTGAGGATTGGTGGCAAGACAAGGCGCCCGCACCCACACCTGAAACCGTGATTGATGAACTACACGTCAAAGAGTTTTCTTGGGATCCACATGGCGGTTGGCCAGAGGACTTGCGCGGTAAATATCTGGCTTTCACACAGAGTAACACAACATTAGACGACCGAGGTGACCAGCCGACAGGTATAACTTATTTAAAGAATCTTGGCATTACCCACATACAGCTGATGCCGATTTACGACTACGGCTCGGTAGACGAAAACGATAGCACGCAATTCAACTGGGGTTACGACCCAGTAAACTACAATGTACCCGAAGGCTCGTATTCATCTGATCCGCATCATGGCGAAGTACGAGTGCGCGAGCTCAAAGCAGCCATTCAGGCACTACACCAGAACGGCTTTCGTGTCATCATGGATGTAGTTTACAATCACACCTGGAATTTAGACCACACCTTTCAAAAAACTATGCCATATTACTACTACCGCACATGGGAGGACGGCAGCCTGTCTAACGGCTCGGGTTGTGGCAACGATGTGGCTAGTGAACGCCCGATGGTACATAAATACATCGTGGATAGTGTTATGTACTGGGCACGCGAATATCACATCGACGGTTTTCGTTTTGACTTAATGGGCTTATTAGATGTCGATTTAATGAACGATATTCGCGCCAAACTAGATGACAAGTACGGCAAAAGCGAAAAACTAATTTACGGCGAGCCTTGGTCTGCCGACAAGACTGCTACCAATGTAGACCTTGCACACAAGGGTAATATAGGTAAATTAGATGTTAACATTGGTATCTTCTGTGACGACACCCGTGATCTAATTAAGGGTAGTGCAGGGAACAAGAAAGATACCGGCTTTGTTAACGGAGCACCACATACTGAACGCCGTTTGCTAGATGCCGTCAAAGCTTGGCGCGTCAATGGCTCACCCATCAAGACACCAGGACAGATAATCAATTATGTTAGTGCGCACGACAATCAGACATTGTGGGACAAGCTGACTGAAACAACGCCGGACGAGACACAACGAATGCGCCAGTATCGCTTGGCCGTGGCGATTTACATGACCTGCCAAGGACGGCCATTTATGTTGAGCGGCTCGACTTTCCGCCGCACAAAAGACGGCAATGATAATTCACATGATGCACCAATTGCGTTAAACCGCTTAGATTGGCATGAAATTACCGAAAATACTGACTTATACAATTATTACAAAGGTCTTATTGAACTGCGAAAGATGTTACCCGGTCTAACAGACAAATCTGGTACAGCACACGAAGACATCTATAACGAATGGGCAGCACCGGGAATGGTAGGCTTCATGGTGGACAACACGGACAGCAACGGCGACTGTGCTTCGCCTTGGACTGATTTAATCATCGTCTACAATCGCGAGCCTTACGAACAGGAATTTGATTTAGGCGAAGACGAGTGGGAGCGCTTAGCCGACGATTACGACACCTATCGATGGAAGTCACCTGAGAAATTTAACGGCAAGTACAAAGTTGCAGGTACAGGCTGGGTGATGTTTGGCGTCCGCAAATAGCCTATTATAGATGGTATAATAATAATTATGAAAGATATTTTTTTAACAGGTGATCGCCCGACTGGACGATTACACTTAGGTCATTACATTGGTTCGTTGCGACGACGAGTCGAGCTACAAAACTCTAATAAATATGATCCATTCATTATGATTGCAGATACTCAGGCGTTAACTGACAACGCCAAAAATCCCGCCAAGGTACGCGACAATGTACTACAGGTAGCATTAGACTATTTATCGGTTGGTATTGATCCCGCTAAAACTACTATTTTCATTCAGTCTCAAGTACCTGCGCTGACTGAATTGACCATGTATTATATGAATCTAGTTTCGATTAATCGACTAGAGCGTAACCCGACCGTAAAGAGCGAAATCAAACAGAAGAATTTCGGCGATGGTGTGCCAACTGGCTTTGTGGTCTATCCGATTTCACAAGCAGCCGACATTACGGCGTTTAAAGCTAAGTGGGTACCGGTTGGCGAGGATCAGTTACCAATGATCGAGCAGACCCGGGAAATTGTTCGCGCGTTCAATCAAACATATAACGAAGACGTCCTAATTGAGCCAGAGGCCATTCTGCCACCTGAAGGACTGAGTCGCCGTCTGCCAGGGCTGGATGGCAATGCTAAGATGAGTAAATCGCTGGGTAACTGTATTTATCTATCAGACGACGAGAAGACATTACACGACAAAGTATTCAGTATGTACACTGACCCCGATCACATTCACGTATCAGACCCCGGCAAAATCGAAGGCAATATGGTGTTTGAATATTTAGATGTTTTTGCACCTAATGACCCAAAGGTAGCAGAATATAAAGAACAGTACCAAAAGGGTGGCCTCGGCGACGTAGTTGTAAAGAAATATCTGTTCGAAATTCTAAATAATCTATTACAGCCAATTCGCGAGAAGCGGGCAAAGCTAGAGAAGAATCCGGCAGAGATATATGAAATATTGCACCAAGGGTCTGAGAAGGCAGCATATATTGCCAGCCAGACGCTAACGCAAGTTAAAGATGCGATCGGCATCAATTATTACGGAGATTAAATGCGACTCGACGCTTATCTGGCTAGTCAACACAGCAACCTGTCGCGTGCTTCTATTCAAAAGCTAATTAAAGATGGCCACGCAACAGTCAACGGTACTGTGGTCAAAAAGCCTGCCTATGATATAGAAGGTGACGCAGTAGTAACATTTAAAGAGCCCGAGAAGACCGACTATACCGCTGTTATTGCCGCATTCCAGAAGCAGGTTCTATTCGAGAATGATAACGTAGTAGTCATCAATAAACCAGCGGGTATGCTAACGCACAGCAAAGGCGAATTGAATGACGAGTTTACAGTCGCAGATTTTGTACGGTCGCGATTTGACGATAGTGAAGCAGCCGAAAACGCCAGCAATAATCGCCTAGGCATTGTGCACCGTCTGGATCGCGCAACTAGTGGCGTATTAATTTGCGCTAAAAACCTAAAGACAGCTAGCTTTCTACAAAAGCAGTTCAGCGAGCGAAAGGCGCATAAAACCTACCTCGCGCTAACCGAGCGTACACCGAAGCATTTGTCAGCACAAATCGACCTACCAATCGCCCGCGACATCCGTCGTCCTAGCGCATTCAAGGTGGATGGCAAGGGGAAATCTGCAATTACCAATTACCAAGTCGTCAAGCTGTTTAGCGACGGCACAGCTCTCGTCGAGCTAAAGCCACTAACAGGCCGAACACATCAGTTGCGTGTGCATCTCAGCCATATAGGCGCACCAATTATCGGCGACCCCGTCTATGGTCACGGCAAATATGGCGATCGACTATGGCTACATGCTTATCAGCTAGAAATTACTGTACCATGCGACAATGGCAACCAGCGCATGACATTTACAGCCGATTTACCGCACGATTTTCAGCACGCCATCGAGGAACGCCATGAAATCTAGCCAGTCTGCTAGCAAATTAGTATTAGATGAGTATACACGTGCATTAATAGAACGTTATCTAGACAGCCCAACTCAAGCGATGATGTTAACCGGCGCAGTTGGTGTTGGACTTAGTACGATTGCTAGGACACTTGGACGCCAGTTAGCAGGCGCTAACGTGGTTTATCTAACGCCAACCCTGCATAATGCACAAAAGACCGCCATTATTAATGCTGACGATATTGAGTACATAACTAGAATTGTGCGTGACAAGCGCAGTGAACGACTAGTAATTATTATGGACGATATTGACCACACTGCGCCAGGCGTTTTCGAGTATATCTTGAAGATTGTGGAAGAGCCAGCACCTAATGTAAATTACTTATTTACCACACACCACATTGCTAACATCCCGCAGACCATTCTTAGTCGGACACAGGTAATTGACATATGCCAGCCATCAGCCAATGCATGTAGCTCTTTACTGAGCGGATTAGATTCTGTAAAATCAGCCCAGATTATGTTTCTAGCAAATCGCCGTCCAGCTAGCATGTGTCGATTAATTAATAACTCTTCTGAGTTTGAAAATGCCGCCAAGCAAATACGCATAGCTAAACGATTTATAACTGGTACAATCGACACTAGATTAGCGCTAGTGGCACCATATAAAGACCGTTCGGATGTAATGCAATTCGTCAATATGTTAGCCAAGCTTACAGAGTACATTCACCAATCAGGCAAAGTCGAGCGTGACGCAAAGCTCGCAGACAACCTACAGCTGATCAGCACCACAGCGAGTAACATTCAAGCGAACGGCAATGTGAAGGCACAGCTATTAAACCTAGCAATGTGTTATAATTAGCATAGTATGTATGCACTAATTGCACTATTTTTAATCGCTATGGCGATTGTGCTTTGCCCTAATCATCAAGAGGTTGAGTACAAACCATCACGTTTAGAAGAACAGCTAAACAAGCTATGGGATATCTCCTTGGGAGCTATCAAAGACAAGAAATACCTACGAGCCGAGAAGGCACTACTAACTATTTTGCGCTTTGATGAGCGTAACGCGCGAGCATACAACCGTTTGGGCATTCTATACGCAAAGCAAGGACAATTAGATGATGCAGTTGAGTGTTTTGAAATTACCCAGAGCCTAGAGCCAAGTCCATCGTCACTACATAATGTAGGTCTCATTTATTACGAAGTAGGGAAGTACGAGCGAGCGGCGCAAGCCTTCGAGCAGGCATTGCAACTAGAAGGCAATGTTGCGTCACGTCACATATCTTACGCTAAGGTTCTCGAGAAATTAGGCGACACCAAGCGCATGATCAGAGAATTAGAGACCGCAGTCGACCTAGAGCGCAATCCACAGTCGTTGGGGTTGCTAGCTGATGCACTTAGTCGCATCGGCGAAAATGATCGTGCTGAGAAACTGCGCAAATTAGCCAGCCGAATGCGCTCGCACGGCAACAATACCCGTATCAAACAGTCAAAGAAAATTAATGTTTAGGTTGAATTAATCTTTCAACTTTGCTAATATAATAAAAGCACTTTGATAATGCCAATTTAGCTCAGCTGGTTAGAGCAGTTGCTTTGTAAGCATCAGGTCCTCGGTTCGAATCCGAGAATTGGCTCCACATTGAATTAGTGCTGGGGTAGCGAAGTGGTCAACCGCTGCAGACTGTAAATCTGCCCTCGTAATGAGTTCGGGGGTTCGAATCCCTCCCCCAGCACCATGTGCGCGATATTATTAACAGCCCGAAAGAGGGCTGTTTTTGGTATAATTGGAATATATCCTAATCATAATCAAGGAGGGCAATGATTGACCACGTAAAAACCGTTCTAAAGGGCTTTATCGTCGGCGCGACCATGCTGGTGCCAGGCGTTAGCGGTGGAACAACCGCTATAATCTTGGGTATATACACGCGTCTAATTAAAGCAGTGGCAGACCTGAGGAAAGACTGGCGCAAACAGCTAGCCTTTTTATTGCTGTTCGCGCTAGGCGGTGGGCTAGGTATTCTAATTGCAGCTAAACCACTGGATCATCTAGTAAATACCTACACAATGCCGGCTATGTTCTTCTTTATGGGCGTAGTATTAGCAGGCATACCAATTATGTTGCGCGAGGCCAAGATAACAAAATTTCACTGGATTAATCTAGCATATATTGCAATTGGTATAGCACTAATCGCCTTAATGGCGCTGTTTAAAGCAAGTGGCAATAGCACGACAATGACAGCGAGCATAGGCAGCGTTTTAATGCTATTTGTTGCAGGGTTTATTGCTGCTATAGCCTTGGTGCTGCCGGGCATTAGTTTCTCTTATTTTATGCTGTTACTCGGCCTTTATGATGAAATGTTATTTGCGATTAAATCACTGTATTTACCATTCCTAATACCCTTAGGGGTTGGCCTAATCGCTGGCATTCTGGCCACCACTAAAATACTCGAAACATTAATGAGCCGTTATCCAGCACCAACTTATCTAATTATCATGGGCTTTATGTTAGGCTCGTTGGTGCATGTGTTTCCGGGTGTGCCTACCGGTTGGAATTTGCTAATCTGCGCTATCACATTAGCACTCGGTATCGTAACTATCCTTGGCCTAAGCCAGCTAGAACGAACAAAGTCAACAAAGGCAAACTAGCAAAAGAGAAGGGGATACCATACCAGCAAAACTAGCAAAACTAAATAGCACCCTTATATGGGTGCTATTTGCGTAGTACTAACCTGGATACTAGTGCTTCTTTGGCTTGACTTCGTTGCGGCCAAGATTCTTCTTCGTTTCCGTAAAGACTTCGTGCTGACGAGTCTTAGGATTGTACTTCTTTAGAGTCAATTTGCCCTTGCTACTGTTGGTGCGGTTCTGCGGGTTAATGCTCGTGTACAGACGAGTCTTGCCATCAGCACTAACAATACCGATAAACTTGCGCTTTGACTTACTATTGCTCTTTGCCATATCGAATATATATTATCATAAAATGCCAATAAAACCAAATAAAATGGGGGTAAATGCGATTAAAAATCAGCAATTACCCCCAACGAGCCACTACGAGATATTAAATATCGCATTAAGGCTCAATAGAGAACGGCGGCAGGATATGCAGTTCACCCAAGCATAATACGATAGTTTACATTTATTTGAGCGCGGATAAGTATATCATCTGCAGTCAAACAATAGCAAGCACATAAAACAGCTCTATTGAAACTTTCAGGTGATTCACACTCCTTGCGTTCAAGTTCACGGAAAATTTCGTCTATCTTATCAATTTGAATACCACATTCCTCAATATAATCAGGTCTGAATTCAACTTTACGACTCAATGATTCATATGAATTAGCTAGCTTCTTAGACCTAAAAGATTTTACTAAGACAGTGCAGTGTTTTTCCAATTGATGAGCGACATCTGCGAGCTTCATTAAACTCTCAACATCTCTCCTCGAAATCGCATCCTTCATATCAATCATTTTGCTAGCATCATCTTTAACTAGTGTAATACGTTTTAGAATATCCTTGCATATGATAGCACGTTTTAAATGTCTCTCTTCTCTATAGCGATTACTACGAATTAGAAGTGTTGACAATGAACTTTTGAGCTGACAGACATATCGCCATCTATCCCACAGACCTACGACCAACTTCTTGATGCTATCATAATATTCGTTCTCGTTGAATGTTCTCCCCGAATGACTCTCCATTCGTCCTCCAATCAAAGGTGCAAATCTTGGCAATCGCCAAGATTTAGATATTATAACATAGAATTTCCGATCTGTAAATAAATAGACGTCCGGTAGGGCGTCTAAACAGTCAAAATATGGAGCCGCCTTCGAGACTTGAACTCGAGACCCCTTCCTTACCATGGAAGTGCTCTACCACTGAGCTAAGGCGGCAAATCTATTGATTATAATAGCAGATACGCCGTTATTACGCAAGCATAATGACGTTATTTCGCCATATAATCTATTCGGCTAGCTAACCATAGGCCAATCCGTAACATTTTGTCGATAGTGAGCAACTTGATAGGCCTCTCGACTGAGTATATATATAACTTGCCTCCATCAATCTCGATATCTATGTTAGCAAAGTATGATGCTAGCATATTTTGAATCTCTAACGTAAAGAGTTGCTGCACGGCCGGTATGTCATCTGGTGTAATATACAAGCAAAAGTGATCGCGAAACTTGTCTAAAATGGGCTGACCCAAGCTAGCCAAATCAATCTCGTACATACGCAGAAATGATATCAGTACAGAGCTATATTGATCATCATCGGACAGGCCGTTTAGATAAAAATGCGGCAGATCCTGTCTGTGCATATCGATCTCACAAATCGTCCACGTCTGATTATGTTCAGGCATATTAGATAGCAGCACATCATGCGTACGCTGCAACAGCTGCACAGGGTAGCCGCTAATAATACCGCGCGAATAGTTATCATCAACCTGTTCTGGTGATGCAGTCAGACCGCGCACGGGCGTATAGTCACTATCGTCACTAGGAATCGCTGTGCCATAATAGGTTAGGTTATACTCAGAGCAGATTTTGCCGAATACCGGTCGATCATATTTACTGGGACTAAACTTCATACATCTCTCTTTCCCTCAGAGCTAGTTTCTGGACGTCCGTAGCACAGACATGTATTAATATATTCAACGTGAGACCATGTAGTCGGAGAAGCCGAAATCACTTGGTCGCCACCCAAGTTAACCTGTTCAGCTAGACCATTACGGTTTTCAATTGTTTGATCAACCCAATCCAGAGCATTTTTACCGTAATTAGTATTATACCAACTGATTTGGTATTGCGCCAACCATAGCGTCGTAATATACCAGGTGTTTTCATATCCACCATAGCCGTCACTCTCGTATCGCGGTGAACGTGGCTTGTCATCCGTTAAATTAAATCGGCTAGACAGTGTACGCTGAGCATCAGCTATCAGATCATCGTCAAACAGCCCGTAATACCAGGCGGCATAGAAACTAGATGCGTCAATCGTTTCGTCATAGCCAATAATATTGTTGTCGTTTCTAGTAAACCCACGATAAAAGTAATTACGCCGTTTATTCCACAGCATATAGGCATTATCACGCATCTCGTCGGCGGTAGTTCGATATTTAATAGCATTACCAGTATCCTTAAAATGCTCGGCTAGATCAGCCGCTAACGACAGCGCCTTATATGTTACAGCCGTAGTGTATGTCGTAGTCTCGTAAACCACTCCCCAAATGTCATACGATGGCTTAGGTAATTTAGTCGTTGGATCTATGTAGTCCGATAGGAAGTTTGCTGCAGGTATAGCTAGTTTATTGAATAGGCGTTTCCATTCAGCAACATTAGCCTTATTTGCTAGGGCGATTTGCGCTGATCGACAGAATGAGTATAGAACTGTCGCCGTCTGATCTGTTTGAATCGGAAGTACAGCCTTACCGTTATGTAACCAAGAGTGCGATAACTGACCGAGGCTACCATCTGGACGATAGACCTGATTTAAATAGCCTTCATTCGAAAGGGTAGATGCCATAAAACTATAGAAATTGAGCGCCTCGCGATTATAGCCTAATTTTGCATATGTCAAAGCAGCCACAGCACCGTCGCGTGGACAACAGCCATTGTAAGCGCGACTAGTATGCCGTAGTGTCTCAGTGTCGAGACTAGATATTATGGCACCATGATTATCAGTCATAGCCTTTAGCAATAATAGCGAATCAATAAAAGTGTAACGGTAAGAACCATCGACCTTAGTAGCCGCTAAGCTTGCAGCCGGCTTAATCCACGTGCCCCAATACTCGTCAGTAGACCCTAGGCGACTATCAAATCCTTCAGCATTAAAGCGGCGCAAATCATGCAGCGCGGCGTCTAAACTATCGCCAGCAGCTAGCTCGTAGTGTACGCGAGCCGAGTCGTGTGGCGCTAGATTGACATTAAACTGAATAATCGAATCTGTTAAGCCATGCTCTATGGGGTTCTGTGCCAATCGTCCGTCAGCTGCATCACACCACACACCATCACGATGACTCGGACCGATACCACCAAAGCGACCAACACTAAAGCTATCAAATGGCACAGCTGGCTCGCCATGACATGCCACATCACCGGTCAGGGCAAATGTGATATTGCCCTTATAATGATAAATAACAGGGTAGTGGATATTCGGCACAGCTTTAGCTGGTATATACTCTGCAGTATCACGTCCATCAGAGGCTTCATTTAAGACAAATGCCTGGTGTAAATACAACTTAACATTCCGGTTGCGGTCCGAAGTGTTAATCAAATGAATATTTCGCGCAAAAACATTTAATTCATAATCAACAAAGTCCTGAAACTCAATTCGTATATCCAACCACGGGTTATCGGCGATAGTTCGGCCAATTAAACGCCCCGGATAGTAGTCCTGTGCAATGTTCCAAGTTCCGTCATCTAGCCAATGAATAGCATCGTCAACATAAACACCGACTTTGTGGTGTGGTGTCAGTGCGTCAGCGTGATTGCTCAGTCCAACATACGGAAAGTAGAGATCGCTAACTGACGCAGTATTGTCCATACAAACCGCCAGACTACCGTTTGATAGAATCAGTGGTCTTGCCATATTGTCTCTACCTCCTTGTCTTAATTAAACTAATTGATTCGCGTATGTTCTTGGTGCTCGATTAGACGATAGCGAATATCACGTAGTGCATTCATATAACACAGGAATGCATCGTATGGTGACTTATACGGCGAAAAATACGCATGCACATCGCCATCATTCCAATATTTTGTACTCATATAATACGGGTGATCAGAAGTGGTTAGTCGACGCCAGTCGCCAATCAGATTAACATCTTCGGTTGCCATAATAGCCGGTGCCAATGAATATAAGTAATGTTGCGATTCCTGCTGCATGCGGTTGCCTAGCCAAGCTGACAAATCACGCTCAGAATCCGCCCATGTTGTGGTGTACGGTACATCTAGGCTATCAGCTGGTGCATAAGCTTCAGCTGCTTGGCTAATAGTCATAAATTTATGATCTTTATCCTTTAGCCACTCCTTTGGTAAACTCCGTAGGAACTCGAAGATGCCAGTATCAGCCCACTGGTGTTCACCAAATGTCTCATAGTCAATGAAAATATTGGTCAGCGGAGAATCCTTGTCTTCGTCAATCCATTCAACGTACTTATCTGCCGTTAATGGATATTCCTTCCAAGTACGGTCGCCAAAACGGAAGGCAATGTCATCGCTAAGCCTATAGTTTTTTAGCAGCAACCTTGTACGTGACGTATTATTCGGTTGGTATACGTAATTCGGACTACGCCAGCCCAACATTTTCTCCCAGCCTTCAGCCAGCACAGCCTTATAACCATGGATATCTGCCCATTTGCCTAGATCGTTATTGTAGGCAAGTTCAGTATTGCGGAAAGCGGTAGGTGTTACGCCAAATAGCTCTTGAATGCGCTTGGCGTGGAGTGCGACTTGGCGATCAAACTCAGCACGGTTATAAAAGAAGGCTAGTGAATGATAATATGTCTCGCCAATGATCTCAACTCGTCCAGTTTTAACCAAGTCCTTGAAACTATCCAACACCTCTGGAGCATACTGCTCGCACTGCTCAATAAAGGTACCAGTAATAGAAATACTAAATTTAAACTCAGGGTAACGGTTCAGTAAGTCCTTTAGTACCGCGTTCGTCGGCAAATAAGACTTAGCGGCTACCTTGCGCAAGATTCGCGCATTGTTACTGCCGAAGTAGCTGTGATTTGTACCAGTGTCAAACGCAGAATACTCACGCACACGCCATGGCTGATGAACGTGCAGATATAGTTGAATTGACTTAGACATTTTTTACCTCCCTATGATTCTTTCTAGACGATTTTTTATATGCTTGGATTAAGCGATTGTACTGTACGGTCATCTTGCGGGCGACATCACCCCAATTACAGCTGAGATACTCATTGCGAGCTCCTTCAACCAGATCATCGTGCAAGGCAGGTGATAACGAAATACCAATGATTTGATCAGCCATCTTGCGTGTATCCCAGTAATCAAAACGCATTACACTATGTAATACCTCACCAACACCAGAGGTTTTAGATAACAAGATTGCAGAATTATAGTAAGCAGCCTCCAAAGCAGTTAGACCAAATGGTTCGCTAACAGACGGCATAATAAAGATATCGCCAAGCTCGTATAGCTCACGGAATTTAGAGCCACGCACAAAGCCAGTAAAGATAACACGATCCGATATACCCAAGTCAGCTACTTGTTCGATCAGCTGGTCGCGCTGTTCGCCAGAGCCAGCAACTACGAATAATAACTTAGGATTTTTACTGATTGCTAGAGCTGCGGCCTCTAGTAAGTACGACAAACCCTTCTGCACAGTTAGTCGACCAATACTAACAACTGTTGTATAGCCGAGTTCGTGCATCTTTCTAATATATGTATAGTTGTTTGACTGTACTGTTGTACGAGTCAGCTCACTAGGGTCAATGGAATTGTGAATGACTTCTACTTTACTAGCTGGAATGCCGTATTCACGACAAATGATGTCTTTGGTGATTTGCGACACTGCAAAAATCTGATCAGCCATGTGCAAGCTATAGAATTCGATATCGTGGATTAGAGGGTTACCACGATGCCCACCGGCACGATCGAACTCAGTAGCATGAACATGAATAACCAACGGCGCACCAGTGATCTTCTTGGCTCGAACACCGGCTTCCATGGTTAGCCAATCATGTGCGTGAATAATATCAGGGTGCATGTGACGTTGCTCGATAATATTTTCAACTCGGTCGGCATACTGGTGAGTTGCAGCAACAAAGCCTTTGCCGTAAGCCTTAGCATGACGACATGTGCGAGATCCATGACACCAAATGCAGTTACCTGAATAAGCCCCCATAGCCACGTAATTGCCGTCTTTGTCGATCATTGGCTTTGCATCAGTGGCAGGTATAACCTCCATAAACTGATCCGTTTTGCCACTGTCAGCCTTATACGGCAACATAAACTTAATATCTAGGCCTTGTCCAGCAAGTGCTTTAGCCATCTGATAGCAGGCGACGCCAAGACCGCCACTGTTATGTGGCGGTAGCTCCCATCCCAGCATCAACAATTTCATATATGTCTGTCTCTTCCCTCAATATTACCTTAACTGTTATTCATTATAACCAATAGCACAATTCATGTAAAGAGTGGCATATTATCTATAATACGTAGACAGTAATACAACGATTGCAGATAGCAACCTGCAATATAGCGACTTTGTGTGACGTTAAATTGCAAATATCGTAGCCATAGTTACAACGGTAATCTGGTGTATGAATAATACAAATAATAAAAACAGCCCACGATGGGGCTGTTTAATAATTTCATGGCACGGGCAGACAGGTTCGAACTGCCGACACCAGGTTTTGGAGACCTGTGCTCTACCAACTGAGCTATGCCCGTATGATAGATATCATATTATATTATTAAGCATAATTCAACATTACCATCCTGCACAAGCTAGCGGCAAATATGTGATATAGTAGATATAGTTAAAATTTAGGAGAGTAGATAGATGGAAACATTGACATTAACCAGTCCAATTGTGATGGTTGTCGTTGGCGTGCCAGGTTCAGGAAAGTCGTATTTTGCCGAAAGATTCGCCGACACATTTGGCGCCGCAATTGCTAGCCCAGACCGCATTCGTTGGATGCTATTTTCTAAGCATACCTATAGCAAAACCGAAAACGAAATCGTTAACCAAATGAATAACCTAATGATTGAACAGTTATTGCGCACCAAGCGCACCTTTGTCATCGATGGTGGCTTTAATAGAGAGCTTGATCGTCGCAAACTAGCGGCAAAGGCACGCAAGGCAGGGTACAAGATGCTGGTTATCGTAGTACAAACAGATACAGCTACAATTCGCCGGCGCGCTCTACATCGCAGTGAAAATAATCCAGGCGACAAGTATAAGCAAAGCCTAACGCCCGAACAATTAGCACAGTTTACCGAGCGCTACGAAGAGCCGCGAGCTGATCGCGACAATGTAATCGTAATTAGCGGTAAGCATAACTATGACGCCCAAGCACGCAATGTTCTAAAACGCATTGTAGCCAGCGGTAGAGCCGTACCAACCACCAATGCAGCCAGCACAGCTAATGCAGCTGCGCGCCGAGCAAGCTCCGCGAAACCTGCTCGCAGTATCAACATCGATAGTCATGCTGACACAGAGTAGCTCATCAAAGACATCTATTCAGGAATTCGCCGATGTAGATTTTGGTATGGTCAAGATTAAACGCATCCGTCGTCCAATTATCACATATCAAATATCTATCAATGGATCACTAACAATCTACGCACCACGAATCGTCAATGTATCAGCACTGCAGAAGTTCTTAGACGACAATCGAATGCATATCAAAGCCAATCTTAGTCGCATTAAGGCGAATCACCCATACAGTAACGGTGATAAAATTGGTCATAGTCACACACTACAAATCAAACCCGGAGTGCGTTGGGGTAGTCGAGTAACTGAGCATACAATAGCAGTTACACACCCCAGCGACGCTATGGACAGTGTAATCCAGCAGCACGTACGTGATGCGGTGAAGAAGTGCCTAAAAACAGAAGCTTCTAGCTATCTGCGGCGGCGGTTGTATCAGCTAGCCATCGAGCACGACTTTACCATTGATATAAACAAATTCCGCATTAGCCACGCCAAGACACGCTGGGGCAGCCGCAGCTCTAACGGTACAATTTCATTAAACATCATGTTAATGACTCTCCCTGACGAATTGTGCGATTACGTCATATTACACGAACTAAATCACATTAAACATATGGATCACAGCGCAGCCTTTTGGTCCGACTTAGAATTGATTTGCCCAAACGCAAAGGCAAAACGCGACAAATTAAAACATTACTCACCATATCTATAGTTACAATAATATGCTAGAATAAGCACTATGAAGCGACGTAGCACTGAGCACATTAGGTTAAACAAGACTGTAATCCGCACAATTCGTTGGACTAGTTTCATGATTGCTGCAATTCAGCTAGTATTCTTAATCACATCGTCACTAAGCAATACCCAGGTTATTTCGGTGCGACCAATTAAATACTTGGGCGTGGATATCACCCACGTCGTTATCAGTGTATTATTAACACTTAATCTGCTAGCTTTTGCCATACCACCACGTAGCACGCGGTGGATTAAAGGTATGTTCGTCATATTCTACGGATCATTGGCACTATTCTCTCTATGGATTACACAAATTGATACTGTTGAAATCATTGCAACGTCCTGGCTAATACTACTAGCTGCAACCGGCATTGTACTGGGGCGAAAGTGGCTATTGATCGGCGACATAATTGCACTTTCATGCACAGTTATCGGTTGGCTAACTTCGCCGCATGTACCAGCTGGTAGATTTATGACAATTCTCACTGGCATGCTGGCTGCTTGTTTTGTCGCCTATTTCATCTATGCTCTACGCGAGAGCGGGGCAATCCAGCTACGCGACTATAACAGACTAAAGCTCCGCGAACATTTACAAACCAAGCGGTTACGCGCAGTAGTGAACAACATGAAAGATTTGGTCATCAGCGCCGACAATAATAACTTAATTCAGTTATATAACTCCGCAGCCCTAGACCTACTCGACACAAACCGCAACCTCAGTGGACTTTCAATTAACAATGTTTTTCATCTGGTTAACGAAGATGGACAGCCTGTAAAACTCAGTGACCTAGCGACTAGCGATAAAGTAGTCGAACGTAATGATTTACTATTGCAATATAGTGACAACCAGAGAATAAACCTGCACCTATCATTACTACCAATTCACGAAGATTACGATAGCTCGCACGGGCGCAAGTCTATCGATGGCTACATCGTAATTGCGCGAGATATTACTAAGCAGAAATCGTTAGATGATGAACGCGACGAGTTTATTAGCGTAGTCAGTCACGAATTGCGCACACCAGTGGCAATTGCCGAAGGTGCTTTATCAAACCTGCAATTCTTACTGCAGAAGAAGGTCGACCCCGCAGTCTTCGGTAAGACACTCGACGCTGCACACAATCAGATTTTATATCTAGGTCAAATAGTAAACGACCTTTCGACACTTAGCCGCGCTCAGCGAGGCGTATACATGGATAACGAAGACATTAACATCGAGAATTTCATAAACTCGCTAATATCTAAATATCAAGGCGAAGCCGATAAACGCGGTCTATATTTAAAGCATAATATTAATACCAAAGGCACAGTCAGCGTACCAAGCATGGCAATCGAGGAAATCATGCAGAACATCCTTACTAACGCCCTGAAATATACCAAGACTGGCGGTGTAACTATAGGTGTCGAGCCCGGCAGTGATAGCAAGCATGTCAAATTTTACGTCAAAGATACCGGTATTGGCATCAGTAAATCTGATATGCCGCATGTATTCCAACGCTTCTGGCGCAGCGAAGATTATCGCACTCGCGAAACATCTGGCACTGGTTTAGGTCTACATGTTGTTGATCAGTTAGCGCGCAAAATAGGTACACAAATCCGCATAGAAAGCGAGCTTAATCAAGGATCGTGCTTTAGCTTTGAATTACCTCGCGCCAAATAGATATGCTATAATTGCTAGCATATGAAGTACGAGTTCAACATTACATGGTTTATCGTAGGCATTATCATCACCGTGCTAGGTTTTCTAATGGTAAGATTCTACAAGCAAATTGCTGACAACTTTGGCTGGGGCGCTAATAGCTACAACAAGTATCAGCTGATTGGCGTTGGCATGTGCGTGTTGGGTATCATCATGATGTTTAATCTACATACATTAATCCTCGACTTTATTGCAAACACCTTCTTTGGCGCGATAGTTAATAGCGGCAGGTAATTTGCACATTTCTAGCATATGCTATAAAATAGACTTGACAGCTTGAGTATTCAAGCTCTTTTAAGTAAGGAGTAAAATGGCGAGTGAAGACAGCAAAAAGAAGGTAGTCCGACGCATCAAGGCGACGTCGAATACCAGAACAGCTATGCCAGCAAAACGCAAAACTGTTGCCGAGAAAGCACCAGTAAAAAAGGCGAAGCCGGCAACTAGCACAAAGTCTGATAAGCGCAGCAGGAGCGCAAAATCAACCACCAAAGCCACCCCAGCTGATACTAAACCAGTATGGATTGCGCGCCCATTTATAGCCATTGGGCACTATTTCCGCGATAGTTGGCGCGAGCTAAAACAGGTGCAATGGCCAAATCGCGCAGCTACCTGGAAGCTAACTTTAGCGATCATGATATTCTGTGTGGTTATTGGCGTGTTTGTTACACTATGTGATTTTGTGTCGCAATGGTTAATTGAGGAGGTAATATTATAATGAAAAAAGCAGAACAGCGTTACGACAGCCGTCGACAGTGGTATGCAATTCATACATACGCGGGGTACGAAGAGAAAGTAGCTGATCAAATCCGACAACGTATTCAGGGCGTTGATATGGCCGATAAAGTCTTTAATGTCCTAGTGCCAAAGGAAAAAATGATCGTCATCAAGAACGGTAAGCGCAAGGTAGTCGATCAAAAGATCTTTCAGAGCTACGTATTAGTTGAAATGAAGCTAACCGATGAAACTTGGTTTATGATTCGCAATACTCCTGACGTCACAGGATTTGTTGGTACAGGCACCAATCCAACACCAGTTAGTGAAAAAGAAATTGAGAAGATCAAAAAGCGCATGGGCTTGACTGAGCCGAAGCACGACATCGATCTGGTAATCGGCGAGGTAGTCAATATTACCGATGGCCCATTCAAAGGATTTGAAGGCAGCGTTTCAGAAATTGACCCAGTTAAAGGCAAGATCAAGGTTATGGTCAGCATGTTTGGTCGTGACACATCGGTCGAGCTGGATGCCTTGCAGGTTAAGAAGATTTAGTGTAGTATAAGTACGTTACGCACTTATAATTATAAGTAAAGGATATATCGAGATGGCAAAGGAAAAAGTTTTGGGCAACCTTAAGTTGCGCATTCCTGCCGGTCGTGCAACCGCTGGTCCTCCAGTAGGTTCAACACTTGGCCAGTGGGGTCTAAATATGATGGATTTCATTAATCCATTCAACGAACAGACTAAGGACATGATGGGCAAGGAAGTTATTGTTCACCTACAGGTTCTAGAAGGTCGCAAGTTCCGTTGGACTTGTCTAGGTCAGCCAGTTGACGATCTAATTCGCGAAGCTGCTGGCATCAAGAAGGGCTCAGGCAAACCACAAGCCGACAAAGTTGGTAAAATTACCGACGCACAGGTTGCTGAAATCGCCGAGAAGAAAATGAAGTTCTTGAACGCTAATGACCTAGAAGCAGCTAAGAAGATTGTCGCTGGTACTGCTCGTTCAATGGGCGTGGTCGTCGAAGGCTAAACGTTAATTAAATAATTAATTTGTGGGAGATGGCAACATCGTTAGAACCACGAAAGGAGAATTATGGCTAAGAAAGCTGATCTACTAGAGGAGGCTAAGGGCTTAGGTCTAGAGCTAACCGAGAAGAATACTATTGCTGAGATTGAGACAGCAATTGCCGAGGCAAAGGCTGATACTGAAGACGACGCAAAGGAAGTCGTTAAAGACACCGAGGTAGCTGAAGAAGCAACTACGGACGAAGAGCATTTCGCTAAGGCTGGTAAGCGCAGTGAGAAGAATGTCAAAGCCGCAGAAGCCGAGGCAGAGCGTCAAGCACGCAAAGAGGCTGGTGACACTACACCGCAAGATGGTGCAACCGCTAACCTTGAAAAGGGTCCAGCACCTAAAACTCGCACTCTAGCTGAGCGCAAAGGCAAAAACTACCGCAACGTTGCCAAGCAAATTGAAGCTGGTAAACTATACGGCTTAAAGGAGGCTTTAGAGCTAGCCACCAAGACTGCTACAACCAAATTTGATAGCACCGTCGAAATGCATCTACGTCTAGGCGTCGATCCAAAACAGGCTGATCAGAACATCCGTTCAACCGTAGTACTACCAAACGGTACCGGTAAAGATGTCAAGGTTGCTGCCCTAGTTAGCGACAGTGACGTCGAGGCTGCCAAGGCTGCTGGTGCAACCTATGCAGGTGAATCTGAAATCAAGGAATTACTAGAGAAAGAGAATCTAAACTTCGACGTCCTAGTTGCAACCCCACAGTTTATGCCCAAGCTAGGTCGCTTCGCACGCCTACTAGGTCCACGTGGTCTAATGCCAAATCCTAAGGCAGGTACAGTTAGTGCAAACCCAGTCGAGGCCGTAAAGCAGGCTAAAGCAGGTAAGGTTGAGTACCGCGTCGACAAGCAGGGTAACATCCACATGGGCATCGGTAAAGTATCGTTTGGTGCTGACAAACTGTTAGAGAACGCCAACGTGCTAATTGCTAGCATCAAAGCAGCTCGTCCAAGCTCACTAAAGGGTAATTACCTACTGTCAGCCAATGTTACAACCACCATGGGTCCTGGCATCAAGGTTAACCTAAGTTTCTAGAATTGGGTTCAATATAACTATAAATTCCCGTTCGCAAGGCGGGAATTTTAGCTTATTCTACGGGTTATTTATGATAAAATAGAGTTTGATGAATGAAGTAGAAGATAGACATTTAACTGCCCTTATTCCTGACGCAAAATTTGTCGCCGACGACAAAGAGATGTTGGAAGCCGAGGCGGAGTACGCAGCCTTTGAGGATGAGTTGCGCGACAAAATTTCCAATATTGAATATACTAAACCCGGTTACAGCGAGTACCATTACGACATTCAGCGCATTTGGCACGATCCATACGTTCTAATCGCCATACTAAGCGCACGCAAACCTGACTTCCATGTTAGCGACCCTGAAATCCGTGAACTGATGGCGACACTTAGAGAGCCACGTCGCCAATATACATTCACAACTACACCACAGGACGGCAACGTATTAGACGTAAAGTTAACTAATTACGACTTAAATTCTGTCATGGATAGCTTCCTTACAGACCAAGAAATGTGTGCTTATGCTGCTTATCTACGCAGCCACGGCTGTCGACCAGACCTATTCCCAGTTAGCAAGTATCCTTATGCATCTGAACTAACTAAATCACCTAGCTATGATTTTAATTACGATCTAGTCAAGGATCGCCCACGCCACGCCAAGCTAATCCGCACCGCACAGCAGTTTATTGATTTTCCCTACGTTTGGAGTGGACATCGCCCCGAAACCTCCTTTGACTGCTCAGGCTTTATTGGATATTGCATGAACCAAGCAGGGTGGCAGATCGGACACGAAACTGTTCAGGGTATATTCGACTACTGCGAGCCAATCAAAGACGACGCTGCACGAGCTGGTGATTTAATATTTTTCAAAGGCACTTGGAATACTAATCGCATGTCACATACTGGAATCTATCTAGGCAACAACACAATGATCCATGCTTGCGTTCCGACTATTCGTTATTCTAATTTGAGTGATAAATGGTCACATCGCGATGTACACTGGTTAGATTTTGATCATATTTTTGCACGTTTACCAGAATAGCCTGCATAATGGGAAAGTAAATTGTCTATCAAAGTTTACCCTAAACCACTTGGTGCAGGCGATACCGCGTGTATTGTCGACCCTTCATCGCCACTGATCGAAAAACGCGTCAAAACTTCGCAGCAATTTTTATTAAGCCTAGGTTTAGCCACGTCGATCGGCAGCAATTTGACCAAGGAATCTTTGCTGTATGGCAACGTTCTAAATGGCAAGGCTAAGTTATCCGACCAGTCCGCATATAGCAACAACGGCTACACAGCTGGCACACCAGCAGGTCGCGCAAATGAAATTCTCGCAGCTGATACCGATGCAATCTTTTGTCTGCCTGGTGGCTACGGTGCCGTGCAAACGCTGCCATATCTCAGCGCAAACAGCAACTTGCAAAAACTAGCCAGACAAGCACCTATAATCAGTGGCTTTAGTGACGTAACGCCAATCTTGAATGTTATTTACCAGCACACTGGACTAGTAACCTATCACGCACCAATGATCACACCAAATTTTGTCGAATCGAGCATGGTAAAAGATGGTAAATACAACCAATATACATACAGCTATTGGCATAAATTCTTATTTACCGACTGGCATAGCGTAGAGCTACACAACCCTAGCGGTCATGCGATACACGCACTGCGCTCCGGTAAAGCGGCGGGCGATATTGTTGGCGGCAATCTACAAGAGCTCAGTTGGCTAACAGGCACGCCATATCAATTAGACTTACACGACAAAATCCTCTTTATCGAGGACGTAGACGTAACAATCCCCATGTTAGACATGGCACTAGCTCAGATGTATCAAGCTGGTGTGTTCGACGGCGTAAAAGGTGTGATAATTGGCGATTTTGTCGACTGTCCCAACGAAGGAGCAGGTGGGTATGGCGACTTTGTGTCACTCGATGCGCGCCAAATTATCGAGGAGCGTATACTGCAATATATACCAAACGTACCAGTTTTGTCAGGTTTGGCTATTGGACATAATGCCGATACAGTTACCATACCAATTGGCGCGTACTGCGAACTAGATGCCGCCGCGCAAATTGTTAGAATTATCCGCAAATAGCCTAACTTTTACTTAAAGCACAAAAGTTTGACATATGGTATAATTTAATTAGTAATATGTCATACGAATCATACCAGATGAGGGGCGAACGCTATCCTTATCCTGACTTACCTAAAAGTACACGTGTACCACTGGAACAGTTTATTGATGTTGTTAATCAAAGTCGTAGCACTGATGATCAGATCGACAAGGCAACTGAGCTTAGCGCGCTAAACGAGCAGCATAAAATCGTGCGTGAGTTTGCGCGAAATGAAATAAATGACGAAGCCTATACCGCAGCTGCGCTGGGCGTTATTTATGATCATGCACACGCTGGCGACGGTGGTGTCACAGATCGTAAAGTACAGCACATTCTCAGCGATTATCTACGCGACAATAAGTTTAGTAGTGACCCAACAACTGACCGTCAGAAGAAAGTATACATTGCAGGCCTATTAGGCGATCGCACCAGGATCAGCAAACTGCGTGAAACCAGCCTAGCCACACTAGGTCTTAATCTACCGAATAATCAGCAAGGCAGCATAGACACGGCACTTTGGGAGGAAATTGCCCCTATGGCACGAGCCGAAACATTGCGGACCGCAGTTGAAAATATCAATATCGAATCTTTGCTAATTGCCGCAGCCGAGGCTCTACAGCGCCTCAACGCTCGACCTAGCAATAACTTAGCTACGTTGCAGGACATTACCTTTGTAGAGCAGATTCTAGAGCCTATGTCAGAAATGATTGGATTCGATAGCCTGGCAATGGCACTAAGTTCACGCACTAAGGAAATCCGCCTGGCCAATATGGGACATCAAGACTTGGTTGATAGCGCAGAAATTATGCTGCATTGCGTTGACCAATTCGATTGCACAGGTAGTCGGCGTTCTAGCGCAAAACGCCTCGTACGCGACAGTCTAGACAATATATTCGGCTTGCCAATGGCATTCAATGCAGAATCCGCAGTAGAGGTTAGTGGGCCGAGCGAGGCAGTCTTTGGCACGATAACCACTAATGACCCGAACGTCGATATTTCCGACGAAGACGATGGTACGGTTGGCCGTTTCCGCCTAAAGTCACGTGGATCTTTAGCATGGAAACTGTACCAAGAAGAGCGTAAGTCGTCACCGTCGAAAGACATTCAGTCTAGTGATGACTTTGCGCCAGATCTTAAAGACAAAATCGAACACGACCCGATGGATATCATGGGTATCACTCTAATCTGCAAAGATGAACCTGAACAGCGCCGAGTATTTACAGAGCTAGTCAATGGTGTATATCATTCGCCCGCAACGACGCCACGCATCGCTAATTCAAAAATTTCGCCTGTTCATATTGCAGGCATGCCCGATTACATTGATCGTGTAATGGCCGATTTGTCAGGCAGTCATTCTGACTTAGATAAGTTTAGCGACGGTAATTTGCCCTTCATGATTGATGCTAAACCCGCCAAGGACGAAGACGGCTTAACATTAGCTAAAATAACTTTCACGTACGGTGGCGTGCCTACTGAAGTTCAAGTCGTCACTGCCGAGCAACGCTATCAAATGCGTTGCGGACTAAAAGCGCACGTAATATACAAGGCGCGTGGCGCAGGGGCAGACGAGAGTGATATTATGGAGTTAGTTAAAATTTTGCCTGAGATTCATGCACGACGACGCCGCATCAGCCAGCCTGACTTAGTCGGCTCTAAACGGCTACCAAATGGCCAGCATCAAATTGGCGACAGCGAGCACGAAGCTATCATGCGTCTCGAAGCCATCGAGGATCCAAATAAGTCATTGCGCAATACCCTAGGTGCCGCCGCGGTGAACTTGTAAAAAATGAACTAATGTGCTAATCTATCTATGACGTTATCAGAGACAGTGGCGGTCAGATTGGGCAATCGACTTAATCATGCTACCGAGATAAAAACTACTCTAGATGACGACACATTAACAATTTGAGTCGCAACAAATCAACTATCTAAAACCAAAGGAGTATTATGGCTATATCACGTAGTAAAAAGGAAACTTTGGTTGCAGAATTAAACGAAATCCTAGACAACGCCAAGACTGTTGCCTATGCGGAATACGCAGGTATTTCAGTCAAGGATCTACAGGATCTACGTCGTGCCGCTCGCGAAAACAATGTGCAAATCAAGGTGGTGAAGAATCGCCTAATGCGCGTTGCAATGCAGCAACATGACGCATTCAAAGACATTGACACCGCCAATATGAAGGGGCAGGTGCTGTACGCTATTAGTGCCGAGGATGAGGTTATGCCAGCGAAAGTGCTAGCAAACTTTGCCAAGAATCACGAAGAAATGCAGTTAGCCGGTGCTTTCGACAACAACGGTCAATCAATGGACGCTGCCGCTGTGACAGCCCTATCAAAGCTACCGACCAAGAACGAGCTAATCGCACAGACTGTTGCACAGTTGCTATCGCCGGTCAACGACGTTACCAACGCACTATCTGGCAATTTGCACGCACTATTGGATGGTATTGCCGATCACGCGAATGCGTAATTTAATATTTGCAACCACTAATTAATAAAGGAGAATATCATGGCTGATGTAAAGAAATTAGCTGAAGAGCTAACTCAGTTGACTGTTCTAGAAGTCAACGAACTAAAGAACGTCCTAAAGGACGAATACGGTATTGAGCCAGCTGCTGCCGCTGTTGCAGTTGCTGCTGGTCCTGCTGATGGCGCTGCTGCCGCTGAAGAAAAGACTGAGTTTGATGTCAAACTAGTCGAGGCTGGTTCGCAGAAAGTTGCTGTGATCAAGGCTGTTAAGGAATTGACTGGCCAAGGTCTAGGCGACGCCAAGAAGATGGTTGAAGAAGCCCCTGTAGTTGTCAAAGAAAAGGTTTCTAAGGACGAAGCTGAGGCTGCCAAGAAGGCTCTAGAAGAGGCTGGCGCCAAGGTTGAACTAGCTTAGTTCACTTCATTGAACTGGTTGCGAACAAATTGTTATAGAACAAGCCCCCTGTCATATGGCAGGGGGCTTAAAGTTTAGCAATACCTCACGCGACACGCGTAAACATAGGATAAAAAGACAGCCCCTGTCGTAAGACAGGGGCTTAAGGTAGGAGGCAGACTTAACCAACCTAATCGCTACGATTATATTATTGTTATTACTATTTCTAGCATTGTTATCACCATAACTTTCTAGTCGTCGTAGGAATCGTTGTCGTCAGAGTCAGAGTCGTAACTGTCATCGTCGTCATCGTCATTGTCATCATCAGAGTCAGAACCGTCGTCGTCGTCGTCGTTATCGTCGTCATCATCCCCATCGGAATCATCATCGTCGTTGTTGCTGTCATTGTCATCATCGTCGTTGTCAGAACTGTTATCGTCGTTAGAAGCAGAACTGTCATTGTCATCAGAGCCGTAACCGCGATTGTCGTCATTGTCATTGTCAGAGTCAGAGCGAGAAGTAACGCCATACGGGTCGGCAATACTAGTGAACTTGGCAAACTCCGCAGGATCTTCGTCGCCAACAATTGGACGCGAAATATCCGGACTATCAACTACTTTATTAGACGTTTCGACATCGAGATTACGGCCATCCTCAGGTGTAATAGGATGAGTGATGTCATTTTCAAAAGTGTCATCACTATAACCACCGTTCAACCTTGCCTGATTGGCGCGATCACCATCTGTTTCCATAGGATGGGTAATAGTTAGATCCGTTTTATTGTCTTCTTCAGTAAAATCCGTTTTGGGGTTACTGCTTGCAGACGTAGAACGCTTCGAACGAAAAAGATCCCAGATGCCCATAATAAATCCTCCTAGTTGGAAAGAACATAACCAAATGGTTAATGGTTAATATTATAAAATTATTTGCGCAATAATCAAGTATTCATGTTATTCTGGCTAAATACTGAATATGCAGCCCCATACAAAGCATCCTAACTATTGACTACATATAGTCTCTGCGGTATAATTTCGCATGAGATCTTAAGATAAAGAAAGAGAGACTATAGAGATGAGCGAGAATTTCGAAGAGTCTGCATTACCAGAGAAGCAGGTGAAGCGACTACGCAATTTATTAAACGAAGCAGAGAAGAATCTAGCAGCTGCCAAAGAATTATTGTATTCGATTGTTGGCGATGACGATATGCCACACCGCACCGCTGGCGATGCTACCGGCAAAGTCATTGAGGGCGTTTTTGATGGACAGTCCATGCACGACAACGCCGGCAAATCATATCCCGTACCAGCCAACTATGCTAGTAAGTCTAAACTAGTAGAAGGCGACATCCTGAAACTAACTATTGCCGACGACGGTTCATTCATTTACAAGCAAATTGGCCCAGTTGCGCGAAAACAATTAGTTGGCACGTTAACACAGCACGATGGCGCGTACTATGTAGAGGCTGGCGACAAAGAATATCGTGTCCTATTAGCATCCGTCACATTCTTCCGTGGACATGTAGGCGACCAAGTCTCAGTAATCGTCCCAGAAGACAACCGCAACGCCGATTGGGCTGCAGTCGAGGCAATTTTGTAATGACTAAAGAAACGGTGGGCAACAGTCAACACTCTAGCGCAGACAAGACAGTTAAAGCTGCACGGCAAAGCGGCGCTAGCCGTGACATCAGCACTAAAGATTCAATACCAGAAGGCATTGTAAAATATTGCCAACCTAACCGCAATGAACTGGCGCAGAATAAGAAAGCACTACATAACATCGCCGTTATTCTGTTGTTTATCGGAGCACTGTTATCGGTCGGCATAATCCTGCTGGGGTACTCGCTATATAGCAACTATACTACAGGCGCCAACAAGAACAATAAAGCAGCCGAAGCCACCTCAGACAGTGAGGCAAGCGACAAAGCTGCAGATACTAGCATTTACGATAAGTCGTCTCAGCCAATTGACGAGGCAAATCTAAAACTAGTTGACCAGTCGGATGGCCAAATACCTGATCATTTCATCGGTCCAAAGGACGCCAAAGTAACGGTCATTGAATATGCCGATTTTACATGTCCTTATTGCCAAAGTATCAGCGGCGAGATGCGCGAAATTCGCGATAAGTATAAAAATAAAGTACTGTTTATCTATCGCAATTTCAACATTGGCCATACTTATTCAGATGTCGCCATGCGAGCAGCCGAAGCAGCTTACCTAGCTGGTGGCGAAGACGCTTATTGGAAGTTTAACGAAGCGCTATTTAACGACAGTGCCTGGACTAGTAGCACGTACATGGATACAGAAACGCTAGAAGGCAAGCTAAAGGATTATGCACGTAACAGTGGCGTTGACGCACAGAAGCTGCTCGACGCATACCACAACTACACAAACAACAACATCAGTGCCAAGATTGACCGCGACAAGACTTTGGGCAGCAATTCTAACGTTCAGGGCACACCAACCATTATTGTTAATGGCAAGATGGTTGCTTCGTACAAAGCTAGCACAGTAAAACGCGCCATTGATGACGCACTAGGCAAATAGTACACCAAGAACAGCTAGTCAAACATTCGCACTAAAGCAGCGCCTCCTGGCATATGGTTATCTGTAGTATAATATAATTATGACGAAAGCGGAGAAGACAGAAACACGGTTGGCGTTGTACCGCAAATACCGGCCAACTAAACTCGACGAAGTAATTGGGCAGCCACAGGTAACAGACATCCTGGCAGCAATGGCGAAAACGGGTAATTTCGCGCACGCTTTTCTGTTTACTGGGCAACGTGGCACCGGCAAAACTACTGTGGCGCGCATTCTGGCGCACCTAATCAACGGACTAGACTACAACGACAATATCAACAGCAGCGACATCGATATTATCGAGATCGATGCAGCATCCAACAACAGCGTGGATGACATTCGAAACCTACGCGACAGCATTAACTTGGCGCCGATGAAGTCTAAATACAAAGTATATATCATCGACGAATTCCATATGCTCAGCAAGGCTGCCTTTAATGCACTACTAAAAACCATCGAGGAGCCGCCTGAGCATGCAATCTTTATCTTGGCGACTACAGAGCTACAAAAAGTGCCTGCAACAATCTTGTCACGCGTGCAGCGTTATCATTTTCGACCATTGGCACCAGAACTACTAGCCAAGCATCTACAGACAATCGCCGACAAAGAGCATATTGATATCAACGATCAAGCACTGTTGCTAGTCGCCAAGTGCGGCGGTGGCTCTGTACGCGACAGCATCACCATCCTAGACCAACTATCAAGCAGCAATAGCAAGATTACTAAATCAACGGTAGAAGAAGTATTGGGAATGATTTCCAGCGAACAAATTGGTGGATTGGTCCAGAAGATTGCTGACCACGACAGCAAAGGCATCATCACCGATATCCAAAATATGCTGGCAGATGGAGCTAGTGCACAATCGCTAGTCAATCAGATTGTGTCATTCTTAGCCGAGGCATCTATTAATGCACCAGAGCTATATGTCATAATTAATCGACTATTAGACGCCCCTAAGTCAGCCATGCCAGAGCAGAAACTAATTGCTGTGCTAGTCGAAGCTAGTCTAAAAGGTCAGGGCAGCAAAACGGCAACCGTAGAGTTACCAGCTATCAAGGTGGTTCAGCCAGCCGCTAACAAAAAGGTCGAGCCCTTAGAACCAATCAAGCCGACACAAGCAACACAACCAGCACAGTCGGCACAGACAACACAACAAGACACCCTGACGAACACAGTCAAAGCTCATGCGCAGGCGGCTATGAAGACCAGTGCAGCCGCCACCACACAAAAGGTCGACAAAATAGTTAGCCCAGTCGCCGCGCCATCTGACTTTGACGGAGAGATTAAACACGACGATGTTAAGGCTAAATTGACCGACATGGACGAGCTATCGGCATGCTCCCTAGTAGAATTTGCCGAAATGCGGTATTCAAAGCAGTCTAACGAATTAACGTTATTCTTCAGCAAGGCTTTTCACCGCAAGAAAGCCGATACTGCCAATTTCCGCGATACGTTGACAGCAGCAATTGAGTCGCTATATAATTTTAGACCAAGTATTATAATCAGCAAAAATGCTGCACCGGCTGATAGCGATGCCAGTAAAGTGATGGAGTTAATGGGCGGAGGAGAGGTTGTTAAAAATGCCGAGATCTAATCAGAATTATCAAGACCAAGATAACTACAATGATGCCTCTGGTAAAGTGCCGCCACAAAATATAGAGGCCGAGCAGTCGTTGCTGGGCGCTATTTTAATGGACCAAGAAGTCCTAGTTGATATTGCCGACAAAGTACACGCCGAAGATTTTTACGACAAGCGCAACGCTACAATCTTTGCCGCCATGCTAAAGTTATACGAGCGTCATTCACCCATAGATATACTAACGCTCGGTACCGAACTAAAAAACGCTGGCAGTATATCTATGATTGGTGGCATACAGTACCTAGGCGACTTAACTAATATCGTGCCTAGCTCAGCCCATGCTGTTGAATACGCTAATATCATTGCCAACGCTGCAGTTCGCCGTCGCCTAATTGGTGCCGGCGCAAAAATTACGCGACTAGGGTTCGACCAAGCCGATGACGTACAAAAAGCACTGGCACAGGCCGAGGCTGACCTGTATGCAGTCAGCGAGTCGTCGCAGAAAGGTGACTTAACACCACTAGAATCCATTTTGACGCAGTCCTTCGACCGCATGGAAATGCTCCACCGCAATAAAGATCAGCTGCGTGGTGTTCGCACTGGATTTAAAGACCTTGACCGCCTAACCGCCGGTTTACAAAAGTCAGATTTGATTATTCTAGCCGCTCGTCCAGCCATGGGTAAGTCGACTTTCGCGCAGAATCTAGCATATAACGTAGCCAGCCGCGAGAAGAAAGCGGTGCTGATCTTTAATCTCGAGATGAGTAACGACCAGACCGTCGACCGCATGATTGCTGAGGCGGCAGGCGTCGACAGCTGGAATATTCGCACGGGCAAGCTAACCGAAGAAGACTTCGCTAAGATTTCCGAGGCGATGGGCGAGATGGCTGAGGCGCCCATCTTCTTCTGCGATAAGCCGGGCATGACCGTGCTAGAGATGAAAACTATGGCTCAGCGCCAAGCGCACAAGACACCGCTAGGGCTGATTGTAGTCGACTATTTACAGCTAATGAGCGGTAGCAAAAACTATGGCGACAACCGCGTGCAAGAGGTGTCAGAAATCTCCCGTGGTCTCAAGCTAATTGCTCGCGAGCTAAATGTTCCAGTTGTAGCACTTTCGCAGCTATCACGCTCTGTTGAAGCGCGCCCCGACAAACGACCGATGCTGTCAGATCTTCGCGAATCCGGTTCTATCGAGCAGGATGCTGATATTGTGATGTTCCTATATCGCGAGGATTACTATAACCCCGACACAGAACGTCAGCATATCACTGATTTGATTATCGCAAAACATCGTAACGGTCCAACTGGTAATATCGAGCTGTACTTCCATCCAGACCGCCTGAAGTTCATGTCACTAGAAAAGCGCAAACATTAGCCATCGTAGCTAATGCGACGTTAAATAATACCGCCGGAATACCAGCGGTATCATTTATTTAGAGTAAACTAGAACCGTGGCAGGATTTTGACTAGTCCACCCAGACGTAACCTTCACTAGTTTCATATCTTTAGGTGTGTAGCCTGATGATCTCGTAACGATGACTTTACTATACCGATTTTCGTCAAGTTGTTTTTTGACTTCTGATTTATCGTGTTTAGCAGCCTTATCATCATTAACCAATATGTTTACACCGTATTTATTAGCCAGCATTTTGTACAAGCGTGGTTCTGAGTCGACTACAACCGCTACGTCATTAGGCTTTTTAGTAGCAGCCAGCTCGCGTTGCACAATCAGATACTCGTAATCATACTGATAGGCAATATCAGCACAGTAATTTAACGAATTAAAGTAGCGATTAATGTTTAACCAGCCCACTGATACAATCAGAACTGTCAGCGGTATGATTGCAAAAGTGCGCGCATAGGGATTGCGCGGGAACAAGCTGTACCAACAATTAATTAACCATCCCATACCGATTGTTTCGAGTATAGTCGAAGGAATAAACAGCAGGTAAATCAACGTAGGCCGTGCAAACGACATTATCAATATCGCGAAGCCCATAATTATAACTGTAAAAGCACGTACCGACGACATCGCTCGCACTATCGAGACTAAACCGATTACCACCAATATTAGATCAACAATAGTCAACATCGGCACAACAAACGGGCCAACCATATCAGTCACCGTCCCAGCGTATCCTCTCAGGGCCAAGCCAATATTGCCAACCTGCCATTTGTCACCAATTAATAGCAGTGGCTTAATGATCGACGTATCGTTAACGATAGCAATAGTTATAGGCAGCAGCATGGCAAGCAGCAGAACTATGTATAGAATGCTGCTAGCCTTATGCTGCATCAGAACCAACCGAATGCGTGGATGCAACATTGCCACCACAAAAAGTGCAGCGTCCAAATAAACGCCACCTGGCATATAGGCTAAAAGCGCCATCGTGACAACAAGTCCTAGCTTCATTACCACAGTCCAAGAATTAGACTTAGCCTGGTTAATTAAGTTATAGCCCAGCAGTAAAACAGCTGTTAGCAAAAACGTCGTCATTGCAGCACCTGTACCACTACGCCCAATACCAATATAAAAGGCGCTCGAAACCATCAAAAAGCCACCAATCATTGCTAAGTTGGGGCGAGTTAGCTTGCGTAGCAGCACGATACCCAGTAGTGCTGATAGCAGCATTAATATCACGGACGGCAAACGAAACGCCAAAACAGTTGGGCCAAGCAGGGCGATGCTAGCTTTCTGCAACACAGTCCACGGCAGAGACACCACGTAATTCGCCCAGTCACCTGACGCGAAGCTACTAGAAATTGCTCGTACAGATAGACCACCCGACAGAGCAGCCGATTGCACTTCTGCGCCAGTTAACCCACTAGGCACACACCAGAATTTATACCCGACCATAAACGCCGCTAATAGCGTTAGAACAACCACTGCAATGACATAGCGATAACGATACAGCAAACTCTGATGGATTGCGCTTTTCCTTTTCATTACTTATATTTTATCATATGTTATAATTTACATGTTACATAAAGGAGGATATTTTAATGGCTGGATTCAAAGAACAAATGGCAATGGTGCAGAAAATGCGCAAAATGCAGAAAGAGTTATCTAAGGAAATCATCGAGGTTGAAGCTGGTGATGGCGCCGTGGTTATTCAATTTAACGGTGAGCTGAAAGTTGAAAGCGTCAAGCTAAATCCTGATCTAATCGACATGAACGACGTCGAAGAGCTAGAAGGCTGGATCAAGGCTGCAATTCGTGACGGTCTAAAGGGTGCTCAAGAGGTCGCTACCGACAAGATGAAGCCGATGATGGGTGGCCTAATGGGTGGCCTAGGGATGTAAGTCTAGCAGGGAGCATGCAACCAAATAAAACCAAGAGTTCGTTACCAAAGGCATTAATCAACTTGATTGACGCCTTTAGTAGCCTGCCTGGCGTTGGCAACAAAACTGCCGAACGCTATGCTTACGCATGTCTAAAGAGCACGCCTAAAAAGTCGACTGAACTAGCTGAGGCGCTATATCGCCTACACGATGAAGTCAAACGTTGTCCAGTGACTTTCGCTCTGATCGACGCTACTGATGATGTTTCGCCACTATATAGCACGCCTGATCGCGATCGACAGACTGTTGCTGTGGTTGAAGACCCGTTTGACGTATTGGCGCTTGAAAATACCGGCCAGTACAAAGGCACTTATCACGTGCTGGGTGGAGTAATTTCACCAATCGACGGCATAGGACCAGAAGAACTGCATATACCAGAATTAATCAAACGTATCAAATGCGATAAAGTCCACGAGGTAATTCTAGCCACCAATGCCAGCGTGGAAGGTGAATCTACCGCGCTATACATCCAAAAGCAACTAGAGCAGGCCGATCTAACGGACGTTAAAATAACCCGCTTAGCCCGCGGTATACCTATAGGCGTTGACCTAGAGTACGCCGATCAAATTACTTTGTCGCACGCGTTAAGTGGTCGCAACACAATGCGCTAATATAACTGTCTAGAATAGAAAAGAGCCTGCTAGCGCAGGCTCTTTAGAGTTGGAATACTGATTATTACTTACTCTGTTGGAAATCTATAGTTTCTGCTTTGGGACCAGCGTGACCTACACTGGGCATACCGCTAGAATTATTGTTAAAATCGCTCCACTGTGCAGGTATAGTATTATCCTTCCGTGCAGTTTTTTGCGGCCAACTCTCCTTTCCTGGTTTGACTTTATCAGCTTTGCTGGATTTGCTAGATTTATCAGCCTTACAAGCTTCGATAATGTCCTTGCTGTGGTCTTCGAAGAATTTACGCTCCAACGACGAAATGCCAACTATCAGCACAAAAACACGCAGGAACAGAACGACAACAAGCAAGACTCCAATAGCCGTCCAGATGTGAATCATCGACTTGTCATACAGTCCAATAGCACGTAAAAACACCGTCACGACGGCAACAAGGATGAGTGCACCCAAGAAGAAAGCCGCAACTTTGTTCAATACGTTTGCGATACGGCGCTTCATGATAGCCAGATTGGCCGTATACTTGCGTGGAAAACTCATCAAGAACCCTACAAGTAGCAATACGGCGCAGCAAATAGCAATTATGTTGCCCGGATAAGCGAACAGCGACTTGATCATAATAATCGTTCTCCAATCAATTAATAAGGATCAACTTTCTAGATAGTCTCCAAAAAGACACTTATTATAATAACATAACTACTGTAGGATGTAAATACCAGAGCGTTCTACGAAACTATAACAGCTAGGAATCCATGTTTTATCATTCGTGAAGTATAGATTCTCCTTTCTGTCCTGACGCGACAACTTACATTGCTTAACCTTGTTGCGCCATTTTACTTGGTCGGTCTTAGCCCGTTCCGGCACTCTAGCAAAGAAGCCTGTGTTTAATGTCAGATTATTACGCAAGGCAGTCTGACCCATAGTATAAAATTCCGCTTGATCACCACGGAAGCCCTGATCTAGTGCAATCAGATGTTTATGGGCACTGGTTTTAATTCCAGTCAAATCGATCGGCTTGTACTCAGGCGCAGTAGTGCGGGCGGTTTTAAATCCTTCATACTTAGCAATAACAACTGGACTATTCATAATGTCGAGAGACTGAATCAATGCGACAGCCATCACGGCAGTCGCAGCGATTACCAGCATAGTCATAACTGGCATTTTATTAATACGGTGTTTAGTAAGTCCCAACAGTAGCCAGTAGAGAACGATAAGCACAATTAAATAGTAGAAAGGCCATGCTTCGCGCGCCGCCGCCCGAAATGCCGTCCAAAGGTCATAGATTTTAGCAGGCACTAGCGACTGATAGCTAAATAACGTAACTGGACCGAGGTCAACTCGCACACCAATAGCAAATAGTAGCAGCGCCAGCCCTATAAGGCCGTATAACACATAGTGCGCACAATGCGCCTCAAACTTGGTGCGCAAAGCAATAAGCGACTGCCGATAGTTGCCAACCCACAGCACAGCAGCGACTATTAATGCGGTCAATACTCCCAACCCAAGCCACATTAACGTCTCAGGCGAACTAGAGGCGTTTGCATAGCCTGGTATTAGCGCAGAGTAGCCTAGCGGATTAAAGAAACTTAGCAAATTAAAACCTTTTTCCGGTAGGTCATAGACCTCAGCGCCACCACCCAAACTAAATCCACCAATCGCCCCAAATACCCATAGCGCTGCCGCAACCGGCACAACAACGTACAGCGCAAGCCTTAGTGCTACACGACAGTTTTTACCCTTAATAGTCTGGTAAGCACGAACCAAACTAATCAGCATCATCGCGCCCATCATAGGTAGAAAATAGGGGTGAATTAACACACTAAGCACCAACAACCCCGACCAAATCAACACAAACCGCCCAGCTATTCGTTCTTTGTCACTATCCCAAATAGCCAGAAACGCCAGTAAAATCAGCCACTGTGCAGCAAGCGCAGGGTGATACAACGTACGAGCTAGCACCATTGGACTAAGTGCAAAAATAACCGAGCCAACACTAACAAACAGTAATGAGCTAGCAGGATTAGATTTTTTATCACCAAACACCTTAGCCCATATGCGTCGCAGCAGTACAGCACTCAGCCCACCCATCAGAATAAAGCAGGTTAGCGCCCACAAGCCAAAATACTGGATATTCACGCCTAGACCAAGCCACTTTGCAGGGAAGGCTATTAAAGGAATCGCGTCCATAAATGAAATACTCAGACCGTACGGATAAGCTAGTCCATTAATTGTACCGCCCGTCGAATCGCTGGCGAAGAATGCCCAACCTAGATAATGCTGAGCCGTATCATGTGTCACACCATGCCAAATCCAGTCGACGTTCCACGGCCAGACAACTGACCAACCATAGATTGCACCGAATATCAACGCCGCAATAACACCGCCCATAGCAAACGCACACAGGGGCGACGAGATAAATTTTTTGACTTTTTGCTTTTTATCGGCCATGCGTTAATTGTACCAAATTGTGATGTATAATAGTAGCAATGATTTTAAACGACAAGCAAAGAGAGCTAATCGCCAACGCTGAGCGCATTGCTGTTCTGCAGGCCGAAAACCCCGATGGCGACAGCTTGGGCTCGGCTTTGGCGCTCGAGGCTATTTTCAGTGACATGGGCAAATCAATTAGCTTACATTGCCCAGTACAGATTCCAACATATCTACGTTACGTCGAAGGCTGGGATCGAGTATCAATGGATTTTCCTTATGACTGCGATATGGCAATTATTGTTGATACTTCCGCCAAATCACTGATGAGCAAAACCACTGATGATCCAGCAACCATGAGCTTTCTGTCGAGTCATCCAGTAATCGCCTTAGACCACCACGTTGGCGTAGACCCAGATTTGCCGTTTGATTGTGATTATGTCATTAGCGACACCGCAGTATCAACGGGCGAACTAATCCTAGATATTTGCAACGAGGAAAAGTGGCCAATCAGCAAAGACGCCGCCGAGAAGATATACATCTCAATTCAGGCAGACTCGCTGGGGTTAACCACACCAGCCACCACTCCCGAAAGCTATGAAGCATGTGCCGAGCTAATGCGCCACGGCGCCAATCCGTACGAGCTAGAAGAGGCTCGCCGTGAGCTAATGAAGAAATCGCCACGCATCCTAGAGTACAAGGGCCAGCTAATTGAACGCATCGAATACTATAACGACGGTCGCACAGCCTTTGTTCATGTTCCATTCGAAGAAATTCACGAATACAGCAACGAATATAACCCAACTATGCTAGTGCTAGACGAGATGCGCCTAGTAATTGGTGTTGATTTAGCTATCGGTATCAAGACATATCCAGATGGCAAAATAACCGGCAAGATTCGCTCTAACATACCAGTGTCAAACTTACTAGCCAAGACATTTGGCGGTGATGGACATCCTTATGCGGCAGGCTTTCGCGTATACGAAGATTATGATGTTTTCGTCCCTGAACTAATTCGTGAACTAGGTAAGCTATATCAGGAATACGACGAGCAACAATCGTCCGATGTTGCGACCGACGCCGCCGAAGCCGCGGTTGCAAAAGCAGAGGCCAAGGGCGAAAACGAGCCACACGCCGAGCTACATAATGGCATTAACTTAGGCGGATTTAAAGTAAGGATGAAATAAATGAAACTGCACAATACATTAACCAAGCAGATTGATGATTTCACACCAGCCGATGGTAAATTGGCACGGATTTATTCTTGTGGTCCAACTGTTTATAACCATGCACACATCGGCAACCTTAGCGCTTACATCTACGCCGATATTCTACGCCGCACAATCAATCTAACGGGTTGCAAAACTAAACATGTAATGAACTTTACCGATGTTGACGACAAGACCATCCGCGATTCTAAGGTAGACTATCCTAATGATGCACCCGAACAAGCCCTGTCCAAGTTAACAGCTAAATACGAAAAGATATTTTTAGACGAGATGAAACAGGTTGGTAACGATACTGATTCAATCAAGTTTGTTAAAGCAACCGCAAATATCGCCAAAATGCAAGCGTTAATTTTGCGCCTGCTAGAGCAGGGCATTGCTTACTTAGCCGACGATGGTATTTATTTCAGCATTTCAGAGTATACTAAGACTCGCAAGTACGGCCAGCTAAGCTATATCAACCCCGAAGACATCAGTCACGAGCGCATCAACAACGATGAGTACGACAAGGGCGAGGTGCGCGACTTTGCATTATGGAAGAAGCAAAAGCCCGGCGAGCCAGCCTGGGAGTTTCGAGTGCCGGCGCTATTTTCCGCCAATAAGCAACCTAGTAAGTCTACTGATTGGACTGACTATACTGGTCGTCCTGGTTGGCACATTGAATGCTCTGTTATGTCAACCGATAATCTCGGACAACCTTTTGACATCCACACTGGTGGAGTTGATCTAATTTTCCCACATCACGAGAATGAGATCGCCCAGAGCACGGCTGGCGACCAGCCCACGCAATACGCCCGTTTCTTTGTTCACAACGAACACCTGCTAGTCAACGGCGCAAAGATGAGTAAATCTGCACATAATTTTTACACTCTTCCCGATATTATTGAGCGTGGATACAGTGGACTTGACTTCCGCATGCTGATTCTGCAGTCGCACTACCGCAGCGCCAGTAACTTTAGTTGGGATAATCTAGCCGCCGCAAAGAACCGCCTGACTAACTGGCGTCGTGTTGTAGAACTGAGATGGCAAACCCCCACACATTCCGCTACCGCCGATAATAGCGCCAGTGAAGCCAGCGCCGCAGTCGCAAAAGTCAAGGAAGACATACGGAACGCTGCTGCTGCACTAGAAAATGATCTTGATACACCAAATGCGCTGAAATACATTGACCAAGCATTCAATTCCATCAGCACCAACAATAGCCCCATCGAGCAACTATCTGTAATAATTAATTTCGTTGATACATATCTAGGTCTAAACCTCGCTGCGACTACGCCCGATATTACCGACAGCCAGAAACAGTTGATTGCTGAGCGCCTTGCCGCTCGTCAGAATAAAGACTGGTCTACCTCTGATCGCCTTCGCGACCAGTTACTAGAGCAGGGTATCACGCTGAAAGACACTCCGAACAGAACCATCTGGTCACGCAAGTAATCCGCGCCGTCTACATATTCATATTATCTATTAACAAATAGGCGCTAGATACACCAGCGCCTATTAAAACTATTCTCGTGGTAGCCCAGATAGGAATCGAACCTACAACTTTCTCCTTAGGACGGAGCTACTCTATCCAATTGAGTTACTGGGCCACATTTCTATATTACCACATTATTAATCACGCCTTTGACTGACAGCCAGCGGTGCGAATGCAGTCATACTGCCTAGCCATAATTAGCCAATTGTTATTGTCTTATAGTGGCTGCTGGCGCCATTTTTAATTTGGATTGTACTTTTCGACACATTGAAGTGTTTCGATAACAACTTAATCAGCGAGACATTAGCAGCGCCCGCAATCGGCTTGGCGCGCAGATACACCAGATAAGTGCCGTCATCCTGCTTGATAATCACATCGCCGCGACTACTGCCCGTCTTTACCTGTACCCGAATTTGCATAGGTCAATTATATCAGCGCTATGCAATGATATACTAATATTATGAAGCAGGTGATTATCGAACAAGTAAAAATCGAGAAATTAGTGCCCGGTGGGCAGGCTCTGGGTGAGCTAAGCGACGGTCGCAAGGTGTTTGTGTGGGGCGCATTGCCAAACGAAACCGTTAAGGTACAGTTAACTAAGTCTAAAAAGCACTACGCCGAGGCAGTAACCACCGAAATACTTACCGCTACGCCCGAGCGCATTGAGCCACGTGATGAATGCTATCTATCCACTTCACCATGGCAAATCATGACTGAAACTGCCGAGACCAAATACAAATCCGAGCTAGTCACAGAAGCGTTCCGCCAAGAGCACATCGAGCTGCCTTATGCCGAGATAAAGGGTGATGGCAAGTTTTGGCAATACCGCAACAAGATAGAGTACTCATTGTGGTGGGATCATGACACCGCAAAGATCTGGCCCGCATTCCATCGTCGTGGTAGCCACCAAAAAATTTTAGTTAAGTCTAGCAACATCGAACGGCCTGAGATTTGGGCAGAGGCTCAACGCGTTATTAACCAACTAAACGCTGATGGCGAGGAGGCGCGCAAATATCAATCTTTGCTAATTCGCTGTAATCAGGCTGGCCAGGTGAGTGGGGCGCTGTTCGAGAACGGCAAATCTCATCCGACAATGGCTAACCTAACCGACACAATCCTAGGCGAGGCTTACACCTATTCGCCAAATGGCTTTTTCCAGATCAATCTGCCTGTTTACGAGATGGCGTTAAACGAAATTAAGCAACATCTCGACGATAGCAGTAGAGTAGTCGACATGTACTCTGGCGTAGGTACTATTGGTTTGTCCGTAGCCCGCGATCGCCAATTAACGTTAGTGGAAACCGATAATTCTGCCTTCCGCGAACTACAGAACAACGTGCCATCCGATCGCGCAGACATCCGCACCATCCACGCAAAGTCCGAAGAGGCACTCGATTATATAACTTCTGACGCCTGCATTATTGTCGACCCGCCGCGCGCAGGACTAGATAACAAGGTAGTTGGCCGCATCCTAGAAACTCAGCCCAAACGCGTGATTTACTTGTCATGCAATCCTGCTACCCAAGCCCGCGATGTTGCGTTATTGTCTGCTAAATACAGCATTACTTACGCTCAACCGTTCAACTTCTTCCCACGTACACCGCATATCGAAAACTTAATCGTACTTAGGTTAAAATAACAATCATAATTATGCAGTCAAATACTGAGCACACCCAACCCGCATCAACCGATCAATTGACACAGATTGATCAGTTATTTAAGAGTATTGGTCAGTTTTATCCCCTCGATCAACGTAAATTAACCAGCTCTGAAGCTGATGAGATCATCCATGAGGCTACCAGACAACTGCACCGAAGCCAGACCAACCAACTGTCAGACATAAACACAAACCCGAGTCAGCGTCAATATAATATGGGGCTGACCAGAAGTATTGAAAACTATCTGCAATACGCCGTAAGTATAGTAGGCATTATTGTCGGTCTGACTGCTATGACATTGGGCGGATTGTTTACAGCGGCCTATTTCTTAAAGTGGCGGAACAACCTACCGGACTCTCAGCCCATCATATGTGGCGTAGTCTTCGTTGTGGGACTAGTAATCGTAGCTGCCTCACTCCGTAAGCTTTTAAAGACACGCCGAATTGTACGCTTTGCAGATGTTAACGGCGATGGAGGGGGTACAGATCAACTGCCAGCCAGCCCGACTATGATTAGCCTAATCGATAGTGGCTTTCGCAGCCTCGGCCTATCTTATGATTTTTCAAGAAGTAGGATGACACTAGCTGAAGCGCGTGAATTGCTTGATCAAATTTACGACATTAGCGATGCTATCAGGCATCGCTGGAGACCAAAGTACCATAGAGTATCACCGTTGGACCAACTACGGTCATCGCTGCGTAGTATACTGAATACAACTCTAGGCCAAAGTCGCGAAACCAAGCTCTTTACCATCAGCACACTAGTTGCGATTGCCTCAGGTTGGCTCATATCATCTATCATGTTTGCTGCGCAAAACATCCTGATGCTATCAGTCACGATTATTTTAATAGTAGTAGTCGTAATATCGTTCCTTAAGTCTGATACCGATTATGATGGCTACATGGACGATAGGGGATCGGCCACAGCCGAGCAGCTGGCACTATTAGAGTTCGGCAACCGTTTAATCGGCCAGGTATATTACCCGAAAGTCAGGCCAAACAAGCGTGAGATTCGACGACAATTTGCTATGATCAACCAACAGCTTAATCGCAGACCAACGCAAATCTAATACCGCGTCTAGCTAATCTGGCATTAGCATGATAGAATAAATATATCATGAAGCAGAGGGAATCAGGATTTCATCGTCATGTGCGTACAAGTCTAGCAGCGCGCATTGTTTATCGCATAATTTGCTTGGTACTAATTGCGCTAGGTGTATGGAGTCTATCTATGGCCATGACGTCGTCTGATCACTACCATAGCTATGCAAGTCGCGATAACAAGGCCGTTGCGACTGTAACTAAACTAGAATCTGTAAAGGATGACAAATACGATGATGTCATGTATTGCTTTGTCGAGTACAAGTTCAAAGTTGACGACAAAGAATACAGCAGTAAGACCGCTTGGCGTTCATTACCAAGCCAACTAAACTGCCAACTATCCAAGGACGCTACTATTACTATCCGGTATGAAAAAGGCAATCCAGCTAACAACGCCTATAACGACAACAGTCAGGACCGCGAAGTAGCTAAGCTAATGACTATCGCCTATCTGCTAGTCGGTATAGTTTCTCTAGGTATTGGATTTATCGGTCTAATCGCCATTCGCAAGGCTGTCCGTTCGGAATTGCAGGGTGAAGAAGCCGATAAAGAAGCCGAGATTCGCGCTATTAAACGTCGCGCTAGCGTTGCCGCTAAAAAGAAAGCTAAGCAAGGATCCGAGAAGTAGTAATGAGGAAGAAGCTAACACACAAAGAGAAAGTCCGCGTATTAGGACAGCTGTACAAGCCAACTTGCCGCGTTTTAATTTTAATTGGTATAGCCACACTTCTATTAGCCTGCACAACTGTTTGGCAGCATTATTCACTGGTCAGACGCACCATATCCACAAAAGGCAAGGTAACTAAGGTCAGTAAAGTTACAGGTGTCGGCAAAGACGAGCGCGGTCAAAACACCCAAAAGTGTCAGGTTAATTATGAAATAACAGTTGACGGACGCACCTACACTGACGCTATGGCTTATCACGGCAGTCCAACTGTCGATAAGTGCAACCTGAAACTTGGTCAAACTATTGACATAGACTACGACAAGCACCGACCAAGCAATAGCAGCTATCATCTAGACACCGTCAATTCAAAACATCGCACACTGTCTGATGTCTTACAGAGTGCTATTGGTATTGCCGTTGTTGGTATTATTCCCATAGTTATTGGTGCAACTGGGCTACGAGTAGCAAAGCGCGACGTCGATCCAAATGAACTATCGGACGAGATCGTCACAAAGATTGAAAAGATAAATCGATAAACCCTATAAGTAGGTTGCGTAAGTCGTGTATAAAAATACACGACAAAGCATACAGGCTGATAGGGTAGTTATATCTATCAGCCTGATAATATCAGTTAACTAGTTTTCATGCGACGATAACTGAATCGCACCGACGGACGCCAGTTACCCACGGCAGTTGGATCATACTGACGAATTACGCCACCTGTAATGCCTGATATTTGAACTAGAGCAGGGCAATAAGGAACGAGCGTGCGATAAAAGGCTAAATCGCTTTCTGATACCGCAATGCGACCCGGGAAGGTCTGGCTAAATTTCTCTTTGGCAATGCTATCAAAATAGTCAACGTCGGCACCCGGCGCCAGTAGCTTCTCGATATGCATATTCATCCGCGTAATCATCTTGCGTATGTCGCCGAGTGTTAAATGCATCTTAGAATCGATAAAACAGAATAGCAGGTTATCCTTCGTTAAAATCACAGTAGCATTGGCACTGCGACTAGTCGGTATATTGTCAGCAATCACCGCCTTGATGCTAATATCTAGCTTAAAGAGTGAATAAATTCGGCGCTCTAAGCTAACCTCGTCAAACATCTGATCCATCATTATTACTAATATATTAGCACATTAACGCAAGCTTCGCTTGGTTGCACGATTAATCAACACCGTCCACATCATCAAGCCGAAGATAATAAACATTTCTAGATATTCAGTTGCGGCACCAGGGTTATAGCTCCAGACGCGGTTATAGAACAGACTAAATACTGTAATACCGACAAATATCGCCAGCACCACGGCTGTATGTATGATATCTCGCTGTTTAGCATGTTGCCTGAACTGACCAATTAAGGTAGTAAGCAGGAATATTAGTGTGCCGATAATGATGAATAGGTTAGAGTTGTAATATAATCCAGTCTCTGGCGAACCTTGTTTGCTAATCAGCGGGTCCATAAAGGCAAAACCGACGGCGAATAGCAGTATGAACTGCGCAGGTGGCAACCAATCGACTAGAAACTTTAAGGGCTTAATACCATTAAGAATCTTCTGCAATAATTTACGCATGAACGGCATAACTATCAATAGTATCCAGCAGCCAAAATATAGCGTATTTTGAAATGTCTGTGTCGCGAGATTGTGCAAATTCATCTCTTTCTGCTGATTAATACCTTGCATTGATTCTGGCGTATCCCACCTAAAGATACGTTGCCCCCATGACATTTCTTCGCCTGCCATTACAAACAGCACTAAGGCGATTACGACAGCAAAAACACCCGCCAGCTTCATATTGTGCTGAAAGTAGCGCCTTGCCGTCATCGCCATGAGCACCACGCCAACAATTTCAAAGGAGCACTTAACAAATATAGCGTTACGCATAAACGGCCAATCCTCCTTGCGCACCAATAGTGTAGCAAACTCCGGCCAAATCAGCTCGATTAGCGCAAATACCACAGCTATAGCAGGCAGGATGATACTCAAACGATTTAGCCACTTGTCACCGCCATCGACAACTGACTTCGGCTGTTGGTAGCGTCGCGTGGCAACCACCAACATCACAACAGTAATCGCTGTAAATACTACACGCCAGATGTTAGCGCTGACATGGTCAGACAGCGGCCGCACATCTGTCACTGGATTGTCGAAGGAACAGACAGAAATCACCAATAGTAACACCGATATTACGCTAACTATCAACTGCACCGAGTTGCCCGGTCGCTTCAGCCAGCGCTGTATGCGTTGCCAAATTGTATTTTTTATCTGTAGCTTCACTAATCCTCCTCTGAACTAACTTTAATCTTGATCGGCCGTCAGTGATCGATCATAGGTTGCCGTATAGTAAGCTTCATCAGTTACGGTTGCCTTAACTGTGTAGCTACTGGTATCGTCACGCTTCAATGTAACATCCCACGAGCCGCCATTTAACTTAGCTTGATAGTTCTTACCATTAATGCTCATAGTTACATCCTTAATTGCATACGTACCTTGCTTAGCAATGACCGACAGTGTCACATACTTGTCTTCACCCGATTCACGTTGCGTCATTGTAATCTCTGAGATGAATGGCGCAGAGTCTGAACATTTATGATAGTCGTCGTACTCCTTGTTATTATAGCCTTCCGGCGGAGTCTCGTTCGTCTTCTTTGTTAGCGAATCGGTGGTTATTGTAACGTCCAAGCTTTCCTTGGCGCCATCAGGCGTACATTTACTAGCTAGTTTCTTCGTGACTTTATCGAAGGTTACCTTCTTAGTCTTGGTGGTCTTCTGGTTCTTGTTGTACCAAGATGGGTAAAGATCCTTCGCGCCATTAATCTTTAGATCCTGAATGCCGTTAGGACGTTGGAACCAATCATTATCATGATAAGTGCCATCTTGCTTGAATATCGCATAGACCGCCTTGGTAATATCAGCCGTTACTGGACCCAGCGACATACCATCAGCCGCACCGTTTAGAGCAGCAGGGGTGTGGTTACCTGCCCAGATAGAGAACACCGCTTTAGGTGTATAGCTCATCATCCATAGGTCCTTAGACTTAGTACCGATGTTAGTCGTACCAGTCTTGGTAGCTGTCTTAATATTCGGATAGTAGAAGCCAGTCGGACGCCAGCCAAAGGTATCCTTGCGCGCGTTGTCATCACTTAGAATATCACTGATGATGTACGATGTTTGCGGGTCAATAACCTGCTTGTGATTTTCGGTCTTTGCGTATTCAGTATTATAATCGTACAGCTTTTCCTTCTGGCTATTGGTCACCTCAATTAGAGTCGTATATGGCTTGTATACGCCACCACGTGCCAATGTAGCAAAGGCATTCGCATGCTCAACCTGCTTAGCACCACAACCACCAATAGCCGAAGCTAGACCAGAGTTTTTATCTGCGCCATCAGTACAGTAGCTGGCATCACCTGCAGCATGGATAGTATCCCAAGTCGTCTGCACACCATTCAGCGCCATCGCCTTAATTGCCGGAACGTTACGCGAACCACCCAGTGATTTACGAATTGGGATGTCGCCCTTGAATTTACCATCAGCGTTCTTCACCGAGTTACCATCAGTCGTACGGTAAATATTCTGTGGAATCGGTGTATCAGGAATAATTGAGCCTGCGCCATAGGTGCCATTCTCGTTATTCTGATTATTAATCAACGAAGCATAAACCAGCGGTTTAATCGACGAACCCGGCTGAATGAACGATGTTGCGCTGTTAACAGCACCATAGCCAGGATAGTTATAGTCACGGCTACCTTGCAAACCTAGGATTTGACCAGTTTGACTATCCATCAACGTCATTGACGAGTTATCAAAGCCAAAGCGCTTCTGCAGATACTTATACTTACCGTTAAACAGTTCATTCATTGTGCTTTCTAGCTTGTTCTGGACGCGCAGATCAAGTGTTGTCTTAATAGTCAAGCCACCTTGACCCATCACCTTAGCACCCAATTTATTTGTTAGCTCACTCTTCACCATCTGAATGAAGTGGGGCGCTTTAGCTCCTTCCATCTGCTGGGTCTGCGGCTTAATCTTATCCAAAGTCGAGACCGCTTTAGCTGAATTAGCCTCATCCTTGGTAATCATACCTTGTTCAGCCATATAGTCGATAACAGTATGTTGGCGACCAACTAAAGCATCATTGCCATCAGTATTATATGGATTATAGTAGGTCGGCGACTGCGGAATCGACGCGAGAAGCGCTGCTTCGTCAATCGTTAAGTCTTTCGCTGACTTGCCAAAATATGTTTGACTAGCCGACTCCACACCATTACGACGTCCACCATACGGCGACTCATTTAGATACATGGTCAGAATCTGATCCTTAGTATAGATTCTCTCCGCTTCTACTGACAGGATGGCTTCCTTGATCTTGCGCGGGATACCGCTAATGCCACGGTCACCAGCCTCGTCTTCGAAGAAGACCTGTTTTACCAGCTGCTGCGTCAAAGTCGAGCCGCCCTGCGTACCGCCACTGCCAAATACGTTATTCAAAACCGCACGCGCCGTACCAGTCAGCGACACACCACCGTGCTTATAGAAATACTTATCCTCGATAGCGACGGTCGCATCCTTCATGTACTTGCTGATGCCATTCGAGTCGACCACCAGACGATACTCACCCGAGCCAGTATCTTCCCACAGCAACTCGCCATTACGATCGTAGTATTTAGTAACGGTTGTTTGTACGCGTTTATTTAGCTCGGACGGCTCTAGTGATTTCAGCTCATTGCGGAAATATAGATAGGCAACAACAACTACAATCAGCATGGCAACCAATAGAATGCCAAATATTTTGCCGAGCATTTTTAGCCCATCCATGCTGAACCAATACTTAAAAACGCGCTTCGGATGAAGTCGAGCAAAGAAGCGCTTCACAGGGTTCTTTGGCAGAGTCGCCAAATACTCCGCCTTGGCACGAGCCTTATGCTCTTTCTTTAGCTCACGCCGACTTTTACCGCGGTCACGCGCCAGGTTAGAGTAGGTGGTATACTTGCGACCACCCTCTGATAAGTCACTTGACTCAGTCCTTTTTGCCATATTTCCCTTATTTCCTCACTTATCTCGCTTACTCGCTATTAACGTTATCATTTTACCACAAAATTGCGTTGACGCAGAGCTTCCGTTTTCAGCAAATTGCGAGAGTACTAATAAATATAGTCATCCAGCCAGCCTCGGCGCTTGGCGGAACCGATTTGTGCTCCTAACTTATTTATCTCTTTAATTAACAGCTTCCATCGGTAGTCAATTTCAGCTGAGTCATGCTCAATCTCAACATCAGCCGCAGCATCGACAATGTCATTTAACACTGGATATTCTTTGATTAGCTCTTTATATTTACCGTCACAATCACCGCCGATCTCACCAACAATAAAGCTAGCTATATTCCGCCGACCTTCGCTGATATTACCATCACCCACCTTTAGCACTGAATCACGGCCAACAACATCATAGAGAGCTCCATATAGCAAATTAATCTTCGAGCTACAGTTCATATAACGTGTATTATACCTTAAATCCCGCCGAGCACACCCAACGGGATTGTTTTAGAAGGACATCCATTTAGGCTTAGGAAACATAATGCGCGACGCATTTTCAGAGGGTGAGGTCAGTGAAACTGGCATGCAGTTTGACAGCATTCTGCCGCCGACGGATATATTTAGCCCTAATGGCGAACGCCAGAAGTTGCGCCGGCGTGTGTACCAAAAGCTATGCGACTTCTTTAGTCGGTTCTTTAGCATTAGTGCTAATTAATGCAATTAGTGCTAAATTGTATAAATTTATGCTATAGCCTATTGCGTTATAACGAATAGTTATGTATACTATGAGAGTAACCAGTTAGCGCGAGTGGTGAAATTGGTATACACGTATGCCTTAGGAGCATATGCCTTCGGGCGTGGAGGTTCAAGTCCTCTCTCGCGCACCACATCGTTACAAGCATAGAGTCCGCTTCGGCGGGCTTTTTGATATGTTTACTAGAATGTGGTAAGATTTACCTTGTATTAGCACCTTAGCATTAGAAAGGAACTACCATGACAAATGGGATATCGAGTAAGTCGCTAAACTACGTTTTGGCGCCATTCACTAAAGATGGCATGTACAAAATCGGCTCGAATTTGTATTATATGCGGAGTAAGACACCGCTTAGCGAGGTCGACGAGGCGATCCTATCCTGTTTCTATTTTGGTCGTGCCCTCGGCCTTGTTAATCAAGGACTGATGGTTCTGGACAGTTTGCGCGATTCAGTAGACAAATCCGCTAAAATGTCCGTATCGTCTAGAGTGGTCAAAATTAACATGACCTACAACAGAGGGGCGTTATATTTGGCGATAGAGCATGTTTACAATCAACTAAAAGTACTACACCATGAAATATGGCACTACTTCCAGGTTGATCCTAGCTCAGAACATCAACTGATACTCACTAAAGTCGACGACAACAACGTTGCTGACATTAAGGAACGCTTTGATAGATACCATAGCCTTCGTTCACTTAACTATGATTGCTATATATTGAGAGAACAGGTGAAAAACACTAAGCACTTAGTTATTAGCGATAAGCTTGTCAAAAGGCTAGATAAAGTTACACACCGAATGATGGATCATCGTTCAGGCTGTAACGATTTAGAAAGCGCGCTCCTTAGCGTACGCGAATATACATACCCGCATCCTGAGCGAAGATTTAATATGGGTGATGTTCTAAGAGCTGTATCAGCCAAGAAATAGTCCTAAAATACGCACCTTTAGGGCGGCAGGTTACACTGTCGCCCTATTTAATTTGTGTTAAAATAGTGTTTATTAGGTAAAACGAGGTACTATATATGGAAGGTTATATTAAAATTTGCGAAATTTTGCCCGGAAATGCAGTATGGGACGGCGAGAACATTAAACCAATAGACGATATAGATATTGACGACATGGCGGTTAGTTCAGTGGCAAAATGTCGCAAAGAGCGTCAGCATAACAAGGGTGAGTTGCTAGAAGAGCTAGATAAACTAGCAGACAAGGCGTGCGAACAAAATCTTGAATTAGAAAAGCAAATACACGAGTTGGAGGAGAAGAGGCACGAACTAGAAGAGCAATTAAACGCTTCCTCAGATGCATGGGACTCTTACGATAGCAACAATCCATGGGGCTGTGATCAAGCGCAAAAATCTATGCAGGAATTACGCGAGTATATTAGTAAAATCGATAATGAGCTGCAGATTTTACGCGATCACTAGAACCAATAAGTAGTGACGAGCGTTGAGTATTCGTATAATGGCCACAAATCTCACAACATCCACTACTAAAGCTAGACTGTTAGTGGCTAATATTGTACAATAACAATGAATATTTTGGTGGGCTTATATGAGAGGTGTTTTAGAGTGGAAGATAATAAGCAAACCAACCAGACGAATAATGTTCAGCATGACCCCAAAACCGGTGAGCTAGTCGGCAATCTAAAGGGTCTACGTGAACTAATGCGCGTCAAAGAAGAAACCGAAGTGGCAAAAACTGATCGCCGCAAAGGGCGTCGTCGTAACCACAAAAACGACAAAACCAAGTCGACCAGCCAAACCACACAACGAGACGGCAAGCCCACCATTCCAGAAGCAGCAGACCAAGATAATAAATCAGCAGCCAAGGCCGATACACCTCGCAATGACGAGCAGGAGGTTAAACCCGCCAAGGCAACTAAAGCAGCCAGAACAGATGAGTCTGCCAAGCTTCAGCTACCGCAGATTGACACCAAGAGTGTGTTATACGCAGAAGTTGAATTAGACGAAAAACAACAGCCCAAGCACATCATGTTTTATCTAGACGACGCTGGTCAAGTGGTCGTATACAAGGATATCCTGTTTGCAGGTGAACGTCGCACGAAATTCCTAAACACCGTCTATAATCAGCTGGAATCCAGCGCCGACCTCTTTCCGCGCGGTACTTATGACGACATCAAAGTATACGTTAACACCAATCAAAAAATCGTCTTAGGCTACAGTAGCCTGATTTACGATGATCATTTCCAGCTAAAATCGAGCAGTGCTGAGCTATATAACTATGTTCGACAGATCAAGAGCACGTCACACACAGCCGGCGACAAGCATTCCGCCAAAAAGTCCGACAAGTCATTGCACCTAACCATCGAGCAGTCAATTAAGCTGTCTCAAATCATCGGCAAAGACAACTATAGTATCGACAATGTCGTTAAAGCCATTGGTATTCTAGGCGAGGCTTCTACAGAGCTATTAATGCAATTATATGGCACTGGCGACCACGTAGCCGACGAAATGATAATTAATGATGTGATTTGCGAATTACGCATGGATCAGATTTTGGGTGCACAGACAGCCGATGGTAAATACGAAGTGTTGCGCACTGACAGCAAAGCTTTAGACGAGGGTAGGCGGCGTCGCAACCAGCACCCACGCGAAAGCTTCCTATCGATTATTCGCCCGGCAAAAGCAAGCAATAAGCTAATTATCTACGACCTAGCCACTCTAGATAACCCAAAGCCAGCCGACGAGTTCATGGTACGTCTAGCTAAATTATGCGACAAGACCGATAATACTCGCATTAGGGCGTTATTCGCTAATAAGTCGACAATCACCGTCAATGCCAGTCAAATACTGTCTGCGATTAGTAATGATAGCGACGGCTTCAAATCCGTTGATGATTACGCCGAATTCCACAATATTATCACTAAGTATATGCTATCTAGTGGTTGGGCAAACTACTTCCCAGCACTGCTAGCTAACACTGAGGGCATCCAATACCTGGCTGTCGACTTGATGCACTATGCACTAGCCAACCAAGCTTGGATTAAGTCAATCTATGATAAAGATGTGATTACCATGATGACTAACGGTTTTCTAGAGCTGCCAATTACCGGCGTATCCACGGCTAAACCGTTAAAGGTAGCTATCGAAAAAGCCTATACAGATATCACAGAAGCTCAGCCAGAAGGTGACCAGAAAGAGAGTCAAAATGCCACGGAATCACAAGCTACCAAATGATTGCGATGTTACACCAATGCCCCGGCAAGATCTAGCTGCAGGCAAGGAACTAACAAGCGCTCAGCGGCTAGCCGAAGTAACGCACGGTGTTGCAACTTTACCAAATGCCATTACCGCCACAGGTGTCGCAGGCACATTGTTAGGGTGCCATGAAATTGAGCGTGGACATCACTTGCGCGGACTAGGTATAATTGCCGTCAGTGCTATTTGCGACGCAGCAGACGGTTACACCGCACGCCGCACACGCGTAGCTAATTATCGGGCAGGGCGATGGGCGGACATTGCCGCTGATGGCATAAAAGCCTTAGCTATTAGCAAAACCACGCTGTCGGCTAAGTTAGTTAAAGGTCATGAAATAGCCCTTATCTATGGGCCAAAGGTAGCCAATTGGGCTATCAACGGCGTATCGCAATTCATATTACATCACGAAGCCAAGACAACTGGCGAAGGAAAGGTCGCCGAAGCCAGTCGCTGGGTCGCCATGGCAGCATTAGCAGGCGGCCGCATGTTAGAGCAAGGTGGGTACAAGGATACTGGACGCGCTATTAAATACATCGGACATCTAGCTACCGCAACATCGTTCGCATTAGGCGTCAAATCGGCTTTTAGCTATTTGAAAGAAATGATTGATCAAGAATCCAGAAAAGACTAAATCATCATTCGACCAGTAAGAAAAATGGGGCTAAGAATAAATCTTAGTCCCATTTAATGTTAGGTTTTATCGTCTACACGCCAGACACTATAGCCGAACTATCGCGGCGCAGTTTCTCGATCTCCGACACTATATCGTCAGGTAGTTCAATGTTTGCTACCTGACAGATCGATAAATTGTCGATCTGATTAACGTGCTCGGTCAGACGAATCTTAATCATACCTGTCAAATATTGTACGATGTCTTGTGCGACACTAAAACAGTTACTCGGGATATGATCCGCACCGTAACATAGGCAAAGTGACAGCGCCAACCATGACTCAGCACAACGCTTTCCGTTCAAATACTCATCTTGTGAGGACGACTCGCTGATGCTATTGTCAATTTCCCTACTAAACGTCGATAGATACAATGTCACACCCTTTAGTATTGGCTGCAGACGGTCAATGACTACGGCTACTCGACTAATTGCCTCATTCGAATTATCTTTGGCACCTACGACTACTTGACCAATTGCCTTGTTCGAATCATCCTTGGCGCGCATACGAACGTTTTTGTTACCCTGTAGATCCTTTGGGTTGACGATTGCGGCAGCACCGTCAGCTGAAGTATAACTAATGTCACTGCAATCGTCATTGCTACCGTTGAGCATGTAAACCTTCCTTCTATGTACTAATCCGCTCAAATTTTGAGTTTCAGCGCTAACAATAGTACATACATAAGCATATTTTGTCAATACACGCAATCGTCCGGCACTATCTTACATTGTGCTGTTTCAGATAGCGCCGGATATGCGTGAATAGCCACTGAAAGGCATAAAAGAACAGGGCGCCCAGGATTAAGCCGGCGATATTGTTAATGATACGCACCTCGACCGACTCCTTCACGCCATAAATCGTCGTCGCCATCATCAGGCCGCCGAAACAGTTAGCGATCGTCTTCGCCCGGTAATTACCAGTCAGGCCGAGCATCAATCCTGATGTCGGACCCAGTAGCCATAACATCGAATCGGGGATTAGGTAGGCCACGCCAGCGTACAGAATCGAGCCAATAATCACACCGACTGCGCGATCCTTAAACTTCGCGTTAATCTCAGGCGGCCAGGCCGTCACCATGGACGAGCAAGCAAAGCCCACCCACATGAAGCGGATGATATCGATATTAAACTCGTAATGCAAAATCATGTCGAGACAGAACAGCAGCGACATGCAAATCGCAATCTGCAGCTGCCACTGCGCCTTATCACTATGGATGTCAAAGCTCTTTAGTACATCCAGCAGTGAACGGTCGCGATTCTTCTTACGATGCTTCATAATTAGCACGGTCGACAGGATAACGAAGCCAACCAAGGTCATCAGCGCACGTTGCCGGAACTCAAAGGTATTAAACTGTACACCGCCATCGGTCAGCGTGATATACGAATTGCCGGTCAGAAAGGCATAGCCGAACATATATAGACCAGCATTGCCCATCTCTGGCCGATCAGTGGTGGTCAGCAAGATAATCATGATGGAGACAAAGTTAATCAGTAGACCCCAGAGAGGATGCACCGCCTGCATCACCGACGGGGAAATCAGCAACACCAGTAGCACTATCGCCAGTGCCAAGATGGAATGCGAGGCCTTGTAGCCAAAGTTGACAAAACGGATGCTAATCAGCATACAAAACAGTACGACCGCCAGAGCGCTGTTCTTCTGCCCGAACAACATCGATAGAGTTCCAACGAAGACGATGGCGAACGTCACCAGCAGGATGTCGCGCGTAATCAGCACGCCAACGTAATAATGCTTGGTCTTGCGGTCCTTGGCGTTATCGATTTTCGGGCGCAGCACCGCCGGATCTAATTGCAGGTTAGCGTAAAACCGCTGCCACCACGCCCTGCGGTTATGGTTCTTGGTTTTATCTACATCCTTGTTTCTATCTTTCTGCACGGTATTTAATAATACCATGGATCTGGCGCTATTTCAACACTTTTACGCACTCAGCAATGTCTTCTGCTGGCTTTGCAGCCAAAGGCGTCGTAAATCGTGCGTCGTAACTAGGCCAGATGTGATAAACTAGAATCATGCTAACAATGAAGTTTATTCGCGAGCATGCGGATCAGGTGCAAAAGTCCGCCGACGCGAAGGGGTACAAAATTGAACTAAAGCGCATCCTAGAATTGGATGAGCAGAAGCGTGCGCTAGGTCAGACAGTCGATCAAAAGCGCGCTCAGCGTAACGAAATCGCTGCGCAAATGAAAGGCGGCAAGCCGACACCTGAACTAATCGAGAAGGGCAAGGCTATTAAAACAGAACTGGCCGACGACGAAGCCAAGTTAAAGGCTATCGGTAGCGAGCTAACCGAGCTGATCAGCCATGTGCCAAACATCATCTTTGACGACGTTCCGATGGGCGGCGAAGAAGACAGCGTGCCGATTAAATACTGGGGCGAAAAAAAGGCTAGTGGTGTCGACCACCTAGACTATGCTGTATCACGTGGCTGGGTCGATTTTGAGCGTGGCGCAAAGGTTGCTGGTGCTAAGTTCTACTATCTAAAGAACGAGCTAGCGCTGCTAGAAAACGCCTTGTTGCAATTCGGCATTCACAAGGTAACCGAGAAGGGCTTTACATTCATGACTGTGCCACACATGGTCAGTGGTCGCGTATTGACTGGCACTGGATTCGCTCCACGCACCTCTAGTCAATCCGATGAATACTATATTGAAAATGAAGACCTAGGCTTAATCGCCACCGCAGAAATGTCGATTACTGGTTATCACATGGACGAAATTCTAGACGCCAAGGATTTACCGATGTTCTACGCCGGATACAGCCCGTGCTACCGCAAGGAAGCAGGCGCTGCTGGCAAGCACACTCGTGGTTTGTTCCGTGTACACCAGTTCAACAAACTAGAAATGTACGCCTTCACCTTGCCAGAGCAGAGCCGCGAGGTACACGAGAAGCTACGTGGTATCGAAGAAGAGATTTGGCAGGAGCTGAATATTCCGTATCGTGTAATTAACATCGCTGCAGGTGACCTCGGTGCTCCGGCTGCTAAGAAATACGATATTGAGTATTGGAGTCCAGCTGACCAGACATATCGCGAGCTAACTAGCTGTAGTAACTGTACAGATTTTCAGGCAAACACCGTTAACACTCGCGTGCGTCTAACTGACGGCACGATCGAAAACGTTCATACGTTGAACGGTACTGCAATTAGCTTGGCACGCACTTTGGTTGCTGTAATTGAGAACTACGCTACCGTGGGTGGCAAGTTGACTGTTCCAGAAGCCCTGCGCCCATATCTAGGCGAAAAGACCGAATTATAGTAAAATAGATTCATAAGAATAGGAGGTATTCCCATGAGTGAAAAACGCCTTAATGTCGAGATTTCCGGTACTAATTACGACATTACCGATCGCGAGCAAAATTACATCACCAAGAAGTGTGAAAAGCTAATTGACTACATTCCACGTCGTGGTCGCGAGTCAGCATTTGCCGCAGTCAAAGTAACGATGATTAATCAGAAGAATGACAATAAATATCAGATAGATGCCACATTAACGCTGCCTGACAAGACGCTGTCAGCATCTGATACTGCACCTAATGCGCTAGCTGCAATTGATATTGTCGAAGAAAAGTTACGTGGACAGATCCGACGCTATAAGACCGAACGTCGTAACGACGGTGTACGCACTGGTGGCTGGGTAGCCAAACTTAAGCGCAGTCTACGTCGAAAATAGCCAGCACTCGTACTGACATGTAAACTTTGCAAGGGTTTACAGGTGTAAACCCTTGTTCTGTTTATTATTACGTGTTATAATAATCACGATATTACTCAGATCAATGCAAGAAGGAACATCATGAGTCAATATAGCAAAGAGCAGGACAAGGTACTAGATTCTATTGAATGGAACGGCGACGAGATTCCTAGGGTAACCGGAATGACCGCCCAACAACTGGCTAGTAATTCTACAATGACAATCTGGCAATGTGTAATTCAATTGAATGACGGAAAGTCCGCTATTCAACGTGACGTCATTAAACACAAGCCCGTCGTCATTATGCTAGTTAGTACCAACAGAGAGGACGGCGAAAGATTCCTAGTCACACGCGAATATCGTGCCGGTGTTGACATGGTTGCAATCGGGTTTCCCGCTGGTTGCATCGAAGACGGTGAAAATCAGCATCGCGCTGCATACCGCGAGCTAAAAGAAGAAACCGGCATAGAAGTCACCGAAGACACCAATTACGAGATTAGCACACCGCTAGGCATCACATCATCCGAGAATATGACTGATGAGCTAGCACACTTATATCGAATCAAACTACATCAATTCACAATTGTTGGTCAGGACTTAGATGACGACGAGCGCATCCAATATGCTTGGATTAGTTGGGATCAGCTATTACAATTAGTCGAAACTGGTCTAATTCGCGATTCTCGCGAAATTAATCTAATTTACGATGAAAAGATTAATAGGCTTCAGACTCAACTCGTCAACTTGACACTATGAGCAAAAGTCTACAAACGCAAGCATAAAAGAACGCTCTAATCAGATCAGTCTTGCTCTACTAAAACACCCCGACCAACAAATGGTCGGGGTATATCTATATCTATATCTATATCTTTACAATATACTCGTATTGTATTTGCTTTATTCTACTATTATTTACTATTATTTCTATTTATCTACTATTGCTTTGCCTAAATTTAGCCAAATCAGTGGCGGTAAGACCATTACCAGATAATATAGGACTTGGACTTTCTGCATCCTCAGATTCCGCCTCATTCTCTTTATCATCAGCTATATAGTCAGCCAAGCGATTTGACTTGTCAGCTAGCTGATCCAGCGCGGATGGAATTATGTTAGCTTCAGCGCCATCATAATATTTGTCATAGCGCAAGTCTGCAATCCTAGCTTCAGGTAAGTTGTCGTCATACTCTGAAGGTATGTCGCTCCGCGTAATAAAACCTTGAACTTGCCGTAGCTCATTCTTCCAGCGATAATAGTCATTAGCCTCTTCTTGATCGTCCGGCGCATCCTCGATGTCGTCTTGAGACAGAGAATCCCTGCCAATAAAACGTAAATCTGCCAGATATATAAGTTTTGAATCACCTTTAATTTCCGACTCAAGTGCACACACAGCCATTACACCTATTTTACCAATTAGCGATTTCGGCCTAGTCATCTCATTGTGCAGCTCTTTGTTGCCATCCAGATATAAGTGCTGTGATTTATCTACAAATACGTTGTTGTACGTGTCGTCGCTCCAAATGTCATCCTCATCATTTTCATCTGGATCAAGCCAGTACACTGTATCAGTAGGCATATCCTTAATAAAATGACGAAATAAGTGTTTAGGCACTTCCAAGGAAGGGACTGACGATACTGGATACATCGCCTGGTCAAATTCCATGTCTTCATTACCGCTATCTATTTGCCATGACTCAGACTGTTGGTCGTTGTCGCCTTCACCAACACCATTATACTTTTCCATATCAACATACTACCACAGGCGAATCCACTATAAAATTGCTAGTGCTTCGGTGGCGGACAGGGGAGTTTGTTCTGGCAGACGTTGGCTGGATCAAAATATGGTCTATCTAGGTGAAACACCTTAGCTGGCGGATTACCAGACATTACCATTATCTGAATAATCACGTACAGTGTAAAAACAATCAAAGTCGCAACGTTCAGTAATTTCTGATAATGCCGATCAAGCCAACGAATCTGGTTATTCAAGATTGGCAGCACCCAGTAAACACACGGCAGTGACGCCAAACCAAAAGCCAGACAGTTCTTTAGACAGATATAACCCATTAGATTAAACGGCTCTGTACTATAGTCCCAGTAGGGGTTGTAGCCCAATACAGATACAATAGCCGCAGCGCAGGCAAACTCTACCACGCCGCCGATAACGACGCTCAGTAGAAACACTTGAAAGGCTGTAATTCTACCGCGCTTAACCGATGAGCTGAGAATCCAAATCAGCCCCAGCGCACCCAAGCCGTATGGTGCAGCCACTACAAATACAGGCAAGACATTGGTAGGCGGGTTACCCACTAGTAGAGGCAGGTTGACCCAACCAAGCTCCAATAAATGGCCAATCAACGAGCCGACCCAATAGATAATAAAAGCGTTGCGCCAGAACTTCCAACTACGCCAATTGGTTTCATACTCCGTCGGTATAGCCTCGATCAATCGCCGCTTGGGCTGTCGCGTAATTGACGAAATCACCACTTCGCCAATTTGCTCGTTACGACTCTTTGTGGGCGCACTCTTTTGCATATGCTTATTCTATCACAGACTGACGCGCTTTTAGAATTTTCGTCGTTAAAACATACAATCGCTGCGTCCAATTCTCTAAATGATAATAGAAACGCACATAACAAGCTTCGAGTATTGTGAGCATTAGGGTCAAAATAGTCAGCAGTAACGTAACCACATCCCATTCGCCGCCAACCGTCAGCAGCCACATTAGTAAAGCTATCCAAGAACCGATTGCAATCAAGGCAAAGAAGAAAGTTACCATCAGATGGATCTGGCGTTCATGCTGAAAATTACGGATCATCGCATCGTTATAACCAGCTAGCAAAGCCAAATCGTCGCGTTGCCGCGCACTTGTTAGCTTGCCAATTCGTTTCAGTTCACTATTTATGTATTTTTGGTGTTCCAGAATCTCTTTGTCCATGTCTAAATTATACCATATCACCACAGTACCCCCGTAGTCATCAGATGTGATATAATGGCTGGCGAAAGGAATTATTTATTATGCAAAATTTTAATTGGGTGGCAGTTGCTACCTGTGTTATCTGTACAATTGTATTAATCGAAGCAACCTATCTAACAGTTATGAAATTGCGCCAGCGTCAGCTAAAGGTCGCGCGCGGTAGCATGCTACTAGATAGCTGCGCATTAATGGACGGCCGCATTGTCGACCTGGCCAAAACTGGCATTATTACCGCCGAGATAATCGTACCACGTAGCGTGGTTGTCGAAATGCAGTTATTAGCCGATAAAGCCGACCACGAGAAACGCGTTCGTGCCCGCAAGGGTCTAGAGAACGTGCGTGTCCTAAAGGCCATGGATAGCGTTAGTGTAGCCATCGTTAATGATGGTCGAGTCGGCCACGGCGGCGTAGACGAGCGCCTGTTAGACCTCGCCAAAAATTACGACGCATCTATCGCCACAACAGACTTCAATCTGAATCGTGTAGCCAAGGTGATGGATGTGCCAGTGATCAACGTCAACGAAATTGCGCAGGTGATGCGTGCCCAGTACCTACCTGGTGATCGTGTTGAAATTGAACTAATTCAACAAGGCGCCAACCGCGATCAAGCTGTTGGTTATCTAAACGATGGCACAATGGTAGTGGTCGAAGACTGCAAAAACCTGATCGGTCAGAAAGTTAAAGTCGAAATTATACGCTCGCTACAGACCGAAGCTGGCCGCATGATGTTCGCCAAGAAGGTCGAAACCAAGAGCAGTAAGGGCACTGGCCATACCAGCGCCAAGACTGTCAAGGCTGTCAAAACTATCCGCGCCAGCCGCAAAGACAAAACCGCTAGCGCTAAAATTAAATCAGCTCCAGCGTTTCACTCTGACCAACTAAAAGCCACCCAGAGCTCCACTCATTCGCAAGCAACCCTATCCAGCGTCGCTAGCACCCCTAAGCCTACCTCCCTTTCGCAGACAGAGACGACCAAGCGTACGTCTACATCTAATACCTCCCCTTCGCAAGGGGAGACGACCAAGCATACATCTAATACCTCCCTTTCGCAAAGGGAGGTGGCGCAAAGCGCCGGTAGGTTCGAAACCAAGAAGACCGCCAAGAAGCCAACTACCCATCGCCGCCGCCCGACCCAAAAGGCCGCCGAGGCTGAAATGGTTAAGTTAGCCAACGCCACCACCGACAGCAATAAATAACTTTTTGCTATAATATACCCATGGATTACAACAGGGTATTTGAGTCAAGATATAACAAACTTAATGCCGAGCAGCGCGCGGCAGTCGATCAAATTGATGGGCCTGTGATGGTAGTGGCTGGACCAGGCACCGGTAAAACCGAGCTACTGTCTATGCGCGTTGCCAATATTCTGCGCCAGACCGATGTCTTACCAAACAATATCCTGTGTTTAACCTTTACAGAAGCGGCAGCCACCAACATGACCGAACGCCTATCGCGTATTATTGGACCCGACGCCTACAAGGTTACCATCAATACCTTTCACGGATTTGGCTCTATGGTGATCGGTCACTATAACGAATATTTTTATAATGGAGCAAACTATCAGTCAGCCGACGAATTAACACAGGCCGAGATTATCGAAGATATCCTGCAAAAATTGCCCTTCAACAATCCACTACGCACACGCAACAAAGACGAATTTACCTATCTGCGTGATCTGCAAAAAATGATTGGCGAGCTAAAGAAAGCCGCCGTTAGCCCCGATGAGCTCCGCCAGATGGCACAGCTAAATCTTGATTTCTGTACGCAGATTGATGATGCGCTGAACACTACCTTTGCTGGACGAATGACTGCTAAGCGTCTCGATTCTGTCTATGATCTAGTTGGCGTCGCCCAGAATATAGCGGCTAATCAGCCCTCACTGCAGTTTACTGACGAGCCCAAATTGGGCGAGTTAGTCGCACGCTCGCTCCGAGCCGCGCTTGACGAATCCGAACAACTAGATGCTCGCAGTGCTACCAAGCCTATCACAGCCTGGAAAAGTGAATGGCTAGATAAGGCGACACGGAATGGCGAAAGTATTTTTATCCTAAAAGATCAGAAGAAGAGCGAGAAGTTATTATATGCCGCTGATGTCTACGAGCAGTACTTAGTACAGATGGATGCACGCAATCTATATGACTTCGGCGACATGATTATCAGTGTCATTAACGCCATACATAACAACCCAGATTTAAAGGCCAATCTACAAGAGCAATATCAGTACGTATTGGTGGATGAATTTCAGGATACCAACGATGCTCAGATGCGTCTATTATCCGAGCTGACCGATTACGACGACACACCAAACCTGATGGTGGTGGGCGATGACGATCAGGCAATTTACCGTTTCCAGGGTGCTGACATTTCCAACATCCAGCAATTTGCGCGGCATTTTCACAACCTAACACAGATCAACTTAAAGCATAATTACCGCAGCGCTGACGGTATTTTGCGGTCCAGCGAGCTAGTTAGCCAGGGTATTCTTAGCCGCCTAACAAATGTCGACGGCACGCCTAAGCAGCTCATCGCCAACCGTCCCGGCACGGCTAAGCAGCAGCTAGTTGTCGCTACGACTGCCGAGCATGAGTTCGATTATGTCGCACGCACTATCAAAGATTTAATCAACGACGGTGCCGCACCAGGTGAAATCGCTATCATCGGGCGCAAACACAAAAGTCTCGAAGCCGTCGCGCCATACCTTGCTAAATATGACATCAAAGTCAGCTACGAACGTCAGCGCAATGTTCTAGAGTCGCCATTAGTCCAGCTAGTTGTCAATTTAGCACATCTAGTCGACGCCATGGCACGTGGCAACGACAACAATATCAACATCTACCTGCCGCCAGTAATAGCCAGCGAGGCCTTTGGTCTGTCGCGTGCTGATTTTTATCAGATCAGCCTAGAATGCAACGGGCGCGGTACTCGCTGGCTAGAGAAGCTAGAAGCTCGACCCGCCACACGCAGCCTTGTCCTCTGGCTGAAGGATCTCGCTAGACGTTCAGTTAACGCGCCACTAAATAATGTCTTACTGGAATTAATTGGCGTAGTCGAAGCGGAAGTCAGCGATGACGAGCTAGTACAAACAGTCGATACTGCCGCCTTCCGTTCGCCGCTCTTTGACTACTACTTTAATATCGCGAAGTTCAAAGAGAACACTTTGCAGTACCTAAGCATCCTTAACGACCTGACTACATTACTGCGCCACCTCAAGGACTACGCGCCTGACCGCGAACTAAAGCTAGTTGATTTTCTGAATTTCCTAAGCCGCTTGAAAGAGCTCAACATCCCCATCTACTCTTCAGCCAGCTATGGCGACCAGCACAATGTCCAGCTGATGAGTGCACATGGTGCGAAGGGGCTAGAGTTTGAAACCGTGTTTATTATCGACGGTGAGAGCGAGCAATGGGGCGCCAAGTGCAAGAATCGCAACTGTAATCTTGGCTGGCCGCATAATATGCCTTACGGTCAAGCTTCGGGTAGTGATGATGACGAACGTAGGCGACTGCTGTACGTCGCCATGACGCGCGCCAAACAACAACTAATCATCACTAGTCACAGCACCGCAGGCGGTAAGCAGTTAAACGAACTAGAATACCTGCTGAGTTTCCCTGAGCGCAACGAGCTACCAGAACCCGATACAGTTGACACTATCAAGCAGCTAGAGACCTCCATGATGGATCGTATGGTGCGACGAGACACCGATCAGCATGCTTTACTGGCTAATCGCCTAGCCAATTACCATCTATCCGCCACCGACCTAAATACTTTTACAGATGTCATGAATGGCGGTCCAGAGCATTTCCTACTATGCAATCTGCTACATGTGCCACAGGGTACTTCTGGTGCGCAGATTTTCGGCAACGCCATTCACCATACCATGCAACAAATTCATAACGTCATGAACGCCGCTGGTAATCGTTTGATGAATATTGGTGAAATATTGGACTTCTATCATCAGGATTTCGATAAAAATAGTTACGTATTAACAGCCGAAGATGCCAAATTCTACCGCGACAAAGGCGACCATGCTTTAACTGTGTTCATGAATCAACGTGGTCAGTACCTTGCGCCAGGGCAGGTAGCCGAGCAAAAACTAGAAGCCATCCTAGACGGCGACATTCGCCTGACTGGTAAAATAGACGCTATGATAGTTGATCGTCAGAACAAGCTAATCCAGGTAATCGATTATAAAACCGGTAAAGGCATGGACGATTTCACTGAGCGAGGGTCTGACTATCAGAAGGCTAAGGCGCGCCGTTATCAGCAGCAACTGATGTTCTACAAGCTGCTAATCGAGAATTCTGCCGAATACGCCGGTTTCCACGTAGTCTCGGGCGCCTTGGAATTTATTGAGCCTGACACGCACGACGACAGTCATCTGTTCCGCCCGGAGGTTGATTATTCTGACACCGTAGCCATGGACGAATTCAAGCAGCTAATTCGTAGCGTCTGGAATCACATAATTCACCTAAATTTGCCTGAAGTCAAACAGAGCGACAAATACAGAGACATCGTCACTTTTGAAGACTACCTCCGCGATAACCCATAGACGAAGGCTTAACCGCATCCACGCAAAATCCGTTGGCATAAGACAAACAGTGGGCGTATAATTGCCCGTAAATTGCCCGTAGATTTGCAATTCCGTATGTCATCGTGAACAGCGACGGCGAGACACACCACGTTCGTGATGTATATGACGGGACAGAACAGGATAGGAAGGATGCTTTGTGTTCGACGACGGCAAGTACCTATGATTGACTGGCGGCTCTGCGTATTGTAGAGTCGCTTTTTCTATTGTTGTTTGTTCTCTTTGCGATAAATCTCGACCAGTTTCTTAATCTCGGCCTTATCCGCCTCAAAATACGCTCCCGACTCAGCCTCCATTGAACCCAAATAATCAATTATAGCGCCACATATATCGTTGTCGTCTAGAGCAGGGTTGAGATTTGCTACACTAAATATTTCACCAGCATCATATGAATCTATTGAGTCGACAACATTATCGATATATTCAATAAATTGCCCCTTGGTCATATTCTCTATATCTACAGTATGCTCGCCAGACTTGGTACCTTCGGGATTTTTACTCATAGTATGATATAGCACTGGTATTGTATAATATAGCCAAATGGCAGAAGCCGAATACTACCCCTTTATCACCGTTGACGCGCCGAGATACCGAGGATATCTATACCTTACAGCAGTTAGCCGACAACCTGAGGTTTAAATATACCTATCAAAAGACCCCAGACTTGCCATATCCAGCGTAGAGAAATAGTATCCGCGAAAGACAGCGCAGCAACTCAATTTAACCCACCCAGCACGAGCAAGCTCGTTGCTTGCCCGCCCTTGGCAGGGCGGGACATAGCCAATCTGTCCTTTCTCGTTAAGGGAAGGCAGATTACGTCAGCAATCGGGTGGGTTAATCCTCCCACGAACAGTCTCATCAACTCTGCTGCATACACCCTCAAAGTTATTCCAAATGTCCACATTACTAAAGCGGATCACTTCGATATTGCGACTATCGAAGAACTCCGTACGCAGTCTATCATTACACTGATTATCGCCTTCATCATAATGCTGTCCTCCATCCAACTCGATCACTAGCCTCGCCTTAGCGCAGTAGAAATCAGCTATATAATTGCCGATTAGACGCTGTTTGTAAAAGCGAGGCTTATACGTCGACAGATAGTCGAACCACAGGTGTCGCTCCTCTTTTGTCATATTGCGGCGCAATTCATTGCCAAATTTGATGTTGTTATGATTGTAATATTGCATATGGTTATTCTAACTTAATTTAACCCACCCAGCACGAGCAAGCTCGTTGCTTGCCCGCCCTTGGCAGGGCGGGACATAGCAACCAATCTGTCCTTTCTCGTCAAGGGAAGGTGGCGCGGCGTAGCCGTGACGGATGGGTTATCTTGTTTATAGCAGGGCGAGACATAGCTACTCGTATACTAGGGGGGTGCGACCGCCACCTACAAAGCAATAGGGGAGGATATTGACCTTAACTAACAATGGGGCATATGCTTATTTATAGATTTGCAATTCCGCAACTCTAGTATTTGGCGGACTCAGCGCCAACGTACCCTAGGGAGTGAACCATGGGCTGGTCAAAACAAACCGACAATGACAAAGTCTCCGTAAGCGTGTATACGCCGACAGAGAAAGACTATGACGAAGGACGAGCTCCGCATGTCAATCGAGATACCAACGAAGAAGTCTTTACGGATATAATCGTACAAGACAAAGAGACTGGCGACCATGTCCACATAGGACTAGGAGAAGATGGCGAAACCATCTTCGAAAGCCACGACAAGCGCTAACTCCACCATTCAACCGTCGCCCTGCAGGGCGACGGTCTTAAAATTGCTATATAATAGTACCTATGATAGACAATATAGGCAACTCGGTAGAGGTAGCAAAAATCGTTGACGCGCGATGGGGCAGGGCAGATGACAGCGAGAAGAGGCAGCTTGTGGGACTAATGGCAACGTTTGAATCAGAGCATTGGTCTAAGTATCTATACGCCGCAGAGCGAGGAGAGTTGCCTGGCGCTAATATAATTTTAGAGCATAAAGACGATTTAACCGACAGTATTGGGCGAGGCATTGCTGACCACGATGGAACCATAGATGTTCATTTTGATAAGCAGTATTACATGGCAAAACTATCCGCATTGGCACAGTACGCAGCAAAGTACTTAATTCAAGGTAAATAGCTATATCTCAGCTTAACCCACCCAACACGAGCAAGCTCGTTGCTTGCCCGCCCTTGGCAGGGCGGGACATAGCAGCCAATCTGTCCTTCCTTGCCAAGGGAAGGTGGCGTGGCGTAGCCGTGACGAATGGGTTATCCTGTTCATGGCAGGGGAGCGTTAATTACTTTTGTTGTATAATATAACCATATGGCGAATGTGAATTTGACGGCGGCGAAGCAAGTAATCTGACCAACGGGGAGACTAGACCTCCCCACTTTTCTTGTATAATACAATTATGAAATTATTAGAAGCAACATATTGGGCGGCAGTAAATGACGTTGAGGACAATATTGCACACTTAGCCGAGCATTGCATACTTAGCCAGCTAATAGAGCAGGGCAATCGGATAGGCCTACCGTTCTTTGATTGCTATGCCACGACGACGCCTAGTGCAATTATCTACGACCTATCCACCTACAACGTCAAAACAGCCGAGTTCATTACGGACGCCTTAAAATCGCTAAAGCCCTGCGCAAAAGACGATGTACTAGCGGAAATTCACCGCATCGAAGTCGAGGATAACATCCCCATGGCTAGTGATTGCAACCTGGACAACATCTGTAACGAGGTCAACAATGTTATCGCTAAGCTAAAGTTTGAGCCCTGGCTGAAGGACAGTAATCCAGAGTTAGACATTAGCAATAAGCCAAAACGCAGCCCGCTGCGCTACGGGCTAGCTACAAGGGAATGGACGCTTACCGTTAAGGCGCCGATACACTCAGACGCAGCTAAGGTCATAGCTGACTACCTAGCCGCACTATACCTACGCAAGCCATACGTTTATGCGCTCGATAACAATACAGCTAACGATAGATTCATATATACATTTAGAACTAAAGCTGACTACACAAAAGAGCAACTACAGAAAGACCTTGATGAGGTTATTAAGCTCAGCCAGTCCGATAAACTCCTTAGCCTGGTTAGACATAATGAGCTAGCACACGATAGCAGCGGCTTAGACCTCGCTAGCTTAGAATTTCAAATCGAAGAACGACAGTCAGCATAACAAGCAATAGCGAGTAGCTCGCCGTTTGTTGTATAATATAACCATATGGTGAATACGAATTTGACGGCGGCGGAGCGGAGCGGTCGAACTTCACGAAATTTTTTGTTTATAATTTTAAGGATTTAGGTCTGAAAAAGTTAATCAGCAGCAACTGATGTTCTACAAGCTGCTAATCGAGAATTCTGCCGAATACGCCGGTTTCCACGTAGTCTCGGGCGCCTTGGAATTTATTGAGCCTGACACGCACGACGACAGTCATCTGTTCCGCCCGGAGGTTGATTATTCTGACACCGTAGCCATGGACGAATTCAAGCAGCTAATTCGTAGCGTCTGGAATCACATAATTCACCTAAATTTGCCTGAAGTCAAACAGAGCGACAAATACAGAGACATCGTAGCCTTCGAGAACTGGTTGAGAGAGAATCCGTAAACACTTAGGTCTAGCGACGCAAGTTTAAGCACCTTGACTTGCAATATGCACTTGAATATACTAATTGCATAGTAGAAATACTATGCGAGAAGAAATAGAAGAAGGAGAAGATAGATGGAATATGCGAGATATTCTACAGCTTTAAAGACTCTCAGTGTAGCAGTGTTAGCTGGCGCAGTGGTGTTATTAGGGGGGCTACTGCTAATGCAAAAACAATACCAGTAACGCCCGATAATATCGTCGACCAACTGAAGAACGCTAAAGATGGCGATGTATTAGAGCTCAGCGCAGATAAACCTTACGATGGTGACTACACAATCGAAAAAGATATTGATATTAAGAGCGCAGAGTCATCGCGCGCCAAGGTAAGTGGCAGCTTTACCATTAAACATTCCGGTGTGTCGATTAGTGACATCGACTTCCAATCCGACAAAAAAGTCCCAACCCCTATCAGCCTAGATGGCGACATTCTAGATAATGTAACTATTAAGGATAATATTTTCTACGGGCAAAATTGGCGCACAATAAATGGCAAGGTGATCGGACAGCTCAATAACCTCAATATTGAAGGTAATTATTTTGTAAAAGGCAGCGCATCCAGCCAAGACATCCTTTTAGTATCAAACCGTGATAGCAAAGGAATTCGTATTACCAACAATAAGTTTCAAGAGACCGTACAGATTCGCGGAAACTTTGATCCTAAAGCGTTATCTTATGTAACAGCTGAATACAATGGCAACTCGTGGAACGCTGGAAATACCACTGCATTAATGATGTGGAACAACAAAGACACAGTACTAAATAACACTACTATTGACGACACTCGCAGCAATGCAGAACCTAAACCCGATAAGAACGTTGTTGTATTTGGCGGCGGAAACAAGAATATCACGGTTAACAATATGACAATTAAAGGCCACTACGATAACGCTATTACTATGAGCGCAAATGCTAAATGGAGCGGCGGAGAGTCGTACAACCAAGAGAACCATGATACAACGTTCAATAATCTAAATATTTCTGGTGCACGCTGGAATGGAATCAATCTGTATGGAGGCAACTCCAATGTTACAATCAACTCTAGCACGATTAATGCCGGAAATACACCAATAAACATCGAGAAGTCAGATTCTTATCCAACCGGTAATACAAATGTTAGAATCTTAGGCTCAACCAAACTTAGCTCTAGCAATGGCAAGCCTGTTCTAAACGTCGCTAAAGGCGGAATGACCGAAGGCAGCAAGCTATCCGTTGACTGCAACACCGTAATGAACGGCAGCGCAAATAACTATGGTGATAGTGACATGTCAAGCATTGACCATCAATGTAAGCCAGACACTAAAGACGATAACGACACCAAGATAGAGGTAACCAAGCCAATTGACGAAGACAAATCAGGCAAATCAGCAGTAATAGCCGCTCCTAATACTGGTGTAGAAACCGATGACAATATAGCAGGCATTGCCATTATCTCTGTTATTTTGTCAGCTACAGCCCTATTTGGCTATCGCAAATATGCTAGGCGCTAATTAGTAAAACCACTTTAAAAACAGCTCTCAACAGAGAGCTGTTTTATGTATTGTAGCCATTGGGCGATTAGCTACTATCAAGCTTACACCTAAATTACGTCTGGATTACATCAGGATTCCAACAATAATTTGCTATACTATTATCATGACATTTTGGGATGAATTGCCGAAGCCATTTTTTATTTTAGCGCCGATGGAAGAAGTGACGGATATCGTATTTCGTAAAACCATCGCACGCGCTGGTCGACCAGATGTTTTCTTTACTGAATTCACCAATGCTGCCAGTTACTGCAGCGACAAAGGCTGTTTTAGTACCGAGGGTCGTCTAAAACACGATGCAGCCGAAAGCCCCATCGTTGCTCAGATATGGGGCACCGACCCAGAGCATTTTCGCATTATGGCTCGTGGACTAAAAGAGCAGGGGTTTAGCGGTATCGATATCAATATGGGCTGTCCAGCAAAGGATGTTTACAAAATCGGTGCCGGCTCTGGCATGATTGGTAATACCGAACTAGCTGGGCAAATTATCACAGCTACCGCAACAGCAGGACTACCCGTTTCTGTCAAGACCAGGCTAGGTAAAAGTCGACTTGATGAATGGCAACCATGGTTAAGCTTTTTGCTGCAACAAAATCTCGCTAATCTAACCATTCATCTACGCACACGCAAAGAAATGAGCAAAGTTGACGCGCACTACGAGCTAATTGACGACATCTGCGCACTGCGCGATCAACTGGCACCACAGACCAAAATCACTATCAACGGCGACATCCGCGATAGAGCGCACGGCCTACGCTTAAAAGCCGAACATCCTGGTGTAGATGGCCTGATGATTGGCCGTGGTGTATTTGCTAATCCATTCTGCTTCGAGAAAGTAGCCAGGGCAGACATCCACTCGACTAACGCCTCGCCAATTGCCGACATATCGCACGAGCAGGGGCAGGCAAAACATCCTCTCGCCGACTATATAGATCTCTTTCGCTATCAGTTGGAACAATATGACAAATATCGCATAATCAACGATCGAGCTACTCGTAAATTTGATCCGCTGAAGCACTTCTTTAAAATCTATATCAAGGATTTTGATGGCGCCGCCGATCTACGTGCCCAGCTATACGACTGCACGACCACCGACCAAGTTCGCGCTATTCTAGACAAATATTTTGCATAATTAAAGCTGCTTTCTAGTATGTGCTATAATAATTAACATGAGCAAGATTGGGGATTATTTAGATCAACATTTAGTTGGCGAAGTAATCGAGGATAGCAATTCACGATTAAATTTCGCTACAGATAGTAGCATTCTATCAATCACCCCACATCTAATTGTCATGCCGCGCGTTCTAGACGATGTGCGCAAACTAGCACGTTTTGCGTGGCGGTTAGCTGAACGTGGGCAAGTGCTACCACTGACCGCTCGTGGTTACGGCAATGACGTAACCGGCGGGGCAATTTCTAGCGGTGTTGTTCTATCGTTTTTGCCACACATGAACCACATCATGCAGTTTGACCTGCGATCTAATCTTATTTTGGTGCAACCTGGCATCACCATTGCAACGCTGAATGAAGCCGTCGGCACCCATGGCTTAACTTTCCCAATTAAGACCGACGATGATCAAGCACACACTATTGGTGGAGTTTTAGGTACTAATGCAGTCAGTGAAAATTTTGCTGAATACGGCAGTGCGCTGGACTGGGTTGATCGCCTAGAAGTTGTGCTAGCAAACGGCGAAGTCATTCAGACTGGTCGTCTCAACCGTCGAGAGTTGAGCGAGAAGAAGGGACTTGAAACACTAGAAGGCGAGATTTATCGCTCTATCGATTCGCTAATCGAGGATAACCCCGAAACCATCGATATGATTAGCGCCGGCACTACACTAGATAATGGCGGGTTTGCGCTTGACCGCGTCAAAGGTAAAGACGGCAGTTTCGACCTAACGCCGCTATTTGTTGGCTCCCAGGGAACACTAGGCATTATTACTGAAATGTCGCTGAATCTGACACCAACACCTAAAGAAACTTCAATGCTGGTCGCCGCAGTAACCGATGAGCAGAATTTATCTGATTTAACCAATCGCCTAATCGACACCAATCCTTGTCGATTAAGCTTTATTGACGGTGACACACTAGCACTAATCAAAGAGCTCAGCGGACGCGAGCCTTGGAAGCTAGTTACCAAGAGCCTTCCGAAGGCGCTAATCTTTATCGAATATGACGACAAACATCAGAATCGTCACATGCGTCAGGCTGGCAAGATTCTAGATTCCGCAGCCGTAGCCGACGCCAAGGTTGCACAGACACCCGAAGATCAAGCGGTACTAGCTACACTATATGATTCAACTGCTGTCGTTAATAATTATAGCCATAACGGCAACGCTGCATTACCATTAGTTACCGATCTAGCGGTTGCGCCCGAAAACGTCTTTGACGCAATTGAGAAGATTCGACATGCGCTATCGCGCGACAACATACAGGCAGGCATCTGGGGTAATCTAGCTGCTGGCACCATCTGTATTAAGCCAATTCTAAACTTAGCTAACCTAGGTCATCGCCAAATCGTCTTCCGCTCACTAAAGAATCTGACCGAGATCACTAACCAGCTAGAAGGCTCGATTACTGGCAGTCACGGTGCGGGTAGGTTACTGGCGCCATACGCGCAAACAAAATATGACAAAGAAACCGCTGAGGTATTTGCCAAGGTCGAAAAGATTTTTGACCCATTCAACACGCTGAATACCGACGTCAAGACCTTAACCAACCAAGAAGACCTCGTTCGCTATCTGCGCAAAGAGTACAACACTAATCGTTTCAGTATGTTTAATCCACGTGGATAGTGTGCTATAATTCTAATGTGTCATGCATGCGCGCGTGGCGGAATTGGTAGACGCGCTAGCTTCAGGTGCTAGTGAGCTTACGCTCGTGAAGGTTCAAGTCCTTTCGCGCGCACCACAATAGATTTATTTACCCAGCCATATACGGCTGGGTATTTACTGTACTAGTATTTTATAGTACAGTATATGAGATGTTTAAGGCACCCGCCTTAGGCCGAACCTTCAACCATAGGAGTTCAAATGGAACAAAACGAGCTTACCAATAGCACAGGTAAAGACAAGTTCTCTCGCGCTACCCACAGTTCCGACAATACACACGTTGCCAATGACCAAAATACCCCTGTACTTGACAAGGCTTTGGAGGAACTCAACGGAATCAGTCGCTATGCAAAGCATAGTCACGCATATCAAAATCGACGTGATGTAATCGATGTCGCCGATAAATATTTTGCAAACAACGAAATTGTACGCGATATCTTCGTTGCTGTGATCGCCGGTGTTGCTGATCAATGGACGCCAGATGGCTACGATGATCCCTCTAACAATGAAATCATCTCTAATATCGAGAATAATCTCCATGCTTATCGCGCAGCCAAACTGATTGCCGATAAGTTTTACGAAATATGCGGTAGCGAGAACGACGATGTCTATAAGAGACCGCCCCTGTTTAATAAAATGCGCAAATACGATGCCGACGCCTACACGAATAGTTCAGCTTTTGAAGAGCCAGATAATCTAGGAGAGTATCTTAATCTGCGTTTGCAGAAAATACTTTATTCAAAGGTAGCCGGCTTCCCAGATGCTAGCAACGGAGACGCGGACACAACTGAGATCGAATGCAATTTCTAGGATAAGCTTAATAAAGAATATAAAGCTCCTATCACCCTCTCTGATAGTTTAGTCAGAGAGGGTTTTAATATGGTAAAATAATAGCAATGAAGGGGCAGGGCAAGATACTTACACAGAAAAATCACACCGCAACAATTGCTGATATTGATCCGTGGCTAGAACCGTATAGGCAGCAGTTAATTAGTCGAGACGAATACATAACGCGTAAGACTGATGAAATTATTGGCAGTCAAGATGTCCGCAAGTTCAGCCTCGGTCATCTGTATTTTGGACTACATCGCACGGCAGATGGCTGGATTTTTCGCGAGTGGGCACCTAATGCTATTGCGATTTATTTCATCTGCGACGCTACTGATTGGCAGGATAGATTAGATTTTGCAATGGATCGCACGACGGATGAATCAGCTTGGGAGCTCAAAATTCCTGCTGACAAACTCCACCATCTCGACCATTACAAGCTGCACGTTTACTGGGCTGGTGGTAACGGCGAACGCATACCTTCATACGCAACCTATGTCGTGCAAGATCCCAAGACTAACATCTTTGACGCGGTAGTATGGGCGCCAAATACTGAATATACCTGGCAGAGCAAGGCACCACAGCGCCCAGACGAGCAATTAATCTACGAAGCCCATATTGGCATGTCGGGCGACCGTGAAGCAGTGTCGACTTACCGTCAATTTGAGACGGAGGTTTTGCCGCGCATCAAAGACTTAGGCTACAACACAGTGCAACTAATGGCCATTCAAGAGCACCCATATTACGGTAGCTTTGGCTATCAGGTATCAAATTTCTACGCCGAGAGTAGTCGCTTTGGCACGCCCGACGATTTAAAACACCTAATCGACACTGCTCACCAGATGGAGCTACGGGTAATTATGGATGTAGTACACTCTCATTCCGTCAAAAATGAAAATGAGGGGTTAGGTAATTTCGCGGGTGACTGTTGTCAATACTTCAAACCCGAGCTACACAGCGCATGGGACTCGCGTCTGTTTGATTACGGCAAGCCACAGGTCATGCACTTTCTGCTGTCTAATCTGCATTTTTGGCAGGACGAATACCACTTTGACGGATTCCGCTTCGACGGCGTCACTAGCATGATTTACCATAACCACGGTCTTGGCCAGGCCTTTACCAGCTATGACGACTATTTTACACCTAACACTGACCTAGACGCGCTGACCTATTTGTCGCTAGCGAATGAGTTAATTCACCTATTAGACCCACAGGCCGTTACAATTGCCGAAGACATGTCAGCGCTACCAGGCATGGCTGCGCCATTAGAGCAGGGTGGTATTGGCTTTGACTACCGCTTTAACATGGGCGCACCCGATCTATGGATCAAAATGCTAAAAGACCAGCGCGACGAAGACTGGCAGATGGGCAAGCTATTCCACGAGCTCACCTCACATCGCCCAGAAGAGCATACTATTAATTACGCCGAGAGCCATGATCAGGCCATGGTGGGCGACAAGACAATTATATTCCGCCTACTAGACAAAGAAATGTACGACCACATGCAGAAATCTGATCAGAATTTAATTGTTGACCGAGGCATTGCGCTACACAAAATGATTCGGCTAATCACAGCTAGTACAAACGCCGGAGGCTATCTAAACTTTATGGGCAACGAATTTGGCCATCCAGAATGGATTGACTTTCCACGCGAAGGCAACAACTGGTCGTATAAATACGCTAGACGTCAATGGTCCTTAGTAGATAACCCTAAATTAAAATTCCAATGGCTTAATAACTTTGATCGCGCCATGATTCAGGTAATCAAACAGTTGACGCCATCCGAATATAGCTACGTCAAAATCCACGAGGACAACAAGTTAGTCTCTTACACGCGAAATAACCTTCTATTCGTCTATAACTTTTCTAATAATTCTTATACCAATCTAGCTATCAACGCTGAACCTGGGCAATACCGCATCGTACTATCTACCGACGACCAGCAGTTTGGCGGTTATGACCGCGTTGACACAGCCATGAAATATTGCGCAGATAGCAGCAAGCAGTTAAAGCTATACCTGCCCGCTCGAACGGCGCTAGTGCTAAAGACTGCAAAATAGGCTTAATGGATTAGGCTGGCACACAGTAAAATACTGGTTATTTCGTGCGCTTACTATGATTTAAATATTTTCGGACATCATCGGGCAGGTAATCAGCTGTACCGTGGAAGCCAGCTTCCCATTTGTACCCCTTGCCATAGCCAAGATCCTTCATTAGTTTGGTCTCGCCGTTACGAATCTGCAACGGAATTGCCGAATCAGGGAATAGATTAGCCAGTTGCTTAGCTGCTTTCCACTCGTTATAGCTCTCGCGCGACTTGCGCGCCCGGCACAATACCGCTACCACATGCGACAGGATAATGCCACCCTCAGGCATACCAACTCGTTCAATCGCATTAAAACAAGACACCGCCAAGTTTAGAGCACCGTTTCCAGCCAGACCGATGTCCTCGCTGGCAAAAATCACCATACGCCGTGCAATAAATTTCGGGTCCTCGCCAGCTTGCACCATTCGCGCTAGATAATACATCGCCGCTGTTTCATCGCTACCGCGCATAGATTTAATAAAGGCACTAATCGTATCATAATGACTATCATCTTTCTTGTCATAGCGGGGCAGTTTTTTGCCTGCAGCTTCTTCGACTAACTGCGCCGTAATTTTCTGATCACCACCAATTAGCCCCTCGGCAACCTCTAAATTACCTAGCGCCGAGCGAGCGTCGCCGTGCGCCAGTAAGGCAATTGTATCAATCGCCTCGTCTGTAATGCGGCCTTCTAGATGTTCCGCTACAATAGCACGCTTTAAAATCTGCTTTAGATTATCCGTAGTTAACTGTTGCAGAACAATCACTCGTGAACGACTAATCAGCGGACTGATGACCTCAAACGAAGGGTTCTCAGTGGTTGCACCAATCAGGGATATCAAGCCGGACTCAACATGGGGCAAGAAGGCGTCTTGTTGCGCTTTGTTAAAGCGGTGAATCTCATCCACAAATAGCACGGTGCGAATCCGCAAATTCCAGTTTTGCCGTGCTCGTTCAATTACACTTTCAACATCCTGTTTCTTCGCACTGACTGCTGAAATTTCAATAAAGTCCGCCTTAACCTCACTAGCGATAATACGCGCCAGGGTAGTCTTGCCAGTTCCAGGTGGGCCCCAGAATATTAGCGAGATTGGCTCGCCCTTAGCAACAATCTGCCGCAGCAGTACCATTGCCTTATCTTGGCCAACTACTTCGTCTAATGTTTTCGGGCGCATTCGCTCTGCTAGTGGCCGCCTCGCGTCATCATTCATGCTTATATTATACAACTAGGTTACAGCGCTGTATGTAATTGTAGTATAATTAAAACGTTGATATCAGTTTAATTGAAGTAAGCATGCAGAATGTACTGCATTATTACGTTGTGTATAACAACGGACGTCATCGACTCCAAAGTATGCAACGTAAGTGCTTACTTCTGATATCAACAATCGGGATTCGGTGCGTCCGTTTTTGGTTGTTGATTATCACGACACAGGCTAACCGACAAATCGCGCATATACTTAGACGTAGCTAAGGTAGGTAGTTTCGAGCGCTACATGGGTAAACAGAGTATCAACTGTTAGCCTATAGTATATCTTGCCAAACAAATCAGTATCGATTAATTTGCAAAATCAGCATGGTTTAGTATATAATAACAGTACTCGTGGCGCTATGATGGCTTTTTAGCTCAGTTGGTAGAGCAGAGGCCTGAAGAGCCTTGTGTCCCCAGTTCGAGTCTGGGAGAAGCCACCACGGCGGCATGAGTGCACATTATATTTAATATTATCAAAACAAGAACGGCTCACTTTCGTGGGTCGTTTTTGTTGACAAGCCATCGAGGCTTTGCTATACTCTATATAGTTCTTTACGAATTGATTATGCGGGTTTAGCTCAGTTGTTTAGAGCGCATCCTTGCCAAGGATGAGGTCGAGAGTTAGAGTCTCTTAACCCGCACCATTGTTGTTATTCAGTATGAGAGGTCTTTGTTGACCTCTTTTTTGATATTAACATTTTACCAACCCCAGAGTGGTTAATGACGACAATCTGATAATTATTGTTTATGCTAAAATATAACCATGTCAAAAGTTGAAAGTCAGCCCCAGTCCAACACCTTCTATGACAACTGTGTTAAAGCAAACTACACTGAAGAATACTGCAAAAAGGCGCAGGACACAAAAGATAATACGCCGATATTTGTCAATATTTTTTCTATCGGATTGGTTGTGTTATTTGCATGTCTAATCGTCGCTATGATTTACCGATATTACAGCAAGGCAAAGCGGGTAGCTAGGATAAGTAACTCTGCTGATGACATTAGCGAGCAGATGGAGATCAACCGCAACCAAGATATACGCTAGGTAGATAGCCGCATAGCTTGACGCTACTGGCTGAGCTTTAGTATAATATGCCTATTGGCGCCTTGGCGGAGCAGTTACGCAGCGGTCTGCAAAACCGCGTAGGTGGGTGCAACTCCCACAGGTGCCTCCATTTACAACATATGGGCGAGTGGCGGAATTGGTAGACGCGCTAGACTCAAAATCTTGTGGACTTTTGTCCGTGAGGGTTCAAGTCCCTCCTCGCCCACCATAATGAAGAGCTGATATCTTTACGAATCGACTCTTCATTTTGTTTTTATCGCTATTAGTAGCAGGGGAGTACAGTATCAGAAAGAGTTAAGTACTTGATAATGTCTACGCGATAGCAGTGCCAGTTTCACTATAATCCTCCATCTTATTGGTTTCGAATAAGCAGCAGCACCGTCAATGGTATATAATAGAGACGTTAGTAGCACTCGCTACTTCGAACCTAAGGAGTAGACATGACCGAGCCAAATATCGAAAATCTGCAAAAAGAAAACGCAAATTTAAAGAAAGAGATTACGCGCCTGCAGACCGAGTTAACCTACGCGAAATTAAACTACGGGGAAGAGCAAAAGAAGCACGAGGAGGATCTACGACAATTGACTGACTCCTTTCTTGAGCAAAGACAGCTAAACGCGCGCAAAATCGAAGACCTAGAGGCTCGAATCGACCAACAAGCCCTCGAAAATTCGGAATATCGCTACGAAAACGCTGATCTATTAGCCAAATATAATATGGCTATGCAGCAACTAAGCGATTGCACCGAGGCGCTAGGCACAATATCCGAGGCAATGAAGTCAATCGACTTGGTTCAACTGTATGGCATTACCGATTCAATTCCGCCCACGAGTAGTGCTGGCTCAATAGACAGCATAGACCACGACGACAAAAGTACAATTGCCAGCACTAGCTAACAAATCCGCTCCAACCATCCACATAGGCCGGTCACCCGGCCTATTTTTAATCCTCGCGGTTGGCAACTTTACTTTCTACAGATATTATCAGACTAAAGCAGCTGATTTATGGTAAAATATAGTCATGGATAAGACAATTCTAATTATTAACAGTGGCAGCTCGAGTTTGAAATTTCAGCTACTTGACGCCGCCAGCTACAAGGAAATTGCCAGCGGTAAGGCTGAGCATCTAAATAGTGGTCGTGCAACATTCACCATTGAAGCGAACGACTCTAGGGAAAAGGATCAATTAGACGGGAAGGGCACGCATGTCGATGCAATCCAGCGTCTATTCGATGAGCTAGAAGAGCGCGGCTTAAAGAAGACCGTAAAGGCTGTTGGCCACCGCGTGGTAAACGGCACCAACGTATTTACTGAGCCTGTATTATTAGAGGATCAGATTATTGACGAGATCGAAGCACTAAAGCCATTTGCACCACTACACAACCCTGCTGCAGTCGCCGGCATGCGCGCCATCCAGAAGGTCATGCCTAGCCTGCCACAGGTTGCTGTATTCGATACTTCATTCCACCAAACCATGCCAGAACAAGCCTATCGCTATGCAGTGCCAGATAGCTGGTACGAGAAGTACGGCGTACGTCGCTATGGCTTCCACGGTATCAGTTATAAGTACGTTAGCCACCGCGCAGCCGAACTATTAAACATCCCGCTAGAGGAGAGTGATTTTGTGATCGCCCACATCGGTGGTGGTGCATCGGTGGCTGCTGTTCATAACGGCAAATCAGTAGACACCTCAATGGGCTTCACCCCACTACAGGGTCTGGTTATGGGTACACGCTCCGGTGACATTGACCCGGCAGTTGTATCGTACATGGCTGACAAGCAAAACAAGACTGCTGACGAAATTTTGGATGAACTAAACCACCAGAGCGGTGTCTATGGTTTATCAGGCGGACTAACCTCTGATCAGCGCGAACTAGAAGAGGGTGCCGAACAGGGTCACAAGGGTGCCAAGCTAGCTATGAAGGTCATGGCTTACAGTATCGCCAAATACATTGCTGGCATGATGATTGCACTACCAAAGGTTGATGCCGTCGTCTTTACAGCTGGCATCGGTGAAAACAGTTCAGTCCTGCGTAAGCAAATTTGTGACCACCTAACTGTATTTGGTTACGACATCGACGAAGAGCGCAACCGCGAAATTGTTGGCCGTAACGGCGTCGATGGCGTTATCTCTGTTAAAGACACACCAAAGATCATGATGGTTCGCACCAACGAAGAGCTAATGATCGCCGAGGAAACCGAGAATGTAATCCGCGACATCAACGCTGCCAAGCGCCGCATGGCAAAGACCGCCAAAGAAGCTGCCGAGAAAGAAGCTAAGCAACTATAAACAGCTTTAGCCCCTTTTTACCCAAAAGGGGCTAGCAGTGGCGCCAGCCGCGCTGGGGATATTGTATCTAAATATTCAATTCCTCTGGCTCGGTCAACACCGACCCACCTCCCTTTACCAGAGGGAGGCTTCTTTTTGTCCCGCCCCGCCAGAGAACACACTAGTCCATACGCATTACTATTGTTCAGCAATACAAACCCCATTGATTTTATGCTAAAATAAAAATGTGACAATCTAGACGGAGCTCACTGAGCTCTAGATATGTATGTGTATTAAGCCAATAAATTGGACACCAGTGTATTCCAACATAGGCTTAATGCATATGTCTAGATTGTCACGAATCTGTGAATATACGGGTGTCCTTTTTTGTACATCCGTAGTAAGTCAAAAGAAGGACAATCTATGGAATGGTTATATGTGTCAACAACAGTGTTACTTTGCGCAGTTATTGTTATAATTGCCACCACACGACTAGTAGGATATGCAGTAAAAGCCATCGACAATATCAGAAGAATTATTGTTGAGAAGTACGTACCCTTCGACCCACAAATTGATAAATTAGTCGGCTTGGCTGGCGACTATTGGCGCCTACAGAATAACGTCGAAAGAATTGACAGTAAACTTGACGACAGCGAGCGAAGGCGACTATACAACTCACTAAATCGAATTAAGACATATCTAGAGGCCAACGACATTGAAGTACAAGATTTTACAGGTCGCCAATATAGCGACGGTATGAATGTCAACCTAATCAGCGTAGAAAAGCAAGCGAACATAGATAAGCCAACCGTAATTGAGACGCGTCGCCCACAAATATCCTACACAGGCATTATTAGACAAAGGTCCGATGTAATCGTAGCCGAACCTGCAGTAGTTACAGAAAAAGCTAACCCAGATAAGCGAAAACCCAACAACAGGAATAAGAACGCCAAGAAGGAGGATAAGTAATGAGCGCACAAAAGATTGATCAGAGTGTAATTAGGATCGGCATAGACCTAGGCACCACCAACTCAGAAATAGCCGTGGACACTGGCAGCGGCGTCGAGGTAGTAAAGAACTTGCTTGGCGATGACTATACACCATCTGTTTTTGGCGTTGATAAAGCGGGCAATAAAGTTGTCGGCAAGAAGGCGTATAATAAGCTATTCCGTAGCTCATCGTCTGACGAATTTGCCAACAACAAAGCTGAAGTCAAGCGACTAATGGGAACAAACCAGACAATTAACTTTCCACGCCTACACGCCAAGATGACACCCGAGGAAGTGTCGGCCGAAATCCTAAAGTCGCTTAAGGCTGACTTAACGCGCAAATGTCCTAGCTTCCCGACAACTGCCGCCGTCATTACGGTACCCGCATACTTCGATTCGCTGCAGAATGAAGCTACTAAGAGAGCAGGCAAGCTCGCTGGATTCAAGTATGTAGTTCTGCTACAGGAACCTATTGCAGCAGCCATGGCTTATGGTTTCGGCAGCGACAAAAACCAATCCTGGATAGTTTATGATCTGGGCGGCGGAACGTTTGATGTTGCGCTAGTTTCATCTAACGCTGGTATCTTAAAGGTGGTTGAGCACGGCGGGGACAACTTCCTAGGTGGAAAAGACATTGATAACAAATTGGTTGATGACGTGATCCGACCTGCTATCCTAAGCAGCTTCAATATTACCGATTTTACAGCTAGCAATCCTAAGTATAGCAGTACATTCGCCAAGCTAAAGGCAATAGCAGAGACGGCTAAGATTGAACTATCATCCTACAACAAAACAACAATCGAGATTGATGAAGTTGGCAGCGATGATGATGGAAGGGAAATATATCTATCGCTCGATTACACGCGACAGGAGTTCGATGACTTAATTAGACCTATAGTTGATAAGACAATCGACATAACCAAGGACGTAATTAAGCGGTCAAAAATCAGCAAATCCGCTATATCAAAAATAGTGTTTGTTGGTGGGCCAACACAGATACCATATATTCGCAAGCGAGCCGGAGACGACTTGGGTATTCAAATTGACACGTCAGTCGACCCACTAACTACAGTTGCACGTGGCGCCTGTGTATATGGATTAAGCGAGCGAATACCTGAGAATATTACAGAGTCTACAAGCAGGCTAGATAGCAACACAGTTAAGCTGACCATTAATTACGACCCAATGACGTCGGACGACGAGGAGATGATTACAGGTACAGCCAGCCTACCGGACAATGGCGAATACTCACTCAAGATTAGTTCCGATAGCGGCTTTTATACCAGCAACAATATCAAGATTAAGAATGGTAAGTTCTTTGATACTGTCGCCGTTGAGCCCAGCAAAACTAATACCTATTGGATCTATCTAGTTGATAAGAATGGAAATAGCCTACCAGTATCGCCAGAATCCTTTACAATAACGCAGGGCCTTTCGGTTCAAGGTGCGCCAATACCGCATGATATTGGTGTCATCTACGCCAAGAAGAATTTCGACAACGATTTTAAAATGACCGAAGCTTGCGACAAATTCTTTGAACGTGGCTCCATACTGCCGCTAGAGGCCACTAAGCCGTATCGCACGGCACGCGACCTAAAAAAGAATGCCGAGAATCCGTTGCCCATCAAAGTCTACGAGGGCGATTCATCAAACCCGTCATACAACAGTACAATTACAACACTAGCAATTGATGGCAATAAGCTAGATTACGATCTACCAGCTGGCTCAGATATCGATATCACAATTAAGATTAATGAATCGCGCGAAGTAACGGTCGAGGCTTATCTGCCCGACCTAGACCTACTAGTTGATGCTCGCGTTGACGAATATGCCCAGTCTATCAACGTAAATGAGCTCAGATCAGGCTTGGCTCGGCAAAAGGAGCGCGCCGATAAGATATCTTCAGATAACAAAGAAAAGAAGACTATTGAAGATCAGTTAAAGACTATCGAACGTAATCTTGACACAAACGACACCGACTCACAGCAGAAAGCGGAACGCGATTTACGCTCATTAGGCCAGAAACTAGACAGTATAGAGCAGTCGGGGCTAACCGGCAACTTAATCGGACAGCTAAGCAGAGCAATCACAGACGTAAAGTCATTAGTTTCTGAAATGCCTACCGACGTGAACATTAATCGCTTAACTAAGGAGTGCAGCCGAGTTGAAAATGACGCCAAGAAAGCGATCGACAGTAAAGACGAAGTACTGTTGAAGCGCGCAATTGATCAAGTAACAAGCCTATGGTTTAGAGTAGCTCAAGAGCACCCTGGGTTCTGGGTGGATATGTTAGGCAGGGCAATCGATCGTAAGCCGCAAATGAGCGACCAGAGGCTAGCCGACTACCACATTAGCAAAGCTAACGAGGCAATTGACAAGACCGATCTAGAGGAGCTAAAACGACACGTGCGCGAACTATGGAAATTGATACCTGAGGACGAACGCGACGATGCCGAATTTGGCAACATTGCCGGAATCACAAAATAGGTAGACGGAATATGAGCAAACTACTATTCATTGGTAATGCCTATAACGTGCTAGGGTTAAGCTACGATGCCACGGAAAGGCAAATAATACGCCGCAGCAAAGAGATTACCAATCTGCTAAAGATTGGTGAGGTGCCAGCCTATGACAACGACCTAACTTTCGACCGTTCCATCCGCACGCTTGCAAGCGTCAACCGAGCGCAACAAAGCCTATTAGACGACACTAAACGACTAAAGGAATTCAACTTCTGGTTCATCGACAATACCGACCAAAGTACCAGAGCACTGCAACACCTTCACGACAGAGAGACCTCAGATGCCATCAAGACTTTTCGCAGCCTGTTTAGCCAACGTCCAAACGATGTTGTTGCGTTGCATAATCTAGCCGTAGCCGAATCGCTAGCCTTCAGTGTTACCAAACAAAAGCAATACTTAACTAGCTCCATTAGTAGCTGGTCAAAATTAATAACCAAACCAAATGTCGCCGAGCAGCTGGGAAAGGTGTTCTCTAGCTTAGACGGAATCAATATTGATAGCCAAGTTGTTAATAATTTCTATGCAAAGCTGCTACCTGGACACTTATCAGACTTTTATGGCAGCATGAGCAAAGATATGAGCGACCCCTCGGTATATGCCGCGTTTGCTAGCAAGATTAGCGTCAGTTCTAGCCAATTCCTGGCAGAAACAGTCGGAGGGCTACTTGATAATATCAGTAGTCTAGCAGACGAGATTGGCACATATAAGCCAGACCTCATGAACGCCGAGCCAGACTCCGACGACGACAAAGACTGGAAAAAGTTAAGTAAGGAATCGTTCAACGAAATTATATCACTACTAGACAGAGTCGACGAATCAATCAATAAAGTTAAAGACTTGGGCGAATCAGTATGGAGTGCCCCTAGGTGTATGGTTGTCCGCGATAGGATTGCCGAGGCGCTTTTTGAGCTAGGGATGAGTATTGCTATCAAGATTAATGTAATTAAAGGCAAGAATGACGAAGACTACTATCAGGTCATTGACATACTCAAGGTTTCACAGAGGATAGCCGCCTCAGGTCAGCAGAAGCAGCATTTAAACGAAGGTATGTCAACCGTATCTGAATTGCGCGTATACTACACCGTGTGCAGTCGAGTTGGTAATTATTTAAATCAGGGGAAGCCAACAGCTGCACTAGAAGTTATTGACGCCAACATTGATAATATCAAAATAGAGAAATGGCGCAATGATTTGGAGGCAGCGCGAACATACATAGCAGAAAACCGTACTAAATTCATATCCAACAGTTCATATAGCCCGGAGAGCACGTCAAAGAACTCTAGTAAACATTCTCTGAGCGGACCTCTAAAGACTATACTTGAAATTCTAGTTACTATTGGAGCCCTTGTAGTTTGGTATCTAATGAGCGATCCCGGTGGAGTACAGAAGACGTTAGATGTATGCTCAGCTAGCGGAATTGACAGCTCTGAGTGCTCGGAGGCCGAGTCAAAGCACAACACTACGTGTACCAGTAGCAGTGGTGGATACTATTACGAAAGGATTGAATGCAAGAGGAACTAGTATGGATAGAATAGAGCGACCGATATTATACCCCGGCTTTGTAGTAGACGACGCAAAGGTTATTCGCAGGCTAAGTTCTAACGGTGTGTGTGAGATATACCTTACGGACAACGGTAAGCACTTGCGTCTATTTGGGCAGGTAGCTGATGGCCGCAAGGCGCTTGTGCTCAATGGTCATACGTACGGTTATTCCTATGGTACACAGCGGCCTCCAAAAAGAGGTAACATTGTACATTCGAACAGTGATAATAGTGTAGGGGTGGCTGACCACATAGAGAGCCAGACTGGAGGCTTCAAAGAGGTGGCGGGCATGGCTGAATTGAAGCGTACTCTGCGCCGAGATATCATCGAGCCATTGCGCCATGCAGATCGATATCGAAAGTTTAGGCTCTCCTTGCCAAATGGTATGTTACTATTCGGTCCGCCTGGGTGTGGCAAAACCTTTATTGTTCAAAAATTAGCAGAGGAGATTGGATATAACTTTATTGAACTAAAGCATTCAGATGTTGTCTCGAAGTGGGCTCATGAGACGGTTGAGAATATCGGCACTATATTCGAGCACGCTCGTATAAAGGCTCCGTCTATAGTGTTCATTGACGAGATAGAAGGAATAGCCCCGAACCGTGCGAGTATAAATTCAAATTATAAGAATGAAGAGATCAACGAGCTGTTAATGCAGATTAACAATGCAGGCAAGCATGGCGTCTTGGTTATAGGTGCATCCAATCAGCCTGACCTGATTGATCCTGCGTTAATTAGGCCAGGGCGCATGGACCGACTAGTTTACGTTGGTCCGCCAGATGTAGAGGCGCGCATTGAGATGTTTAAGCTCGCATTAAGGGGTAGGCCCAGTGGCAGCATAGATTACAGGGGGCTAGCTGATGCGACAAACGGATATGCTAGCGCAGATATCACCTATATCGTAGAAGAAGCGGCTAGGCTAGCCGTTGTCAGCAATGCGCCATTCATCGACATGAGTGTACTAAAAGGCGTCATTGATAGAACACCGTCATCAATTAGTGCTACAAGTCTGGCTAGGTATAATAAGTATAAATCGATGCAGCGGTAAATTTGCTGTATAATACAAGAAGATGAGTATAAACGAAGCCAAAGAGACATTAAGAAAGCATATTCTAACCGTGCTTCCGAAACTGGACGTCAACAACGGTAAGTACCAGCTGATATTTACCCAAGGCTATATGCTAGTCTGGAAATATATCAAGGATTACGCCAAAACTCTAAATATAGACAGCAGCAAAATCAAAAAGGGCGGTAAACTAGATCCGATTTTTACATACTTAAACGATTACATGTACCCATTAGATAAGCCGCAGCCTACACCTGAAGACATTGCAACTAAAATTATCGCGGCTGCAGATGAATACATTGCTAAAGCAAAAAAATACAGCCTTCAATAAGTTAAAGGCTGCATCTTATAATTTCTGGCTTGGGCAGAGGGATTCGAACCCCCGAATGCTGGGACCAAAACCCAGTGCCTTACCACTTGGCGATGCCCAAATACAATAATATTATACACCAAACTTGGCTATTATGTGAAGGATTAACACGCTAATTAGACATAATAGGCCATAAAGAGTATAATGCGACATGTAAGCTATCACAATTGATAGCTTATGCGGTTCATATCCCATAGAAAGTAGGTCATTATGAGCCATAATTCCAAATTGTTAGAGAATAGGGCAGGGCGACGGCGCGCTGTCAAGATCATCAAGATAATTGCCGCCGCCGGAGGTATCTCTGTAGGCATTGCACTGCTGTTAGCCATAATGGCAGTAAGTGCCGCTATCGGTCCATTAATGCTGGCTGAGTTACATGGCGCGGACGATGATACGCCCGTGCAGCGACGCCAGCCCATCCATGCGAAGACTGTTACAACTACCAAAACTGCCAAAAAACTCTAACAAATAACCCCGCATATATTACGCGGGGTTATTTTACTTGCCATAGGCTCTTTATTTATTATACTTCAACTTACCATTATCGACTGCTGCATTGTGCGCGTAATCTTCAGTGGCCCATAATTTAATTATATCGGCATCATTAAGATATCTATCGGGATAGTTTTCTTTAATCAGATCATCTGCAATCTCTGCCGCCTTAAAGAACCTGTTTAACATACCATAAAACATAGCCCTTTTTATTGACATACGCTCATCAACTTGAGCGTTATTAATTCGAAAGATCTTATTTTCATAGTCTGACGCCCGCTTTACATACAACAGTTTAGCAACCATTAGCTGTTCATAGCTTCTGTGCTGTAGCATTGCTTTGACTGATTCAGCCGACGACTCGTCCCTAGCTAGTTCGCTATCTTGCGTTAGATATTCACTAACACTATCCTCGCTCTCACACCTATTACAACTAGATACACTTGCATCTTCTGTATAACACGAACGGCACTGTTGTTTGTGCTCCATTTTCATCCTCCTTAGCAAAATCCTACTAAATATCCATTATACACTGTAGATAGCGTTATACAAGCTACTGAATGCACTATATGTCAATTTCCACCAACTATACTAATCCGATAAAATATATTATAATATAATAGTAATTTGCACCTTTCAAAGAGCAGTAGGAGCTAGCATGACAACTACAAACGAATTCGAGATAAATCCCATAGGATTCGAGTACGATCCGAAAACCCGGCGAATTACAATGCCCAATAAAGTTGAGTTCTTTAATGATCCCAACCATCAAAATGAATATCATTGGGGGACTGCACTGGACGTCCTAGGAGACCTTCACCTAGATATTGATTATATTGGCAATTCCGATAAAATATCCTTCACACTACCAAAAGAGTGGGCATTGCGCCCGTATCAATTTGACGAGCGTAAGACCTCAGTCTGCGATGCCAGCGGACACAGTCAGCTAATTTTAGGACCCAGTCGCAAGACTAACCAATTCATAGCTTGCGTTGTTACATGGGTTATGTTCACATTATCCGATGAAGCCCAAAGTTATAATAAGGCGCATCACGATAAAGGTGTGATTCAGTTTCACACTGAATTACGTCACCCTGAACAGCTAGCAGACGACTTCTATAAACGCTATTATCACAAAGATAAGCCCAGCTTTATGACTGAAAAGTACTTCTATACAACTGGGAGCAGTGCAGAGCTTCGCCAAGCACGTAAGAGCGCAGCTAGTGAAGCACTAGGATATTGGGGAAATCTGCCATATCGCGACATCAGTGATGAACAGGATAGCGAAGACTAGCTTCACTGCAACCAAGCCCTGGCTAACGCCAGGGCTTTTTATCTTCACCAGCCAGACATAGGAATGCCGACGACACACCAAGTCTTCATAAAAGGGTAGGTGAGCTACGGTTATAGCGCCAGCGCAATACTACGACGCCAATCGGCAAACGAAGTAGCTGCGGTACGACCATTCACCTCGTCTGTTACGTTATCAAAGCTATATACACAATCAAGCTTCTTAGCCTCTAGGCTGTAGTGCATCTTAGTCTCCGTTGGCACCGGCTGACCCCACTTTACATAAACTGCACGCAATTTCTTGCTACTCGAAATGCCCGCCTTTAACGACCGCATACGCGCGGCTTTATCTATCTCAGCATCACTTAGAGTGACAACTCTATTCTGGCACACATAAAACACGTTATAAGACAGCAAGCTGCCTTCCATCATCAGGTAAATATAGATGTCAGAAGGATTGCTCTTGCCGGACGCATTAAGCGCCAAGGCAACCAGATCGGCCTGCGCATCACGAATCTCCTTGGCAAATTGTTTTTTCTCAGTAAAAGATAGCTCGCGCGCCGACTGCTCACATTCTAGACCACTATTATCACCTGATTCCTCCGCCTCAATTTGTTCTGACTCGTCAGCACCCGACATCAGTTTCGATGAGTCAACTGCTACATTCTGTCGCAGCTCTTCCATTAGCGCCTGGTAATTCTGGTCATCGGCAATAGTCGACTTGGCAGCCTTTAGCGTATCGAAAATCGTATAAACAACCTTATCGGGATTATTAGTCGACAATACTTCACGTACGCCGCCTGGGTCGCGATACAGTAGCCGATACACAGTTTTACCACCATCACCATTCGTCGTTTCTAATAGATAGCTACCGCTAGCGCCACTACCTGCGAAATAGACATAGGGAACAGCACGACCATCGCTAGCGTTAACCGACAGCAGCTCGCCATCTATCGTAGCGATATTAGAAATCCGGCCAACCGACCGACGAATCTCGTCGACTACATCCGCTTCAGCAAAGCTAGCATCATCATAGGGATACTCAGCCAGTGTTGCGTCAATACGGCCTGTAGCATATGCACCATATTCCGATGAAATTCCGTCCATCAGGCTTTGCAGCCGCTCAAATACCACTCTACGTGTATCTTGGTATTTAATACGATGCTTTATCTCGTAGTTAACGGCTTTTTTGTAGTTATCTCTATATGCGTCACGAAAGTCCGGTGCATCTGGAGTCATATCGCTCAGCTCAGCATTTTCGCCAAATCGCTTCGATACCTTGTACAGCAAATCAACTTTGCGCTTTGTAATATCTTCTTCGTTAATCCGACCATCAGCCGCCGAATGATTAGATACTTCGTAGTCTACAGCTAAATAATAGGCGATTTTATCAAATACTACCTGCAAACAACGCTGACTATCATTATACTTTAACAGCTTTACACACTTACCATCGTGCCAAGTGTCTACATTGTAAATAGCTCGACCGCCATACTCGCTAGTAATATATACAGAGTGCCGATCGCGATAGCTCTGTCCGTCTCGCATGAACCTAAAACAGGTATAATATTTGTCTGTGTTACTGCGGTGAATAGCCAACTCCACGGCATTATCAGTATCCGTTAACTTGACTAGATTTCTCAGACCCCTAGCGTAATCACGCACCGCCAATATAAAATCATCAAACGTGCGCGACGAGAACTTCGTTGAACAATCCTGCACGACTTCAGCCGTCTTAGCATCCTCACTCATATATTTTTATTATACCATATCTGTAACTGTATACAGTAAGTAAAACCGCCCTAGATCAAGTCTAGGGCGGGGGACACTAGATAAGTGCACGAATCAATGGATAAGCCGTTGGATTATATTCACACTCGCAAATGCACAGACTAATCGCATTGTTCGTTTGATACTTACGCCAGTCTCCAATCTGTTTGTCCAAAATTTCTATGATTTTCGCACGAAGCTCAATATAAGTTATATTTTCATGGCAATCACACCAGAGAATAGGCGCAAAGTAGAACCCACAGACGTCAGTTGCATCTTTATCTTCAGGTCGACATACAACCAGGTATTCAGCACACCAATGGTCGATAATGTAAAATTGGCAACCATCATTATCCAAGACGCGAACGATAGCTTCGTATCGATCAATTGTATTACTTGGATAGGCCTTATGTAGCCTGGCGCGCATACCTTCGATCTCCGCAGGACACACTTTTTCGTAAAGCATCTTTGCTTCCTTTCACTAGCTGGAATATACGAACCCATCATCACTGACAGGATTATTTATACATTAACATATTAGCGCACGTTTGTCCACACATTGGCACACGAGCGTACTAAACACTCCACCTGTATACGGTTATGATATAATCTTGTTAAGTATATGGACAACTTTTCTAATACACCACAGCAACCTTCAGTCAACCCGACGAAGAAGCCAAGTCTTTTCCGTCGGGTTGTCGACGACCTGAAATACTACGTCGATTATGCACGTAATTCCAACGAATACAGTACCTTTGGCAAAGCAGGCGAACAGTGCATCTATAGAACACTAATTGAAGATCTACACATTCCAAAATCACAAGTTTTTCGTAACGTATATCTGCGCGACGCAGAAGGACGAAGCTGCGAAGTTGATATGGCTGTAGCATCCAAACATGCAATTTTTGTACTAGAAGTAAAAACTCTGTCTGGGGTAATATCTGGAAGCGCTAAAGATACCTATTGGCAACACAACGTGTCTGGAAAGTCGTTCAAATTGTACAACCCATTCTTGCAAGTTAATCACCATGCCGAAGTACTAAGAAATCAGCTACCAGCAGACATCAGAGACCAGGTTCGCATTATACCAATGGTGAATACCGTTGTAATGTATATGCGAGATGCCGAGTATCACATAACCGATCTAACTAACCGCGACATTATAACAATACCCCGTAAAATACCTTTCGAGCAAAAGTTCATGGAGGTATATAACAGCCTCGATAACATGCCTATTACACATGAACAGTTCGACTTTATATGTGCATTACTGAGAACAAATAGTCGCCCGAATAACGATGTACCTAAGCGGCACATTCGATACGCTGGCTACGTAGCACGCCACAAAAAGCACAATAACTAAAGCTTAAAGTTTATCAACTTTACCTATTGGATATGCATTATATAGTTTGCATACAATACCTTTATCCTCGTCCTGTTCTACATTGTCTACGTATTGACACACGAGCGTGCTGTGCAATACAATGATACTGCAGTTCCTTAAGTAAGAATTGTACCATTATCTGATTTGTACAGGTTTCTATAATAAGTAGTCTGCGGTTCTACGCAAAGCTCTGACTCTTAGTCATCTTTATAACCGCAATACGAGTTTAGAAATCTTACAAAGTAATATAGTCGGCGACGGCCGGCTATATTTTATGTCTCTAGATATGTGCATTCTGCTATAATGTATATATGAAATACGCTTTAGGTTTAGACCTCGGAACCACATCGATTGGTTGGTCGGTAATCAATTTAGATAAAAATCGTATTGAAGATTTAGGCGTCCGCATCTTTGAAAAGCCCGAAAACCCCAAAGACGGCAAGTCGCTAGCTGTGCCACGACGCACCGCCCGTAGCGCTCGCCGACGTCTGAAGCGCCGTCGCCAGCGTCTAAATTATCTAAAGCATTTTTTTATTGACAATCAATTATTATCTAGTGCACAGATCGAACAGCTTCTTACTCCACACGCCGGCCAGCTCGACCCGTATATCTTGCGTCAGAAAGGCTTAACCGAGCAGCTATCACCAGAAGAACTATTTGTTGCCTTGCACCACATCGCCAAGCGCCGTGGTTACAAGTCGAACCGCAAGGCTGTCGAAGAAAAAGACTCCGAAGGTAGCAAGGTACTATCCGCTATTAGCGAGAACGCCAAGCTATTGGATACTTATCAGACCGTTGGTGCCGCCTTGCTAAACGACAACAAGTTTAAGGTACATCGTCGCAACAAGGCAGATAACTACCAGAACTCATTTATGCGAGCTAATTTTGAAAACGAGATTCGGGCAATTTTAACCAAACAGCAACAGTTCTATCCCGTATTAACCGACCAAAATATCCGTCTATTATTGCTCGGTGACGTAGAGCAGGGCAATAAAAACGGTCTGTTCTATCAGCGGCCATTCATGACCAAAGAACTAATCGCCCAGATGCGTGGCAAATGTCCATACGAGAAAGACCAGCCACGTCTACAAAAAGCCAGCTATACCTTCGAAATGTTTCGCCTAGCCCAGGACCTATCACATCTAACCTATAGCCTACGTGATACAGATGGCGCACTGAAGGAAAAGATTCAACTAACACCCGAGCAAATTCAAGCCTGCATCGACAAGTGCAAGGCGACTCGCAGGGTAACATATTACGCCATTCGTGAAGCCCTAGGTCACAAAGACGACAATAATTTCGCATTTGACTATATCCGTGGCAAAGATCCGAAGCATGAAGAGCTCGAGAAAGACCACAACGCGAAAGAGAAGAATACCTTTGCTGAGCTGAAATTCTATCATGACATCAAGAAGGCAACCAAGGACTCGCCTGACGATTGGCGCAAGATCGAAGCCGACAAAGATTTATTCGACTACATCGGCGAAGTTTTAACCGTCAACAAAGACGATTCCATAATCGAGAAAGATTTACGTAAATTAACAACATTCAATGGCGCACCTGTCAATCTGTCCGAACAATCAATCGCCAATCTGATGCAACTATCTTGTTCTAGCTATTCGGGGTTTGGCCATCTATCCGCCAAGGTTATCCGCAAAATCACGCCGTTCATTCTAGAAGGCAACACTTACGACAAAGCTTTAGTCCTTGCTGGCTACGAGTTCAATCAACGACTGCACGGCGAAGAGAGCAAACTGCCGCCACTAAATGAGGACGAGCAGAACCAGATCACTAATCCAATTGTTAAACGCGCTATTAGCCAGACCATCAAGGTTATTAATGCTATCATCCGTAAATATGGCGCACCTGTACGCATCGGTGTCGAGAGCGCCGGCGAACTAGCCAAGAATTTCAAAGAACGTATGAAGATTAAGCGCGATCAAGACGAGAATGCTGCCGTTAACGAAGATATTATCAAGCGGCTACAGAATGATTTCCATATTCCGACGCCCACCGGTCTACAAATTTCTAAGTTTAAGTTTTACCGAGAGCAAGATGCCAAATGTCTGTACTGCGGCGAAGCGCTTTCTTTAAACGAACTATTCAGCGACAAGAGCTACGGTGAGATTGACCACATTATCCCGTTTAGTCGCTGTGGTAATGATAGCCGCGCCAATAAGGCATTGGTACACAACAAATGCAACCAGGACAAGCGCAACATGACGCCATTTGAAGCGTGGGGGCACACCGAACGTTGGCGTGATTTTTGCGCCCGCGTTACCGCTAACCCTAAATTGTCTCGCAGCAAGAAGCGACGCCTACTAGCCGAATCACTACCGAAAGAAGATTGGAATGTACGTGCGCTTAACGACACGCGCTATGTCGAAAAGTTCTTGGCGCAATATCTTCGCCGACACTTAAAATTTGCGAAGTACGACGATAACGACGCTGACGGTGCGAATCGCCAGCATGTCGTTACCCCGACTGGCCAAATAACCACCTTTTTCCGCCGTGCTTGGGGTATACCACACAAGGATCGCGATGCCGACTGCTTGCACCACAGCGTCGACGCCACAATCATTGCCCTAACTACCCTAAGTTCAATTCAGCGTCTATCTCAATTGAACAAATGGCGCGAAGTATCAAAATACTTACCTATGGACACTCGCACTGCCGTAGATAAGAGGACAGGTGAAGTTGTCGAATACGTATCAGCCAAAGACACCTTGCCGTGGCCGAACTTTGTTAATGAACTAGGTTGGCGCGAGAGCCAGCCGAAAGAAGGTGAGACCTTGGCGCAATGGCGTGATCAGTTCCGCGATGTTTACAAAGACCAAGACGAAGAGTTCAAAAACTCGATTCATCCAATCTTCGTCAGTCGTATGCCAAAGCGCGGTGGCGACGGCTCAGTCAATAAAGAGACTATTCGCTCGCCAAAGTCCAAGGGCGACATGCGTACCGTTCGTACTAGCCTTAACAAGATTAATCTAAAGGCATTAGATGATTCTGTGCTGCCCGAGAGCGATCGCGCATTATACGAGCAATTAAAGCAACGCCTAGAGGAGAATAATAACGACCCAGCAAAAGCGTTCGCCGAACCTGTATATAAGAATGACAAACGTTTCGACAAGAACGGTCGACCACTATCGCCAGTCAGTGCCATCAAAGTCTATAGCAAGAATCCTGACACCAGCGGCTTTTTGGTCAACAATGGCAAAGCTTACGTCAACAATGGCAGTATGATTCGCCTAGATGTCTACAAAAAAGTTAACGCCAAGGGCAAGACCGAGCACTTCTTTGTACCGATTTATGCCCATCAGGCAAGGACTGGGTCAAAGCGCATTCTGCCAGAGCCTAAGAAAGGACCAAAGTTCATCGACGACAGCTTCGAGAAAGTATGTGAACTATTCCCAAATGATTACGTAAAAGTTACGTACACAGAGAAAGATAATATACAAAAAATCGAAGAAGGTTATTACATATCATACGACATACAGTCATGCAGAATTTCTATAAAGCCACACTTTTCGCCCGGCAATAATCTATCATACAGAGTGGCTCCTCGCTCTGCCGCCTCAATTCAACGTCTCGACATCAACGTTTTGGGCGATAACTATAGGTGGGAGTAGGGCGGTATGGCATGGCGCTCAGTATACATTGGTAATTCCGCCAAGCTATCGCTAGCCGACAGTAAATTAGTTATCCGGCAGGATCAAGAAGTTCGCATACCCCTAGAGGATATCGATACACTAATCCTTGATAATTATGCTGTAACAACTACACTAAACCTGCTAAGCGAACTCGCCAGTAATAACATTGCCACGATCGTATGCGACAAGCACCATTTACCCTGCGGTGAGCTACTTCCGTTATCACAGCATTCACGCCAGGCAAAGATCTCTAAACAGCAGATCGAAATGAGTCCAACTTTACGCAAGCAGCTGTGGCGACGCATTGTCATTCAGAAGATTGCCAATCAAGCCACTGCCTTGCGCTATTTTGACTGCAACGACGCTGCTAGCCAGTTAGACGCATTGTCTCGCCAGGTTAAAAGTGGCGACACCGACAACCGCGAGTCAATCGCCGCTCGTATATATTTCGCTCAATTGTTAGACGATAGCACACGCCGCAAACCAATATGGTACAACTCGGCGCTTAACTATTGTTATGCCATAGTGCGTAGTATCGTTGCACGTAGCATTGCTGCGCGCGGCTTGATTCCATCGCAAGGGCTATTTCACCATAGCGAGCTCAATAGCTTTAATCTAGCCGATGACCTGATCGAACCATTCCGTGCTGCGTGTGATATTCACGTACTAGACACCGTATACACACGTCATATTGGTGATGAGCACGACGCCAATCTAACCATGGATGATCGCCACGCTATACTTGACATTATAAATAAATGTGTTATTATTAATAACAAGAAATTTGAGGTACGGCGAGCAGTCGAAATAGTTGTTGACAGTTTAATTGACGCAATCGAACGAGATAACGCCGAATTACTATCGCTACCACAAATCTCTTAGTTGATAATATTAATAACATTTATGACATATCGCTACATGAGAGTTTTGGTTTTATTTGATTTGCCAACGTATACAAAGCAAAATCGGCGTGAAGCCACACGATTTCGCAATTTCCTATTGAATGATGGCTACGACATGCTACAGTACAGCGTATATTCACGGCTCTGCCCAAACCGTGACAACGCGGATGTACATTTAACCAGATGCCGCAAGGCTGCACCTGATACTGGATCTATACGATTTCTATTGGTTACCGAAAATCAATATGCCAATATGAAAGTACTGGTCGGCGAGAAGACCGCGCAAGAGCAGGCTAGTAGATGCGAGCAATTATCCTTCTTCTAGTCCACGTGTTCATGTCATAGATCTTTTATATGATTTTTGCATAAATTTATTTAGCTATAGCTTAGCTTAAATAGTGTTATAGCGTTTATTATTAGCCATCTAATTGGTTAAATTATAAGCAAAAGCGCCCCTTTTAACAGGGGTGCTTTTAGCTAAGTATTATACCATTATCTGATTTGTCAGGGAGCTATAAC
>CATXOC010000001.1 GCA_958399925.1 uncultured Candidatus Saccharibacteria bacterium | reverse complement strand
ATGAATGCTGGGCTCTACCATTATACCATTATCTGATTTGTCAGGGAGCTATAACCGAAAAGCCCGACTAATATACAAGAATAGCATTATACCATTATCTGATTTGTCAGGGAGCTATAACAATATCTTGTACCACATCTACGATGGATACAAAATATTGTTAGCGCTTCGCGCCTCAAGAAAGAAGAGGTCGTAAGTCAGAGCAGGGCGACTTATGGACAGAATAGCTGTCATATTTTATAATAAGCAAGTCCCCTACTATTAGAAGTTGGGGAAGTATCTTCGATTGAGAAGGAGTAACATGGTAAAACAAGCCATAGGTATTCAATTTACAGTTAGCCGCTGGCGCTGGCTGAATATCTTGCGTACAGCATGCAATGTCAAAGCGCGCTGTTCGCTAGTCATTGCCATCATCGCATGCGCTACCGCAGTGATATATTGTCTATACTATTTCAACATCCATATGGAAGAGCCCCTAACTACTGAAAGTGGTATTTTTATAGCCATTTTCCTACTGGCGGTAGTTGCCCTATTGCTACTGGTACGCTACACATATGCCTATTATACCGGTAGGTTTAACCCAGACCTAGAGACACTGACTCGGCCACTCAGCATCGCATGGAGTCACGTTTTGTTCTCACCGCATCGGTTAGAGCTCATAGTTGGGCCAATTAGTCTAGATCGCAATGGTTATACTATCAGAATACAGTATCGTGCGCACAGCCTAATCGGAAAAAGGAGTACTAACTACCTGGATCTTGATTTTCCTCTAGATAGAGCAATAGATAGAGTAAGTACCACCTGCGGTGTCTCGCGCGACGGTAAATGGTTCTATGTAGCACACGATAGCTGGCATAACACTTGGCTAGCGCCATCAATTACTCGCAATGGCATGTTGGATCGATGGCAAACAAAACTAGCCCAGCTGGGAGGCGTGGCATTCATTTGTTTTCCACTCGAAACCGACACGGCCGTAGCACTGTCTATGAGAATAGAAAACCTCCTAGGCATCTAACATACTCAATTATCAAGCGTATAGCCTCGATTATTTCGAGGCTATTTTAATTTCCTTTTTAGCCACTAGACGTATAGTTATACGTCAATCTTAATGTCGCACAATTTATCACATCGGTTAACCGCACCGACAACAGCTACACATAGACCTATGAGCCAGCAACCCAGCCTACACATGATTATAATAGGTAAACTACACAAAGCTATATAGATAGAAATAGAGCTGAGTTTTGCGACACTGTTACCAGTCAATCGCTGCTAGTCAATTGCTAACGACGACTAACTCTAAGCAGTTACACATAGGAAGCTTCAACTAAAACAGGGGGCTTCATGTATATTCTATAATTAGCGCGAATACAACCAATAAAAACCGTTGGAACAATAGCAGCATCTCACAAAGCTCATCGATACTCATCAGTATTTGCCGAAATGCCAAATAACAATTTCAGATTTCGCCATGGTCGCTAGTTTGGATGTGTATATAAGCGTGGAGTAGAGCCGGATAGCGTCACAGTCGTAACGTCGTACAATATATCTTTTACGAACCGCTAAGGGGTTAAACTGCGATTTAGACCAAAATCAGCAAAATTTAGGCATTGCGGCATTTATTGCAAATTATTATCAGAAAATTAAGAAATCGCAGTAAATAAAATACGGGGAGCTTAACGCTGCCCGCAATACTTTAAATGATAATTATCTAAAAAATATTATTTAAATTAATTTATAATTAATATTCACAAGCCCCCGAAAAATTAAAAAATAAAAACTACTTATTAATGCATTTCTAGAATTCTATGATTTGCAGCGTCTTAAACAACGACCGGCTCATACGTACGTGCCACTCACGCCTGATATATTAGACGCTGCCAGTTTGTGTGCTTATACAACAGACAGTCAGTCAATCGTAGCAAATAGCACAGCACCTACAACCCATAATCAAGTATTTGCAATTATGCGCTTTTATGTTTTAATATATTTCCACACCCACTGCTCTACCAGCTTGACGTCAAGACTTCACTCTTTACACATTTGACTTGTTATATTTTTATGTTGTTATATAGGTTGTTCTTCTTAGCCTACCACCCTGCTTTATCCCATCTATACTCACCGCGCACACATACGTAACAATACGCAAATAGTCCAGTAAAATAATATTTATAATTTAATTAGCCCAGAAAGATTAAAGAGGGCGACCGAATTCGGCCGCCCTCAAGACGCGTTTTCCTTACGGAATACATTACTTACTATTTATTAGACCTAGGCTTAAGTCTAGTTAGCGACCATCACACGGAGGTGCTCATCATCCTCTCGAGCTGAGAGATATCTGTTGAATCATCTCCGCCCTTCGAGTCAAATCCTAGGCTACTATTGGTAAATTGCGGATTAGGTCCCCACTGGTTAAGGTCGCCCTTACCGTCAAATATATGTTCATGCTTCTTCTGATGCTGCGACTTCCAGTTTTCAAACTCTTCATCGCTAACGCCAGCCAATCCACATATCTTTGTTATTGGTTGTACCCTATCATCGATGAGTGCCTTATAGTGGTAATAGCACAGAGAAACATCCCGCTCTTCAATTTTACCGGTATTCTTATTCTTAGCCCATACGAAGATGTGTTGGACACAGCCATGCATTGGACACTTCGCTTTAGACTTACCCATAAGTGCCTGACAATCGATCATAATAGCTATATTCCTTTCGGATAGACGATTTAAATTACTAGCCAAGTACCACAGTAACACTGCAATATTCAGCCATATATTCACTATATCACTTTCTATAGTATTGTCAATAGTAGCCACAGCATTACCGCCAAAAAGCCTTACCCACCACCCGACAGTCGATATAGGATGGTTTAATACCACGTGCATCAACATAACGCGCCATCACAGCAATATCAGACGCCTGCGAAGTAGCATTGCGCGTAATTTGGGCTTTGAACGGGTAGTCGCGACCAGACAGATAGAACTCTACGTAGCGCGCCGCTCCACGTGGAATTACTACGCGCTGTACCGCTAATTGCTGCTTCTGCAGAGCAACAGCAGTCTGACCCACGAAGCTCAGAAAGTTCGCTGATGTTGCCATACCATCGACACCCTTTGCACCACTAGCATCCTCAATCGACAAGGCTGGCTCTGTGAAATAGTTACGTTCAAATACTACACCAGATTCATCAACAAAATTCGTCTTGTTGTCGCTCTTCCACTGCGCTACTGGTTTACGGAATTTGATACCTATATAGCTACTCATGATGCCAGACGGGCGAACCCTAATCTCTGCAACCTCGGGCGCATTTTGCTTTACAAATGCATTTAGAACACTGTTTCGTCTAACAAAGCTAAAACGGTCAAACCTATTTTCATCATAATATTTGTTAAGTATGTCGATATACCTCTGCTGATCCGCCTCGGTCAATTTGATCCCGTCACCAGTCTTAACACTAGAAATACTGCCGGTGTACTGCATCAGCAAGCCAATTCCAAGCATTGTCACACCAACAAGCACCGCTAGTAGCGCCAAGATTCTACGGCGCAGCTGCCGCAGGCGGTGCAGGCGCAACCGCTGCGACTGCTCAGATTTATCAGATTGAAATGTCGCTAGCGTCGTACCCCGCCGATAGCTGGACATATCAAAGTTAGCGTCGTCAGTATTACGCGAGCGCCCTTTGGCGTTATTTTGTTTTAATTTACCAGATTTTAGCATAAACTCTTTATATTATACTATTATTTTATAGCATCGAGTATCATATCAACCATATCATTGAGCGCATTTGGGCGAGCGAACTTGCCAAGGTTCTGCGCCATCTGTTTAGCCTTTGTGGGATCACCCAAAATCCGGTTAATTGCACGATTAAGCAATTGCGGCTGCTTTTTTAGCTTGAACTGATTGACAACCACAGCAGCACCCGCCTTCTGATACACCATGGCATTTTTAGTTTGGTGGTCGCCTGCTAAATACGGAGAAGGCACAATAATGGTCGGTACTTTAATGGCGGCGAGCTCTGCCATGGTTGTTGCGCCCGCCCTAGTGATCATCAAATCACAGGCGCGCATACTGTCGGCAATTTCAGAGCTAAATTCTTGTACTTTAATATGGTCTAATTGTTCATCCGTCAGATCCAACGATACCGAACGATTACGACCACATAGCAACATAATATCTGCGCCCTTGTCGATCAGCTCGCCAGCAACCGCTGCTACAGCATTATTTATTTCCACTGCACCTAGGCCACCGCCCATAGCCATGATAAGTGGCCTTTTAGCCGAGAAGCCTAATTTGCGTTTTAAGACTGCACGCTCCTTAGCGGTTGCAGGCTTAATTTCATCACGCACTGGAATGCCGACAAACTGGGTTTTAGCTTTCGGATAGCAGGGATAATTATCAACCGGTGCGCCAGTGCCAATTTTACTAGCAAAGCGCGCCAATACTCGATTAGTTAGGCCGGGCACTGTATCACTATCATGAACAACTAGTGGAATCCTGTACAAGCGCGCCACGATGCCCACAGGCAAACAGACGTAGCCACCCTTACAGAAGACCACGTCAGGACGCCATATCAACAACTTAACTAGACTGACGATAAAGCCGCCCGCGATCTTAAATAAATCAATCAAGTTAGGAATGTGAGTATGAACAATGTGATAAAGACTAAACCAGCGATACCACCATAGCAGATTGGCATAACGACGCAATTTGCCCGCTGGGATGATGCTTACTCGCACATCATCTTCACCTGCTCCAGCTAATAAATTCTTTGCCTGAACACCAAACTTGCGATCACACCAAACTCGTACTTCTGCGCTTGGTACACGCTGTTTAATTTCTTTAATTACCGCGACGATTGGTGTTATGTGGCCGCCGCTGCCGCCGCCTACACATAGAACTCTCATCATTTTCTCCTGTACTTATTTTATCATCAACTCGACGATATGTCGTGTAATGCGATATTGAAAATACCATACCTAGCGCAAACATCACGAAGGCCATTGACGTACCACCTAGGCTAACTAACGGTAAAGTTATACCCGTCAGTGGGATCATGTGAGTCATAGCACCAATGTTCATCAATACATGCGCCGCTAGCCAGCCAAACACCCCTGCAACTACCATGCGCAAGAAGTAGCTCTTGGTATAATCAAATTTACTAATAATCGCATATAGCAAAGCGCCGAATAGCATGATCAGCAGCATTACACCTAGCCAGCCCAACATTTCGCCATAAATCGCAAAAATTGAGTCGTTAACAGCCTCGGGTAACCAACCAAAAGCCTGCACCGACTGACCCAAACCGCGACCAGTTAATCCACCCGAACCCAGCGCCACCATGGCTTGATTGATGTGATAATCCGTTTTCTCAGTACCACCACCAATAAAAGTCATTATGCGCTGCATGCGGTGCGGCGCCACAACAATAGCCAGTACACCCATAGCCAGTACAATCGCCCCCACTACATACAGCTTTCGCCTGCCGATTCCTGAAACAAATAGCTGCAAGGACAAGATGGCCACCAGAGCAATACCAGAGCCTAAATCCTTTTGCATACCCGCCACAATCACAAGGTCAATCACTATAACAGCTAGAAATCGCCACACCGTATCCCAAGTATCAATTCGGCCGTGCGCCGCCTGCGTCGCAAACAGCCCCGCCATAAATAGTACCGAACCAAGTTTCAGTAACTCTGCCGGCTGAAACGTACCAATACCGATGACGTACCAGCGGCAGGCACCTAATGTACATAGCGTACCAGGTACACCCATACGACCCAGAATCGGCAAGGCAAAACACAGCACAACACCGACAATAAACACGCCGAAGCTCGCTCGCCGATAAATGTCGAGCGGTATGCGGTTGGCTGTCGCAAAAGCCACTAAGCTGACCAATAGCAAAACAAATTGCTTAAACATATAGTCACTTGACTCACCATCATCACCCCTAGTGATAGCAGGAACAATCGAGAACAATGTAATAAAGCCAATAGCTGCTAAAGTTAGCATCAAAACTGGTATCAGATAATCCGGCTGATGACGACGTGGCAGCTCAATTGGCTTTGTATCCAGTTTCAGTGCTTGGCGTATACCCGCCCACGCACTCTTAGCTAGTGACTTTAGACCCGATACCACCTGTTTAGCGTACGCCGAAAAGTTATCTCCGGCCATCTGACTATAGTTGGACGGGCGGCCTGTATTGTCGCCCGTCAAGTGATAACGTTTATGCCCACCGCGTTCAGGATACATTACTTAATATTACCCCCTGCCAACGCCAACACCAAACCAATAAAGCAGAACACTATTGCAATCAACCATAGACGCATAGTTACCTTGGTTTCAGGCCAGCCAATCGCCTCTAGGTGATGGTGGAACGGTGCAGATAGAAATACCTTCTTGCCATGACGTAGTTTCTTGCTAGTCAGCTGGATAATCACAGACACTACCTCAGCCACACAAATAATGACAATGAACGGCAGAATAAATAGTGTATCAGTTAGCATGGCTACTACTGCAAGTGAACAACCCAGCGCAAACGAGCCCACATCGCCCATAAAGAAGCGTGCTGGGTAAATGTTGTACCACAAGTAGCTAACTAATGCGCCTAGAATAGTTACACAGAATCCCGCTAGACCAAACTGATGATCAAGTAGCGAAATGATGGCATAACCAGCAAAACCAATTGCCGCAAGACCACCGGCCAGACCATCTAGACCATCCGATATATTCACTGCGTTGCCAGTTGCAACTACGGCAAAGGCAAAGATTGGCACAATCCATATACCTACCTCCCAGGTACCGATAAACGGCACGTGAATTGTATCAATGCCTAGCTTTGAGTAGAAGAACCAACCAAGCACTAGACCAATTAGGGTAATCAGAGTAAACTTCACCGGCGCACGCATACCTGCAATACCCTTGCCATGTGAACGTAGGTTCATAATGTCATCTACGAGACCTACCGCGCCAGCCAGCAACATTGCAGCTAGCGGTAGCCAAGTGTTTTCACGGCTTAGATTGAATACCACAGTAATAACTGTAGTTGCAATAACAAATATCAAGCCTGCCATGGTCGGAATATGACGCTTGTGTTTGGCGGCGTGTAGTCTTTCGTAAACTTTTGCCTCACCGCCCGACATCGCCTCATGGCGCATCTGTTTCCAAAACTTATATTTATACGCAAAATAAGTAAACACTGGTGTCAAAACCATTGCCAGCAGAAATGACCCTAGACCTAGCTCAAATATCTTGGTTACCCAGGGAATTAATTCTTGTAATGCCTCGCTCATTATTTCGAAACTCCTTCATATTGAATCATAAAATTGCTCATAATATCGAATATTGGCTGAGCTGCCGCCGAACCAGAATATCCGCCATTATGTGCATCGTCTACACGTACCATTATTGCATATTTTGGCGTTTTCGTGTTATCTGCGCCAAAACCAATATATGTACCAGTGGTCAACGTGTCTGAATATGCGCCCGTAGACGCGTCAATCTTCTGTGCTGTACCAGACTTACCACCCACATAATAGCCATTATCCCTAATCTTGCCCTTGGCGCCCAGATAGCGCGCCTGTTGTAACATATCCTTTAGCTGTTCGCTAGCAGTCGCATTAATTGCCTGGCCTACCACCTTTGGCGTTTCCTCTTTGACCTTACCCGATTCCTCATCATAAGTACCCAAGACAACTGACGGCTGGTAGTATTTACCACCGTTAATCATCGCATTAAAGGCGGATATTACCTGAATCATCGTTAGCTGTTCACCCTGACCAAAAGTCATATTTGCGTATAGCACACGTGGGCCGCGCTTCATGTTTGGTTTATAAATCACGCTATCTGCTTCGTTAGCAACTTGAACGCCAGTGGGGGCATTAAAGCGGAAGTTGTTTACTAAATAGTTATAGTACTTTTGGCGAGCAGCTAGACTAATCTCGCCACCGCCCATCTGTTGTAGCACCCACACAGCACCAGTATTTAATGAATATTCCAGCAAGTTCATTGGCGTCATCATCTGACCGTCAATGTTACGTTCTACGTTACACATTTTCGCATCATCCACTTGCACGCAGCCTGCATTATAGAAGGTTGAATTTGGTGTAATTGTGCCACTATCTAGCCCTGCACCGACTGTAAACAATTTCATCACCGACCCCGGCTCGTATGCGTTCATTGTTACATTGTTCTGATATACACTAGCCGACTCTACTTTGCGATAGTTAGATGGATCATATGTTGGATAATTTGCCATTGCTAGAACTCGCCCCGTCTGCGGATCGGTTACCACCATACTACCACTGGTAGCCTTGGCGTTCTTTAGTCCTGCAGCCAACACTTCTTCGGCCTGTGACTGAACGTTACGGTCAATGCTTAACACTATATTCTCGCCATCTTTGGCAGGTATACTGACATCATTAGCGCCAATAGTTAGTGGCACCTTGCGCACATCAGTTACAGTCTTTAGTAGTCCAGGAGTACCCTTTAGGCGTTTATTTAAAAATTGCTCTACACCGTACTGGCCTTCTCCGTCAGCGTTAACAAAGCCCAAAGTCTGTGCAGCTAGCACGCCTTCAGGGTAAACACGCTGCGTCGTCGCCTGCAGGCCTAGACCTGCCAAATTCTCTTTTTTAATCAATTCAGCCTGTTCTTGATCGATTTGCTTAGCCAGTACTACATATTGTCGTTTCTTGTCACCTAGTTTATCTAGCGAGCCATCCAATAATTGACTGCCCACAACACGCTGCACCAGAGATTTTGCTTTGTCTAAATCTTTCACAGCAGTTGGATCAGCAAACAGTGTATAGACTGTACGGTTTAGCACGAGAGGCGCCACGTTACCATCAGTATCGCGAACATAAATTTGTCCACGTGCAGGATTTATCACCTGGCTATCCGTTTGCATATTATCGGCTTTGGCCATATATTTCTTGTGGTCAATCACCTGGATGCGAAAGAGCTGTAGTGAAAATAATGCGAGCAACCCAAATAGTCCCCACATTACAAAGGTCGCCCGAGTAGTCTTACCCTGCCTTTTTGCCATACTGCTTATTATTATATCACGCATCAGCTGGCGGCTATTAATTACTAAAGGCTTGCATTTAGTGTATTTATATATTAAAATAGTTAACCATCTGGACAGTCGCATACACTATGCAACGAAGATCCAGCTCTACAACAAAGGAGTATTATGTCCAAGCGTTGGTCCAACCATGGTAATCAGACTCGCAAATGCAGCCTCTCTGGGCGCAAGCCTACCGGGATGAAGAAAAAATCCTCGGACACCAACAAGTGGAAACACTAACATAAGACTACTCAGGCTAAACTCCTAGCACTTTAATGTAGTAACGGCGAAGAGCATTCCGCTCTTCGCCTATTTATTTTGTCACCGTTTATACAACCAACCCGATTCATTCAAGCAGCCGTCATAAACCGAATCTTATTCTGAATAATCAGTGCTAGCTGGCGTAGTCATAGCAGCTGCGACATCACTGCTCTTCACGGCGCTCAATGACTGCAACCGCGCATTCTCTACCTTTAAATTGTCCTGCTCCGCTGCTAGTTCTGACTTCTGTTCGTTTACGTCGTTTAATTGATAACTAAATGATCCAGTCTTAGCAATTTGCATTAGATAAATTAGAAACATCAAAGCAACCAGCAACAACACTATAACTACGTTAGCCACGGTGCCAAGCTTACCGCCTGATTTGAACTGAACTAAGTTCTGATTTCTGCCCCAATTTGCCGCTGTCACCATCGCACCACCCCGTCTCGTTGATTGTACCGGCGTTCTAGCTGATACAAATTGTCGTCGTGATGATACCATATAATTAATTGCCCTTTCTGTTTTCTCGCATTTACATGCAGAACCACACCAACCAGTAAATCGATTGGTTGCCATAGCCCTACACGCAAAATTATGTTTATTTTAGTTTTTGTTTTTGTTTGCCCCAATAACTCATGGAGCTAGGAGTTGATCTACGACTAGCGCAAGGATCAACTCCTTATTCGTCATGCCAAAATTGTACTATTTAGCAACACGAACCTTAATGTTGTGGGTGTAACTACGACCGCTAACTTTGATTGGCATAATCACTCCTTTCTGTTGTTTTTATTTTTTCAATACGGCACGCAGTTTTGCACTACGAGCACGCGGATTGGAAACATCGTTAATATCACCGGAAATAGGCTTCTTAGTAAGAGTAATATACGGCACATCCAGTGCATCGGAATTATCCCTCATGTAGTTTTTGACTATACGGTCTTCTAGACTATGGAAAGAGATAATTGCCAAACGCCCACCCGGATTCAGCACACGATTCAACAGAGACAAAGTTTGTTGCAATTGCCCTAGCTCATCGTTAACTGCAATGCGCAACGCCTGAAAGGCTCGCGTTGCCGGGTGAACTTTGTGGTACTTACCGTGGTCTAGCTCGCCAATCGACACCCGAATGACTTCTGATAAGTCTAGCGTGTCATGAAATGGCTGCTTCTTACGGCGTATCACAATGCTACGCGCCACCTTTGCACTCTCCTTTACACTCATCTCGCCGTAGTTCTCGAAGATACGAATGATTTCGCGTTCAGGATATTTGTTTACTATATCAGCAGCAGTTAATTCCTGTTCCTGATCCATCCGCATATCCAACGGTCCATCGTGTATAAACGAAAAACCACGATCAGCACGATCCAGTTGCACAGAGCTGACGCCCAAGTCCAACAAAATCATATCAAAAGCTTTGCCATCCGCCGCCAATTGCTTGACCGCCGACAGGTAATCGCTATGAATAAGAGTAGCTCCCTGCTCTTTCAGCCCCATTAGATTATCTATTGCAAACTGATCGCGATCACAAAGTGTTGCGAGGCTTGCCGATCCAATTCGAGCAATAATACCTTTCGCATGACCACCGTAACCGGCTGTCAAATCAAGGTATGTTTCGCCTTTTTTCGGATCCAACAATCTGATGGTGTCTTCAAAAAGCACAGGTATATGGAGTTGTTGTGGTGTGTTCATTACTCTTTGTTACGGAGGACACATATGCGACAATCAGTTTTTGTTTGATTGTTTGTTTTTGTTTAAGTGAATTTATACTTTGCTACCGCAAGATGTGATTTTACGGCTCTAAAGCATAATGAGAGACTTATGTGTGAGGTGGATTTTAGAAGGTATGAATACCCTCGGTGCAACGGCTCTTTAGTCCAGCAGCCATCTTCTGGCTGGTTGCCGCGTATGTGTCCTCTGTGTTAAGGTACTTTTCCTTTGATTCCTCTGCCCTGTTCGGACATTAGAACCATATTTTTATTTATACTTCAAGCTACAGATTTTAGTCTTTGCATTTTCGTCAAATTTCTGTTTTGTATTGTTAAGGCGATTCGCTTGTGCTTATCTGTATGCTTCATATATTAGCAGGTGCTTGGTGTATTTGTCAAAACTATTTTGGTGTAATTTTTACTTGTGTAGGATTTAGTCCGCCCTACACCACAGCTAGTGTTACCGCTATTTTGCTGTTAACCGCCAGTACTTACCCGCTCGCACGGCTACAACCTCGCGGTCGATGCCAGCATAGTCTAACAAGTGCTGCTCTAGAACGATGCGACCCTGCTTGCGATCTAGCGTTACCTCGGATTTACCGGTGCGAAACTTCACATTCAAGTCTGCAACCCGCTCATCCAAAATATCACCAGTCAGTGCAGTCTCCATATCATTGTCCCAGACCGACTTAGCGTACAGATGTAAATATTTACCAAAACCGCGCGTGATTACTACGCCGTCAGCAAACTCATCGCGCAGCTCGACCGGAATGGTCAAGCGGTGCTTGTCGTCTAGCTTTCGTTCAAAGTAATCAACCTTGCTCATTAGTAATACTTAATCCTTCGCCGTCAACCAGTAAAAATTACCGCCCATATGGGCGAATAACTAATTAATTTTGACGTTCGTGGCGCTTATTCTTACCACTGCCTAAATTATACTACCCACTACTACCCACCGCAATACCTGTATATTGTAAATTTTCCCACGATGTCACAAGACGTCACCGCTAGACAATTAAAGAGGTAGTCCAATTGGACTACCTCTTATATAAATCTATCTCTTATCTATCTTCTATCTTATCTTCTAATCGCATCTATTACAGACTATAAATTAACTGGCCTAGTGCATGTGCAGATGGTGCATCGCTAACCGCTAAGAAGAATGCTGTAATAACAAATAAGTTAGCTACGATCGAAGTAATCAATACGCTATTTTTAACGTTCTCGTTAGTCATATCCTGAACCAATGCAGCACTAACTTCGTTACGCTGGTTTTCCGCCTCAGTCTCCTGTGACTTGCAATTCGACTTTACGGTATTTTTGGTTAATTTATTTGTCTTTGTCATAACATTATTAATACTAGCACAAGCGCTTTATTATGTCAAGCCCAATTACAGTTTTTTGATTTTTTGTCCAGTTTATATCATCGCATACACAGCTCTACCACTGTTACTCTAGTCATTTTACTCTAGCTTGACCGCATGTACCATTTATATTAATATACTTATGTTATCCAAACCATTATGCACCACATGGTGTATACTAGTTAGAAAGGATTGCACCTTATGGTTGAGACCACAAAGAAGCAAGACAAAACCACGCTTGGCCCACTTGAACAAGCGCTGTGCGTCGCCATCTTTGGCGCTGACCAAAGTACGCTCAGCAAGATGCTTCAGTCTAAGGATTCCTTCATCATTGCAGCAGCGGCAATGTCCGGAAAGCTTAACTCACAGGTCGTCGAAATGCTTAGCTATTGCGATCGCGCCATCGTCCGTGGCGCTTGTGTCCGTTCAGGACAACTCAGCTACAAACGGCTCCACGATATAGCAATGACCGACGACAGCGTCGGTGTCGTCATGGCCGTTATTCACAGTGAGAAGCTATTCCCTGACGACATCTTTGAGTTGAGCTATCACAAATCAGCTCGAGTGCGCCAGGCCACGGTACTATTCGGGCTGTTGCCGGACAGTCGCATCTACGACATGTCTGAAGATAGAAACCCCTACGTACGCTCCGCAACGATCGAATCCGACCGACTGCCGACCGAGCGCATCATGGCCATGCGCCGCGACGCCGAACCAGCTGTGCGCGCAGCCGCAGTCCGTTCGGGCTACCTGACCGACCAGCAATTGACCGACATGGAGCGCGATGGCTGCAATAGTGTCAAGGCTGCAGTTTACCGCGAGCGCGACCGGCGCTTCAGGCGCCTACACGACCACGACTAGACAGGTATCAATCTCTCCGACTTGCCGCCTAACGGCGTCAAATCTGCCTCCCTTTACCAAAGGGAGGCTTTGCATTTTGGTATTTTATATTAGCCTCTTTTTGGTAAAAAGGGGCAAGCAGTGGCGTTAGCCACGCTGGGGATATTGAGCATAGATATTACATTAGCTAAAGAATAGCTTCATAATCGCCCGCGCCACCGCATCAGGATCATGGCGAATTAAGGAACGCTGCGCCGCTAGTGGGTCTTTCTTAGACTTGTTCTGCCAAACCTGATCAGCTAACAATTTAGCGCCGATCACCTTGTAGTGCGCCTCCCTTAACGCCTCCTGATCAATCGCCACCGGCAACTCGCCTGCCTTAGCATACTTTTCTAGTAGCTCATCTGACGGTTGTTTAATGTTATATATCACGTAGTCCAGGAACTTTGCGCCCGCAATACGCTCTAGCTCGGCCGCATAATTATGCACTGCGAAGCCATCAGTCTGACCAGGCTTGTTAATCAAATTCGTTATATATACTTTCTTGGCTGGCGCAGACATCAACAATTTACCCATACCTGAAATTGCTAGGCTAGGTGCCAGAGAGCTATACAAATTACCCGGTGCAATCACAATCATATCCGCAGTCTTAATTGCCTCCGCGGCAGCCGGATTCAAATGTACACGTCCACGGCCGTCACGTTTTTCTACTGTAATACGCGGGTGTCGAGCCGTTAGTTTCGACTCAGTCAAGACATCTTCGCCCCGAATCACCCGTCGACCATCTTTCGCCACTAATGTTGCACTGTCTAATGTTACAGGAATGACTTCACCGTCCACGCGCAACACCTGTTCGGCTAGTTTTACACCCTCAGCAAAGCTGCCCGTCATCTTCTCGAGTGCCGTTAGAAATAGATTACCAAAGGCATGTCCCGCAAATCTTCCCTCGTCAAAACGATAATTGAACAGCTCGCGCACCCGTGGACTAGAGCTCAGCGCCACCAAACACTGCCGCACGTCGCCCGATGGCAACACACCATATTCATCCCTTAGTTGTCCAGTTGAGCCACCATCGTCAGCCATGTTAACTAACGCCGAAATATCCCGCGCGTATTTTTTCAGACCCGACAGCACTACGAATGATCCTGTGCCGCCACCGATCACTACAATCTTAGTTCCCGCAATTTTACTCATTAGGTTATATTATACTACCAAAATACTCAGACTAGCCCTTGATGGCTCAAAGATTTGGCAATAAACGTCCGAGTCGTGATAACATATATCCATGTTAGCTAGGAGCGGGGTCAGAACAGCTACGGCAGCACTTTGCCGATACCGCACTATACATCAAGGAGAGGAGTAGAGGATGGACAGTTGAGCTGCTTGACGAGCCCGGTGTTATTTCAAATGACTTTATTGCAGGCGAGCTAGGAATCTACGGCACAAAAGGTCGTTTAGCTAGAGTCTATCCCTATGCAGAATTAAAGCTAATCAATCCCTCGCCCGCCATCACCATTATGCCCAATAGCGGTGTCGCCGTAAATTCGCTCACACCTAGCCATATGCTGGCTAGTGAATTTAGCTGCAGCATAGCCACTTTATACAAGGTTTCATATTGGCCAAACTCCATCCACTGGGTCGAGTCAGGATTAAACCAGTACGGCAGTTAATGCGCCGCCTATTATACCATTAGTCCAATCTAGACGCTCGTCAGGCAACGAGAGACAATAGGTAGTTCACAAGACGATACAGTAAAGACAGGCCAACACTAAGCAGTGCGGCAAGGGCGATGCCGGCCAATATTGTCCTAAGAGCACTAGGCCTACCTAGAGTCTTACCTTTCCTGGCGATTTCACTCTTAGGTCTCTTAGTATCTTCGACATGTGTATCGCGATAGTTACGTAGCTGGTGGTCAATCTCTTTATATAGCTCTCTTCCGTCATGCAGCAACTCGCGAACGCTGTTTGCCGATTGAAAGAGACTGATATCATAATAGATATATAAGCAGTCGCCCCTCAATTCCACAGGCAGCGAACGTTTAGCCAGCCTAGATAGAGACGATATAGTATCAGGCGTTAGAATCTGCAGAGTATCGACGTGGTAGTCGTGCGGTGCTAGGACTTTATAGTCGGGACCAATTGCATTTCCCTCTAGTTGCAACTCTGTAATGTGTGGCAACTCCATCGGAAAGCTGTACCACTTAGGCGCCGTCGGAAAGCCATACCGCTTGGGAATAATCGAAAGCGCCGGCGCGGAACGGCATAGCCTGAACGCCAACACACCCAATGACACATCTCTACGTTTAGCCCTATAGATCTTCACGTACCCCATATGCTCTGTCCGCGATAGCGCAACTGTCGATCCTGGCCGAATAACGGAATGGCCGACGCTTACCATTGCATCAAGCATGCTACCACCTGTACTTGCAAAGCCACCGCCATTCATTACGTTAAGCAAGGTACTATCGATGTTATTATAGAGCCAGTCGTAGTCCTTAAGTACACTAAAATAAGCCAGATTGTTATCCAAGGCAAACTGCAGCAAGGTGTATTGAGCACCTGTGTACGACACCTTCTGATCAAGCCACATATCAATGCCCGCATCCTTCAGCTGCTGCTTGCTAAAGTCCCGCGAGGTTATACGTTTATCGAATGCCGAGAAATCCACCTTTACGTCTCCTGCCCTGTACTCCTAAATTCATCGCGCATGTCTCGCCACTGTCTCTGACATATCCTCTTGCCAAACTCGATAAACTTTCCTAGCTCAGCCACGTTAGACAATACGATCTCTTTGGGTGAGTAGATATATAGATAATTTTCATACATTTCGTATGCACTGCCACACTTTATCCGATAACAAATCCAGCATATTATACCCTGCTACTCTTCTTCGCCGCCGAGGAGTTTCTTACCCTTGATTTCATAACGCAAACCGGTCAGCTCAGACGTCATGTAATCGTCATTCAGTAGCCCAACAAATGTATCAACGTCTTTCTTGTCCATAATGATAATTGCACCATCGTCAGTAGTCATTAGATCTAGCGCCATGTCCTCGGCGTACTTAATTAAGTCATCCTGCGGCTTCGTGCCTAGTTCCATACTCTGCAGTTTATTGATAATCTTCGGCCGACCAGCAATCATAGTGTTCAGGTCTTGACCCTCTGGGAAGTTCAATCTGTAATGCGACATAATTTGCTCGACCTTCTTGTCAGTAATAGCCTGCTTCTTGTAGGCATAGCCGAACATTGTCTCAAACTTCTTCGGCGCGAATGCAAAGATACGCAGATTCTTGTCGCTACTATCTTCTTCGGCGGCATTACCACAGATTAATACCTGATTGTCCGTTGGCACTTTAAAGGCACTAACTGGTTTAAAACTATCCAGCCTGCCATTCTCGTCAATCTGCCAAGCCGTGCGCTCATTCAAGGATGAACTGCCTGCAATCTGCTTGCAAACATAAAATGGTTCGATATCCTTGTGCGTAAAGCGTGCCACGACCATCTTAATAGTCTTAAATTCATGGTTATACTCGTCAAAGGTCTCGATGGTTTCGCGCTCGTGTTCGATTACAGTCAACACATGGTTAGCATTCGCCACCTGCTTCTGCGTAGAATATAGCAATACACCAGGCTCAGCCTCGGACTTTTCGAAAGCTCGCACTTCCATACCTAGCCCAGCACCCTTCTCGATCTCGTTTAAGATTTCCAAGATAAAGACTGGTGCAACTTGCGGCATTAACTCTTTAGCAATGGGCAGCTGAAAAACCGTATAGTGTCTGTTAACCAAGAACAGCTCAACATCAAGGTCATTTTTAATTCGACTAATGTTATTAGCCCAAGCAAAGATATCAAAGCTGTTAACCCGGGTTAGCTCTTCTGGACGCTCGGGCGTATGATGCACCACAGCGGTTGTGTCGACGGTCGCCTCTTCTTGCTTGCGCGCCATCTCCATTTCAATATCGCGCTCGACGGGTTCGTCGTCGTTAGTATCAGCCACGGCTGCAGATTCCCCATCAGCCTGCAACTTCTTCTCTGTATCATCCTCATTCATAGGTGATATTATAGCATAATTAATAGGGAGCCCGCCGAAGCAAGCTCCCTAGACATAGAGAACGGTAGGAGTAAAATCAGCGACTGGGCATCGCGCGCGCCACTTCTTCCGAGACAATATGGCGTGTCTTGGGGTTCGACAACAGATGGCGCAAAATGCGAGCACATGTCTCCTCGGGATGTTCGTTAACCCAATAAACAAAACGCGCATAGTTCAAGCTCTGCACATCTCCTGTTGTCAGCCATAGGCCCTTAGCGACACCGAGCGCCATCACCCTATAACCGTAATCGGCCATAGCGTTGATCGCGTCCACTGTATTGAACTCGCGAAAACCTTCTTCTTTAGCTGATTTCGGCCCATCCGGGTCGTAACCAGCGTTGAGTGCATATTCAAAGATGTCGTATGGCAAAATCATGCGACCCAGTGATGCAATATCAGACGGAGCTTCGCCTATTGGTTTCTTCTCTGCCAGTCGACGCACCATACCCTGCAAAAAGCGGATATTGCCATCAACATTGCCATATTCACATGCCCCAGGAACAAAGTCAAAGGTGCCAAATTTCGACACCTCTTCGTCCGGTACTTCCTGAGCCATCATTACAACATCAGCCTGCCCTTGCGAATAGGTCTGACGCAAGCGCGCAGAAGGATTCTCGCCCAGCACGCCATCGTCAGCATACGACACCAGATAAGAGCACCCCGGATGGAGCTCTCCCATCTGATACAACGTATAGAGTGGCGAGAAATTGCCATATGGCAGCTTTGGATCTTGCTCAATTATGTCAACAGGATAAGACTGAATTTCACGCAGACGCTTAGCCAAACTCTTCTTGTATTCGTTACCGCTCTCAAGGTAATCCAGATATTCTGGGTCAATCTCCTTAAAGATTTCACGATAACGCTGAATCGCCTTGCCCTTGCGTGCTACCAGCTTAACTCGCTTAAAGCCAGCATCCAGCTTTTCCTGTACGCGCTTAACGATGATTGGTTCACCTTCTACCAGATCTAGAGCGTCCTTTGACCCCAGTAGACCAGCCGTCTGACCAGCTCGTCCGCCAAAGCCACCTGAAAGTAGAATCGCAAAGTCCGTACATAATTTACATGCAGGCTTCTTTGTCTGTCGTTCTGCGACAACTTGATCTTTTACTGCCAACATGTTTCCTCCTAACCTGGAATGTTCGATTGATATTAGCCAATGTTATCGAAATGACTAATATCAAATTACTAGTATTATACCACAGAAAACAGAGGTTTATCACTTAGCCAGAATAGTGTCGCAGTCAGTAGCAGCAGTTGTATCTAGGCTAGCTTTTTACGCAAGATTTCTTGAGCGAGCGACGGATTAGCCTTGCCCTTAGACGCTTTCATAACCTGACCCACCAAGAATCCAATCACCTTTTCGTTGCCAGCCTTGAAATCTGCGACAGCTTTAGCGCACTGCGGTGCAGCTAATACACCATCAACAATCTTCTCGATTGCACCAGTATCGCTAACCTGCAATAGGTTCTTACTCTTTGCGATCTCTTCTGGGTCCTGATCGTTGTTTAGTAGTTCTGCAAAGATTTCCTTACCCGCAGTTGACGAGACCTTCTTGTCTGCTAGCATCTGCGCTAGCTTAATTAGATGCTCTGCACTTGGCAGGTTTAGCTCCTTCTTTGCAGCATCAGTGTCGTCTTCGGCAGGCAGTGCCGATGCAAACATATTAGCAATACGACGTGCTACATCAGCGCCAGCCTGATCAATAATTTTACTTACCAGCTCTGCCACAATTTCAGTATTCAATAGCACCTGAACAACCGAATCATCAACATTCATAGTCGCAAATTTTGCCCGATACTGCGCCGGCATTACCGGGAAGTCCGCTTGCATTTCAGCAATATCCGCATCGGTCAGTACTACTGGCGGGATATCCGCGTCTGGCATATAGCGATAATCCTGCGCGTTTTCCTTGCCACGCTGTTTGAAGGTCTGTTGTTTGCCCTCGTCCCAGCCACGAGTCTGCTGTTCAACTTCGCCACCGTCCTCTAGTAGCTCAATCTGACGATTAATCTCGTATTCAGTCGCTCGCTCTACTGCACGGAACGAGTTTAGGTTCTTTAGCTCAGTACGAGTGCCCAATTTGTCGCCTGGCTTCGCCACTGAAATGTTCACGTCAAAACGCATGTTGCCATGGTACAAGTCACCAATCGTCACCTTAGCAAAGGTCATCAGTAGGTGTAGCTCTTCGGCGTAAGCCCGCGCCATCTTAGCTGAATGCATATCTGGCTCCGATACAATCTCAACTAGTGGTGTACCTGCACGGTTTAGATCAACCAGCGAGTGGTCGCTAAAGTGGGTCAGTTTACCAGCATCCTCTTCGACGTGGGCGTGGTGAATACGCACCGTCTCACCGCTCGGCAAATCCACATGACCGCCAATAATTAGCGGTGCATACATCTGCGAAATCTGGTAGCCCTTCGGCAAATCCGGATAGAAATAATGTTTACGATCAAAACGGCTAACGTGTGCAATCTCGCTGTTCAGCGCTTTGCCTGCTCGTGCCGCCAAGCGAATAGCTTCGTGATTCAGTACTGGCAACATACCCGGCAAAGCGTAGTCAATCACGCTGACCTTAGTGTTCGGCTCGGCGTCACGTGCGTCATTATCTGTCGTACTGAACAGCTTTGTAGCACTATTTAGCTGCACATGGCACTCAATACCGATAGTCGGCAAATAACCTTTAACTAGGTATTTATTAGCATCACCGTCGATATGCGTACCGTGTTCACCTGCATTTCCCAAACTCATCTATCCATCCTCCTATATCGCGCCCAATTCCTTAAGGGCATTTTTATATACTGCTAACATACGTCGTAATACCTTACGGTCAATCTTGGCGTCAACTTCGTGGGCAATCTTGTTGCGAATCTTGTGTGCTGCCCAGACGGTATCAATATTTTTGAAACGACCATCAGATTTCTTTAGTCGTTCACCCATATCCTTGCCCGGTACACCCAATTCTCTTAGCGCCCGATCCAGCAACTTATCCGCCGACAGAATTGAAAATTGATAAGTAGCGTCGTTCGCCTTGTCTAGATTATTCTCAATCTTTAGCCACTCAGTACGGTACGCTTCCTTATCCAAAGTCTTACCCTTACCGCGCGTGGTGATCAGAATAGCTAGCAGTACAACACCGACTACGACTATCGCTAGCAACATCATCAAAGTCGGCAAGAGCGAGTCACCCATTATTTATCCTCTTTCTCGATTTCTGATGCGAAAGCTAACATGCGAGCATCGTCCTTCATCTTGCCAATTACCTGCAAGCCAATCGGCAAACCCTCATAAGTTGTACCGTTCGGCACCGAAATTGCTGGCAAGCCCGCCATACTAGCTGGCACAGTCATAGCGTCAGCCAAATACATCTTTAATGGATCACCTATGTTTTCGCCCAACTTATACGCCGGAGTTGGCGCAACTGGACAAATCAAGAAATCGTATTGGTCGAATAACTTGTTAAAGTTATTGATTAGCAGAGTTCGCGCCTTCTGCGCCTTCAAATAATATGCGTCAAAATAACCACTAGACAGCACATACGAACCAATCAAGATACGGCGCTTGTTTTCATCCATGAAGCCTTCACTGCGGCTCATGCCATAAATATCGTCCAGTGATTTAGCATCTGATGAGCGATAGCCATAGCGGACGCCGTCGTAGCGACCCAAGTTCGAGGTAATCTCGGCTGGCACCACAATGTAGTACATGGCAAGAGCATATTTCGCCATTGGCAAGTCGACTTCTTCGACGGTATGACCCATGTTGCGCAAGCGATCGGCTGTCTTCTTAGTCTGTTCAGCAACCTCTTTGTCTACACCGTCGCCAACAAATTCACGAATCAAACCAATCTTGAGATGCTTCGGTGCGTCAGTTGGCATTTCATAATAACATGGATGAACGTTACTATCCTTCTTGTCCTGACCGGCTAGTACATCGCAAACGATTTCAGCATCCTTAACAGTACGCGTTAGCGGTCCAACAACGTCGGTCGAGCTAGCCATTGCCACTACGCCATAGCGGCTAATCATCCCATAGGTTGGCTTTAGCCCCACTACACCGTTAAAGCTAGCTGGCTGACGAATCGATCCACCGGTATCTGAACCTAGTGCAAATGGCACTACGCCAGCCGCGACGATCACCGCAGAACCACCAGATGAACCACCTGCTACACGTTCAAAATCTACTGCGTTATGTGTTGGCCCAAAATAGCTATTCTCCGTCGAGCCGCCATGCGCAAAAGCGTCCATGTTAGCCTTACCGATCAGAATTGCATCCTCGGCGTCTATTTTTTCAACCGCCGTAGCGTCAATTGGTGACTGGAAATTTTCTAGAATTTTAGCTGCAGCAGTCGTGTGGCCTAGCTTAGTCAAGAAGTTATCCTTTGCCACATACGGCACACCGACTAACTTGCCTAATTTTTCACCCGCCCTTACCTTGGCGTCGATTTCATCCGCTCGCTTTAACGCCTCATCTTCAAATAGCTCTAGCAAAGCGTGCAGATCCTCGGTCTCCTTTGCACGCGCAATCGCCTTTTCAACCTCCGCGCGCGCCGTAGTCTTGCCAGATTTGATGTCCTCGGTAATTCGTAAAATCTCACTATCCATCCGTATCTCCTATAGTACCTTCGGCACTTTAACTTGGCCGGCTTCTTGATCAGGCGCCAGCTTTAATAGCTCTTCGCGCGGTAATTGCGGCTGAATTGTATCATCGCGCCACACATTCTGTAGGCCTGTCACCTGAAATGTAGGCTCAACGCCATCAGTGTCTAACTCGTCCAACATGTTAATATAATCAACAATCTTATCTAGCTGCCCAGTTAGGCTGTCCGCCTGCTGATCCGTCACATATATTTGGCTCAGCTTCGCCAGATGGCGCACATCATCTTTACTAACACTCATTGGTTCTATTATACACCATAAGAATCCGGCTAGCGCCAAACGCTCGTAGTTAAAGGGCTAAGCTTAACGCATATATTCCCTTGTTTATCCCATAATCCTTTTGACTAGACAAACCATTACCTAGAGCTGTTGCGTATACAATAAATGACCATAGTAATATTACAGAAGGAGCAACCACCAACTTACACGTACCTTTCATAAGTATAGCTGGCACTATAGCCACAACCATGAACACTGTAGCTATTCCAACCAGCGATCGACCGTTCGTCGGTGCACTATTCAGTAAACTATAGACACCGTATGACAGTGGAACGGCGCAGGGCTTTTCGCAGATCGCGTGAGCTATGTATGATTCGGCGAACATATACAGTATCGCCGTCAATCGTGTAGAATACGGCGTAGTGTTTGATGTTGTAGCGATATAGTTTAATACCGTTGAGGGTTATAAATGGTGGATGCGACGCCGCAGCTCTATACGATAGCTTTTCTATTTCATTATTTACAAAGTTGCTAAATTTTACAGAGTTAAGTATATCCTGCTCCCTCCTTGCTATATATTGCAGTATCTCACGAAAATCCCGTTTAAACTCCTCGGTTGGCTTGACCGCATACCTATCAAATATCGACATCGTCTACGTCTACAATTTTTTGCTTTTTATCTTTCTGCCTAGCTCGTCTAAATAGGCATCCATTTGCACCCTAAACTCCTCCATCGTATAAGTCTTAGGGTGCTTCTTGTCATACTCTAGCCCCTCTTGCAGCCACTGACACAATGCTTCGCGTCCATCAGGTGTGTCCATCCAAGAGTCATCACCTTCACCATCACTATAATCCAGCGGATCAGTATTACTAATCGCTTTCCCTGCGGGTGCAATCACCACTGCCGGTTCGGCAACGTAGCTGCTGCCGAATTCATCGGTTATTTTAGCGGATTTAGGGCTAGCTTTCATGGTTCAATTATAGCATAAGGACATACCCTACTATTACTACCCACGCAGTCTTTCTGCGATATTCTGCGAACCGTGATAGAATCGACGCATTGTTATCACATTATTCTCAAGAGTATAGATTGCCACGTAATTTCCAACCAGTAATCGACAATAGTCAGTCTCGTCAACCGTTACATAGACCTTTGGTATTAGCATATCAGATTTAGCCAGTCGATTGATCTCATTCTCAGTCCGATTCAGCAGTCGCTCCGCCGCTATGTCGTTCATTAATTCATTTGCAATATAGTTAATCGCCGACAATAAATCCATATCAAAACAGCGACTATATACAACTCGCCTAGGCATTGTGCCGTACTTTTTTTAGTTCAGCTAAATACGCTCGTGCACGCCCAAAAACCTGTTTACCCGTCAGATACCCTGGATGCTTTCTGTCGTATTTCAGACCCTCACGAATTTTAGCGACTGCCCGCTCTTTATCAGGATCGGCTTCATCTTGTGTTGCCTTAGACACAGCACGCGTCTCAATCACCACTGCCGGCTCAGCGACATGGCTGTTACCGAATCCATCGGCAGTTTTAGCGGATTTAGGGCTAGCTTTCATGATTCAATTATAGCATAACTACGATTCCTATAATCCTGTGGTAGAATATAAATATCATGAGTCGAGGCTTTAATGAAAATTCCAGGGTAAAGATACCAGCCATAGTCCATCTGACGCGGCTAGGATATAAATATCTGTCTATTAAAGACCCTGACATTAAATCCCAGATCGACCCATCTACCAATATTTTTCGCGATGTTTTTAACGATAGTCTCCGCAAAATCAATCAAGTAAATACCCCCCCGCAAGCTCGGATCTAGATTCGCAAATTAATAGTGCCTATGCACGAATCAAGAATGTACTGCTCGATTCCGACGATACCGGAAAGTCCTTCTACGATGCGCTATTGCACGGCATCAACGGTATCAATTTAATTGACTGGAATAACTTCAGCAACAACACATTTAACGTTGTAACTGAGTTGACGTATAAAAACGAGGGCGACGAGTTTCGTCCAGATATTATTTGCCTGGTTAATGGCATGCCGCTAGTATTCATAGAGGTCAAGAAACCCAACAATACTGACGGCATCAAAGCTGAGCGCGATCGCATTAATGAACGTTTCTCTAATCGCAAGTTCAAGAAGTTTATCAATCTAACTCAGTTCATGATCTTCAGTAATAACATGGACTATGACGACCAGTCGATCAACTCGCTCGCCGGTGCCTTTTATGCCGCACCCGCCATGGGCAAACGCGTAAGCATTAAGTTCAACCACTTCCGAGAGCAACGCTATTCAAAAGTTATTGATCAGATACACGACAAGGACGGTGCCATAGAGAACAGAATTCTCATCGACAACAACCTGCCGGTCATCAAAAACTCCGACGAATACCAAACCAACTTACATCCCGATACACCAACAAACAAAATCATTACCAGTTTGCTTTGCTTACCACGACTAAAGTTTATTCTGCAATATGCTTTTGCTTATGTTAGTACACCGAACGCACAATACCCACAGAAGCACATCATGCGCTATCCGCAGTTATTTGCCACTATGGCAATTTCCGACACATTAGACAACGGTGTAAAGAAAGGCGTTATTTGGCATACTCAGGGCTCAGGCAAAACCGCCCTAGCTTATTACAACGTCAAATATCTAACCGATTACTTCGCTAAGCAGAACAAAATTACTAAGTTCTACTTTATCGTAGACCGTATAGATTTACTTAACCAAGCCGTTCAAGAATTCACTAAGCGCGGGCTAAGAACACGCACGGTTCAGAATAAAGACCAGTTAAAAGCCGAGTTTGCTAGCGCCAACGTCACTACGTCAGGAAATAACGAGATCTGCGTTATCAATATCCAGAAGTTCCGCGACGACACTGAAGCCATCAACAGCAGTGGCTACGACAATTTAAACATTCAACGTATCTACTTTATCGACGAGGCGCACCGCAGCTATGATCCACGCGGTAGCTATTTAGCTAATCTATACAACTCCGATCACGACTCTATTAAGATTGCCCTCACCGGTACACCGCTAATTCTATACAAAAAATCATGAGGTTGATAGCGAGGATGAAGTGTTGTCAGATAAAATTGACCGCAAAACAACTGTTGGTATATTCGGTCACTATATTCATAAATACTATTACACAGATTCAATCAGGGATGGCTACACCTTGCGTCTACTACGCGAGGACATTGATACGTCATATCGCGAAGAACTCAAAAACATACTTAGTAGCATCCAGGTACAATCGGGTGTACTACATAAATCCGACCTTTACGCTCATCCTCGCTACGCCGCTGCACTAGTCGATTACATTACACGCGACTTTGCCGTTGGTCGTCAAATTATGAATGACTCTACTATTGGTGGCATGATAGTTTGTAGTTCGTCCAGACAAGCCCGCGAAGTATTTAAGCAACTGCAGGAGTCACACCCCGAATTATCTGTCGCTTTAATACTACACGACAGCGATACCAAGGAGATTCGCAAGCGGCACGTCGACGAATTTAAGGCCGGCAAAATTGACTTGCTGATTGTCTTTAATATGCTATTAACCGGTTTTGATGCACCGCGACTAAAACGACTCTACCTATGTCGTATCATCCGGGCGCATAACCTATTGCAGACCCTAACGCGAGTCAATCGACCATACCATAATTTCCAGATGGGTTACGTGGTTGACTTTGCCGATATTCGCGACGAGTTTGCCGTTACTAACGAGCGTTACCTAGAGGAACTGAAGGACGAATATAGCAATGGAGTTGATTCATCCGACAACAGCAACGACATCTTTGGCTCGCTGTTTATTAGTCGCGGCGAACTGGAACAACGTATTAAACAAATTCAAAATAGCCTAAAAGACTACAATCTAGCCAATGCCGAAGAATTTACAAATCAGCTAAATCAGACCAAGGACAAATCTGAGCTGTCGCGCGTCAGCAAGGCTCTATCTGACACCAAAGGTATATATAATATCATCCGCCTACTTGGCCACAACGACCTGCTAGCGCAAATTGATATAACAAAAATCAACGATGAACTAAATGAAGTCGACCGACGTATCAAAATGATTAACGCCCAAGATGCCCTATCTAGCACCGGCGATATTGATAGTCGCAGGCTGTTAGACCTCGCCCTAGAAGACGTAGTATTTAATTTCCAGAAAATTGGCCAGGAAGAGCTGGATTTATCTGAGCCGATCAGCAAAGCCAAAACATTAGTACGCGATATCCGTCAGAACATGGCTGTCAACATCGACCAGCAGGATCCTAAATTTACCACACTGCGTCAAGAGTTTGGCAAGCTAATGCAGTCTGCCAATATTGACCAAAATCAGACCAGTCTCGATAACCTGGATAGAATGACCATGCAGCTACAAAGTATCTATGACCGTATCACAAAACTTAACCAGTATAACCAGAAGATCGCCAGACAATACAACGATGATCCTAAATTCGCCCGTGTCGAAAAGCATACACGCGAGTTCGTCAAACACAAGCTACAGCAACAATCTACTGTGGCAATCACTGATCCGACCGCCAGTGTCGTAGGCGAGTCGCCCGTTGCGGCATCACAGATAAACAAATTCTTATCGAACGTAAAAACCGACATAGATCAACAAATTATCAATAATCGCGACATCATCCACAACGACGAATTCTTCATGGGCAATATCAAGCAATCGCTACTCAACGCATCAACCGATGAAGGGCTAAATATTGCTCGACCAGTCCGACAATACGCAGCACAACAGATCTGCGATGAATATCAACGAGAATATGTAGGAGAAGAATAGTGGAAACCAAGGATTATATACAAAAAACAAAAAGTTTAATCGACCAGCTAAAGGCTATATGCAATAGCTATGGTCTCGGAAACGGCGGCGACGAATACAAGGTTATCGTCCAGACTTTCCTGTATAAATTCCTCAACGACAAGTTCCTGCATAGCGTCAGCGTGTCTCACCCCGAGCTACATACCACATCTGAAATTACTGACTTTCTAGATCAGCTGGCCCAAAATAACGATAACTACCAGGACTTTCTGGATAGCTTTGGCGGTGGTGGTATTCGCTTACAACCAAATCACTTAATATCTTATTTATATAATCGCCAATCTGAGCCTGAGTTTGCAAAGCTATTTGACGACACTCTGGCTGACATCGCCCAGAATAACGCTGGTGTGTTCTCGGTTCACACCGACGAAGGAGCACCCATCCCTCTATTCGACGCTAATCTATTTGGCTGGATTATTAGTGATAGCGGTAAACGCGACCCCTTTGCCCGTGCCATCATTAACGTACTAGCCACCGATAAACTAGATTTCACCAATGCCTTTAGCCAAGGTTTTGACTTCTTCTCTACCATCTTTGAATACCTGATCAAGGACTATAACGCCAACGGCGGCGGTGTCTACGCCGAATATTACACCCCACACTCCGTTGCTAAAATTATTTCCGAGATCCTAACTCAGCATCCCGTTAAGACCAAGAGTGTACGCATCTACGACCCTGCCGCCGGCTCCGGCACCCTTCTAATCAACCTGGCTCATATTATTGGCGAGGATAAGTGTAGCACCTATAGTCAAGATATATCCCAGAAATCATCCCAGATGCTACGCCTAAACTATATCCTAAATAATCTAGCACCCTCAATCAAAAACGTCGTCCAAGGTAATACGATTCTGTCGCCGAAGAACGTCGGTACGCGGCCTGAGGATAAGTTTGATTACATCGTATCCAACCCACCCTTCAAACTAGATTTCAGTAGTTGGCGTGACCAAGTTGCCAACGAGCCCGACGCCAGCGAGCGCTTCTTTGCCGGTGTGCCTAAAATACCCAACAAAGCTAAAGACAAAATGGCAATTTATCTGTTGTTCATCCAGCATATTTTATACAACCTAGCACCAAGCGGGCGCGCCGCCCTTGTTGTTCCAACAGGATTTATATCCGCCCAAAGTGGCATAGAAAAGAAGATTCGCCAACGATTGGTGGAACAACATTGGTTAAAGGGCGCCATATCTATGCCATCCAACATATTCGCCAATACTGGCACTAACGTTTCAGTTGTATTTATTGATAAATTAAATACTGACAATAAAGTCGTTCTAGTTGACGCCAGTAAGTTAGGTACCGACATAAAGACCGATGGCAAAAATCAACGCACTGTACTAAGCCCCGAGGAAGAACAGAAGATTATCGATACGTTTAACAATATCGAAGCCATAGATGACTTTAGCGTAACTGTCACATATGACGAAATCAAAAACAAGAACTACTCCCTCGCCGCTGGCCAATACTTCGACATCAAAATCCCACATGTAGATATAACAGAAGAGGAGTTTAGAAAAAAGATTGACAGCGTCACAAACAATCTTCGATCATTATTTGATGCCAGCAAATCAGCTATGGACAAAATTAACGAGGGACTAGACAATGTTTCAAAAAATAATTAAATGGATTAGCGAAATTATTAGCTCGGCCCCCAACATTTCCACACAAAGGGGTGATACCGTCAAACAAGCAATCCGAGGAGACAACAACTCACAACAATCTATAGGCTACATTAACAATACAAACTTTAATGCCACAAACCAAGTTAATGGCAGCAATAACAATGTGTTTATTAATGAACACAGCAACAACATATCATTAGCACATATACAGGCGTTACTAGAGACGCCTGAATGTTGGAGCTACGTAGACAACTCACAAGACTACGAATTTATATCAAATGTTGATGCAAGGGTATCTATTTCTTTCACTCGAGAGCCCGACAACTGCGGGCGAACATTTATAAATGACATTTGGGCAGACAAATCCAGCGAATGGCGCAAACTTTACATAAACATTAATAGCAAATCCATCTATTCAGATTCTTATTGTTCATTAGATGGCGGGCTCGGTCCAACAATAGTCGACCCTGAGTTTATATACCTCAAGCCAATTCACAAACATGAAAATGTTAGGTTCTTTTATTATATAGATCCTAGTATTAAAACAACCATTAACAAATTTCTAGGCTATCATAATTCATACTTTGGCGACAACAACAAAAGTAGACTCAACAAAATACTATTGAAATTCAATAGTACAGATGAGCTGAAGAAATTTACTAAGCTAGCAAATTACAATCGGCACGATATTCAGACGCATATCAACAACGAGATAGGACACTACAAACCATCGATAATTACCGATGAATACATGAGCAGATACGACAGGGTAAGCGCAAAGGTAATAGCCAAACTATATAGTAAATGGAGAAGTAGCAAATGAAAACAACGTTATCTCAAATTAGCGCCATATCACTAGGTACCCAGTTAAACAGAAATACATTATCCAAGTCTGGAGACTACCCCGTATTCAATGGCGGCATGTCAGAATCTGGATACACGAGTAAATCAAATACTGTTGCAAACACCTTAATAATAAGCCAAGGCGGCGAATCAGCGGGGTACGTAAATTATATTACTGTACCATTCTGGGCTGGCGCACATTGTTATATAGTCCAGCCAACGACAGGCGACGTAGACAAGCGCTACCTATACTATTATCTCAAAGCGATGCAACCGGAACTTCAGTACTCCAAGTCAGGAAGTAGTATACCGGGATTGTCGAAATCTAGGCTGTCGGAATTTCCAGTTTACATCCCCGATATGTCGCAACAGTTAAGAGTCGCACATATTTTATCTGCGCTTGACGACAAGATTGAGTTGAACGACAAAATCAACCAAAAGCTGAATGAGTTAGCTAGGCTAATTTATGATTATTGGTTCGTGCAATTTGATTTCCCCGACGAGCACGGCCACCCCTACCGTGCCGGCGGCGGCAAGATGGTCTATAGCGACCTCCTCAAGCGCAAAATACCCGCATGATGGACAGTCTCGCCTCTAACAAATAATCCAAAAATCTCGCTAATTAAACCTGGAATCAGCAAATTCGATAGTCCAAAATTCTATCTTGCAACCGTCGAAGTTAAAGGTGACAATATTAGTACCACCCCTCCTATGGTAGACTATAACAATCGCGAGAGCCGAGCTAACATGCAGCCGATACCCAACAGTGTTTGGTTTGCCAAAATGAAAGATAGCGTAAAGCATATATACATAGGCGAGTACAGCAAAGACTTACTTGTAAATTATATATTCTCGACAGGATTTGCTGGATTAAAAACTGATAGCATAATGTTGCCTTACTTAATCTCCTACATAAATCAGAGCGATTTCGAAGACAAAAAAGATCAATTGTCACACGGTGCAACCCAGAAAGCTGTAAACAATACAGACATAGCTCTGTTTGATATAGTTATTCCACCCGACAACGTCCTACAAATGCACGCCGACATCACGAGCAATATCTACAGATTAATAGATAATAATCGTCGAGAGTCTCAACAGCTTGCCCAGCTCCGCGACTGGCTGCTGCCGATGCTGATGTGTGGACAAGTAGTGGTAAAATAAAAAACATAACGGAAAGGCCGTTTTATGCCAAATAGACGTCAAAGTGAACCAACTCGTGCAAATTACTCGCCCCGCGAATCAAATGCGAAAAATCTAAGCAAAAAGGCGCAAGAGCAGAAAAGCCCTAACCCCAACATCAAAAATAGCGAAACCGACAGACGTAGATTTATTATGGATGCGGAATTCATCAAGGTTATTAAAAAATAATTTCTTAGTATTCTAGATCGTTTGCCATCAGCCACTCAGACGAGTTCAAGATTGAACAATATCCAGTTGCTGTTACGATAAAATGGTCGTAAAATATAATACCCAATAAATCCGCTGCGTCACGCAACCGCTTGGTCGCTCGAATGTCTGGATCACTAGGCGTTAGGGTTCCACCTGGGTGATTGTGCGCCACGATAATGCTTGCCGCCCGATCAGCAATGGCGTCGGCATAGACTTCACGTGGGTGCACCACACTAAAATTCACCGTACCGATACTAATCACCCGACGATTAATCACTCTATTAGCCCCATCTAAGGTAATGCAGATTAGGTATTCCTGCTTCTTATTGCGAATATCTGCTAGCTGCGCCAGTACATCTTCATTGCTGCTGATAATAGGCTGTTGCGGTTTCTCGAACTGCCGCCGCCACAGTTCATAACTAGCCATCAGATTAGTCGCCTTGGCTGCACCCAGACCTCTAATCTTTAGTAAATCTGCATAAGTCAGCTCGCCCTTGTCTTTCAATAGCTTTTGTACATCACGAGCCAGCTTAGTAACATCGGCCGCTACACTACCACTGCCGATAATCGCCATGATCAGCTCATAGTCGCTCAATGCCGCAGCGCCCTTGGTCTGCAGTTTTTCGCGCGGACGCAGATCCTTCGGCTTTTCAGACATTTTTAGCATTAGCTTTATTATATCACCAAGCTAATATTCTAGCGGCTATACATACGTAGAGCGCTTATTTTATTGCGCTCGTCTTGCTACTCTTAGCCCACCAACTTTTTCGTGTGACACACGCGGCAATAACTCCACTAATCGCCCCAACAACAATAATAATTGCGCCGACAGATGCCACCGCAGGATTCCAGATAGATACTTTTGCCCCGCTAACGCCGAGTGGACTAGCCGTTAACAATGCCACTAGACTCGTTATTCTACCTTCAAATAAACATTTAAGTGCCGCCAGCACTAAGACGCCGATGCACACAGACAGTAAGCATACACAGACAGCTGAAATAATTCCATACATTACATATATCAACATTATATCTAGCCGTTTAGCTCTAGATAAACTGCGAGCTGACACTCCTAATGAGCCACCCTTAATGATGTAAATCAATGATATTATCATAATCAGCATATATGTTACTACTAGAATCGGCACTATGCGCGACAGCGTTTTATCTACCAAGTAATACTGTGCAGTCTGCAATGACGATACGTCAGTAATCGTGGAAACATCATATTGACTATCGCCAATAGTACATATACCACCATATACATAGTTAGGACAGCTACTATCGCGGTAAAAACGATCCAGAGCTTGCCTATCTTTAAACTCCGCATAGGTTATTTCACCGGTAATCGACTCAAAACCATCACCAGCCGTCAGCGAAGACGTTATTGCATTCTTTATACTACTCGGCAGCCTAGAGAAGCTTTCTTCTTCTATATACATCGCACCCGAGCCAAGGTCTGTCCGAAAGTACCTGTCCACAAGATCATCCGCTATCGTTGGACCTCCGCTAAATGGATAATTATTAGGAAATATGCCCACAGGTCGAAAGCTAATCTTAGTTCCATCGGAACCTAATATATTAGTTTCTATTTTAGTAGACGTTATATCCGAATATACCCTCTGTATTCTCTTTATCTTTTTATCATAGGAGTCATTGTACTTTAATTTACCATATCCTAATACAGCCTCAGCGTCACTATACGATAAAATTACAGGTACAGAACTATCTGATGAGCTATTTGAGACTGAGTTGTTGTCATTTACTATGTAATCTTTTAGCAGACTTCTTGGTAGTATTTTAACCCTATTGACGCTAACTTTATTTTTGCCGTCCTTATAAGACATGTTTATTCCATTAGATGTCAATAGTTGCCCGTTGTAAACGGTAACGCCTTCTAGTTTATGCAAATTGCTTTCTAGAGCGCGCTGTTTTGCAGTATATATTTCATGCAAGCTATCATCATCGTCTGCTGGGCTGGTAGATGGTGTTATCCTAACTATATACTTACTAGCCACCTTGCCGTCTATAGCTCCCTTAAAAGAATTAAGCGTGTACAACCCTAATATGCTTAAAGCCAAAGTAACACCAAAAATAATACTAGAGACTATAACTACAGTGAAAAAAGTAGCTTTATGTCGAGATATTTTAGCCAATGTACAGCCAAAGGAGTCGCCTATACCAATCATACGTTCATGATACCATAAGCGTTACAAAAAACACTAGATCAAAGCTTTGTTAGACATAATACGATTAGCACCCTAGCGGCTATAGTCTTTCACCTGCTCGGCTGGTACGACACCGTGAACTGCTGCGCTACGCGCTTTATTAGCCCACTCATCCGCCATTTCATTCAACTCTGTGCCTACGTGTCCACGCGTCCAAACTAGCTTTACCCGCGACTCTTTATATAACGCAAACAAAGGCTTGACGATATCAAGGTTTTTGATTGGACCAGCTTTCTTCTTCCAGCCATTGCGTTCCCAGCTAGGCGCCCACTTAGTTAAAACGTTAATCCAGAACTCGCTATCCGTCGTAATCTGGCATGGTTCCCCCGCTGCATCTTTCATCGCTGCCATCAGCGCCAGCGCTTCCATGCGAATATTAGTGGTCTGTCGATTTGAGACTGGCGAATCAATATCCTCGCTACCAACTAAATATGGTCGACCTTCGCGAATCACTGCAAATCCACCCGGACCTGGATTTGGACTAGCACTACCGTCAGTAAAATATGAAATCATACACCCATTATACTATTATTTTTTGCTAAAAGAATTCCCCGCCTTATTAAGGCGGGGTGAATAATTTACTAATTTAAGCCTCAGCTCAAATCAGTCGGCTTATTCGGCCGTAGGTACGCAGACATAATCCAATTCACAATTTTGCGAAGGTCTTCCGTTGAATCACAGAGAATTTCGCCTTTGCGAACGGCACTGGAAATTTGTCTGTATTTATTGTATTATCATATTTGACCACTCATTAGAGGTAGTTCTTACTAAGGAGGAATCATCATGGCTAAATTTTGTCGGATAGTCACAATTGTTGACCTGATTCGCATGTATAGAGACGAGGAAGCAAAATACCTGCTGGAAGACGCCTGGTCTTACCTTAACAGAGGTGACAAGGACGCCATGAGGTACAGTTGGAGAACCTATGAAACTAGTTTTGGCTCAAACTCTGATCCACGTGAGAAAATCACTGATCATTCCGTCGCAAAGCCTGACCTGCATGATATCAAAACTTGCAATGGTACTAACGTTCGCATTGCCTATGATAATTACGGTTATATTATTGGCGTGTGGCTATGTCTACGGAAAACAATAGGTTTGTATCAGTTTCCTTGGGTGAGCTAAACAGCGATGGCAACGAGATTCACTCTGTTTTCAATGATGATGGTAGTTTAGCAGCTGGATACTCACCTAATTTCACCCTTAGCCCTGGCATAAACGAGATAGCTCAGTAAAACTGATCTTTCTTTTTGTGCTTTATATCCTTCTACCCCGCTTAACTGTGGGGTATTTTCTTGTTTTACCAGATGTCACAAGCCTTCTGCTTACATTGACATTATGCTTAATTTGTGTTAATATGCTTGACAAGTATATGACGAAATTACACATTGACTACATACCCACTAGCAAAGATAGTGACCAGCCACCGGCCTTTCCACCCTCAGCCGAACAGATTAGCGTAAGACTGCGCGAACGCCAAGAAGTTGGTCATGTTGCTGCGACATTCGTCGCAGATAAACCACCGCTACCACCAGCTATGCGTTTTAGCTTAGACAAACCACCGCTACCACCGGAAAGCATTAAAAAGCTTGCACCAGAAGATCGAGTGCGTTTTAACTTAGATATACCGCTCTACTCGTCGTCAAGCGAAATATGCAATCGCCCACCAGAGGCTCTAGATGCACCAGTTCTTGCTGAAATTATAGCTGCCGAGAAACAATTCTTCCTAATCGATACCCGCGAGAACCATCGTCGCAATCTGATCAACCGCGATTTTGCGCTAGTTAGCCCCGAAGACATGGATTCTATCCGTAGTTACGCCAGCGGCTTCAAGGGGCTACAATACAATCACCCCCTATTTGTTGGACAAAAGCACCTAAATGATCGCTTTACTTACCCAGATACTGTTTCCTACGACCACTTTGAGCTCTTCTATGACGAGCACGGCGTTCAACTGATAAATCTACATCCTCTCAACCCTACTACTGTAATCGGGCATTTTCAGCCCGCCAACCTGGTTGAGGCGAATTACACTGTTTCATTCGCTCAAGACAACGCGCATCAACATTACGACACTATGTACAATGGTCGCAAGATTATTGATCGTCATACACGTCATTTTAATGGCGCCATTTCGCCTAGCGTGCCTTACGGCGAAGCCATCCTAGTGGACGCGGACTCAGCGCAAATACGTCGAGTGTATCAAAGCATTGAACGACGGATAACTAATCCAACAGACCCATCGAATAGTTACAATATCCGCAATATTCTAAGAATAGTTAGCGACAATACCGCCAAAGCCATCCCCTACAATTTAGCAGCAACAGATGAGCTATGCGAGCCATATTGCGATTATCAAGTAATGAAGCTAAGTCGTTTTATTGACAATAGAGCTGGTGTTTGCCGACATCAAGCCCTATTAGCAGCTAGTTTAATCGAAAAACTACAGCAGAACCGATTGTTACAAGGCTACGTAACCGTCAATCGCAATGATGTACACTATGGCGACGGGCGGGCAGGTGGCCACATGTGGGCGGTCTACCACTATGATGACAACCCTCGTCACGACATGATTGTTGACCCTGCCCAAGACTTTGTTGGAACCCGCAATGAAGCCAAGCTTCTGCCCAATGAGTACTGGGATTACCGCGACCCAGATAACAGATAAACTACCGTTAGCTAACGTTGCCGCTACCTAGTAAACCGGCGAGGACGGCGTATATTGGTTTAATTAGCTGTCGCTAGCTGACACTGCAGCCGCCTAGTAAACCAACCGATATTGTACTACAACCTAAATAGCTCTCCTGCAGGAGGGCTAACTTGAACCTAACACCAAAGCGTTCATGTACTGCAACTTAAATAACCCTCCTGTAGGAGGGTTATTTAGATATTTAATAATTTCATGGTGTGTCCGGCACGATTCGAACGTGTGACCTTCAGTTCCGCAAACTGACGCTCTATCCAGCTGAGCTACGGACACATATTGTTAAGCAAATACATGTATTAATATAGCATGTTTTATTGGTTTACTCAAGCTTAACTTAGATAAATAGCTTGGTCGGGGCGACCCGATTCGAACGGGCGACCTCAGCGTCCCGAACGCTGCGCGCTACCATCTGCGCTACGCCCCGAAAAGCTAGACTTATTATATAGCAAATACTTCCCTTTCGCAAAGGGAGGTATTTTTAGCAACCATAACTACACCCTACCTTCTCCCCTTGCGGGGGTATTGTGGTCTAGTGCCAGTTTCGACTTGTCCCATCTTCTCTCCTCACAAAAGGTAGTGCAACACCTCCCTTTCGCAAAGGGAGGTGGGTCGGCGTCAGCCGAGCCGGTGGGTTCGAATGCTGCTTTGTAAACCTCCCTTGTGAGAGGAGTATCGCAACTACCATTGAACCCTCCGTCACGACTGCGTCGTGCCACCTCCCTTTGTGAAAGGGAGGCATTTGTAACAGCTGCTACGTCGTACCTCTTTGTGAAAGGGAGGTATTTGTAACAGCTATACACCCTGTTTCCTTTGTGAAAGGGAGGTATTTGTAATGTCTGCTTCGGCTTGTCGTGTCCTGCCTTCTCCCTTTTGTGAAAGGGAGGTGTCGCAAGAGAATCTAATTAACTGATGCCTGGTAGATTTGCTCGATCGCCTGCTTCAAAGTCTCGTTAAACTCTTCGTCGCTCTGCTGGGCGCGTAGGTTTTGCAGTAAAGCACGACTAAAGCTAGCTGGCATATTGTGGTTCTGGGCTAACTTTACACAAGCTTCGTCAACACTATAGCCACCCGACAACGCAACAATTCGCACCACGGCGTCATAGTTATATAGATCAGCGTATAAATCAGGAGTAGTAGGAATACTAAATTTGAACATAATCAGATCGTTCACATCCCAGCTGTCCAGATGTCGAGTAACTTCCGCCTTCATTGCATGTTCGATCTCGTCCTTCTGCGCTGCATGAATATCTACCTCTGGTTCAATAATCGGCACTAGACCGGCATCGCAAATCGTCTTTGCTATCGCAAACTGTTGATCAATAATCGCCTTAATACCATCGTGGTTTAGCTCGTGAATGACACTGCGCATTTTAGTGCCAAATACGCCATGTTGATTAGCCTCAGCCAAACGGTTCGCTAACTCTGGAATTGGTTTCATCAGCTGTACGCCATCGGCCTGCTCGGCTAGACCACTGTCGACTTTCAAAAACGGTACAACATGTTTGTTTTGCCATAGATATTCAGCAGTATATTTGCCATCAATCTGGCTTAACATAGTCTTCTCGAACAGAATTGCGCCCAATATATGTTCGCTCGTGAATTCAGGGCTTGTAATAATACGGGCGCGCATCTGGTGCACCATATCAAACATTTCATCTTCGTTATGGTATTGCGACTCATCGATACCATAAGCCTTTAGTGCTTTAGGCGTGCTACCACCACTCTGGTCGAGCGCTGCGATAAAACCTTTGCCATGTTTCATCTGTTCTAGCATTTTTAAATTTGCCATTTATTCTCCTTTTTGTTTCAAATCTTAAGCCAATATTAACATTAGCACTTTACACAAATAATGTCAAGGCTCACAACCTTAAGTAAGTGCATAGTCGCTCGACGCAGTCTCTGCTGTATTACTGTTCGACATATTGACAACAGCATTATCCCTGTACGCCTTTTCGGCTAGTTGCGCTGCTTCTCGTTGTTCCGCTATAGCCTCGCGTTCTCTCTTGTCTTCTGCTGTAATTTTAGCCAATCTTTCATCTTCATCGCTAAAACGCTTTAAATACTCCATGTAATGCGGTGTGGTTGGGTCTAACGGCGTTATAGTAATGTTGTCTTTGACGGGTACTATATTGCCATCTTCATCATATTCTTCGTCATTCATAGCGGCTTCGCAATTATAGTAATCGTAACGTTGCACAGCAATTCGCACTACCGTAGCACCCAGGCGTGAAACAAAGCTCATTTCGCCTCGGTCGAACACGCGGTGTCGGTTCAGTTGGCGTGGATCAGCCGCAGCTTTCGCAAAGTGGCCTACACCACCTTGCACAAGTTCATCCTGATGCCAAGTGTCAACAATTCCGCGCAGCTGTTGCTGATTTCCTTGCGCATCGCTGTATGCGCCAAAAAACACGTTAGCACGACGATCAGCAATTGGCCTATTTGATTCATCAGCTAGCGTATGGCGATCAGGGCCATGAATCACAAAGCGACCAAGCGCTTGCTTCAGCTCTTGGTCGTTATCGCTTAGTTCACGTTCGTTAGTATCTTCTGCCGCATTATCTGCCGCATTGTAGTCAGCAGCCACGTTAATACTGCTATGAGGCGTTTGTTTGTCGGGCGAGCCGACACACTCTTGACGACTTCCTTTCATAATGAGCTTATTATACGGTAACGCTAGCGTTTAGTCAAGCACCTTAACCAGTTCCGCAGTCTTCACGCGTCTCTGTTCTGTGATATCGCGATCGCGCACAGTAACATCATCATTTTCCAATGAGTCAAAGTCGATGACCACACAGTGCGGCACACCGATTTCATCGGCTTTGCGATAGCGCTTACCAATATTGCCGCTATCGTCCCAGTTTACCCGCCCCGGCATTGCATTGTTTAGCATAGCATAGACTTCCTGCGCCTTCTTGACTAGCTCTGGTTTGTTCTTTAGTAATGGCGACACTGTTACCATAATTGGCGCCAGCTGATGTGGTAGACGCAACACGTTGCGCTTGCTGCCGCCCACCTCGTCAGTCTGATAAAATGCGCAGAGAATCGCCATAACCAATCGCTCAACACCGAATGACGGCTCAATCACGTGCGGTACGAATGGCTCGCCACCATCCTTAGGACGATATTCCATAGATTTCTTTGCTACACGTTGAATATTCTGCAAATCGAAATCTGTACGATATGCTAGACCCATCAGCTCTTCACGGCCAATTGGATAATCGAACTCGATATCAATTGTGCGCTTGCTATAGTGCGCACGATCGTTCCCTGGTACTTCATACTCATGAATTTTATCCGCCGGCAAGCCAATCACTTGCTCTAGAAACTCATGAATTAGACCCAGCAACATCGTAAATTCCTCATCCCACTGATCTGGCTTCACAAAGTATTCAATTTCCATTTGCTCGAACTCGCGTGAGCGGAAAATAAAGTCGCGTGGGCTTATCTCGTTACGAAACGCCTTGCCCTGCTGTGCCAAACCAAATGGCAAATTCGGATACAGCGTATCAACCACATTGCGATAATTAGTAAAGATGCCCTGCGCGGTCTCAGGTCGCAGGTAAGCTACTGCTTCTGCTGTGTCGACTGGACCAACTGTAGTCTTGAACATCATGTTAAAGCTACGCACATCAGATAGCGGATTGCCATCAGGCGACTTGATGTCATGCTCGCGAATTAGCTTCGTAATTTCATCGTTAGTGAGACCTTCCGCCTCTATACCTTTATCCTTTAACAGGTGGTCAGCACGATAGCGACGATGATTCACAGTATCCTCAACCAACGGATCAGCAAACGTGGCTACGTGGCCACTAGCCTGCCAAACCTTAGGATTCATGATTATAGCCGCGTCTACACCATAAATTTCTGGACGGCGGTCAACCCAGAATTGCCACCACAAATCCATGACACGACGCTTCAGCTCAACACCTAGTGGGCCCCAGTCCCACGTTCCAGCCAGTCCGTCATAAACAGCCGAACCTTGAAATATAAACCCTCGACGCTTACATAGCGAAATAATATCTTCCATACGCCTATTATACACCACAAAATCTGCTATTTTCCTGCTGCTACCTGCGAAAGGTAGAACGCATCAGAAATAGCCTTGTCGTCTAGACCGCGCAAACGCGCTAGTAGCGCCGCGTCATTCGCCATCATCAATCGCAGCAGCTTAATTGCATTCGATTGATATTGACCTTGGTCGCTGTAAACAAAAGCATTGTTAGCTAAATCAAAATTATAGCTAGCACCCTCTACTAATTTCATGCCACTAATATCGGTAAATAAGTTCAATTCACTGCCGCTAAGACGTGCTACACGCAAATAGAACCAAGCTTTAATCAAGCGCAAATCGATTGTCTGATTATTTAACAACCGAATTACGCTCAGTATAATCTGGTATAGCTCAGGCGAATCGATGACGTTTGAAAGGTCAGCAACTTTCTTTATTGCTTCATAACCGAACTGCAATCGGTCGTAATCGGTCATGATTTGGTCGTAGAAACTAACAATGCGCGAGCCAGTCAGTGTCCACATACCGTCAATATTCATACTACTCCGCACTAAATTTAATTCACATTCCGCAAACAGCTCAATGCCGCCAGCCAGTCTCGATTGTTCACGTCGGACTCCCTTAGCAATGACGGCAATCTGCCCATTATGTGGTGTTAAGACTGTTAAAATACGGTCGGCTTCACGATAATTGGTACGCCGCAGAATGATGGCGTTGGTCTTGAGATTCTGCGCCATTAGTTATCCCTCTTCTTCAATTTTCCTATTATACCAGTAGACGTTAGCTTTCTCTGCGGAAGAGCATTTAAAATGTCATCCATCTGATATGTCGCTTTATCTAGCACCGCTATCACACCGAACTGTCGTACGTCGTCTAATGCGATATCGTGTCCCGACGCCGATAAAATAATTTTTGGCAGAGCTAGTGTGTCGTCATAAGTTGCCATTTCATTTAATAATGTAATAGCATTAAACCGCCCAAGATGTACATCCATAATAATCGCCCCGTATTTTGCTTGGTTTAACAGTTCAAACACTCTATCTGGGTCGTTGACTATTTTCGTATCATAGCCATGCACCGCCAGCGTTCGACCAAGACTAGCCGCAAACCACTGGTCGTCCTCTAGGATCAAGATATTCACTGCACCCCCAATAAGCTCAGCTGATGACTCAGCGGTAAATAAGTCTCGATAGTTACCCCACCTTTTCGGTGACGGTGCAGCTCAATATGACCATGCATAGCCTGCGCTAGCTTACTCGCTAACAGCAGGTTCAAACTACTCATTAGCGGACGCGTGTGAATTGGATTTAAATTACCCACTAAATTGCTAGCGGCCAGTAGTGATTGATCACGTCGATCGTCAAATGCCGAGCCATAGTCGCAAATCGCCACCTTTACCTGATCATCGCGTGAAGCTTGAACAGATAGCTCGACTGGTCGCTGCTCTACATTGTAGTGCAAGGCGTCCGACATAAAGCGCGTCAATATACTGCTGAGTGTCTGATAATTACCTACCGCAATCAGTCGCTTACGCGTCGGCAGCTCGCAGACAAAATCACGCTTTAGACTGTGACACAGTGGCTTCAAGCTGCAACTAATTTCCTGAATTAGCCCGTCTAGCTGGATTGGCTCAAGCTCTAATTCGTTGTTCAGCGGCTTAGTTACCTGCGCCAATTGACCCACTAGTCTGAACATTTCGTCCAGAGTTAGTTGCATTTGATCTAATGCTACTTGATTTTGACCTTTGGCGTCTGATAGCTCAAAAGAAAGCTGGCGGAGACGAACCAACGGAACCCGCAAATCACGTGACGCCGCGGCTACTGATAAAGCACCTAAATCCACCTCCTGCCACTTCATATCTACAACTAGTATAGCAAAATCCGCAGATTGATGGTGCTTATGCTACCAGTATTTTTAGCCATATCTACACTATGGCTGGAACTGCAGGGTTCTTAGAATCGTATTATTAAAGTCATTCACAAAGTCCGAGCGATCCACATACATGCGCAATGTTTTATCGCGCACCTTGAATATCACAACGGAACCGTTAATTGTATCACTCAGCTGACCGTCAACGCGCATACCCGAGTATCCTGCAAAGCCCTCCTTGGCGCCAATAACCGTTGGATTTGCCGTCGCTTTGCCGTTCTCTACTAGACTTTCATAACTCTTTATGACATCCGAATAAGTATCGTTAGTTACACTGACGCGCAATGCATAAGGCGTTACATCGGGGTTAACCTTTGGTACCATCGATGGATAGAAATACACCTGCAAATCATTGTTGCTGCTTTCGGCGGTGTAGCCAGACCAAGTTTTAGGATAGTCAAAGCGAACCGAGCCCATCTCTGACGGGCCTTGGTAAGTCAGATTCGGCTTCTTCTGCTCTTCGTTAAATTTAGCCTGATCATCCTTTTGTTGCTGCCCTTTTGCGTCAGCTACTGCACTATCGACTTTAGCCTGACCATTCTTCTGCCAGTCCACCATACCAGAATACGCCCAGACAAAGGCGCCAGCTGCCGCTACTAAAAACACTGCTAGCAATATAGTTGCTATCAACAGTGGATTAACCACACCCCGCTCGTCATGTTTCATGGCTTAATTTTAGCATAAGAGCTATTGGTCTTCAAATTTCTCTAGCTTTAATTTGATTTGATTAACCTTGTTTTCGGTTTCCGCTAGACGCTGTTTAATCTGTTCCGCTAGTTTAACACCTTCATCAAATTTCTTAGCAGCCTGTTCGATGTCAACATTGCCAGCGTTAAACCAAGCCACAATCTCGTCCAGCTGTGCCATTAGCTGGTTCAAGTCTACCGTTTCCTTACTTTGCCCTGACATTCCTTACCTCCGTTTCAATTAAATTAGTTGCTGTTTCAATTGTTAATCGATCACCATTAGCAGGCGTGGCTTTTAGTATGTGTTCGCCCGCCCAGACTAGCGCATAGCCACGCTTTAAAGCTGCTCGTGGGTTATAAGCATTTAGCGCACTAGCAGTCGCCGCAAAATGCGCCTTGCTATCGCGCAAGCAACGGTCTGTCAGCTGGCTAATTCGATCCAAGGTGCGCATCATTTCGTTGCGCTGATTCTTAGTCTGCAATTCCAACGTCTGCACCATACCATACAGTTTATCTGTGGTTGCCGCCAACAGCTCGCGACGATCAGGTACTAATAGTTCTGCTGCATTGGATGGCGTACTGGCTCGTAAGTCTGACGCTAAGTCAGCGAGTGTCGTGTCGATTTCGTGGCCTATACCTGTAATAGTGGGAATGCGCGACGCCGCAATAGCACGCACCAATTTTTCGTCATCAAACACCGCTAAATCATCACGCGAACCACCACCGCGTAAAATGGCTAACACTTCAGGCGGATCAGGCAATTCGTTCATCTGGTGAATTGCACTAATGATTTGGTCTGCCGCCACATCGCCCTGCACTTGAACTGAAATAACATCAATCGTCAGACCAGACATGCGCGCACCGAGAATTTTTATAAAGTCAGCATAGCCCGCCGCTTGTACCGACGATATTACCCCGATATGTTGCGGTAGTTTAGGTAGCAGCCGTTTGCGACGTTGATCAAACAGGCCTTCAGCCGTCAGCTTCTTCTTCAAAAGCTCGAAAGACTTCTTGATTGATCCTTCACCTACTGGCTTTATTAGCTGTACCGTCATACTAAAACGACCCCACTTAGTCAGACTAGGGCGCGCCCGCACTTTCACCTTCATGCCATCTTCTAATGCTACACGCAGATTATATATTGACATAAAACAGTTCAATATACAGTCTTTGTCTTTCAGGTCAAAGAATACCCACTTGCCCTGATTCACCTTATAGTTCGCCACCTCGCCTACTATATCAATATAAGGTAGCGCGGTCGCCAGCACCTGATTTAGCACAGCTACTGCTTGTGATACGGTAAATTCCGGCGGTGTACCCGGTAGATTATCTCGTTTATCCACGCTTTATCCCCTTCTTTTTCACAGGCTTATCAACAGACTTTTTCGCAGGTTTATCCACAGACTTATCAACATTTTTGCATGACTTATCCACAGGTTTTCCATACTTATGAATAGCGTGCTGATAGACAAAGAATCCTACACTGATAGTACCCGTCATCAGTAGCATACGCGCCAGAATTACCCCTGCTAAAGCAGCTGCCGCCGGAACGTTACCAGCGATTAAAATCGAAACCATCACCGCCTCATACGCGCCAATGCCGCCAGGGGTAATCATGATTCCACCACCAATCGTCGCAGCCCCATATGCTATCAATAGAACTGCCGGATTAACAAAGGTACCCAATGCCAAGAACGTCACAAAGAACAGCGATACGTCCAGTATATTAAAGATAAAGCTCCATATAATCGGGTGCTTTAATAGAGCTCTATTGGCTTTAAGAGTGACTAGATCTTCATAAAAGTCGAAGAAGAACTCGTCTAACGCGTCTACTGCCAATATGTTTTTACGGCGACCAAATGTTACCTTTGCCACAATTAGATTGACCCATCTGCTCAACCAATGACTAAAGCTCACTATGCGCTCTTTACTACCAAACACATAGTTGCCAAATGCCACCAAAAATACCAGAACCGTAACTGCCACAGTTGTTGCTACAACCACCCAACTAGCCGTACGATCCTCGATCGTCGCCCAAATCAGTGCCGCCACCATCAGACACATGAATGTGCCAAATTGCACAATGATACGCATCACTTGCGTCATCGTCGCCTGCCCAGCCGACACGCCACAACGCCCTAGCCGCCATACCATGTAACCAGCGCCCGCCACGCCAGCCGAAGGAAATACATGATTTACGAAAGTAAATTCTAGCGACATACCTGTCGCCTGCATAGATGTTACCTGCTTCAATTGACCCCGCGCTCGTAGGTAAGAGAAAAAGATTTCTGTATTAGCATAGTACGATGCAAATTGTAGTGGAATTAGCAGTAGTATCAGCCAAATATTCGCCTGATCTAGCAGGTGCCAAGCTCGCACTAACTCGCGCCGTGATGCGAACAATACAATAGCTAGAAAAATAATCGTTATGATATTAAACCAAACACGAAAACCGCCATGGTGACGTCGGCGTTGCGCGCGTGCTCGCGCTGTCGCAAAGCCGTAATCAAAACCCTCTCTAAACCGCCTCATAGGGCTATTATAGCAGATTAGCCAATGTTAAAATAATTCCCATAAAAAGTAAAACTGGCCAACGCACAACGGCATTGGCCAGTTATTATATCAGGATCAGAGTGGATGCTATATCATAAGAAACCTCTTATCAAAGTCAGCCATGATTTCAGACTCACTAGGAGTATTGCCGACAATTTCTCTCAACTGTTTTCGTAGATCTATAACAGTGTAATTGCAACTTTGAGCCTCATCAGATTTTGCCGCTTCCATAAATACAGCGCCTTCAAAATTGACTCCACCGCAGAATGTAGCACCTTCAAAAGCGTCTTGATGCCGCATATTCCATAGCTGATCAAAGATTTCTTCAATCTTAGCGGCACGGTCAATTATATCGCCAGCCTCCTTATTCTTTGCACGAACTCCTTTCGCTACATCGCCTCGCAAAAACGGTAAATCTTCTGGCATCTGCCTGTAGTGAATAACATTATTATGCGAAAAGCCATGTTGCGATACACTTACATTAGGCTTAGCATAAACTGTTACTGAACCAGCGCCAAAAAATGACGGTAATTCTAGATCGCGGTTTGCTACATAAGTGTCTGTAATTACACAAGATTCTGGCTTGCCATTGACAATTTTTGTAGCCAATGAGCCAGCCGCATCTAGGTGTAAATGCAAACGCTTATGCAGTTTAGCCTCTGTTACTCCGCCTTCCGTCAAAGCCCAGCACCACCAATCAACGAGTACATTTATATTGTCATTGTTCACAGGTTCCAAGAGATGCTTGTCGATCAACATTTTAAGCCACGAATTTCTAACACGAGAAATTGTTTTGTCAATTTCTTTGCGCAAGTACAAGTCGAAGTCAGTATGATTACCAGTAGAATAGAAGTCGTCGATATAGGGGTTATACATAGAGCGCATATCACTCACTTATCCTTTCTAAGGTACGTGTTTGGAACAATAATTATATTATACACTATTATTTAAAATTGTCAATACACGTAGCCTATTGGAATTGTACCACGCCACAAATATAGCGACCTATCTGTCTACACTAATTTTCTGCCTTGCGTGCTATATCAGCAGCTTTGGCGTCAGCGCGGTGGCTAGCATATTTTGCATTCATGTAATGCCGTTACATCTATCATTACAGCTTATGTGGAAAGTATTTTTTCGTAGCACGCAAATAAATCATCAGACAAGCCAGCGAGATCAATAGCCCGGCTAAAACATCGCTAGCATAATGAACACCCAAGTAAATCCGACTAAGGCCAATAAGAACGATCAATACACTTAGGCCAATAATGCACGCCCACTTTAATTTACGATTGTGTACATAACGGTATATCAGATAGATTATAAAGCCATATAGCGCCATGCTAATCATTGAATGACCCGAAGGAAAGCTAAAACCAGTTTCACTGACCAAGCGATAACCTAATGGACGCGGTCGCTGTATTACGTCTTTAATTACCGTATTTATTACAGCGGCAATCGCCAAATTTAAAATCAATAGACCCGCTATTCGTCGATTGCGCGTTATTGCGATTACAATCAGACTTACCGCACCCATAGCCAGAGTACTACCGAATACAGTGATAAACTTCGCCACATTAGTCAGTATAGGCGAACGCAATTTCTCTACTAAAAACTCGTGCGCCACGACGTCAATCTGCATACGATAATCGTCTGACAATAAATCAACCACAATAAAAGCCACTACGGTTAACAGTAGCGCAACTATCAGCCAATAGTAATTTTGTCTTAGAAACTTTTCGGTCTTTTGAAACATTAATGCTATTATACACTGCTTAATCAATTAAAATAAGTATATTATTTTAAGTATAGATCAAGTATAATAAATAACCGATTGTAGGCAACTCCGCCTACAATGCTCTTTCGAAAGGATACATCATGGCCAGACCTAATCCTCAATCGATTTTTATCGAAGGACTAATGGATGGAACCGCAAAAGCAGGCGACAAAGTAATCAGCGTTAAGAATCCAATTGAAGAGCCAAGCTTCGTCCGCGTACCACCACGCAGTCGAACCGAGGTCATTCCTTGGGACGAGACTATTATGTTAATAGCATTTACCATGTCACTGCGCAGTAAAGATCCGTCAACCCGAGTAGGAGCTGTAATTACTAATAGCGAAAACCGCATTTTAGCAACCGGATATAACGGCACTCCAATCGGCATTAGTGACGATCAGATGATCTATAACAACGACATTGAACATCTCCCGTTTGAGCAAACAAAATATGCCTATGTTGCACATGCGGAGGAAAATGCACTGAATAACTTTATTGGCTTGCGTGAGCAAATGCGAGGCGGTAATCTGTACACCACCTTATTCCCTTGCAACAACTGCGCCAAGATGATAGCTGCTAACCATATCGCCAATGTCTTCTTTCTCGAAGGACCTCGTAGCCCCGACAGCTCAGAGACAAAAGCAGCTATTTTAAATCTAGAGACAGCTAACATCAAAGCCTATCAAGTGGTGCCATCTGATCGTTCGATAGATCTGATAATTAGTCAGCTGTGCGAATTGAAGAGTGCAAAGAATTTAATTAAATAGCACCGCTCAACACCGACAGCTAATCAGTTCTGTCCCAATTGACACTGACCAGCGCAACCTAACCGAGGGCGCGCAGTAAAATGCCCGCCCTCTTTAATTTTGCGGTATAATGTAGTCAATGATTTTATTTGTTTTAGGGCGACAGCCCGAAATTGGCATAGCCGAGTTAAAGGCAGTATTTAGTAAAGATGGCGCAGTTTCGTCTCAGCCACAAAGCGCCGCAGCTTCTCCGTTCTCAATAACGGCGCTCGATGTGTCAACCACACAAGCACTGGCTAGATTGCCACAGATTGGCTCTGTAGTTAAGGCTGCCGAGGAAGTCACTACCCTACCACAGCTGAACCACACAGCCCTATCAAACACCGTTAAACAGCTGTTTAATAATGTCGAGGGTAAAATTACTCTAGGCGTGTCGTTTTACGGAAACAAAATTAGCAAGAAGTCGACGATTCAGCTAGCACAAGACATTGCCAGTATTCTAAAGCCAACTAATTCAGTGCGCTTGGTACCCATTGAAAGCAACGAACTTAGTAGCGCCGCAGTTCTCCACAACAAACTAGCTGGTAACAATCCTAAGAAATGCGAGCTAATATTCATCAAGAATCGCGACGGATCGGTTACAGTAGGACGAACATTCTTTGTGCAAGATATTACAGAGTACACTTTTCGCGACCGCCGACGACCAAAGCGTGACGCTCATAACGGCATGCTTCCACCTAAATTAGCCCAAACTATGATTAATTTAGCGCACGGAGCGACGACGCCTAGCCTCACACAGCAGACACCCGCTCTTCTAGATCCTTTCTGCGGTACTGGCGTAGTTTTGCAGGAAGCTGCTTTGATGGGCATGGCAGTTTACGGCACAGATCTAGCAGAACGTATGGCTGAATTTACTACTGAAAACTTAAAATGGCTAGAGCACACACATCATATTAAAGTCGACAGCCAAGTCACTGCTGCCGATGCTACAACGTTTGCATGGAATAAATGGACTAAGCCTGACAAACCGATTAACCTCGTTGCAACAGAAACATATCTAGGGCGACCGTATGTTACAGCGCCTAGCATATCCGAACTACATGATAATATCGGTAACTGCAATGTAATAATTCAAAAATTCCTGTCTAACCTAGCTAAACAGCTAGCCAAAGGCACCGGCCTCTGCATTGCTGTACCTTGCTGGTTCGTCCACGGCAAACTACATCATTTGACCTGTTTGAACAACCTATCTGCCATGGGTTACCGCGACCTATACGGTAAACAACATCTGATATATCATCGCAAAGATCAGGTTGTCGGCCGTGAGCTGCTAGTCTTGCAAAAGGTCTAATTTCATGTATAATGGTAAAGAGTAATTTGTAAGGAGATATTTTAAATGTCACATGTTAAAGCTGGCGGTTCCAGTAAAAATAATCACAATAATGCCGGTCATCGTCTAGGCGTAAAGCGTTTTGGTGGCCAGAAAGTAAACGCAGGCGAAGTTATCGTTCGTCAGGTTGGTGCAACCAAGATTGCTGGTGACGGTACTTATGTCAGCCGCAATTTCACTATCCATGCCGCTAAGGATGGCGCAGTCAAGTTCATCAAGCGCAAAGTTCGCACTTTCACTGGTAAAACCGTTCTACGTACTCAAGTAACAGTAGAATAATTACCGATTAAACTAGCGATCAAGCTTAAAGACTACCAGCCAAAACTGGTAGTCTTTTATTTTTCTATTTCTTCTACTCACATACAAGTCGTAGTGCATTAAAGCGCTAGGCTACACTAGTAATCACATTAATAATACATGTAGTACAGACTGAACGATAAAAATTTACAATAGACAGCCATAGCGACAACTACTGTTATCGTTATATAGGCACAATATCACCAATTAGCCGTTTTAGTTATATTAGCTGCCAGGGCTATTCAGCTATGCTGGCATATTTAGCTCGTGCTTGATGCGAGCAACAACATCGCCAATAACAACCTGTGATTTGACTAAGAAGTCATCAGCACCGAGTTCCCTAGCACGCTCGGCATCTTTTGGCTGCGACAAGGCAGTTAGCATGATAATGTGCACATTGCGAGTTTGCGGACTATTGCGCAAAATATCTAGAACATCGAACCCATTTAACTTTGGCATCATTACGTCTAGCAATACTAAATCCGGCTTAAATTCTACAGCATCTGATAGTGCCTGCTCGCCGTTAACACTGTGCTTAACTTCGAAACCTTCCAACTCTAACCGCTGCTGGTAAACCATCGCCAGCGTCTCATCGTCTTCGACTAGTAGTATTTTTTTCTTTGGGCCTTCCATGATTACTTATAGTATACCTGTTATGCTTAGTTAATTCAATAGAGCCTAGCTTTGTTTCAATAGCTCGACAGCCTTATCCTGCTGAGTATCCGTGTGGTCATTAAGGTACTTATTAGTATCTAGATTAACCTTGACGTCCGGCTCTAGACCGTTGTGGTTGATGTTCTTGCCCTTCGGTGTATACCACTTAGCCACCGTAATCTTCAGATTATCACCGTTGCTTAGCGATGACATAGTCTGCACGCTACCCTTACCATAGGTCTTGTTACCAACTAGAGTAGCCAAACCATAATCTTTTAATGCACCAGATACAATTTCGCTAGCTGACGCCGTGCCACCATTTACTAGCACCACCGTCTTAATACCCTTTAGAATATTGCCGCCCGTAGCTCTCACGGTACCCTGTTGAACAACCTGACCATTCTTGCGCTCTTCGACGACAGTTTTACCGTTGTCTACCCATAGACTAGCTACCGCCTGCGCTGCATCCACATAACCACCACCATTGTCACGTAAATCTAGCACTATACCTTTTACGTTCTTTGACTTTAGTTCCTTTGCGGCTTTGGTCGCAAGGTCGCCAGTATCGTCACCGAACTGACTAATGCGGATAAAGCCAATGCCATCTTTGACTTCCCAGGTCACCGATGGATTGTCAACACGAGCACGCTCTAGTTCGTAGTCTTTTTGCTCGTTACCGCGAATAATTGTCAGCTTCACCTTCGTACCAGATTCGCCCCGAATCTGACTAGCAGCCTGCGTTGGTGTCCAGTTAATCGAGCTCTCACCATTAACAGCCGCAATTAGGTCGCCGGTCTGCAATCCAGCTTTCTTGGCTGATCCACCATCTAGCACTGACATAATCTCTAGCTGGCGATCTTTGTTTAGCCCCATTTCAATGCCAACGCCATAGAACGAGCCAGATAAATCTTCAGTCAAGCTCTTTGCGTCCGTCGCTGTTAGATAAGTTGTATAGGGATCACCCGCTGCATCAACCATACCTTTTGCAGCACCCTCGATTAGCTTTTTCCTATCTAGATTTCCGTCATAATTATGCTTTAGTGTCGCATACACTTCGTCTAGTTCAGTATAATCTAAATTAGATAACGATAGATTCTGTAGGCGCGTGCCAATGGCTAGGCCTATTAACCCCGTCATTACCGAAACTATCACGCAAATTACAATGCTGATTGATGCGCCATGACGGCGTGATGCCGGCTGGTTATTTTTGCGCTCCGGCACCCTAACTAATTGATCGTCGTTTTTACTCTCACTCTTCATTAAGTTCTATTGTAGCACAAGCGCTATATTTTAGCTGAAGATTACCAATTCTTGTAGAACCCGCTCCACCAGCTAGTTGCTACCCAACGCTCATTGTAGCCATACGCTGGATCCCAGTTATATTCTGACACTCGGATCATATCAGAACGACTGCCAGTACCAATCTCTTCTACCCAAGCTACGTGACCATAGACACCAAGATTGCGCTTGACGGCAACCGAGCCGACTTTTGGGCTTTTGCCCAGATTCGTTGGCCACTGTCCACCATTGCCATGACGCTCCATTCGGCCAGTTAATTGCCAGATGCGCCACTGTACATAGTTAACGCATTCGCGTGCGTTACCGTTAGCCGTAAAGCCATTGTAGTACTGAGTAGAATCAGCCTTTGCGTTAGCAAAGGGATAGCCGCCATTCTTTCCACCAACCGAGATAGTAATATCAGGTTTCGGGCCGCTAGTGCTCGAGCCCGGTCTACTAGCAGCGCGGCGACGTTGTTCGGCGATATAAGCCTGAATAGCCGCCTGCTGTTCTTTCTGCACCTGTGCCTTTTGCTGTTCAGTCTTCATTGACAGCTCTTGGAACTTAGCTTCATCACCGCGTGCTTGGTTTAATAACTCTTGCTGCTGTGCCTGATTATCCTTCAGCTGGTCTTTCTGACTTTGTTGTTGCTTAATAACATTCTCAACCTGCTTCTTGTCGCTTTCTTGCTGAGTCTTCAATTCTCGCACCTGTGACACTGTCTTCTTAATGCCGTCAGTAATAGCCGACTGACGCGTCTGACGATCGACGTAGTCACTGACAGAATCGCTATTTAAGAGGATATCCAGTGAAGTGGTATTGCCACTATAATACTGGTCCTGCAGATTTTGTCTCAGTGCCTGCGCCTGGTCTTTCAATTTAGCCGCACTATCGGCAATCTGTTGTTCTAGCGATTCTCGCTTCGCACTACTTAAGTTGATCTGCGCCTGAATTGCTCGTTGTTGCGCCTTTAGCTCGTCGATCTTTCCCTGCAAAGTATTGGCCTGAGCGTTCTTCTCGCTAGCCTGCGCATTATAGCTATCAACCTGTTTCTGCAAGTTCTTTATTTCCGCATCAAAGTCACGCGCCTCTACTATCGCCGGCTGAAACATCTGCGCCACTGTTGCCGTCGCAAAAACTGCAACCGCACCTAGCATACCAATTCGCAAACTCCACTTTCTATGTGCTGTGGCTTTCGTTTTGTAATTAATCTTTTTCATATGTATCCTTTTTTCTTTTCCTTTTGCTATTTCAACATCGATATACTATGGCATCTGATCAAAGTAGATATATCCATTAAAATCACTAGCGTCTACATTTGGCTCTACGCTATATGTACCTTTCATATCGGCATTATATTGGCTAATCGTAATCTTGTTGCCATTAACCGCTTCTACCCATGCTACATGGCCATATTCACCAGATGTCGAGACTGCTACCGACCCCACTTTAGGTGTGCGACCAGTTGGAATACCTAAACTCTGAGCCCTACTTAGCCAGTTCTTAGCATTGTTACCACCACGTGGCCAGTAGGATGGCCAACCATAGGTCGACGCCACCTTGTAAGCTGCATAGCTAACACATTCGCGGTTGAACATGCCCCATGGGTCAACCGTTGCATCCTTTGATGCATTGCATAGATAAGCTGGATAGCCACCACCACAGGCTACACCAGTGCCGTGATAGAATTTGCGATTCAAGGCTGCCTGTTCGGCTTGCAACTGAGCAATTTTAGCATTACTCTGCGCAGTCAGCTCTTGATATTTTGCTTCTTGCCCCTGGGTATCGTCCAGTAGCTTCTGCTGTTCGGCTTGGCTATCTGCTAGCTCGCGTTTTTGCTCAGACTGCTGTGAGATCACTACCTCAACTCTAGCCTTTTTAAGCTCCAAATCAGCCTTCATGCTTTTGACACGATTTACTGATTTCTTAATCTCACTGCTAACTACAGATTGGCGTGCTTGACGGTCAACATAGTCGCTAACGGAATTGCTATTCATTAGAACATCTAACGAAGTAGTCTGATCATTGTAATACTGCGCCTTTAGGCTTTCGCTCAAGTTCTTTGTTTGCTCTTTGATTTTAGCCTCACTATCGGCAATCTGTTGCTCTAGCTGGGCTTTCTCTGCTGCACTAAGATCAATCTGCTTCTGAATGGTAGCCTGCTGATTTTGTAACTCAGCAATTTTACTCTGCAAAGTATCAGACTGCGCACTTAGTTCGCTAGAGCGTTTATTATAGTCATCAATCTGGTTCTGTAAAGCCTTGATTTCTGCATTATAATCACGCGCCGCAGCCGTCGTCGGTTCTATTAGCTGAACACCCGACGCTACTACAAAAGCCGATACCGCAAGTACCGTGCCAACCCGCGACATGTGGCTTATTCTAGTGTATGTACGTTTGTTGTTGTGGTGGAACATCATAAACCCTCCTTTATGCTGTTTCTAATTTATTTATAACACTTATGTTTATTTACTGCAAGCTACCATTTCATATAGCGCCTTAGAGCCAGACGTGCACTGAGATCGCCAATGACAAAGCCAATCGCCATCATGCCTAGCAGAATCAAAATCATCCAATGCTCTACCAAAGCTTGCGTCTGCGATACTTCAATATAGCTACTCATGCTCGGCAGAATTTCTGATAACGCCAGATAGCCCAACAATGTTGATATTACACCAGCAATCACGCCATATAACTCCGCCTCGACCAAGAACGGCCCGCGAATAAAGAAGTCGTCTGCTCCGATCGAACGCATCATGCTGATTTCTTCACGTCGGCTAAAGATGGTCATACGAATGGTGTTGAAAATAACCAGTACTGATATTGCAACAAATACACTGGCTGCCGCTATTCCCACCTTGCTAGCGTATTGCATGATATCCGACAAACGCTTTATGGTGTTCTGGCGCGTTTCTAGATCCTGTGACTGCGCACGACTCTGATCAATCCACTTCTCGAACAGTTTATCGCTATCAATATACTTCTGGATATCGTCTTTCTTCTCGTAGTCTTCCAACTTCACATGTAGCACCGCTGGAAATTCCATATTAATACCTTCTCCAGCCACTGTTTGCAAGGCATCCATGATCTCTTGTTTTGTCTTGTTTTCTTCGATGTAATTCTTGCGCTCGTCAGCACTATTGCTAGTTGATACGCTTTTGACATTAGGTTGCTGTTTGATCTTGTCGGATAGCTCCTCCAACACACTGTCACTAGCATCATGCTTAATATAGATCGACAAATCCATTTTGTCTTTCTGTGATTCGATAGTCTCGCTAAGTACCGAGCTAGCGATACCAGTAACAAAAATAATCAGCAGAGTAATCACCATCACAACAGTAGCCGCAACTGTTAACCAAGCATTACGGGTAAAGTTCCTTAGACCATAGCGAACCACACGCCTTGCTGTCAATAGCGTGCGTTGACGTTGTGGATTTATTAAGCGTTGCTTCTTTAGCTTTGGCTTATTCGCTTTTTTTATGTTAGATTCTTTCTGTAACATTTGCCCCTCCATGCTCGACATCGCTAATTATCTTACCGTGGTCAATTGTAATAGTTCGCGTATCTAGACGTCTTACGATTTCAGTTGAGTGAGTAATCAGCACTACTGTAGTACCGAAGCGGTTAATCTTCAGTAGTAGCTTCACAATCTCCCAAGTGTTCTTGGCGTCCAAGTTACCAGTCGGCTCGTCAGCAAAGAGAATCTTGGGCTGTCGCACCATAGCGCGTGCAATTGCCACTCGCTGCTTCTCGCCACCAGATAGCTGATTCGGGAATTTCTTATCCTTACCCCTCAAGCCTACTAGCTCTAGCATACGTGGCACATTATCGTGAATTTCCCGATTAGAATGCCCTGAAATCTCTAGTGATAGGGCTACATTTTCAAACACGGTACGATTAGGCAGTAGCTTAAAATCCTGAAATATTACACCGATACGCCGCCGCAGCAACGGAATATCCCGATCGTCCAAAGTGTCATAATCAATACCGCCGACTACAATTTTGCCGCTATCTGGCTTTTCCTCGCGCGTCAACATGCGTAGCAATGTCGACTTACCCGCACCAGACGAACCGATTATAATAGCAAACTCGCGCGGGGCAATACTCAGGCTGACCTTGTCTAGCGCTAGCGGTGACAGCTTGTCGTAGCGCTTGCTCACCCTATCCATTAAAATCATTGATCTTGCCATAAATTTATCCTTTTATCCTAAATATTTATACTTGATTATTCCTGAACTCCATAAACAATGAAGCGCTTATCTGCTGACTGCGTGCGGTAGTTAAATTTCCCAGTGCAAGTCATAAGAGTGATTCCCTTCTTGCCATCACCCTGCACATTTAGCGCCTTGCCCATATCAACCTTATCAGCATCGACAGTCTCGGTTGCAGTTACGCGGTAAGTATATTTAGCACCATTACCAGTCTCAACTACGATCTGATCGCCAGCCTTCATCTTTGGCAAATCATTAAAAGCTGCGTCAATAGCATTATTAAATGAGGTGTGACCATCAATAAAGACTTGACCTTCTTGGTTCGGCTTAGCTGAGCCATCATACCATGCCGTATCGTTAAGATTCTTTGGTACGTCGATATTGCCTTGACTATTCACACCAACACTACGCACACGTGCGCTAACACCAATCGATGGAATAGTAATCAGACGCGGCAAGTCTGGCGATACGGCATAAGCCTGCTTAGCCTCTTGGCTGACAGCAGTCTGATCGGCGGTAGCTGGGTTGACTCCAGCAATCGACATAGTCGAAGCCGGATTAGAGAAGCTACCCTGCACAGCCTTGTTGGTCGAATAAGTATCCCAGGCTAAGTAAGCACTCGCCACCAAGATTACTGCAATGGCTACATAACGTAAACCAGCAACGAAACGTTCTTTATTAAACTTGAAGTTAATCGATATTTTAGCACCAGCTAGGCGCTCAAAGAAATTAGGTTGTGCTAGTGCAATTACACCATCTGCACCTGCCATCAGATCGGTATCAGAATAGTCATCGTCAACTTGAGCGGCAGGAGTTTCAGAACTCTGTACCGGCACTGCCCGCTGAACTGCTGGTGTTTCTGGATACGGCTGATGGACTGGAGACATTTTTACAGAACGCACAGTATTTGGCTGGGCTACATTGCTAGCCAAAACATTAACTTGGCTTGGCATGGCAACAACGCGGCTACTAGAAGTAACCCTTCGAATCGTCGGCGCTGGTTGCATAGGCATAATGCCATCAATACTAACACCAACACGCCCGGCAGTTCGGTTCATGTATACACCATGTTGCTGCACCATTCTAGAAAAGCCACTATTACGCGGACGTGCTGGTACATCCAGCCGTCGCCTATCAACAGTGTTCATATCTAAACCTAGCCTACAGCTAGTACCGTTCTGTTTTTGCATTTTTGTCTCCTGTTTTAATAATGCGCTATTTGTTGTTTTAGTCTTTTTGTCTCCAGACTATAATTCTATATTAAAGCATAATCTAAATTAATGCAAATAGTCTATTTTTGATACGCCAGAAAGCGTTCCGCTAGCTATTTGCTTTCCAAATAAGCTTTCATAAAGCCGTCAATTTTGCCGTCAAAGACCGCGTCTGGGTCTTTTTCTTCGTACTTCGTCCGCACGTCTTTTACTTGCTTGTACGGATGTAGAACATAGTTACGAATCTGAGCACCCCAACTAGCACTTTCACCAGCACGCAGCTTATCGATACTATCAACATGCTGCTCCATCTGCATAGCAGCCAATTTAGAACGCAAGATTTCTAACGCCTTCTCTCTGTTCTGGATCTGACTGCGTTCATTCTGAATCGCCACTACAATACCAGTCGGCAAGTGTGTTACCCGCACTGCACTATCAGTCGTATTAACACCCTGTCCACCGTGGCCACCCGAACGATAAACATCGATGCGCAAATCCTTGTCGTCAATTTTAATAGCATCAGGCGCGTCAATTTTTGGCAGAACTTCCACCAAGGCAAATGATGTCTCACGTGATTCGGCGTTAAATGGACTTAGACGCACTAAGCGATGCACGCCATTTTCCGATTGTAGCCAGCCATAAGCATAAGACCCATCAATCTCGATAACACTAGTCTTGACACCCGCTTGTTCACCAGCACTTCGCTCAATAATATTTGCAGTAAAACCATGTTTCTCAGCCCAGCGCAGATACATGCGCTCTAGCATTTCGGTAAAATCCTGCGCATCATCGCCGCCAGCACCAGCAGACAGACGCAAAATCGCATCACCCGCATCGTATCGCCCGTTAAACATTAGCTGCTGCTTCAGTTGGTCGTACTCTTTCTCAAGCGCTACCACTTGGCCATCGAATTCAGCTAGCAGTTCGTCGTCGGCAATTTCCAATAACTCAATCAAGTCATTTACTTGGATACGCAGCGTCAACCATGGTTGCACCATCGCTTTTAGACTTGCTAGCTTCTTGGTCTGCTCTTTAGCATATGCTGGATTGTGCCAGATTTCTGGCGTCGCAACATTATTCTCTAACGCCTCTAGCTGTTGTTGCTTATCAGCCAAATCCAAGCGTGCAGCTGCCGCTTCAATATCGGCAGCTAGTTTATCTAATCTAGTATTTAGCTGATTCTTCATGTTGTATTTATTGTATCATTTATTATCAGCTTTGGCGTGGCGTTTAAACTCGCGGCCGTTCGTCACTTGCTCGAAGATATAATCTACATCCTGTGCGCTAGTCTGATCAACTACCTTTAGGATTTCGTCGACGTCGTCGGTAATCGTATAAAGATCACGTGCATTATGAACCAAGCCGTAGTCTGCTGCCTTGGCAAGATGCGGCATCTCATTCATCTCGTCAGTGTTGCCAGTCTCAATTAGATGCAACTTGCTCATTGGACCTGCGAACCATTTGTCTAGCCCAGACCAGAATTTGCTACCAAACAGGAAGATTGGTGCATGTGGTGTTTTGCCGGTATGAACCAGCTCTAGTACCTCAGAGAATTCATCCATTGTACCGAATCCACCAGGAAAGAAGACAAAGGCCTTACCGCTAAAAGTCATCATTACCTTGCGAGCAAAGAAGTAGTGAAACTCCATCGAATCAGTCGTCCAAGGGTTAAGGTCCTGCTCTGTTGCCAAATGAATATTTAGCCCCACGCTACGACCATGGTTTTCGAAGGCACCACGGTTTGCAGCTTCCATAATACCTGGGCCACCGCCGGTTATTACAGTATGACTATGCTGCGCAAGCTTAGCGCCTAGCTCGTAGGCTTTTTGGTAATATTTACTAGTCTCATGCAGGCGTGCTGAACCAAAAATCGTTACACCTTGCGGATATTTACGAATGGTCTCTAGACCATGCACCAGATCAGACGTATAGCGACTAAAGCGCTGATCGTCATCATCGCTCATCTGCTCGTTACGCAGAATATCATACCATGGGCAATCCTTCAGAGCCGCATTACCAATTTGGCGCGCCCGCGCCGAGCCCCTGCTCTTGCTAGTACTACTACCTTTTACTGTTTTTGCATTATTTGTTTTATTACTCATACATCTATTTTAGCATAAGTTAAACATTACGCGACAACGTCGCCATTATTTAGTCATTAATCTAGCAATGACTACTTAAACAGTGTACGAACCTTATCCGCAACCTTGTCTGTAAGAGACTGATCAGTGTCACCGTACAAGCAAAGATTCCAAGCAGGCTGAGCAAATAATTTATTCACCGAAGCAACCACATCATCCTTTTCTAACGCCTTAATTGCATTGATACGCTCGTATGGATCGCGAATCTTGTCATAGAATAAGTATCCACTGCCAATCAAACTCATCATGGCAGCACATGTATTATTACTCATCTCGAAGCTACCAACCATGCCATCCTTGCAATACTGCACCAGCTCATCCGAAATATCGCCATGGCGAACTTTATTAATTTCTTCGATATAGGCATCGATAGCCGGCAAGACTTTATCGGCACTAGCGCTATAGTCTAAACCACCACTAAAGCCTAGTTCACCGCCCGACATACCATAGCATGGATTATATGCTAGCCCTTTATCGCGAATCGTACCAAACAGTACTGAATAGAAGCCACCAGACATTGTCTGCGTCATCAGACGTGCCGCTGCTCGCTCGCGTTCACTCAGTACTTCGCTAGACGTAATATCTAGGTTGACGATAATATCTTTTGATTCCTTACGCTTAATTGTGAATGGTGCCGCATAATGCCCATCAGGGTTAATGATTGGCGCTCGTTCACCTTTGTCTAGCTCGTCAAACTGATCAATAATCGCCTTAATCTGATCTTTGTGTTGTTGAAGGTCGCCCGCCACTGTAATACGGAGATTCTGCGCAACAAAGTACTTTTTACGGTGCTCGTTAACATCGGCTAATTCCACATTATCAATCGTAGCAATTTCCTGCTCCATAGTTAACCGCATCATGCCCATCCGTTTACCAACTTCACCGCCGATAATCCGATTAGGATTTCGCAAATAGCCACCTAGTTCGCTGTGGATATTACGACGCTCGCGCACCAAGTCAGCTTCCTCGTAAACACCGTTACAAATAATGTGTTTCAGCAGCGTCATCACACGAACGATGTCATCGCGTGCGCACCGGCGCGTCAACCACAGCAAATTTGCACTAGTGTAGGCGTTACTATAAGTACCGTTACGCTCGTTCTCCCACATCATCTGCTGTCGCGTGAATATGTCGTTAGATGCACCATCAATCATATGCTCGATAATATGCGCAACCTGCGCTTTATGCTCGAAGTCAATTGCATAATGTTGACCAGCACGAAACCCGGCATCAAGACAGACGTCTGGTACACCAGGCACATTGATTAGCAAGGCTTTTACACCCTTTTTAGTTTTATATTCTTCGATGTCGTACTTTAACATTTACCCCTCCTCACCATTGTTACTAAAATAATTTGCCAAATCTTTCGTATAAATCATCTGCTACAGCTTTGTGAGTATTACCGTATAGACCTAGCGTCCATATATTGGCACTCAGAAATTCACGCACCAAGGCGATTAGCTGCTCTGCTGTTACTGCATTGATTTGCACAGGTACAGACTCGGAATTTTCGATCATACCATCGCGGAAATAGCGCGTCGCTAGACGATTGGCAATCTGCCCTGCAGTCTGCATGTTCATTTGGTAACGTCCCAACGCATAAGTCTTAGCATCGGCTAGCTCTTCAGCATCAATCTCACCATCAGCGATACGCTTTAGCTCGCGCACCATCACGTTGACAACTGCCGGCAATTTAGACTCTGCTACTTCTGTGAAGAAATCCCATGAAGTATTATAAAAGCCCACATCGTTCTGACTTAGCACATAATAAGCCAGACCTCGTCGTCGCACTTCACCTTGAATTCGCGAATGCAGTGTGCCAGTCAAGATGTGGTTTAGCAATAACGCCGCCCAGCGATCAGCCTGCTCGAGCGCACGTGGCACATTCATGCTGATGTTCATATATATTTCGGGGACGTCTTTGCGGCGTACGACAATCGGCGTAGCCGAATGGAGCTCTTCGTAGGGAACTGGCAATCGTTCGCCTTCTGGCAAGCTAAAAGTATCCAAAGTTTCTTCTAGCTCGTTTAGGCGCTCACCACTAAAGTCTCCAGCTACGATGAAACGCATATTTTTAGCAGTATGAGTACGCCGGTAATGCTCACGAATATCCTCTACGGTGATATTCTTCATCGAGTCCAAACCTTCTTGCACCGTCTTAGTCTGATAACCCAGATTTTGCGCCAGCTTTAGTGACAGCACCCAATCAGCCTGCGATAGGTAGCCAGACAGCTCACTGCGCACATTACCCATTTCACTATTGAATTCGCCTTCTGCGAAGTGTGGCTCGCATATGGCATATTTTTGCAAGGTCAAAATACGTTGCCACTCAAATGCTGCGCAGTCCGCCACGTAGGTCATAGCATAGTCCTCTGTAAACGCATTATGCATAGCACCATTCTTAGTAAAGGCGGCGTCATAGGCCTGCGCCGATTTGAAGCCATCACTAGCTCCAAAGGCCATGTGTTCCATAATATGAGCAGTTTCAGATTTGTTAACGTAATCTTTTACAAAGCGCGCACCTGCTCGAAAGCGAAACTGACTACTCATAACTGGCGAGCCAGGCACATTAACAATTAATCCCCTTGCGCCTGATTTTAGCTGATACTCTTTAACTGTATATTTCACTGCTCACCTATTCCGACTATCCTAAATCTACCTAATTTTAATCTATCTTCTTCACTATCAAATATAGTACTATCTATCGATACTAGCCGCAAGTATAGAAAGCCAAACACTTCCTAAAAATACACACCTATTACGTCTATAGAGAATAGTAGTATTCTCTTATCTTTTTAGCCATTAAAACTCTACGACGTTTCAGGAAATCATCAAAATCATCTACATTCATTCTCTCAAGTCCCTCTGGAATGCAATTTAGCGTTAAGTTTTTCTTTAATGCTTCCTTATCAACAATTGATCCTATAGTTGCAATCCCATTACTGCATTGATTGTAAACTTCTTGCATGTAAATGCTAGGAGCCTTATTAGTTATCTGCAGATTAGTCTCAGTTTGGATCAACGCAAAATTTGCAATTTGATTATAAACGCTCTTATTATTTTTGCCATTCTTTTGCAAATAGTCTTTAGGGAATATATGGTGCACATCTCCTCTGCCTTCTACTAGCATCTTAACTTTCATGTCCTTAGACAAGAATGCACTATCATTCAAGGCAATTTGAGCGATAAGGTAAGTTTTCCAATAAGGAGAGCTAGCGACCGAGGTATTAAAGTCCTCTACTAGAATACTGCTCCAGAATGCATCATTCAATCTTCTGTCTAGCTCATTGCTAATGTATTGATTTAGATCCTCTTCCTCGTTTAATCTTCTTATATCTCGATCAAATTGAGATTCTGGAGAAGATGTATATCTCTGAGTAATAATGGACATTATAATCCATCTCTTAACCAATCTTTCGATTATATTATGGGCTATATTTCTTTCCCTTAATAGCAAAAATAAAATATACCCAAAGTTTAACACATTCTGCGATCTGATCAGTGAACTGTCGATTATGCCCGCAGACTTAAGGATCATTATATATCTTTCAAAGTTGGTTTGACTAACAAATGCCTTCACTCCCTCATACAATTTCTTGTAGCTGTCTTCTACGATTTCTTCCCTATACTCTCTTGTTTCAAAATCGCGACCAGATAATAAGCTGACTAGATCTTGCAGCTTGCCTCTCTTAAATTTATATGTAAATGCTACTCTCAAGACATCTACGTAACTTGGCAAATATAAATCTTCATTTTTATCTTTTATCCATGCAATTTTATTGAAGATATCCTTAGAGCTAAATACAGAATCGTTATTTTTTATGTTACAAAAATCTGCAGGCGTCTTAGCAAAATGACAAAAATAATCAATTGCTTTTCTGATGTCATTCCCCTCGTATCTTTCGTTGACACTTATTTTACTCATTGCAAAATCAGCTTGAGACAAAACTACGCCTGCTGAATTTATCCTTACGAATATTTCAGTTACTGTTTCAATGCTTAACATTGAACTTAGTTCGATACGACCAATCATTACATTCTTAACAGATTGCAATCTTGCCAGCTTCTTACTTATTTCATTCGCATCAACATTGAATCTATCCGCATAGTTTCTTACAAATTCAAAAGCATTGAACCCGGACTTCATCACTTCGGATATATCAGGTATCCATTCGTCTTGTTTTTCAATAGCAGGATTGTTTGTCTGAAATTCTTCGGTCTGAAGGTTAAAGGCAATTTTTATCCTTCTTTTTTTGTAATTATTGTCTAGCACTTCCTTGCCTAGTAATGCAGCCGTCAAGGCAGTAATACGTTGCTGTCCATCTATTAATATCTGTTTGCCCGTAGACATAGAACCGTCCTTTAATTTTACATCAGGGCTTTTCCATGTAATTATATAGCCTACAGGGTATTGTCTATACAAAGAGTCGATTAAGTTTCTAACTTTAGTCGTATCCCATACGAATGGCCTTTGTATTTCTGGAATAGCTATAGTTCCGTCACTAACATACCCAAGTAACGTTTCGACGCTAACATTATTTACATCAAATTTCGCCATTATTGCTCTCCTGTGATTATTTTATTAAGCCACCTGCACTATCACATTTAATGCTCACTAAACTTACAGTATAAGCATAGCGTACTTTACAGACTTAATTCCGGATAAATCTTTTTTGTTACTGGGTCAACTTCGTAACGCATTGTTGGGAACGGAACGCCCTCGCGAGCCGTTACTCCTTCTAACATCCAGAAGACACGCTCACTGTAGCCCCAACCACAGGCTGGCGGCATGCCGTATTCAAGCATTTCAACAAAGTCAATATCCAGCATCATTGCCTCGTTGTCACCAGCCTCGCGCATTGCTTGTTGCTTCTCAAACCGTTGCAGCTGGTCAATTGGATTGTTTAGCTCGGAATAGCCGTTGCCCAGTTCTGATCCAGCAATAATCGGCTGAAAACGCTGAGTTGATTTGCCATCTGGGTTAGCTTTAGACAGTGGCGAGATAAACTTTGGTGTATTAACCAACCAAACTGGACCTGCTACGTCTTTACGGATGTGCTTCCATAATTTATCGATACCACGCGAGAGATTTTCGCTCTTACTGATTTCAATCTTATTCTCGGCTAGCTTTGCCTTAACTTCATCAATGGTCGTATTGTAAACATCAATGCCAAAGTGCTTCTGAATCACATCGGCATAGTCCCAAACTTCCCATTCTTTATCCAAGTTAACATCAAAACCGTTTATTTTGAACTGCAGCGTGCCGAAGGTTTCGTTGGCAACGTACTTATACATGTCTTCCATGAATTTCATGCCATCGCGCCAATCCCAGTAGGCATGATACCACTCCATCGCCACATGCTCCGGCAGATGTTCATCGTCGATACCTTCATTGCGGAAGCGTGGACCGATATCATAGACCCGCTCATAGCCAGCGCCAAGCAAGCGCTTCAGAGGTAATTCATGACTAATCCGCAAGTACAGGTCTTGATTCAGACTATCCATGTGAGTCTTGAATGCGTTAGCGTCAGCACCGCCAGTAGTGTGTTCTAGCACTGGAATATTAATCTCAACAAAGCCATGCTGGTTTAAATAATCGCGTGTTGCCTGCCAGAACTTGCTACGACGAATAAAGCGCTCGCGCACCTCAGGGTTGACGTTCATGTCGATATACCGACGACGCAGACGTGCTTCTTTGTCGGTAAATCCTTGGCGATCCGGCATGGGGCGCAGCGATTTAACTAATAGTTTTAGCTCGGTTACACCCAAAGATACTTCACCGGTCTTAGTCTTAATAACTTTACCAGTAGCCTGAATAAAGTCGCCGCTATCCAGCAGGTTAAGCTCTTTGATACCTAGAAGGTTCTTGGCTGGATCAAGATTTGCTACATCGCCGTCATGCAAGAACAGCTGAATCTGCCCCGTCATATCACGTAGTACGATAAAAGCAATCTTACCAAATTTACGAATACCAAAAATGCGACCTACTACAGTCTGTTCACTGCCTTCTAGTTCATCAAATTTAGGTGCAATTTCGCCTGCGCCAATAGTTCTTTCAGCATGTGCTGGGTATGGATCTAAGCCCAGCGCCTTAATAGTCTCGAGCTTCTTTAACCGCTCGTTTCGATAGTCTGCTAGTGTTGCCATATGGGTATATTATACCACACCCATCTATTTGACCTATTTGATCTTTTTGACTACGTAGACCTTCTCACCCTTTGGTGTTTTGACGGTAACCTCATCACCAATGTGCTTGCCCATCAGTGCAGAGCCTAGCGGTGATTCATGGCTAATTTTGCCATTCAGTGGGTCGGCTTCAATAGTACCTACTACGTCAAAGGTCATCGTTTTGCCGTCTAACTCTACTTCAACGGTATCACCTAGACTGACAGTGCCGTCGCCGTCGCTAGCAATGATCTGAGCACCCTGTAGGATCTCTTCAATCTCGGCAATGCGTGATTCAACACGTGACTGCTTTTCGCGAGCGGCTGTGTATTCAGCATTTTCGCTCAAGTCGCCGTTCTCACGAGCAGTTGCAATCTCGTCGGCAATTTCGCCACGACTATCAGTTAGCGCTTTTAGCTCGGTTTCTAAATCAGCCTTGCCCTTCTCTGTAATATGGTAAATTTTCTTCATAATCAATCCTCCTTTGTCACTCGGCTTAGGTAATAATAAAAACCAAGATGACCTTTAGCTGCATAGATTGTACCATACTTAACGATAAGCGCAAGACATATCATGCTCAAGCTTGCTAGTTAGGCGCTGATGTTATATCGTAAAGACAGATTGTAACACTGCAATCTGCAACTTACCAATTGATTGGAGGAGATCATGTCGGATAAGCAGCGCAACAAGCAACATGCCTACGTAATAGGTGTTAGCACATTGCTAGGTGCAGGCAGTAAACCACTTCGAGGCCAATGGCTCGAAGAGCATGATGTAAAGGATGCCCTGCTAGTGATACCAGGATACGCTATTGATACACTCAATGATCACTCTGGTGACTCTAACGGTTTAGGCAATCAAGCTCGAGCCGCGCTAAACTACATAGAAGCATTGCGCGAGAAGAACGAGAACAATCTGATTGAGCGACGTAACCAACAAAGCCAAGACTCAATCAGACGCTCTGAGCTACAGTACATATGCGAAAAGCGTGACAACAGAGGAGAACCTAATGATATAGCAGTTCACTATGGCACACGTAGCGGGTCTGCAGATGCTCTAATCGATGCTGTAAGATGTCTTATATCGTCTAATGAATACAGTGGTATTACAGTCATCAGTAACGACCTGAACGAGCGGCTTCGAGCCAACCAGCTCGGAGTCAAAGCTAAAAGCTATGGCGCGGACATCAAGCCATTTGACGGTTGGTTTACCTTTGAAGGGGAGAACCTGCCAGACCTCAGCAGCGATTCAACTAACAACTACGTACTCAAAGCCATCCAAGAACAATCTAAAGCAAGGGGTATCAAGGTTCCTAAGCATGCAGCAATTAGGTTTACCAAATCTAACACAGTCTACATTTGGGACACTAAATGGAGATGGGGTGACATGCAGAACACTTTCAAAGACATGAAGTCATATGTTCGAGCCCTTGACTTTACCATACCTAGAGGAGTTGATGAAAAAAGACTCAATCTCGAACAGAAAGTGGCGCTCGACCATCTGCAAAATCCATATGTCAGCAACACTTTCCTAGGTGGCATACCTGGCGGCGGCAAAACATACCTATCTCTAGCCGTGTTTGACGACAACAAGCAACTAAAGAATGGCATTGTAGCGTTTCGATCTATCAAGTCACAAGCAGGTGAAGATCCCGGCTTAGTGCCAGGTGGCATTGACCAGAAGATGGCGCGCTACAGCCGCAACATCATCGATAACCTACTCAAAATCCGCAAGCAAAAAAATGCGAATGTACGCAATGACGGAAAGGGTGAGTATGAAGCTCTAAATGGCATTCGCTTTAGTGATTACGGTAACGTCGAAGGTATACACTTCGAAGATACTGGCGTTTTATACGACGGTGTTCATGTTCTCGAGCGAGGAGCTCTTCAGATGTTGTTGTCTCGCGACGGTACAAACTCTAAATTCGCTCTGACATACGATAGTTCCCAGAACTTGGCTACGAAATACATCAGTATGGGAACCAGCGTAGACGGATTGGCGCTTGATCTGCTAGATAACCCCATCACTGCTGTGTTTCGATTCACTATTTCACAATGTGGCCCGAACGCAAAGCTCATGGGTGATATGATGGCGGCCGAAAGCCCAATTGGCCTCTGATCAAAATGACCGACTAAGCTTCATTTAGCCTAGTCAGCCCCACCCCGGCTCATCTGAGCCGGGGTTTTAATTAGCTTAATTTATCAATCAGTTGTTCTAGCGACAAGTTTTCACTAGATTCAGCCGTGCGCCCTTTATATTCCAAAGCGCCTGCCGCAATAGTCTTTGGGCTGATTACCACACGATGCGGAATACCCATTAGATCACCATCAGCAAACTTTTCACCTGGACGTGCATCTGTGCGGTCGTCCCACAAGACATCAACCGCTGCAGACTGCAGTTGATCATAAACATTTTGTCCCTGCTCTAATACCACTGGATCTGTACCAATGGTGACTAAATACACCCGATACGGCGCAATATTGTCTGGCCAGACTAAGCCACGATCATCGCTAAACAGCTCAGCTATCACGCCCATAACGCGCGTTACACCGATACCATATGAACCGTAATAGAACGGCTTCTGTACATTGTCGCGATCAGCAAAAGTAATTCCCATCTGCTCAGCCTTCTCAGTACCGAAGTTAAAGATGTTGCCAACTTCCGCCGAACGTACCTTTTTCAACTTGTTACGATCCAACTTTAGATCACGCACTGCGTCATCTAACACTTCCTCGTTGACCGCCACGTTGTTCTCGCGATCTAAATACAGCCAATCCTCGCCTGCATCGCAGATAGTTTGAAATTCGTGACTATATTTTGTAAAGGCACCGCCCGAGGCAAAAGTTACGTAAGTTAGATCGCCAATGCCTAGACGTCCGTAAATCCGCTTGTACGCCTCAATCACACTGTTATAGAACTGCTCTAGATCGTCCTTCGTAGCATGCACCGAATACATATCTTTCATCAAGAACTCACGGCCGCGCATAATGCCAGCTTTCGCCCTTAGTTCGTTGCGCAGCTTCGTCTGGAACTGATAGACTGCTACCGGCAAGTCTTTGTAGCTATGCACATAATCGCGCAACATGTTCATGATCGGCTCTTCGTGCGACCACGCCAAGCCAATGTCCTCGCCAGTTTGCAGCTTTGTCTTGAACCAAATATCGACCAGTTTGTCATCCCAACGGCCGGTGGTTTGCCAAACTGCCTTTGGCTGTAGATTGGTCATCAACAGTTCTTCGCCACCAATAGCATTCATTTCTTCGCGTATAATCGTTTTGATTTTTTCTAGTGTACGCAAGCCCAGTGGCAAATAGGCGTACACACCCGCCATTTCCTTGTGTACATACCCTGCTTTAATTAGCAGCTTAGCGTTCAAGGATGTCTCGTCCGCCGGTACTGTTTTGCTAGTCTTGGTGAATAGTTCCGTTCGTTTCATAATCTATATTATACACTAATACCATAAATCCGCCCTTAGCAGGCGGATTTACTTTTAGTGCTATTATATCCACTAAAACAACTTACTAATATCAGCAATGGTTACAAGGATGATAATCACAAATAGCACCATCATGCCATAGCCAACAACAGTCTCTTCCTTCTCTTTAGTTAGCTTCTTGCCACGCAGGTGGTACCAAGCAATCAAGTACCAGCGACCACCATCTAGACCTGGAATTGGCAAGATATTCATCACAGCTAGCGACAGTGCAATAATTGCTGAAATGTATAACAAAGTCAGTGCACCACCAGCTAGTGCCGTAGGAAAGATATAGCCCAAGATACCAATCGGCCCCGACACACTATCTGACACCGCCGCAAGCTCTGTCGAGGCAGCACCCGAGCCAGTAACCAGACCCCACAAACCCATAAACAGATTACCTATCATGCCACCAATACCCGCAATAGTCATCCACATTAACTGCAGAGTGTCGACTATCGCCACTATCGGTGCAGACCAAGTTGCCTTAATAGTTGCCGACTGACTATTATAGGTTGTCACGCCCAAAATACCCTTACCGTCTTTATTCTCTTTTGCTAGCTGGACATCGATTGACCGCTCCTTACCCTGACGCTCGACAACAATGACAACCTTCTGTCCTGCACGCTTTTTTGTTATCTCTGGCACTTGAGTAGAAAATTCAGTTTTGATACCGTCCACCGATACAATATTATCCTTAGCCTTCAGTCCAGCCTTCGCTGCGGCTGAACCGTCAATAACCTTATCAATAGTAACAATACCCTTAACACCGTGGTTGTCGCTAGCAATCGCAAACTGATTAGCCGACAGCTTAGGAATGCCAAAGAATGCCAAAACCATAAACAGCACTACCGCAGTCAAGAAGTTAGCAAACACACCTGCAAATAGAATCTTAGTCTTCGACCAGAAGCTTGCCGCACCAAAAGTACCCTTGCCCGTGTCTTCGTCACTCTCGCCCTTCATCTTACAAAAGCCACCTAGCGGCAGCCAATTTATAGTTAGCAGGGTTTTCTTGTACTTGCCAAATGCTTTTGCTCGCGGTGGAAAGCCAATGCCAAACTCTTCGACGTCGACACCGTTCCTCAGTGCTACAATCATATGACCCAATTCATGTAACACCACTAAAACTACCAGGATAATTAAACCCACAACGACACCAAGCGCAATCTGCCACCACTCTAAACCACTTAACAAAACACCCTCCTTAAAATAAAATCTAAAATGCTTATCTATATAATAGCATAAGACCGAATTAGCTAGAACTAATCGTAATTAACCAAAATTGGTCAGTACTATAAGTCGCTATTTTCCAAAGCGCCGCTGACGGTGAGCAAATTCATCTAGACATGCGTCGAAATCCGCCTCGGTCATATCTGGCCAGTTCTTACGTAGGAATAAGAACTCTGCGTAGGCTGAGCGCCACAGCATAAAGCCGCTAATACGCTCTTCACCGCTAGTACGCACCACCATATCCAAATCTGGCAATTCTGGATGATACATATATTTATCTAGATCACTGTCTGCAAAATCCTTTAGGCTAACATCGCCCTGCTGTACTGCTGCCGCTAGATGTTTTGCGGCATCGACAATCTCTGCGCGACCACCATAGTTAAAGCATAATGCTAGCGTAGTAGAGGTATTATTAGCTGAATCTCGCTCAGTTTCCGCTATTGCATCTAGGATTTGTTTACTCAGATGATCACGCCGACCCAAGAAGATAATCCGAAAGCCGTCCCTTACCATCTGGCGCATGTCATTTTGGAAAGCCGACAAAAACAGTTTCATCAAATATCCGACTTCGTCTTCGCTACGCCGCCAATTCTCGGTCGAAAATATAAATGCGCTGACATGTTTAATGCCACGCGCCTGTGCCACGTAAGCCATCTGCTTTAGAACCTCAAAACCGCGTTTGTGACCATTATAGGTTGGCAGTCCACGCTCTCGAGCCCAGCGACGGTTACCGTCGACAATGAACCCGATATGATTTGGCAGAACCCTTGCTTCATTCATCATTAAACCTATTTTAGCATAAAAAGCTGCAAATCACTTTGTATTCACCATTCATAATAGCCCCGGCACTTAAGTCCGGGGCTATTATCTTCTATCGGCTTAGTTTATTAAACCGTCATGATTTCTTTTTCTTTGGTCTTGGCAATATCAGATAACTTAGCGGTAGCTTTAGCAACGCTGTCATCTATACCTGATTCTAGACGTTTCTGGTCGTCTTCGCTAATATCCTTAGCCTCTTTGGCGGCCTTGATGGCTTTACGCGCATCGTCACGAATGGTACGTAGGCCAATTTTAGCTTCCTCTAACTTAGCGCTCAATTGTTTTACAATCTCGCGGCGACGCTCCTCGGTTAGTGGCGGTATCGGCACGCGAACATTGCGACCATCGTCAGACGGGTTAAAACCTAGCGTTGAATCGGCTGCAATAGCATTGGAAATTGCATGTACATTAGCCGGATCAAAAGGCGTGACCAAAATCTGTGTAGCTTCTGGTGCGCTTAGGCTAGCAACCTGGTTTAGCGGCATCTTAGTACCGTAAACTTCAACGCGCACACCGCTCAGCATGTCTGGGTGAGCACGACCAGTCCGCACTTTCTTGACTTCCTCGGCAAAGCGAGCCACGGCGGCGTCAAACTTCTCTTCGTAAATACTTGTATCCATAAACAGATTATACCACAGACTAATCTGCCAAGTTGTATGCCTCAGCGGTTGCTTTGGCTATAGCATCCTGCCTGTTGACCGTACCCTTCTGTACAGAGCCAAAACTTTGCCCCTGTTGTGCCACTCGCACATCATCATGCAACGCATCAATACCTGCCTGCATAATTTCGCCAGAAATATTTGGATCTTTGACTAGATTAGAATTCTTAACACCCGTATTAACCTCGAATGAAGTTTGGTAATCTACGCCACCTGAACGATCGTTAGACATCTGCGCAGCCATCTCGCGTCGCGTCTGTTCAGCTAATTTAGCGTCAATATTTGCTAACACTGTACCACTAGTCTGCATATTGTAGCTAGCAGTCGACATACGATCCTGCGCTGATGCCGCAACGGCAACTAGACCCTTGGCCTGCTCAGTGTCAACGCCAACTTCATCGGCTACTTGCTGCACCTGTTGGTCGGCTGTCTGCGCATTGTTCTGCGCCGCCGATTTCATTTCTTGTGCTTGCGCTGTCATAGCGTCTTCGCTTTTTTCAATGGTTTCTAGCTGATTGCGGCTATCTTCGATAGCCTCTGCGGTTGGCAACTTGCCACTCAGCACTTCTTCTGCATTGTCCGCAATTGCTTCCCATCCTAGTATTTGCTTCTGACGCTCTGCGCTTTGCGCGTCAAAGTCGAATTCCTTATGTTCCTTGCTAAAAAATTTTTCTGATTCAGGGGTGATAATGTTACCGTTTTCGTCGTAGTACATATCTGATTTTCCTTTTCTAGTAGAAAGCTTAGCATATATATGCCGAAATGTCAATTACCGCTAAGCTTGACGGTATGTATCTAAGATGTTATTATATTATCATTCCGCGCGTGGAGTACAGTTTACTTTGCTGCATGGAATGATCTTTACCTACATTATTCGACAGAAAGGGACTACCTGTGTCAAGCTACATATCGAGTGTTCAGTCCAGCATTAATGTTGGCGTATTTGATCAGTTGGCATTCGCCTTCGGCACAATTCAGACGCTCATACCGAGTGATTATGCTGACGATATCCAACCTCTATCAAGCGAGGAAGCCCGTGGCATCAATAACAAGCTACAAAAGCTAACCACCGAGATGGCACATAACCAGCCTGATCTAGTATGCAAATTTGCGATCGAGCATGAAGATCAACACGCATGCTGGTTTAGGCCTAGCAAAAAGCTCAACCAGCTTCTGCGTGAATATGTCTCTGTGAGTGTCAGCAGCTATTGCCTGCTCTATTCTTACAAAGACCCAACTTTCAGGATTCTAATAGGCTACGACGCTAATAAAAAGGTTATTGCGCTTGTCGCCGTCCAGACTATAGACTGTGATTCAGCTATGCGCTCTATCACATTCTATCAGCCACAGCCCGAGAACACCCTCCCAAAAGCACCTGACTGGCTGCGCGATATTGGTATTAACCTATCCAGCTTAGGACTAAGCTAATCGCTAAGCCTAGCCAACCCACTCACCTGTCGCAATATCAAAGCCACCCCGTAACAACATGGGGTGGCCTTTTATTGTACAGCTATTTTGTTATCTTTAGGAAAATTAAATACCCTGCACCACTAAGATGCAGGGTAAAGGTACGTACTATACGTTATATAGTATCCGAAACTAAGTTATCAAAACAGCAGATCCTGATTTTAAGCGCGGAAGCCACGTGGCGCCGCATACTTAATCAGATCACTACCGACAGGATATTGATTGGCGCTATAGTGCGATGTCATGTTTTCATCGGCATCACATTCCATCTCGATAACACGATTGAAATAATCAAAGTCACGATTATCGACATGGACATTAAAGCCCGCCACAAGATTATAAGACTTCATACACTCCTTACACTCTTGTTCCAGTGACTCCAGTGGCTCGCCAATTTTGACTGACTGTTCCACTAAAGACTGTTGCAAACCGTGATCTGTTGAGTCTGTTAACAGCAACCATTTGTCGCCGCCGAAATCATCAGTCTCCTTAAATTGAACTCGCATATTTCTGTCATCGGAAGCAGAATAACTATCCGCCACCAGCGATGATGCCCAGTCATAAATCCACTTGTTATCTGATGTCATAGGCACCGCACCAACCTCGAACAAATAGTTGTAGGCAATAGCTCGCGCCCAATAACCTTTATACATTGCCGAAGTCGACATACATGACCAAAAAGCAGCTAAATCGGCACCCTGTGGATACTCCAGATTGTGTAGCCTACCCATATAGTCATCGTAGTCTTTCTTCAAGAGATCCGAATCTACCATGAGCCGATCCTTTCTAATGAATCTAATGTCTCGTCTTCTCGTACTTATTGTAGCAACGTATTATTGCTAAATACTTATGTATATTACCATTAATTATGCTATTAGTCAATAGAATATTTCTTACACCTCATAAATAATCCACCTCACATTAGAGGTGGATTATAGATTATCCTATCGATAAACTAGCGTTTAACCGTCTCGTTGCCAGCGTCATTTAAGTCTTTAGGATCATAGCGACCAGCTGGGATAATTGAGCCGTCAGGTGTTCGATAATAATTAGTACCATGCTCATATTCACGACGCTTCCAGTCAACAGCACTCTTATATTGTTCCATTGACACACTCATCGTCTTTGGCTCTTCGGCTTTTGGTGCTGGGGTATCCGCTTCAGCTGATACAACCTGGCGTTTTGTGACTGTTACTGGATGATCTCGCCCATCATCTAGACGTCCCAAGGCCTCTCGAGCCATTATACGACGTTCCTTATTGAGACGAGCAGCAGCTGAACCCTCAGTCTCAAGATCTTCGTCGTCGAGATAGTCATAGTAACTGTGGCCCTCATAATCCTCGCTAGCATTGTCGTACGGGTTGCTTGCATTGTAGTTTTCGTAGTTTTTCATTTATTTCCTTTTCTATCTTCTTAGATTAACAACTATAATACTAGCATAAGCTTTATAAAATGTCAAGAATGTTATATACCTATTGCTCTTTTTAGTGGTAAACCGTTTAAGCTAAGTATAGTTAAGCTCGGTTAAACTCAAGCCTCTATCATGCTTATAATATATAATAATAGCACCCATTACTGAGTGCTATTTACTTTCGTGATGTCAGTCTAAGCTAGCTATTACTAGTCTTCGGTTACACCTAGTTCAAAGCGAGCAAAGCGGCGGACGACGATATTTTCACCTAATTTGGCAATATTCTCTTTAATCATCGTACCCATATCTTTGCTATCATCCTTCCAGTATGGCTGATCCATCAGGACTAGCTCGCTAAAGTACTTCTTTAGCTGACCATCAATGATCTTGTCCAAGATGTCAGCTGGCTTGTTAGCGTTCTTTGGATCGTTCTTAGCAGCCTCGACAAGCTCTGCGCGCTTATCGGCCTTTACCTGCTCTGGTACGTCCTTTTCGCTAACCCATTTTGGATGCATTGCAGCAACCTGCATAGCAACCTCGTGTGCTAGTTCCTTGAATTGGTCAGTACGTGCAACGAAGTCAGTCTCACAATTGATCTCGACAATTACGCCAATACGACCATTGTGCACGTAAGACTCGATTAAGCCCTCGCGAGCTTCACGCTCGCCACGCTTCTCAGCCTTAGTTAGACCCTTCTCGCGCATGGCCTTTAGTGCCTTGTCAAAGTCGCCGTTAGCCTCGACTAGAGCCTTCTTAGCGTCGGTTAGACCAACACCAGATAGCTCACGCAGCTTCTTAATTTCATCAAGAGTTACACCCATTGTATTCTCCTCTATCTTTAACTATTTGCTTTCCTTAGCAGCCTTTTTCTCGGCAGCACGCTCGCTAGCAACAGCAGCACCTGCTTTGACGGCCTCGTCGATGTAGCTAGCAATCAGTTGCAAAGTTGAGATTGCATCGTCGTTAGCTGGAATGACGTAGTCCACACCACGTGGATCAGCGTTGGTATCACAGATGGCAACCACAGGAATATTTAGCTTGTTAGCCTCGTTAATAGCATTGCGGTCTGACACAGCATCTAACACGAACAACGCACCCGGCTTGCCACGCATTTCCTTAATGCCACCGTATTTAACGTTCAGACTATCGATTTCCTCTTGGTAGCGCTGAACCTCTAGCTTGCTATAACGGTTAGCTAGCTCGCCGCTCTCCATGCGCTTTTCTAGTAGCTTTAATTTCTTGATCTGGCTAACAGTAGTAACCTGGTTGGTTAGCATACCGCCTAGCCAGCGCTCAGCTACATATGGTTCACCAGCAGTCTCAGCTGCGTCTTTGACGACTTCTTTGGCTTGCTTCTTTGTACCAACATACAGGATCTGGCGACCACGGCTAGCAACGTCCTGCAAGAATTTCTGTGCCGACTCGATTGCCGTTACAGTCTTTTCTAGGTTAATAATATGTACACCATCCTTCTTGGTGAAGATGTATTCAGCCATGCGAGGATTCCAGCGCGAAGTCTTGTGACCAAAGTGCGCACCAGCCTCAAATAGCTGTTTAATGTCAACGTTTGACACCTCTAAACTCCTTTCCTTCGCTATCCGCCCCGAGTAATCAGGAGTTATGCGAATAGCTGTTTCATTAATTAATATTACAGGAGCATTGTATCAGAATTATCTAGGTATTTCAAATGTCGTTGCGCCGTTCGAAATTTTGTCGACATCGTCGGCGTTAGATTTAAGGTCTGTCAACAGTTCAGCGAAAGTTTTGATTGCCAAATTCGCCATTGTATGTTTGGCACTATTGCGGCTATCTTTTAATGACTCTTTAGCTTCGTTTGACTGTAGTGTGCCTTCCCATGCTGATGCTTTATTTTGCTGTGCTCTACTGATACTGTTTTTGTTTTTCATGATGTCATTATACTAGCACAAGTTCTATAATTTGTCAATATTGAATGCTTTTTTCTCTTTTGTTAAACTATAAGCATTATAAATTTAATGGTGGGAGATAAATAGAAAGATGAAAGACAACAATCCATTCAAACCGGTTTTACCGAGGCCAGTTTCTGATAATGACTTAGCAAACGATCCTAACGCCGACAACTTTTTAGCCGGTAGCAATGGTATCAACGATCGCCTTAGTCAACACGTAACTCTAGATGGTATGCTATCAGCAAACCCACAGTCCCAAAACGACTTTGGTGACATTGCTAGCTTAACCAACAACAGAGCCACGACCGCATTAGGCGGCGCTCCTAAGCCTAGCACACAACCAGTCGCAAATCACAAGCCAGTGGTTGCTAGCGAGCCTAAGACTGCTGACAACAAATCAGATATCTTTGCAGCTGCAGCCGCCGCAGCCGACGGACAGTCCGTGGCACCTAAAGCCAATGACGGTAAATTCAAGCTAGAAAAGAAAGATCTAGCCAAGAAGGACGTAGCCAAGAAAGCTGCTCAAAATAGCGGCGAGAAGCAAATCACCATTTCCTTATTAACAATTGTCTTTGGTGTATTGTTTATAATCTCAACCATTGCAGCCATATATTTCTACACACAGAACAACAAGAGCCAGAGTGAACTTGCCGACGCTAAAGCCAAAGTCAGCCAACTTAGTGACACTGCCAACAACGACAGCGCCGAAAGTAGCAAAGCTACCACTAACTATGACGCCCTACAAAATCGCATACAAGACTTGAGCAAGCAAGTTACCGACAAAGACAAAGACATTTCTGCCAAGCAGAAAACTATCGATGACCAAAATAGTAAGATTACCAGCCTAAGCAAACAAATCACCGACCTGCAGAATAAGGTCAACAGCGATAAGTCTGTTAGCGAAAACATGAAGAGCCTAGTTACAACACTATGTACCAATGATCAGTTCAAATCATCTAGCGCATGCGTCGGGGGTGGTCAAGGTCAGCCTCAGACCCAAGCTAACCACGCCACTGCTCCAACCAATGCAGTCAATACACAGAGTGGACAGCACTAGTTAAGCGGTACTGTTATAGCCCTAGATAGCTCATCGATTTAGATGAGCTATCTTTAATACTATCGTTTTTGACTTTTTAAGCGATCTAGGTTAAAATACTACAGATATGAAAGCAAATATTCACCCAGATAACTACCGCTTAGTTGTCTTCGAAGACGAGGCTGCAAACTTTTCTTTCTTAACAAAGTCTACTGCCCCAACTAACGAGACAATCAAGTGGGAAGATGGCAACGAATATCCTGTTGTCCACCTACACATCAGTAGTGCCAGCCACCCATTCTTCACTGGCGAAGAGAAGATTATCGATACGGAAGGTCGTGTTGATCGCTTTGCCGCTAAGATGAAGGCTGCTAAGGAAGCTAAGGAAGCCCTAGCCAAGCGCAACGCCGCCAAGACTGAAGCCGCCAAGAAGGCCGCCACTAAAAAAGCCGAGAAGGCTGAGGCCTAAGCACTAAATACCCCGTAGGGGGTATTTTTATTTGCCTGCCCTATTAGAACGGATTTAGGGCGGGCATTAGTTATTGTTTATCTGTTATAATATAACTATGGAGATTAAGATAAACCTTGATGAATTAACGCGCGAGAAGACAGAGCTCGAGACTTTTATGGCAGACCCTAACGCCTTCTCTGACCCAGACTTTGCCGCCAAAGGCAAGCGCCTATCCGAAGTGAATGACATTCTAGATCGCGCTAAACTACGTTCTGATCTAGAGAACCAGCTAGCCGAGGCAAAGCAGCTAGCAAATAGCCAGGATACCGAATTGGCTGAGCTAGCTCAGTTGGAAATCCCTGAGCTAGAAGGCAAAATCGGCGACCTAAATGACGAAATTAACGCCATGTTAGCACCGCACGACCCCAATGACGATAAAAATGTCATCATGGAGATCCGTGCTGGCGCTGGCGGTGACGAAGCCAGTCTATTTGCAGGCGAGCTACTAAAAATGTATCTACGCTACGCCGAAAACCACGGACTGAAGACCGAAATTATGACAGAGAGCGCCAATGACGCTGGCGGCATTAAGGAAGTTATCCTAAAAGTCACTGGCGATCAGCCATACGCTAAATTAAAGTTCGAGTCCGGCGTTCATCGCGTTCAGCGTGTGCCCGTGACAGAGTCACAAGGTCGCATTCACACTAGTACCGCCACAGTTGCCGTACTGCCCGAGGCATCCGAAACCGATATTCATATTGATCCCAAGGATCTACGCATCGACATTTACCGCAGCTCTGGTCACGGCGGTCAGGGCGTCAACACCACCGACTCTGCCGTTCGCATTACCCACTTGCCTACCGGCCTAGTCGTTACAAACCAAGACGGTCGTTCACAAATTCAGAACAAAGAGAAAGCTTTAGAAGTTTTACGCTCGCGCCTGCTCCAGATTGAGATTGACAAAAAAGCAGCCGCCGAAACCGCCGAACGGCGCGCCTTAATCGGCAGCGGCGACCGCAGCGAGAAGATTCGCACTTATAACTTTCCACAGGATCGTATCACCGACCACCGTATCAAGTACAGTCGCAGTGGCATTCCTGCTGCAATGAATGGCGATATCGACGACATCATCGAGCATCTACAGGCCCACGAGCGTGAACTAAACCTGCAGAACGCCGAGATAAAATAGCGCCTCAATAGTGCAGCTATTTTAGTCTAAACCCTCCCTTGCGGGAGGGGTTTAGTTAAACAGCGCTCTACTCTAACTATGCGTACGCTTACGCCTACCCCCTTTGCAGGGGGAGTGTTTTAAGTTCAAAGCACCGTTTAGAAGACTAAAGATACATCTAAACCCTCCTGCAAGGGAGGGTTTAGATTGAGGTGGTAGTCGCTAGCTAGTCTACGCTTTTCTTAGCTTTACCGTAAACTTAATACCGTTAGCCTTAGCTGGCTCAGCATGGACATCACCGCCAGACAGATCATCAGCAAGCTTGATTGCCAGAGTCTCTGCTTGGATAGTTTTGGCATACCCCTTCACTGCGTTAACAAGCTTAGTGTCGTCAGCTAGAATAGCTAACTCAATTCGGTCGTCAACATTCAGACCAGCGCTCTTTCGTGCCTTTTGTACAGCACGAATCACTTCACGACTTAGGCCTTCAAGCTCAAGCTCAGGCGTTAGCTGCTTATTTAGTTCCAGCCAACCCTCAACCTCACTCTGATCGTTTACCTTGACATCTGTTACTACTGGGCCTGCCTGGTAATCCGCCAAATTCTCAACCCAATTGATTCGCTTGACATTCAGCTCGTCGCGCATAATCTGCTCGTAATACGGATCAAGACGCTTACCGCTATAGCTAGCAAAAGCTAATGGTTGACGAATTTTCACTTGCTTCTCGTTGGTAGAGTCATCCCTACGCATACGTAGCGCTAGACCACTGTTAATTAGGTTACGCGTACGTGCCATGTCAGCCAAGACTTTGTCGTCTACTGGGTTATCAGTTGGCCAATCTAGCAAGTGCACTGATTCACCACCAGTTAAATCTTGGTACAGTTCTTCGGCTAAGAACGGTACGAATGGCGCTAAGATCACGCTGAGACGCACTAATACATAGTGCAAGGTCTGGTAAGCCTGTGCCTTATCACTATCGTCTTCACTCTTCCAGAAGCGACGACGACTGCGGCGCACGTACCAGTTACTAGCGTCATCAACGAACGGTATCACTGCACTTAAGGCATCTGGAATATTGTAACCGTCCATGAACTTCTCGATATGCGCTGTTAGCTGATGTACACGGCTAACAATCCAACGATCCAACGGGTTGTTGAGGTCAGATAGATTAATGGTCGGCACAGAATCACCATTATACTCCCAGCCATCAACCGCGGCGTACATCGTAAAGAAGTCGTACATATTCCAAATCATCGCTAGTTTGCGCGCTACGTCAGACACATCCTTGTCTTGCAAGGCAAAGTCTTCACCGTTTAACAGTGGTGAACTTAGTAGTAAGAAGCGTAGACTATCTGCAGAATACTGGTTCATCAAAGTATTAGGGTCAGTAAAGTTACCCAAGGATTTACTCATCTTACGTCCATCATTACCAGCTACCACACCGGTAGTAATAACGTTCTTGTAGGCGTTCAAATGCCCAGTCATACGATCCTTGCCGAAGGCGCCGATACTAGCAAGCGCCGTATTCACCGTATGAACATAGTAGAACCAGGCGCGCACCTGACCGATGTATTCCACAATGAAATCCGCCGGATAGTTATGCTCGAACTTCTCTTTGTTCTCAAACGGATAGTGCAACTGCGCAAACGGCATTGAGCCTGACTCAAACCAGCAGTCCAGCACTTTGTCGATGCGAGTATAGACCTCACCATCTTGCATACCGTATTCTTTGCGTACATCTGCAGGTAGCTTGTCGGCATAAAACTTAACCTGATCAATCCACGGGCGGTGGTAGTCCTTCAGGCGCTTACCGCTCAGCTTGTATAGCTCGTCATACGAGCCAACCACGATGATACCGCCTTTATCACCCTTCCAGACAGGCATAGCACTAGCCCAGAAGCGATCGCGACTGAGGTTCCAATCAGGTGCCTGCTCGATATTCTTCATAAATCGACCATGCTTCAGGTGAGCTGGGAACCAGTTAATGTTCTCGTTCTGCTCTAACATCAGTGGCTTAGAATTCTGAATATCAAAGAACCATGATGGGATAGCACGGTACATAATGCGCTGCTTGGACCGCGGATTAAACGGATATTCGTGCTGGATGTAGCGGATTTGATAAACGATACCCTTCTCTTTTAGATCCTTGGCAATAAATTTATTGTTCGTCCAGACCTCACGCCCCTGATAAATACTATCAAAGTAGTAGCCGTTGTCGTCAATAACGTGGAAGGCCTTAATGCCATTGGCTTTGGCTAAGGCGAAGTCGTCTTCACCGTAGGCTGGTGCAATGTGAACGATGCCCGTACCAGATTCATTACTAACAAAGTCCGCAGCGTAGATCTGGTGAATCTTGCTGACGATTTCTGGGTCAGTTGGCCAAGTCGAACCAGTATCTAGTGGCTGGTATTTTAGTCCAACTAACTGCTCGCCCTTGAATTCCTTCTCGATCGTGTAGGCAATCGGCTGGTGTCGCTCGTCCTGCAGTGTGTTAGTTAGACAGTCCTTAGCAATCACAAAATGTTCATCTCCGACTTTTGCTAGCACATAAGTCATGTCTGAATTGACCGCCAACATCAAGTTAGCCGGCAACGTCCATGGTGTAGTAGTCCAAGCTAGGATTTTGGCATCATTCGGCAAGCCAATTTTTGCAGCTTCGCCATCGCGTAGCATGAATTTTACGAATACCGACGGGTCAGTCACTGTCTGATAGGCGTCGTTATCCATTGTCACTTCAGCCTTCGATACCGGTGTTGCGAACTTTGTATCGTACATTAGGACTTTCTCGCCTTCGTAAATCTTACCTGCCTGATATAGTTGTTTGAACGCCCACCAAACAGACTCCATAAAATCCTTATTCATTGTGCGATATGCACCCTTGAAGTCGACCCAGCGACCAACACGATCAATCACGCCCTCCCAGGTCTCACTATTGGCAATCATCGAATCGCGCGCGGTTTCTATATACTTTTCCAAAGTAATAGTTGGCAAAGGATTGCCATCCTTATCTAGTGGGGCTTTCTGATCAGGGTTAGTTATAATCTGGCGACGATCAACAATACCCATCTGTTTTTCAACAAAGTTCTCTGCCGGTAAGCCGTGACAGTCCCAGCCCCAGCGACGCTCAACACGCTTACCCTTCATAGTCCAATAGCGCGGGACGGCGTCTTTGATGATAGAGCTCAACAGCGTACCATGATGCGGCACACCCGTAATGAACGGAGGCCCATCGTAAAATACATATGAATTGGCTGGGTCACGTAGTTCGATTGATTTTTGGAATGTCCGATTTTTCTTCCACTTCAACACGAGATCTTTCTCGTACTCACTCGCCCGTCGTCGGGTACCTGATTGAAACTTCAAAATTCCTCCTCGTTATCTTTCTAATGCAGTTAAACGGCTGCACTTTTACTTAATAATAATTATAGCACAGCAAACCTGCCCTGCTTTACATGACAGGCTATTATCCGCTCGCTACTGTTATAGGTTTGTTGTAGTCAGCCCGATTATTCGAACGGGTTAGCTGTAACCGTATAGACTACTTCGGTCTTATATGTACCAGCTACATTGTTATCACCTAGATTAACACCGTAGGCAACCTTAGTAACATCACCCGTAGTCTGGTCTGGTCTATTCGCCGTGTGCTTTATAATTACCGCATCATCAGTACTACTTGGTACTTTAGCAAAGGTTGTAGCGCTAGTCGGCTTAGTATAGTCCGCCAGACTACCAAATCCCTCACCTGTGTTACCAGGTAGCGCATAGCCCCAAGTGTTAGTGGCCAATGATTTTGGCGCAGCACTAGCTGACGCCTCGATTGTATGCTTGCTAGTCGAGCTATTGATTAAGCTATTAGCCGCCTTAGCCTTCATGGTTAGGCTATAACCGCTGGCACTGTTGGTTGCAGCGGTTACGCTGTTAGTGGTAGAGAGAAGCCCGGTAGCTCCGCTCTCTTCCCTGCTCAGGTTAGCTAGTGCTTTATCTAGACTAACATCCACCTTAGTTTCGGCAACGTCAGCAGTCTGAGAAACAGGGTTAACAATTGGCGAACTACCTGTTACAGCTACATAATTTATAGCCGTGGCCAGCTTGGCATCACTAGCTGTCGCGCGAACGTTATTAATCGTTAAACTAAAACTCAACAGTCGATCTTTTATAGCTTTAGTATCAACCCACTTTATAGCAGTGGCGTTACTAGGCAGTGTAATAGCATCAGAACCCCAATTGAAGTCAGACAACGATACTTCATGCCAGGCAGCCTTATAGGACAAAAAGCTGTTCACAGCCGAATGATCGTTTAAGTCGATATTTCGCACCCTAGGGTCTGTCGTATAGTAACCACCTAGTCCATAAACATTAAGTTTAGGATCGGTCAACTTTACGGTAACATTACTATATTTAATGTTCTTTGTACCGTTTTTATCGCCGTTGTATGGCAACATAGACAGTGTAGTCATAGATTTATTTGGGCTATCTTTGTCTGGATTACTGTATGAGGTAAAATTATACGTTTGGTTATCCCCGGGCAGCAAAGCGGCGCTGCTCTGCGATATGTTATAGCCATAGCTACTAGTTGTCTTAGAAACAGAAAATGTAGCAGATTGAGATTTCCAGGAATCTCCGAGACGACCCGTACCATCGCCAGACATAGCAACAGCTATAGTCCTAGAGGCTGGTGTCTCAATTGTCGGAGACACCACTGCGTCCATCGTAATGTCAGGTTGTTTAGCGTTAACCGCATCTTTAGATCCTACCGTGCCAAGCGGCAGTGTAATGGTTGTAGTACCGTCTGTATTTTTAACTACACTAGTTGGAGTTAATTTATTACCGTTATATTTATACGAACCATCTACAGGCGAAATATCTGCTGGCAATGTTACTATAGCCTTAACATTGGTGTCTGCTGCATAAGCATATGGCGTAATAGTTAGATGCTCGATTTCATTTGGCTTAGCATTAGGGCTGGTCGTAGAGTTATTGGATAGCTTTAACTCAGGATGGACTTTTCCAGGAACAACAACAAGGCTCTGAGTAGCGGGATCAGCCAACTGCCATTCATTGGTTGAAACATAAAGGCTATGCTTAACACTAGTGCCGACAGGTGTATTAGATTTAATCCTTAGTGGATAATAAGCAATGTCGTATTCACCTAAAACAGCTTTATCACCATGAAAGCGAATAGCATTGACATAACCACCTTTTTAGCCGCATAAGCTTTCGCTTCAGCCATAGTGTTAAAGAAGTTCGCCTTGCTATCCCCCACTACCCCACAGTCAGTTCTAGTATTCGGCACACCATCACTAGAAACCACACCGTACTGCGCCCAAAGGTTACCCGTAATGTTGTTATTGATCAGTTTAGGGGTACCATCACCATCAGGCTCGGTATATCTACCGTCCCATGCCATACAGCTATTTACGTTAGTATTCGGCGTGTCGGTTGTATTTACAAAAGCTACACGAGGATTAGTCTTATAAGATTCACCAGGATACACAGGCAGTGTATCCTCATTCCAATAGTCATCGCGGCCCAACACGCTCGAGGGGGCTACATATATCCAAACACTACCATTTATACGACTTGATAGCCACACTCCTACGTTAGAGCCACTAATTTGCGTTGTTTGTGCTCCATCTATCGTACTCGCTACGGAGTCCAATGTTTTTAGCTGATAGTTTTGACCGTTTGCAGACAATGATTTTAGTGGCACGCTAATATAAATAGTTTGGTATGCATACGTAGCCCAAAAATCAGTTCCCTCAAGTACACGTCCATAGTCATTTTCTGTCGGAAAATGACGATAGCCAATAGCTGTGTTTTTTACTGTAAGCTCTAGGCGCTTACCGTCAGCAGATTTACTTGGCGTCCAGCTACCATAGGACAATATCCTGCTTTCAGAATCACCCGCACCGTACGAAAGATTTATATGACCCATACTATTAGCGGTGTAAATCTCCCAATCGGACGGTAGACTAGACATATCTACAGTAAGCTTAACTGTGTCACCTAGAGGTTCCAGACCAATAGGAGCAGATTTATCAGCAGCCTGAATGTACACACTTAACCCGAATGTTACATAGCCCAGCTTTTTGACTAAGGTCGATCCGTACTGACCCAACATGGTCTTATAGTTCGCCTTACCCTTCAATGTTACCGAGGGAATGGCGCCAGTGTAATTTTGACCATTAACTGTAACCTTTGTGGGAGCTAGCCTCTGACCATTGCCACCAAAGACATAGTCGGTGATGTCCCAGTTCTGAGATTTTGGTGAGTCGGCTTTAATAACACATGTAGCCTTGTTATTGGTATAACTGCCGTTGATCTTTTCTACTTTACTGCCATCCACACAGCCGGCAGCTGACGAAATGGATGCCCCATCAATTACGTTGCCATTAGGAAATTCCATAGTGACAGTTGTAGTACCCGTTGACAGGTTCAATGCTATACGCCATTTTGCACTGTTGTTTATTAGGACGGTGTTATTACTACCACCCTCACCATCTAAGCCTGTACCTGCCTTTATTAGTGTAATTTTATTAACAGATGAATTATTGCTAGCTTTGGCTAATGCTAGGGTATTTGCACTTTGGGGTTGTACTTCACCCTTTTTAGCGACAGCTGTTATGCCGACCGATAGGCTTGCTGTTACCAGTGCAAGCCCTATGAATGACAAAACAATTGTTTTAGTTAGTTTAATCAATCGAGAAAGGGAGCACCCCTCGCATAGCAAATTAGCAGCCAATGTCGCTAATTTGCTATGCGACATAGTAGAATCTGCTATTTTGTTTAATGCATTTGGATTTTTAGTCTTCATCACCTTCCTATTAACGTAGCCACGAACGAACAGTTACAGATAGTAATTAATATCGCGCCTGTTAAAGCTACCTATCACACCTTTATTACGATCCCTATTGTATAAGCACAGAGAGTTATTGTCAATACGGTTGTGCTTAGGCGCCTAAGCGCTTGCAGCCAACGCCGCATCACTAATGGCTGGCAAGTCGCCTGTCCACATACGATAGACCGATCCATCGGGCATTGTTGCAATCAATGTTGGATAACGGACTATATCATGGATGCGACAGAAGTCAGCGCCATCGCGCGTGTCAGGATCAAGCGTACTAATATCGTTACCAGTTTGAAAGCGAAAATCACGCAGAAAGTTCTCTACCATTAGACGACAATCTGATTTTTCACGGTAAACCATAGTTAGCTTCATACCACCCTCCTCGTTATTTATATCATATAGGCACGTTTGTCCTAGACGTTATTCCTTTTATTCCTTTTATTCCTTATTTTTCTCGTTTTCTAGGTTGCGCCGTAACTCTTGCAGAGTTTGTGCAAATTCGTCGGCATTCTTGAACTTCTTGTAAACGCTAGCAAAGCGCACATACGCCACTTCATTGCGATGTGCTAGTTCGTCCATCACCAAGTCACCGATTTTGTTAGAAGGAAATTCTAACTCGCCATCAGCATACAGACGGTCTTCAACTTTGGTCACGATATCATCCACCTCAGTTTCGTTATCTAGAGTCTTACCCACTGAGCGCTGGATGGCATTATATAGTTTCTGTCGATCAAATAGTACTTTACGACCATCCGATTTAACGACGGCTAAGTTAGGATGCTCGATGCGCTCGTAGGTCGTAAAGCGCGTGCCACAGTTCAAACACTCGCGGCGACGACGTATTGCCGAACCTGCATCACGCGACTCTACAACACGGCTATCATCATGTTTACATTTTGGGCATTGCACTAGCGATTTTCCTTGTTCTTGTGATGGAAACGACGGCGCAGGAAGGATGGCGTATCAAACAACGTATCACGCGATTCCTCGTCCTCATCATCACTAGATGGACTCAGTAGACTATTGTCAGTTGCGTTGGCCTTATTGGCGTCACTGTCAGTATTGTCAAATGTATCCGCATCGTCCGGCTTGTTGTCCAAGTCAGAGTCTGTATCGTTAGTTACTTCTGCGTCGGCGTTCGGCCAAGTCCATGCCGTATCATTGGTTGACTCGGCATTAAAATCAGTTGCACCAGCACCAGTAGTATCAGCGTCATTGTCTAAATCAATACTATCTAGATTGATGTTATCGACAGCCGTAGCGACAGCTTCTGGAGTCTTTGTCTCTTCCTTTGGTGTCGCGGCAGCAGTAGACATTGCATTAGGCCGACGTCCTTCGTTAGTAGCAAAGTAGTTTGAGTCAAAGCCAGTTGCCACTACGGTGATAATTAGCTCGTCTTCCATTTCAGGCTTCAATGTAGCACCAAAAATAATGTTGGCGTCTGGTGATACGGCAGCTGTAATGATTTCAGCAGCTTCTTGAACCTCAGCCATCGACATGTCATAACCACCAGTGACGTTGAATAGTACACCGCGCGCACCATCAATACTGACTTCAATTAACGGTGACTCAATTGCTTGGTGTGCCGCCTTCTCAGCACGGTCGTCACCACTGGCACGGCCGATACCCATCAAGGCTGAACCTGCATTAGACATAATTGCCTTCACATCGGCAAAGTCTAGGTTAATTAAGCCATTCTGCGTAATTAATTCGGAAATACCCTGAACACCTTGGCGTAATATATCATCAGCGATCTTGAATGTCTCAAGTAGCGGTGTGCGACGATCAATCGTCTGCAACAAGCGATCATTAGGAATGGTAATTAGCGTATCTACTACCTTAGAAATATTGGCAATACCTAGATCAGCGTTCATGCGACGCTTCTGACCCTCGAAGGTGAACGGACGTGTTACAACGCCGACAGTTAGAATACCCATATCACGAGCCACCTCAGCCACAACAGGAGCAGCACCAGTACCAGTACCACCGCCAGCACCAAAGGTAATAAACGCCATATCAGCACCATCTATTGCTTTCTTAATTTCGTCAACGCTTTCACGGGCGGCTGCCTCGCCAACTGATGGATCAGCACCAGCGCCTAAACCACGTGTAGTATCTTTACCGATATGAATCTTCACATCAGCCTGTGAATGGTGCAAAGCCTGCGCATCTGTGTTGATCGCAATAAATTGAACACCCTCAATACCGGCATCCTTCATGCGGTTGACAGCTGCGCCACCAGCACCGCCGACACCGACGACCTTAATGACAGCAGGAGCCTGGACTTCTGCTGGTTTAACCTCTGGCATATACCCTCCTAAAATAGCTTATCTGCATTTCCTACATTATACACGCGATTAGCAGTTACGGTCAAGCTAACTACTTGCGCTCAAACATTCTCTTGATACTGTCAAATATACCACCCGAACGCTTCTGACCGCCGTCGCCTTCACGCAAGACTGCGTCGACATCAGCCTCCATTAGACCGATAGCCGTAGTAAACATCGGGTCGGTAACCTTGCCCGATACATCCTTGTATTCGCGTGGTTTATATACCTGTACATTCATTTGCAGGGTCGCTTTAGCATAATCGGCTATACCACGTAGATTAGCGCCACCACCAGCTAAGATTGCACCACATGGCAAATTAGCCGCTTTCTTGATACGCTTAAGCTCTTTATTAACCATTCCAAATAGTTCCTCTAGGCGCGCCTCAACGATATCGTCAACTACTGCGGATTTAAAGCCAATCCGACGCGGTTCGCCGCTGGCAGTAGTAGTCTTGATAGCCAAGACATCCTCGTGGCCTCGACGTAAACTTGCCGAAGCTACGGCGTGCTGCAATTTAATTTTTTCAGCAATGTCCAAATCAGTTCGCAAACCAATGGCTAGATCAGTGGTGATATTATTCGAGCCGACTGGGAACACTTTTACATCAATAATATCTCCTTCTTCGTAGACCACCATCGAGGTAGTAGAATGGCCAATCTCGATTAGCACTGCCCCGTTCTCGCGCTGTCGATCAGCCATGGCAACACGTGCCGCAGCGAGTACAGCGGGAATATACGGTTTATGTGGTTCGACCTCCAATCGGCTTAACACCTGTTCAACATTGCGCAATTGCGGCATTAACGCCGTAGTAACATAGACATCGACCTCTAACCGCATGCCAGTCATATCAATTGGGTCACGCACGCCATCCTGGTTGTCTACCTTGAAAGTGCGTGCCTGCGTGTCAATGATTACACGGTTAGCCGCTAATTTTACAATAGTTGCAGCCTCTAGCGCGCGATTAATTTCGTCTTGGGTGATTAGCTGCTTAGGATTGCTCACTGCCACCATACCATGCGATGGCATACCCATGATGTTTGTTCCGTTAATTGACACAGTTGCACAGCTCACATGAACACCACTCATCTTCTCGGCGTCGGCTAGAGCCCGATCGACTGCATCAGCAACCTTGTTAATATCAACGATTACACCCTTGCGCATGCCATCACTAGGACACACGCCAACGCCAATAATATTAGGGCGCATAATCGGCAAATCGACATCTTCTTCGGCTGGCAATGCACCGATCACCACCTTGACAGAACTAGTGCCAATATCTATACCAATCGCATATTTGTTTTTCATTTGGTGCCATTATATCACGGTTACGTTTACTGCGCAAAGTTACGAGAGCTTCAACTTTTATCAAATAGAGGATTGTTTGCGTAGTCTTTTTCGAAAGTAATCCAATCCTCAATTTGATTCTTTCTGTCTTCTACCTGAGCGATCGTCATCCTGTCGTTCATTAGATGCAACTCTGGCGCAGTCAATATTTTCATTATCTTAAACACTAAACTATCTTCACTATATCCAATACATGCGTTAGCTGTCCTATCTTGTTGAACTATCTCGTTCATCACATCGACTAACCCCAACAAGACAAACCACGGCAATTCACCGCTAATATCTCTCAAATCAGCCGCGTCATATGCTGCGTCTTTAACCATCTGCATGAAATTAGCCATTTGAGGTAGACAATCCGACGTTGAGCTGTCTCCGTTCAATACAGTAAAAACCGCATAGGCCGCTTGTTCGCGCGCATCCACACTGTTTCTATCGTTCTGGCAATAAATAGCTTCTTTCGAATGCAGCCTTCGGTTAATACACTCTCGCAAGTGCATCATTAGCTGTTTACCGTTAGATTGTTCACCGTAAATATTCAAGTTATCAAGTTTCCTCGTGTTCGTCATTACAATTCATTATACAAAAAGGCGACCGCTTGGCAACGGTCGTCTTAAGCCTTAGTAAGGTTAGTCGCGATTAAGATCTCCAGTGTAGTTGCCACGATTCTTGTGCTTTCCGGCAGGACTACCGTCTGGCATGTAATGATCATGGCGCTTCACCTTGACCTTCTTGGAACCCTCCTGGATATATTTCATACCCCAGAACTCCTTGGCGCTAACATGACCATCGCAGATTAGAGTTTCACCCTCGTGATCACCCTTGCCAAAAGCAATGGTGATGTCGCAGCCCCACTCATCCACTGTATGGACAGGTGGCCAGAAAGCAGCGTGATCACTCATGCGATAGTCATCACTACCAAAGAAGTCGGCGTTCTTCGTGTTGTCGTGCGCAACGCGACCCATCTGGCTAGAGCGTGCAGCCTTCTTGTGGCTAGAATCCTTATAGTTCTGTGCACCATGGGCTTCGCCAGGTGCGCGGTCATAAGTTACCTTGCCAGAAGAGTCAATACTGCAATGACCATGACCAAGTCCGTCGGGCGTATCGAGGCCACCATAGTAGATATTGACGGTCCCGTCAGTATCACGCTTTACCAGGACGTTGTCGAGGTATTGGCTAGGTACACCAGCCTTGCGCGCGAGCTCACGATCCGAATCCTTCTCGTGTTTGCGTTGACTTTGAACCAAGTCGCGACGCCGAATGTAGGCATCGTGAGCGTGGTCAAAATCCGCCTTGACCGATTTATAGTTCGCGGTATCGCGCTCATTCTCAGCCTTGGCCTCGAGATAACGCTCACGTAGCGACTGCCACTCAAATTTAGATGAGACATAGTCCGAATGAAGTCGCTCGTGCTCTGAACGCAGGCGATCAGTTTCCGACTTAGCTTCACGTAGCTCTGAGCCACCGGATTTTTGCTGACGCGCCACTTCGCGACGCTCCTCAACGTAACGCTGAAATTCGTCTTATACCCATGACACTCGTCCAGATAGCGATGAGCCCCCTCTGAGTACTCTTTTGCCGCAGCGCCATCGTGACTATCATAGGCGCTACGAGAGTCTTGGAATGCATCTTGCGCATTGGCGTATGCTGCATCAGCGTTAGACTTCGCTTCGTTAATCAGCTCCGTCAGACGCTCATATTCGCTACTGCCACCATGGTCCATTGATTCCCAAATTCGCTGTTGACGGTCGCGCGCATCTTGCAAATCTTGCCACGTCTGCTCCATGCGATTGCGCAGTGGAGACAGCCGTTCATATGCTGTATTCATTTGGTCACACAGGTTTGACCGCCGCGACCACGATAAGTCCATTGCATTGCGCGCCGCGTTCATACGTTCAAACGCTGCGTCCATGGCAGACTTCAGCTGATCCAGTTCGCTATCACGAACCACAACAATCACCTTCCTAAGTTGAAATGTACAAAAATAGCTACCCATCGGATAGCTATTTTATGGTAGCACATCACATTAAAAAGTTACAACTTGGTAATGATTTCGACACGGTCAGGATGGAGCAGCAAAGTGTGCTCAAAGTGCGCTGCTAGCGAGCCATCGCGCGTCTTGATAGTCCAGCCATCATCAGTGTACGAAACTTTCCAAGTACCCAGTGTAGCCATCGGTTCAATTGCAATAGCATTGCCAACTGGCACCATCATGCCAGTGCCACGACGGCCGTAGTTTGGAATGTCTGGCTCTTCGTGCATTGCCCTGCCGATACCATGGCCTACTAAATCACGCACTACACCTAGGCGTTCATGCCTTAGTACTCCCTCAACTGCCGCACCGATATCACCCATACGCACAAAATCATCACCTAGCTTAATTGCATGTTTCACAGCATCAATACCTGCATAAAGCGACTTCTCAGTCGTATGGATTAGCATCTTTTTAACGCCGGTTGGCTTTTCATCATCAGTTAGCATAGTAAAGGCACCGTCCGCTTTCATACCATCGACGTCCACCACTAGATCAAAGCTGATTACATCGCCCTTCTCAAACGGAACATCCGTTGGCACGCCGTGCACAACCGTATCGTTAACACTAATACATATTACTCCTGGGAAATTTACATCAGGATCCAAGTAGGTCGCATGCGCACCACGTGCTTTAATCTCGCGAGCGAACCAAGCATCAATATCCTTCGGCGTCGCACCTTCAACCACTTCCTTCCGCACATCGCGGTACAGACTAGCCAGAATTTTGCCAGCCTCACGCATATGGTCAATTTCAGCAGGTGTAAAGTTCTGTGCAGCTACCATGCGCGGCATCTATTTGTCCTCCGCAATATGACGCTGCTCGACAATCTTCTCGACATCATCAAAGATCGCACCCGGTGTACGATTGCCGTCAACATGAGCAATCTGAACGCCGCGGCTAGCATAATAATCCAGCAACGGTTGCGTCTCGCCCTGATACACCTCTAGGCGGTGGCGAATAGTTGCTTCATTGTCATCCAAGCGACCACGTAGCGCCAGACGACGCAGAATTTCCTCGGTTGTTACGTCAAAGCAGACAATTAACGACACAGCTTCGCGACCAAAACGCTTGTTTAGGTAATCTGATAGCGCCGTTGCCTGATCAAGACTGCGCGGATAGCCATCTAAAATCACTTTATTTAGGTCGAACTGATCATCTAGCTTTTTGAACACGGTGCAATTCACCATCTCAGGTGGAACTAGATTACCCTTCTCCATGATCTCGAGTATTTCCGGATTTTTAGCCTCACGCAACAGCTGCCCTGCACTAAACCATGACCAATTGTGTCTTAGCGCTAGAAATTGTCCTTGTAGAGATTTACCTGCACCTGCAGGACCAAACATCAAAATCATTATTTACTAAACTCCTTCTTAATTGCCGCAGCAATATCACCGCCAGTCGCGCTGTGGCCAACTTTGGCTTTGACTACTGCGACTACTTTACCAAACTCTTTCTGAGTAAATTTGTTACTCGAAATTACCTCTGAAACGACCGCTGACAGCTCGTCCGCCGTTAGTGGTTTTGGCAAATAAGCCGCCAAAATATCTCGCTGCGTCTGCTCTTCAGCCTCGCGCTCGGCGTCGCCAGCTTGCTTGTATATCGCGATCGAATCATCACGTTGTTTTACCTGTGCTGTAATTACGTCCAACATCTGTGCTTCAGTCAGATCATCTTTGTTGCCCAGATCCACTTTCTTGTATAAAAATGCCGATTTTAAGCCACCTAGAGTTACCTTTTTAACCTCATCATGCGCCAACATGGCCGCCTTGTAATCAGCATTAATATGTTCCATTAAACTCATACTACTTCCTTTTCTTATACTTATAGTATAACAGGTTTGGTCGGTCAAATAAAAAGATCCTGCTGACATTATGTCAGCAGGATCATCTAGTGTTGGATAATACTCAAATCAGCTAAAGCAGGTTAACTACTCCGCCTCCATATATTGACGCACTTGCTTGTAAAAAGTAGCCAGAACTTTCGGATCGCGCACCAGATTCGCCTCATCCTTGTACAGTTTGACTGTTGTACGATTAGTCCAAGCGCGCAACCCGTAAGTAAGGTCGTCATCGCCTGCTTGGCTGTCCAGCCAAACTAGCGTGACAATAGTTGAACCCCACTCTTCGCTAGGTCGAGCATCAGACACGCAAGGTTCCAGCAGTTGCATTCGCGTATCTTGATCCAGATCAGCAAAGCACACTCCATTATACCGGTAGCTCGGTTTAACCAGTAGCGTCAGATGTGTCCAGTCGCACTTGTGACCAGCCGGAGGAATAACCCTATCGGGTGTCCACCCATTAACCGTCCAATGACGATACTCTGAACTCCGGTACGACACATTGTAATTTGGTAGCAGCTTTGGTACGCCTAAAGCACCGAGTTCGTTGTTTAAGCTACGTTTCATAGTCGCTTCATGGTCAGCATCATAGTTGCCCGTATGCATTTCAACAGATACACCCTGCAACGACAGGATGTAATCCGTAGCCGAACGTACCTCCAAGGATGTGCACGACGCCCTGTTATTACCTTTGTTGTCGAGAAACTTGTACACACCTTCACGATTGGGATATTTCAGCCGTAACTCATCGTTAACTCTGCAATAATAAAGCTGACGCTCAATCATTGCATTAACAGTATTTGAATCTAACTCAGGCCTCGAAACAATCGGACGCATAGTCCATTCCTTTCACTAGATTTTTAAGGACTACTAAACTAGTGCTCCTCACACTGCTTAGCTTTAATACTATAAACCATTTATCAAATTATTGCAAGGGTATTATGTGAAATTAATAAAGCATACTATTTAAAGGCGTTTATCCAAAGGTATTAGTAGCACACAGCCACAACAAAATCCCCTCATCTAGAGGGGATTTTGTCCGCTGTTTAATCGGTTAACGTGCTTTAGCTAGACCAAGGCGAATTTGTAGAGTCTTCTCAGCCTTGCGCTGTTCACGGATGATAGCGCTATTGCGGCGCTCAGTCTTGCTCATTGGCTTGCTATAACGCTGCGATGCTTTAGCCTTGGCAATCACGCCCGACTGTAGAACGCGGCGATTAAATCGACGAAGCAAGTTCTCGTTAGCTTCACGCGCATCTTTTCTCTTCACTGTAATCATATCAAAGACATTATATCAGATATTGGCAAGTTTTCCAAATACTTCCAGACTAAGCACCTCCCTTTGCACCACCTGTAGTATACCTCCCTTTTACTCCGCCTGTAGCACACCTCCCTTTTACGAAAGGAGTATTGCAACTACTTTAGAACCCTCCGTCACGACTACGTCGTGCCACCTCCCTTTGAGAAAGGGAGGTATGTGTGATAGGTGCGACACTCTGCCCCCCTTTTTGCAAAGGGAGGTGGGTCGGCGCCAGCCGAGCCGGTAGGTTAGTTAGTAATAAAATACCTCCCTTTTGCAAAGGGAGGTGGCAGGCTTTAGCCTGACGGTGGGTTAGATCAATACTATTTGATTGAAGTAATCTTAATACGAGTATATTCGTGACGACCGCCACGTACCTTATTGACACGCTTCTTAGCCTTAAAGCGAATAGCTAGAGTTTTCTCGCCCTTCACCAAGGCGTCAACCACCTCAGCATTCACCTTAACACCTTTCACGGTTGGCGTGCCGACAGTGGTCTTATCACCATCAATCGTCAGTAATGCGTCAAACGTGAGCTCTTTCTGTTCCTCTGGCAGCTTGTCTACCAAAAGGGTCTCGCCAGCAGCAACAACATACTGTTTATTGCCGCTTGAAATGACTGCTTTCATTTATAAAATCCTCATTTAATTAATTGTTAGCTACTTCATTATATCAGATATAACGCATTTGTCCAGTCAAGCAATTCGTCAAGCTAGTCACAGTGCTACTAATACTAGCGTTCAATAGCGTCCAGCTTAATCAACTTGCCTTCGACTGATTGAACACCATGCCATTCGTTAAGTTCTAGTTCAACCAAGGCGTCGATATACTGCGGCGCACCACTATCGTCAAACGGCATAATAGCAAAGCGATCAGCAGCATTAAAGGCGATGGCATCCAGACTAACATTGTTTGCATCCATAAAGGTATACCTGACATGCTGACTGTCGCTGCCCATGGTGCGACGATTCGTCACCATGACGTTTTGCAGTTTGAACACAGGAACTTCGTTAGCCGCGCCAAAAGGCTCCAGTAAGTTCAGCTCTTGCACCATTTGCACAGTCAGTCCACTAAAATCCGTTACCGTCAGGTCTGGCACGGGATATAGTAAGTGGCGCTGATCTGGCAAGTGTAGCGAGCGATAGTAATCCTGCACTGCTGCACACCATTTATCAAAGTTATTCGGCGACACAGTCAATCCACCAGCAGCCACATGACCACCTCCTTTTATCAGCAAATCGCGCGTCGCAGTAATTGCCGCCGCAATCGAAAAGTCGCCAAACGAACGGCCCGACGCCTTGACACCTGTTGGCGTACGACTGAAGACAAAAGCTGGTCGCTCAAACTTTTCCTCAATCTTACTAGCCACAATGCCAACCACACCTTCATGCCAACCATCACCCACTGCTATGGCAATCGGCTGCGTTACATCAACCTGTTTTGCGGCTTGTTCATAAATTTCGTTCTGCAACTTCTTGCGCTGATTGTTCAGTTCATTTAATTGTTCAGCGAGAGCTAGCGCGCGCTCGTTGTCGTACGTCGTCAGTAGCTCGATTGCTATCCGTGCATGCTTTAGACGCCCCGAAGCATTCAAGCGAGGCCCCAGCATAAAACCGATTGCGCGCGAGTCAATCGCATCTAGTGGCACGCCCGCAACCGCCGCTAACGCACGGATACCCGGGCGACGAGTCTTCTTGATAACTTCTAGCCCCCACTTTACATAAGCGCGGTTCTCGTCTTTCAGCGCTACCACATCACTAACAGTACCAAGCGCCACCAAGTCTAGCAGCCACTTCTCCTGCCCCATTGGCAGCTTGTCTGGAAATTCTTTCTGCAGTTGCTGCACTAATTTAAAAGCCACACCACAGCCACACATATCCAAGAATGGATACAAACCAGAGTCAGCATATTCCGGCTTCAGCACATAATTATCGTCATATTTCTCTGGGTTATTAAACTGGATAATTTTCGGGTCAACCACTGCCGCTGCGTCGGGCAAGTCCTTCCGTGGACTATGATGATCAGTCACAATAACATCAATGCCTAGCTCGTTTGCTCGGGCAACTTCAGGTAGCGACACGATACCATTATCTACCGTCAAAATTAGTTTAGTACCACGTGCCGCCAGTGTCTCGACCGCTTTCTTGTTGAGCCCGTAGCCTTCGCGGAAACGATCCGGCGTGTAGTTATCAACGCGAAAGCCAAACCGCGGCAAAGCATCTAGTAGTAACGCTGTTGCCGTCATGCCATCAACATCGTAATCACCATATATTGTGATTTGGTCGTCGTTTTCTAGCGCCTGCTTCAGTCGAGCGATTGCCTTGCCCATGTCCGGCAATAACATCGGATCATGTTTAGCTGCTTCGTAATCAGGACTTAAAAATGCCTGACGAGCCAAGGCAGTTTTATAGCCACGGCTAATCAAAATCTGATCAATTAGATTACTATGAGCCACTGCCACACCTACGTTAGCGCAGACCGTTGCGGTGCTTAGACAGTTGTTGCGATTTAATCACGATTGCTTGTAGCTCTTTGAAAATCGGAAAGTCTTTGTTTGTCGAGTACATCTTGGTGTTACCCTTCTTCTCTGACTTTAGAAAGCCCGCTTTCTCTAGTCGACGTAGTTCGCGCTGAATGTTACCAGGGTCTTCCTTGATGAGTTTAGCTAAGCCACGCACGTGTGTTTTGAAATCGGGATACTTCGCATAGACCACGATAATCTTGCGACGCACTCGTGATGTAATAAACACATCAAGCATTAACTTTTCCTCCTAGTTTATCTATTAACAGTAAGTCTCTATCTCGATACTTTTTGTTGTAAATATGATACCAAATTTGCTAAAAGTTAGCAAACCGTAACCACTATAGACTTTACTACGTAGTATTGCCATTATTATTGTCATTGTCGAGACGACGCATCGCCGCATCTAGATTTCTATCCGCCGCATTGCCCTTATATCCGCCATTCTTCTGGAATATATTGTAGATAGTCCGATCAAGTTGCTCTGCATTACCTATGCCGCTGCCGACATAGGCTGATTTAACCGCCTTATAGTCAAACATCGGCGAACCGCCAACTATCGTCTTAGTGAGCTCATCTACATCAAGCTTATCCACACGGCGCCGTGTTCCTTCTAAGCGAATGCGTTTCAGCTCTGACTCGACCGCCGAGTCCATAGCACCACTATGGTTATTTAGATAATTATCGGCCGCAGTAGCAAGTTTCGCATCAACGTCACTCTTAGCTGTAGCAAGCTTTCTAGCATCACCGCCAACACGGCTAGTCTTAGTTAGCTGGTCGTCTAGCAAGTGATTATATTGGCTCTTCGTGCCATCTGACGTGGTGGTGCTGATAGCCGCAGATAGCTTCTCGCCAGTTTTGTCTGACGCCAGCTCTTCCGCCTTACCCTTAACACCGTCGTCAATAATCTTCTGCATGGCGCTCCGTTTCTTCTCTGACATTGGCTTAGTCAAGCCAGCCTCTGAGCGATCGACCGAGTCGATAGCAGCGTCCAAAACATGCGCACTAGCCTCGCGCTGCCCTTCTCTAAACGCTGCATATTCTGGACTATCTTTGCCCGGCTTAGTAGATTGTCCAGCCAACGCCGCACCAGCAGCGTCCATAAAACTCCTAACATCCGCGTCACTAGATGAATCGAATTGCTGCGCACCAACAGAACCAAGCTTTGACAACACCCCCTCGCGGTAATTAAGCGGTGGTGTAGGCGCGGCAGCATTCACCGCAGTTGGCGCGGTCGGTATAGGCACGGCAGTCGGTGCAGTTGGTGTAGTTACAGCAGTCGGTGTGATTGGTACGGTTGGTACGCCGCCAGTTGGCGCTACACCAGGCACAGTATTACTACGTGCTACCTTTACATTCTGGCTACCTGGAACCATTGAGTGCTTCGATTTACCAATAGCCTTCAAAGCTTCAGTTTGCAGACGCGCCACCTTGCCCCCTGGATCTTCAGTGGGTTTCTTTAGCTCTGGGCGATCACGTAAGGCTGCCGCAAATGTAACGTTATCATCATAATCGAACTTCTCGCCATATTTACGAATGGCGGCACGCCACACATTCAACTCTTCTACATCATCACCGTTAAGATATTTACCTGTCTTGGCAATATGTTTTTGCTCGCTAGTTGAGTATGCACTAAGTTGATCGTCGGCGAGTTCCATATCTTTCTTGTCCGTCGCCTCGTCTGCTATGGCGCCAGCCGCCGCTAAACGTAATGCCGCAGGCGATCCACGAAAGCCAGGGACTTTAGCAATAGTTCCGCGCGCCTTATTCATGCCACGACTCAGTGACGAATAGCGATAGTTCCGCTTAGCAGACTGTTTAACGGCTTTAGTACGACCTTTTAGCTTTTTATTCGCCATACCTGCAACAGCGCCGCCGATTCCGGGTACCGCACTGAATATTTTAAACACAGCAAATGGCGCAATCAGTAGCGGCACAACTGCTACTGCAGCAGCCATTAAGTTTAGTACAAATTCAGACATTCCACTGCTAGACGTAGCTATTAGCGCGCTAGCCAAATTGCATGCACCGAACAATAACGATACCATCGGATAAATTATCAACATAGATAATAGCGTATTGAACCACCGCTTGTACCACTTTGCTGTATTAGGTAGCAATGCCATGGCAATTGCTATGGGTGCAATAGCACACAGCAGAACCACCAGACCATCTCGCAAAATCATGATTATAAATAGTATTACAATCGCTGCCAATGCACACAAAGCGAGCGGAAAGAATAGCGACATTTGGGCAATTGCAACACCCCCTACACCGCCAATAGCTAGCATCGCAATGTTAGCCCAGCTGGCCGCACCACTAGGCTGCGGTATTTTATCAGTAATGTCGCCAAACATGCCAGTCAGATTAGCACCTAGGATATTGCTGATGTCGACAGCAGCAGCGCATAACCACCACGAGATGTTTATAATAACAGCATAGACAATTACCTTCGGTAGCAATTTTTTAACACTATAATTTGTTAATGCACCAAAGCCATTGCCAGTTGCTTCGGAATAAATAATCAATAGAAACATAATCGCCAATATGATATTAGCGATCGGCAAGAAATTTTTATATGCACTAAAACCGCCGCCGTTAGTCTCGAAAATACTCTTGCTATTAATTTCTAGCATCCAGCCGCCGATAATGTTATACGCGCCATCAACTAGCCCACCCAAGCCTTGCGCTAGCGGACATAGAATCCAGCCAGCGATATCTTGTTTGCACGCCTTTGAGGTGGCAGTGGTATTATTAGCGACAACAGCCGCTTCACAAGTACCATCATCACGTAGATTTCCATTGCAGCTATCTTGTGCTTTTGACTTGTTTAGACGAGCTGCATCACCCTGCTTTTTCGCGTCTGCTAGGTATTCTCGTGCTTGATCTTGCGTCATACCAGCTAGATCATACAGGTTACCCTCGTGATTTAAATAATTATACAGACAATCACGACGATCGCTGTTGCGAGCAGGTGCACCAGTACTACAATATTCTATTCCACTCTTAACTCTTTCCTCACACTGCTGTTTATACGTCACAGAACCAGATGACTTAGCTTTGCCGTCAGTTTGCTTGGCACATATAGCACTAATATAATACCCAGCCTCTACATCAGATTGTTGCTTGTTTTTTTGCTTCTGCAAGTCAGCCGCAGTTGGGCGATTGCATTTGTTGGTGAGCGTAAAGCTATTATTCTGTCCACCGGAATCCACTGGCTCAATTTCTTCCGAAAGAGTACAGCTCCAGTTAGCACTATTTTCATCACTACATGTTATTTTTAGACCTGAACCAATTTGCGATGCATTCCATGCATGAGTCTGAACAGCGATATAGTCTCCAACGCTAGTTCTGCTGCCGTTGGCCACCACACAATCTTTCATAGCACCGTCCTTACTCATGCTAGAGTATATAGTCATCCAAGCATCGTATTTTTTACCACCCGGCGAATCCCATATAACATTGTAGTGTCCCCCTGCGCTATAAGTCGCCTGTTTAGCAAACACACTCGACGGCATTATAAGTGCTAAAAAGACAACAGCAAGGCACATGCATGCTACCTTTAAAATAATATTTTGTTGCCGCACCAATGCTCTCATTTGTTTATATCATACCAAATCATAAGCGGTTATGCTACTAAATGTCTAATGCCTGGGGCTAGACTGATCCGACATCTCATAGGTTCCTTGGCTTAATTTGTATAGCATGTTGTCAGTGTCTGGGCTAGCCATAGCATTAAGTGGCACACCCGCTACTGATTGGCGACGCGCCACATAAGCCTGCGCCTGTGTCTTCAGTGAGCTATTTATAATTTGCGATGTTACTTGTCGACTATTCGTTGGCATAGCCATGGTAGTTGCTGTGGCATTTATAGGGGTAGCTGCTGGTGCAAACGAACCATAGGACAAGCTACTATCCTGTGCAACAGCCGCGTCTATACTGCTGGCAATTGTCTGGCTCCAGCCATTAATCTCGCCTGCCGATGCCCCCACCAAGTCTTTCTCTGATTTCGACGCAACATAGCTCATCTGCGCTCTTGCTACTTGCTCCATATCCAGTTTGGCATGAATTGTCATATCCAAGCCCTGAACCTGCTTTACCATGCCACCATTCATAATCTTTACCACTGCGCCCTTGCCCATTGTCGCTTTACCACCTTTATTCAACTCTTCAGCAGCAGCTAGGTATACGCGGTCTTCACCCGATTTACGTAGCTGCTCTGCCGTCTTGCCGGCACGTTCTTGCCCCATCTGCAGAATAGTTTCATTAGTCTCATTAGCCGACATCTTGCTAAATGTATTCTTTATCGCAGCTTCACGTGTGTACACATCCACGTCTTTGCCGTCAGAACGCTTTCCTGTACGGGCAATCAGCTTTTGCTCACTCTGGCTAGTACCGATTAAAGCCAACTGAGCATTCTTTACATTAGCATCATGCTGTTCGTTAACTGCTGTTACGTAGGCAGCTTGATGCTGTCGAGTTTTGTATGACGGCTTCAGCCCAAGCGATTCATGCATTTTTGCGTTAGCATCAGCGGCTGCACTTTGTGCACGTAGTAGTCCTCTACGGCCCTTAGAGTCGGCAAAGTTCTGCTTGCTCGACTTTGCAATACCGCCTCTAGCACCTTTCAGACCCTTTCGCATTAAACCATTAATTTTAGCACCTGCTACACCCATGCTGTCCAACGTGGTCATAATAACCATCGGCACAGCTGCCAGCGGTACAACTTTAATCGCCTGTGCAACAACATTCATCAGCCATGCGTCACTGCCTGTACTATTATCAATTACCACCGAAGCTAAAGCTGAAGCGCCATAGATTAAGCTGACTAGCGGATAAACCATTATGAGCGCCATAAAGAATTTAAGCCATTTATCGAATATATTTTTCGTTTTTGACATTGCCGCACAAGCGAAGGCAATTGGGGCCACTGTACACAGTAGAACTAGGCCAGCCTCGCGCAAGATACACAGCAAAATAATCGCAGACAACACTAATATAATTAATAAGATGAACAGCAACAGTGGTATAAGTTGGCTAAACAGCACCACAGCACCAGCCGCCGCTGCGCCAAGACCAACACCACCGGTAACAAGCGCTGCCATGCTCTTCCAGTTTGGAGCACCCGCCTTGCTAACATTCGCCGACGACGCGCCAATCGCGCTAAAGAAATCCTTTAAGTTAGCACCGAGGATGTTACTAAAGTCAACTGCAGCAGCACAGATCCACCAAGATATGTTAACTAATATGGCAAAGATGATTAAGCGAGGTAACATCTTTTTTACTGTGTAGTTAGATAGTGAGCCAAAACCATTACCAGTTGCTTCGGAATAGATTATTAATATAAACAGGATGGCTAAGATGATGTTGGCAATCGGCAGGAAGGATTGGTAAGCCAAAAACGATCCTGATGTACCATTAGTTGTACTAAACATTGTCGCATCAGCCTCGAGGAATCCTGACAAGAATTTATACAGACCATCCGCTATTCCGCCTAAGGCAACTGACAATGGACAAACTACCCAGCCTATTGCGCCACTGATTTTACAAGACGTAGAGCCAGAACCGCTACCGGTTTTACCACTCCCCTTACTATTATCAGGATCACTACAGCCGTATGCTCCTGGCGTCTGGTTACTGTCTACGCATTTCATCTCTGCCGCGTTTTTTGCGGAATCTAGCACACTGTCGATATTGCCATTGCCTTTGTATGTCGTTTTGTTTATCTCGTTCTTGATACACTCATCTTTCTTTGCATCTGAATCATTATTTTTATCCTGCGTGCACTGTTTATAGATGTCGTTCATTTTACTCTTACATTCAGCGCTGTTTTTGTCATTATTTTTGCACATCCCTTTTGCGAGCCTGCCCACAAACGCGTCGGCTGCATCGCTACTTGCAAAATCAGCTCCAGTTATACGATTGCAATTCTCTAGATATACATAGGTCTTCGAGTATGTTCTAGACCCACCTGCGTATTTTCGTTCTACTTCGGCTCTAATGTTGCAGCGCCAGTTAACATCTTTATTCCTAACTACACTAGTACACTCAATCGGACTCGCCTTCGCAATATCTTTGGCGGTCCAACCGCCCGACGTACTACCACGATCGCCATCCCTACCACCAGAACCTATCAAATAGCCGACCTCGTTGTTGTATGGCACTGACTTGCACATCTTGACGGCGCCACCATTTTTACTTTCGTTTAGATGTTTGTAGGCATCATCCCAGGCCTTCCAGACCACATTATAAAGCTTAACACTAACTACGTCATTACCATCGCCCTCATAGGCGCCAGTAATAGTGTCTAGTTTCTTGGCATCAGCCAAAGGTGTCGAAACATTTAGTACAAATAGACTAAAGGCAAATACTATCAATACTGGTAGTACAACTTTCTTAATTAGTTTTAATGGTGTATATGCTGCTCTAATCATATTTTACATCCCCACCGTTAGTCGCCGCTTCATAAATATTATGAACATCAGCAGAGGCTCGATCAACCCGACCATGCGCCTGTTGATTGATGTATGAAGTAGCACTGCCCGACATAGCACTATTAACACGTCTAACAGTTTCATCATGAAGTGCCTGCCCACTAGCACCGCCGCGCGCCAAGGCGTCATCCACTGCCCTGTACCAGCCCTTGACATTCGACACTGAAGCACCCTGTAAATCCTGCTGGCTACGACTAGCGATATATCGTTCGTGTGCACCAGCCACCTGATTGTAATCGATTGCATGCTGCCCCATACTGTCAACCTTATCGAAAACACCACTCAGCATGTCATTAGCATCAGCTAGCGACAATGACGCGTTAGATTTACCACTGGCAATTTTGCTTAGCACTTCACCAGCAACCTTTTGGTAATCTTGACGATCATTTGTAGATTGACGCCCCTGCACCATGGTTGAACTACGATCAGACGGATTCGCCGGAGTATCGCTACGCGTTTCTGCGCCCATCTCTGCAATATTGTGCAACGTAGTGTCCTGCTCGGCGCCACTCATTTTACCCCATTGCAAATCAATTGCTGCCTGACGAGTTGACGCATCGACCTGTTGAACATTGCCCTTGTTATCAGTATATGTGCCGTCCATGGCAATTTGTTTCTGCTGATCCTGACTAGTGCTAGCAACCAGACGCTGCTTAGCAAAGTCCTTTAAATCATTGTTGTGTTTATTGTCAAACGCTGCAGCTTCGTTTGCTAATTTATAGGCCCCATTTGGTGCGCGTACGCCAAATTTATTCGCCATTTTCACTACACCACGGCCAATACCCTGTTTGGCGCGCAAAGTCGTTGCTCGACGAGCATTAGAATTCATACGGTTATCCTTAGCCAACTTTTTAGCACGGCCACGCATACCGCTAGACCGCCCTACCATAAAGCCTGTAGCGGCGGCAGCAAACTTGCCTAGCCCCTTGAAGCACGAAATAATGGCAAATGGTGTAACGATTAGCGGCAATACCCGACAGGCTTGTCCAGCTAACTGCATTGCCCAATCATCGCCCGCCTGAGCTATCATTACATCTGATGCCATTGCCGAAGCACCAAAAATCATAGCGATTAGCGGATACATCATCAACAATGTCAGCATAAATTTCAACCATTTTTTGAACAACGGCTTTGTGTTCGGCAGCAATCCCGCCGCGAAAGCAACTGGCGCCACAACGCACAATAAAATTACTATTGCTTGGCGCATAACTAAGATCAAAAATACACCGAGTAGCGTAATAATAACCGATAACAGCACCATCATCAAAGGCGCCAACTGATGAAAAGCTATTGCACCGCCAATAGCCGTTACCGCAGTGGTTGTCCCGATGGTACCAGTCAATACTAAATTAGCCGTTGATGCCCAGCCAGGACTAGCATAAGCCATATCACCAATAGCGGATTGGGCGGTATCGCTAAAGAAATCCTTTAAGTTAGCACCGAGGATGTTACTAAAGTCAACTGCAGCAGCACAGATCCACCAAGATATGTTAACTAATATGGCAAAGATGATTAAGCGAGGTAACATCTTTTTTACTGTGTAGTTAGATAGTGAGCCAAAACCATTACCAGTTGCTTCGGAATAGATTATTAATATAAACAGGATGGCTAAGATGATGTTGGCAATCGGCAGGAAGGATTGGTAAGCAATATAAGACGCTGAGTTTGTGTCAAACATCGACGAATCGACCTCTAAGAACCCCGAAATTATTCCGTATATACCATCAGCCGACGAAGCCATAAAATCTACCGCTGGACAAACTAACCAACCAATACCCGATATCTGACAATTCGCCTTGGCTTCATTACCCTTATTATTCGAATCATCATCTTGTGACTCATTTGCTTTATTGGCATCATCAATCTGTTTATTTATTTCAGTGGTGGCTTTATTAGCCTCGTCCATCTTTAGACCAAGCCCAGCTCCATTTAGTTTATTATTTACGCAGCCCGCATCGACCTTAGAATTGTTTTGACAGCTCACAATGGCAGCTTTTAGCTTTGTATTAAAGTACGACCCATTACTACACTTACTACCTTCGCACAAGCCCTTAAATTTGTTGTAGTATAAATTAAATTCTTTTTGCGTAAAGCGGTTACCGCACTTAACATAAAAGCGCCGTTCATTATGTGTGCTATGACCTGAACCTACAGAGCCGTCCTTGGCTGATATATCGCATTGCCAAGTTACTTTCTGACCGGCAACCGTGCTGCCACATGTCATTGGGCTGAGCTTATAAACGTCGCCCGGACTCCAACCGCCTTTGAACTCGTACCACTTACCATCGCCGATTACATCGCCTAGCGGCTTACCGTTATTAGCGTTACAATAATCGACCTTGCCGCCATTTTTAGATTCATTTAACTGTTTATACGCGTCATCCCATGCACGCCAAGTCATATTACCTGTATTTATAGTTGTACCTGTAACTTTTACCGGCATAGCTTTAGCTAGTGTGGGCAAAACTAAAACAGCTGTCAGCACGGCGACAGCCGCAGAGCCAAATAGTTTAACGGCTCTCATCAATAATCCACACCCCCGCAAATCATATCTTTATTTTACCACATCACGCTTATGATGCAGCAATAAAACTAAATCGTCGTATAATCTGATACAATAGAGGTATGAACTCGAAATATACATATAAGGATATTATTACCCTGCCTAATCATGATTTGAGATTGCACAGTAAAAAAGTTGCTCAATTAACACCAGAGGTAGCCCAGGTAATCGACGACATGATGGCTGCTACGATCGACTGGGAAGCCTCGCGCCCTCATGAAGTAGCCGTGGCTCTAGCTGCCGTGCAGATTGACCAATTGCAGCGCATTGTTATTGTGCGTGAAGACTTTGATGATAAAAATAACCAGAATTTTACCGTTCTAATTAACCCCAAAATTACTAAGTACGAAGGCCACATTGAATATGACCAGGAAGGTTGTTTATCTGTTAAGGATGTTTACGGCAGCGTTCCCCGCTACACCAAAGTGCGCGTACGGGCACAAGCCTTTGGCGACGGTGTAATATCGCCCGATAACCCAGCTACCGCACACTTAGACGAGGAACTGTTTGACGTTAAATTCAAGTCAGCTAACGCTTTTTTGGCGCGTGTCCTACAGCACGAAATCGACCATACCAATGGAATTTGCTTTGTCGACCGCATTGCTCGCAGTAAAGACGCCTTCTCTATCTTGAAAAGCGATGGCGAGCTAGAGCCTATTAGCTATGACAAAGTTAAACAGATGAATATTTTACCAACGGATCCCGACTATATTCACGAATGCCTATCGCTGTACAGTAAAAACTGACAAAAATGTTAACGCTGCTCTGCTAGTTATAAAATAAGTCTACCCGCCTTGTAAGGCGGGTAGATCTGTGTAACATCGCCGTTATAAATACAAACTGCCAATTATTAGCTAGCACTACCAATGATTGCATCGCGATTAGCAATAATTTCTTGGCGCAACTCGTTTAACGTGCGAGCTACTACCTGCGGATAATCTGGGCGATTTAACTGCAACCACTTCAAAGCACCAAACTGGCTCATTAATGCTACTTCAGGTGCATCCGGCTGAGTTGCCGCTAGCTCTTGGTATTGCTTGTCACTGCGGTAATCCGGCAAATTCTTGCTGAACCAAGTGCGCATGCCGTCTTCGTCACCGTCTACAAAATAGCCAAACTCGTCCAACGATTCATCACTCATGCCGTCAGTCAAACGATCACCAACTCTCATCTCAAGCTCATTGCGAATATGCTCAGCAAAAGCGTCCTTTTCTTCCTTTGGTAAGGCACTCAGCCCCAAATCATCCACAAACTTATCATCAATCGAGAACATCTCTCAAACCCATCCTTTCCTATTTCCCTTATGTCTATCTATAGTATAGCACACCATTATAAAAAATCTCCATAGCTAGTTAACTAGTTATGGAGATTTCGTCGGTTTCTATTCGACTACTACAGACCCTGGGCGTAACGACGGCTACGGATATATGCAGTAATCGCGGCTATCAACGATGCAATGGCAATCACTGAACCAATAGCCTGACCAGCACCAGTTTGTGCAATGACTTTTGGACTTTCAGGTACAGCCTTGTCGTCGGTAGTGGTAGCAGGAGGAGTGGTCGGTGGTGTTACTGGTGGAGTTACTGGTGTACAAACCTTATTAACTTCAGTAGTCACCTTGTTATCCTCCGTATTGCCATTTTCCTTATCTAGTTCGTCGGTAGTGGCAGAGCCAGTGTTGGTTATCTTAGTTATACCGCATTCGAACTTGCCTTCTTCGGCGACTATGGCCTGGAAGCTAACAGAAACTACATCATTTGCTGCTACCTGTTTAATCTTTATACCTTGCTCTAAATCACCAGTGTATTCAGTGTCAGCCGGCTCAACCTTCAAACTATCCTTTACTAAGGTTACCTTGTCTGGTAATACATCACGGATGACGACTCCTGTTAGAGCTTTCTCGCCTGTATTCTTAAAGGTTAGAGTGTAGGTTAAGGTGTCACCTGGCTTAGCAGTAGTTTTGTCTACTGTCTTAACTAGGTCAAAGCTGGTAGTACAAATCTGATCAACTGTCGTAGTTGTATCGTTGTTGTCGGTACGGTCCTCGGTATTATCCTGATCTGTAACGCCTTCAGCGTGGTTCTTAATGGTAGTAGTACCACATGGTAGATTCTTAGCGTCCTTAATCACATAAGTGATGTCGATGGTAGCAGACTTGCCAACAGGTAGTTTAGCAATGGTTACTTCGCCGTTCTTGACGATTGAGCCAGTTATAGCGCTAGGCGCCGTTACCTTCTCGCTTGCCTTCTTGTAGACTGCTGGTAGCTTATCTGTCACCTTGACGTTAGTTAGGTCTACGTTGCCAGTGTTCTTAGCAGTTATGGTGTACTTGATGGTATCACCTGGGTTGGCGGTAGTCTTGTCTACGGTCTTAATGACGTCGTAGCCAGGCTGACATTCGCGATTAACAGTAGTCGTGGTTTGGTTGTTATCGTTATTGTCTTCGGTATTATCCTGATCGGTCGAGCTGGTTACCTTGTTAATGATGGTAGTAGTACCGCACTCTAGCTGATCTTTGTTCTTAATTGTGTAGCTAATCTTGATAGTGGCAGTTTCACCAACATCTAGTTGCTTAAAGGTAATTGATCCACCCTTGACGATTGAGCCAGTTGAACCATTTTTGCTGGTTACAGTCTCTTTAGCACTGCTGTAGTAGGCTGGTAATTGGTCATTTACCTTAACGTTGGTTAGGTTAATGTTACCAGTGTTCTTTACGGTAATGGTGTAGTTAATAGTATCACCTGGGTTGGCGGTGGTCTTATCTACGGTCTTAGCGACGTCGTAGCTAGACTGGCATTCACGATTTACAGTTGTCGTAGTGTCATTGTTGTCTGTACGATCTTCGGTTTTATCCTGATCAGTGATAGCACTAGCATGGTTCTTGATTATGGTAGTACCACAGTTGAAGCTAGAGACACCCTTTAACTTGTAGCTGATGGCAATTGTTGCAGATTTACCAACACCCAGTTTGTTAATAGTTAATAAACCATCCTTAGAGATTGAACCAGTATAACCGCCGTCAGCGATCACGGTCTCGCCCACAGACTGATAGTTGTCAGGCAGTTTGTCGCTTATCTTAATATTAGTTAAGTCAACCTCACCTGTATTAATTACAGTCAAAGTATAGGTTAGGACGTCGCCCGGGTTGGCAGCGGTCTTATCTACTGTCTTAACTAGGTCATAGCCCGGTTTCTTTACTGGCGGTGGCGTGCAGTCCTTGTCAACAGTAGTCGTGGTTTGGTTGTTATCGTTATTGTCTTCGGTATTATCCTGATCGGTCGAGCTGGTTACCTTGTTAATGATGGTAGTAGTACCGCACTCTAGCTGATCTTTGTTCTTAATTGTGTAGCTAATCTTGATAGTGGCAGTTTCACCAACATCTAGTTGCTTAAAGGTAATTGATCCACCCTTGACGATTGAGCCAGTTGAACCATTTTTGCTGGTTACAGTCTCTTTAGCACTGCTGTAGTAGGCTGGTAATTGGTCATTTACCTTAACGTTGGTTAGGTTAATGTTACCAGTGTTCTTTACGGTAATGGTGTAGTTAATAGTATCACCTGGGTTGGCGGTGGTCTTATCTACGGTCTTAGCGACGTCGTAGCTAGGAGCTGGTTTAACTTGGAAAACCGGTTGAATCTTTAGTAGGACAAAGCCACTATACTGGAAACAGCCAGGAATCTTGCCGTCCATCTGGTCATAACCTAGTAGAGCACCAGTACCTGCACCCTTAGCGGTATAGACTTCATTTGGCAGGTCAAAGCCACCCTTGTCTTCGGTCTTTAGGTTGTTGTAGTACTTTTGCGATACAACTTTGACATGGAAAGCCTCGTCGCCCTTAAGTACGATGTTGTCCCAGATTTCCTGTGGCTTTGCGTTGTCTGCCCATAGGTAGCCATTGATCTCAAACTGATGACCAAAAGTAGATTCTTTCGTAGGTAGGTTAATATGAGCACGTACATTGGTAGCTACTAGGTTAAGGTTGGCAGCAGCATTGTTGTGAACGTATAGTTTAACATCGTAAGTGTGGCCTTCACGCATGTTCATAGTATCCGTCCAACCGTTCTTGCCTGAATTGCCATAGCCAGTTGGATTGCTACCAGCTACCCAATATTTACTATCTGAATCACGGACACGCAAGAAGTTGCGTTCATCACCATAGTTAGGATTGTTCGTGATACTGTCGAAGGCAATATGATCGGCTGGTTTCTCGATGGTAAAGGTGTCGCGAGTTGGACCCCATGCATTAGATGCTACTGGAATGGTTACTGCGGCAATAACGCCAGCTGTTAATACAGTAACAGCGGCGACGCGCTTTGGCACGTAGTGCCAAACCTGCTTGATCTTAGATGTTACGCTCATTGAATCTCCTTATTAACCTACAAATATACTGTTAGATTATCATTAATAGCACTATTTGTCAATGATATTGCGTTTATGTCAAATCGCGACACTATAGGTGGCGCTTCTGTAGTTCGCGGCGATAAACTTCTAGACGATCGCCTAGTTCTAATGTTAGTTTGGTGCCAATCTTTAGTTCAACACCGCACATCTCACCTTCGAATACTTCCTTAGCCTCAGACTTTTCGCGCCGAACGCTAGTCAGCTCGGCGTCACCGATCCGTTCAGCCTTCTTACCCTTGCCGCGCCAAATACGTACGCAAGTTCGTGGCTCTAGTTTACCCTTGGTTACTAGACCACCGGCAATTATGTTCTCTTTGGCGGTGCGGAAAATACCCTTAACCTCTAGCTCGCCGACCGGCGTTTCAACCACCTTGTCAGGCAGTAGTTCGCTCATTATGTCCTTAGCGTCGTCAATCAGCTCGTAAATTATCTTATAAATGCGAATTTCAACACGGTTGCGATTAGCTAGCTGACGCACTTGACCAGGCAGCTGAACATTAAAGCCAAAGATAGTCGCCCCTGCACTTGCAGCCGCACGAATATCACCCTCAGTAATATTACCCACACCAGACGCCACAATTTTAACTGCTACTTCATCGGTTTCTAGTAGTTTCAATGCGTCAACAACAGAAGTCAATGACCCTTGCACATCAGCCTTAACAACAAAGTTAGCATCCTGCTGTTCGGTCTCTCGGTTCATCATGCGCAAGATATCAGAGCTGGTGATATTAGCATCAGCTGTCGACTGAATCTGTTCATCATAATGCTTAGCCGCCAAAGCCTTTGCTTCGCGCTCGTTTTTAACTTCTTCGATACGTTGACCAAATGGTGGTACTTCACGGAAACCAGTCACGGTCGCCGGAGTAGACGGACCAGCCGCCTTCATTGCCTTGCCTCGCCAGTCTTCCAGCGTGCGCACTTTACCCCAAGCGCTACCTGCCACAATGAAATCGCCTTTATTTAGAGTACCGTTCTCAACCAGTAAGCGAACCACGGCACCACGACCCTTTTCCATATTAGATTCAATGATCAAGCCCTCGGCAGGAACATTGTAATCAGCCTTTAGCTCTTCCATGTCCGCAACCAGTAGCACGCTGTCTAGCAGCTTGTCTACGCCAGCGCCAGTAAGCGCGGATACTTCCACCATAATAGTGTCGCCGCCCCACTCCTCAGGGTTCAGGCCATATTCGCTAGCCAACTGCGTTCGTACCAAGTTAGGATTAGCAGTTGCTTTATCCATCTTGTTGATGGCTACAACGATTTTCGCATTTGCCGTACGAGCAAATTTAATAGCCTCAACCGTCTGCGGCTTCACACCATCATCAGCTGCTACAACAATGATGACAACATCTGTTAACGTCGCACCATGTTGACGAAGCGCAGCAAAGGCTTCGTGCCCTGGCGTGTCCAGAAAAGTAATCGGTCGGCCATCATGTACTGTTTGATAGGCTGAAATATGCTGCGTAATACCACCAGCCTCTGCCGCCTGGCGATGCTGATGTAGAATGTAGTCTAGTAGTGTAGTCTTACCATGGTCAACATGACCCATCACAGCCACAATCGGCGCTCGCGGCTTGGCGTTCTTAGATAAATGAATTACGAGTTTTTCAGTATCGAACGTCTCAACGTCTTTTTTCTCGACTGTTACGTTCACGCCCAACTCTTCAATAATAATTTCTGCTGTTTCAAAATCGATACGCTGGTTTACTGTTGCCATAATACCGTTTTTGAACAACTCGCCCACCAGCTTGACCACCGGGATGTCTAGCTTTTCAGCTAGTTCACCCACAGTAATCATTTCTGGTAATTGTAATACTTTTTTATCTGCCATCACGCTCCTTTCCGGCGCGTTTAGCAGATACCGCGCCACTATTTATTTGGCACTCATTTTACAAAACCTAGGCGGATTTTGCGATTGTCCGCATCAATTTCCAAGACCTTGAATTCACGCTTTTCGTTTAGTTTGAAGGTCTTCTCAGGATCGGCGTCGCGACCAAGCTCACTGACGTGTACCAAAGCCTCAACAGCTGGGCTAATTTGAACAAAAGCACCAAATGGGGTAATACGAGTAACCGTACCCTCAACTTTTTGGCCAACCTTGAACTGCTCTGCTTCCTTTAGCCATGGATCAGGAGTAGTCTGCTTAATCGATAGGCTTAGACGATCCTTATCAATGCTGATAATCTTAGCCTTAACCTTGTCACCGACCTTCAAGACGTCCTTGACCTCGTTGACACGCTCCCAGCTAATTTCACTGATGTGCACTAGACCTTCAATACCGTCAACGTTGACAAAGGCGCCGAAGTCAACAATACCAGTCACGGTACCTTCAACCACATCGCCAACCTTTAGGCTAGTTAGGCGATCAGATAAACCATCCTTAATAGCCTCCTTCTCACTGAAGATTAGTTTGTTGCTCTTCTGATCAGCGTCAATAATCTGTGCCACAATTTCCTTGTTTACCAGTGAACGCAGGCGGCGTAGAATCTCATCCTTGTCGCTAGTGCGTGGATAATGCTCGGTCGATAGCTGCGATACTGGCATAAAGCCACGTACGCCTTCAAATTCAATCAGTAGGCCGCCACGGTTAGCGTCAAATGGGGTAACTGTAATTGTCTTACCTTCGTCGACGACTTTGGCGACTTCATCCCAGCCACGTTCCTTTGCAGCTTTGCGTAGCGACAATAGAACATTGCCATTTGGCAATTCAGGTTCAACAACCGATGCCACAACCTCTTCACCAACCTCGTGCTTCTTGCCGAAACCGATTTCGCGACGCGGTACCATACCGACGCCATACATACCTAGGTCAACCAAGATCTCGTTCTTCTTGACTGACAGAATTTTACCATTAACAGTCGAACCTGCTTCGATTACGTTTGCATCACTGCCAGCTAGCAGGTCAGCCATTGTTAAGGCTTTTGCCATTAATATATTCCTTTTTAGACGACCGCTTAGCCACAAGTCATCTCTTTCTTAACTTATATTCATTGTAGGGCTAAGGCTACAAATACCAATTACTATCATACCAGATATGATAAAAATCGCAAGGTCAAGATTAAACTAAGCAGTTAAGACGTACGAATTATGTTCAAGGAATTCCGTGAAACTCATTTGCGGTTTATTACTGTGATTGCCGTCCAGTGTTCCCGTCATAGCCTTCAGAGTTTTATCTGCGGCACGTAGGAAACCCTGATAATTATTATAGACTTTAATAAACTTATCGATGTCATGTTCACTAAAGCTTTCCGCATCTTTTAGCTTGATGTAGTCAGCATATTCCTTCAGAGCCGCCTTGCCCTGCTCGTTAAGACCAATCGCCTTATCATGTGGTAGGTCAAATAACTCGGTCGCCGCGCCAAACTCCTCGCGCATCTGCTCATCAGAGACATCATGCTGTTGTTCGTTGCCCTTATTCCAACGCCATTTGTTAGCATAGTTACTTAGCTCGGTCGACAGACCCGCCATTTTGAGTGCTTCCATTCGATTCTTCAGATCAGCATCCTGCTGCTTCTGGCCATCTATTTCCACCTGTTTAGCCTTGTCGCTCGCGCGCAACCGATCGTTTTCTGCCTTAAGCTCGGCGATCAGCTGCTTCTGCCTATCTATTTCCGCCTGTTTAGCCTTGTCGCTCTCGCGTAACTTCTCGTTTTTCGCTTTAAGCTCGGCAATCTGCTGGCGAAACTTCTCGGTCATTTTCTCAGCTATTTGCTTAGCTTGCTCGTTAACATGATTCTTGACGCGTTCAACCATTTCAGCAAGATTCTTCTTTGCCTGCTCGGCGTTAGCGTCGGCTTCCGCACTCTTTCGCAATTCGCCCGCTCGCTCAGCTGCAGTCTTCTGTTTAGGTGGCTCATTGCCAATCGTAAAGCCTTCTCCTACTGCATAGCCAACATTTCGCATAAGCTTTTGCGCAAACTCATCAAGCGTCTTAGGGTCACCTTGACGACGCAAGTCGCTATATTCAACCGCCAATTTAGGGTCGGTAATCTTTACGCCCTTGTTTAGCCAAGCAGCACTCATCGGTCGCCGTTCGTGCGTCGAGCTATCGTTAGCCTCGGACTCTTTCGACTTTTTCGACTTTTTGGTCGATTCGTGATTATCGGCTTCCTGTGTACGGCGTTTGTTTAGAAACTTAGTGAACTTATCAGCGTTTTCGCGAAGAAACGCCCGGAATCCATGAGCTATCTCATGCTTTTCAGCCTTTTCCCTTTCAGCCTTTTCAGCCGATGTCTCTTTTTCACTCTCAGCGATTTTACTTTCTTTCTTTTTGGCTTGCTGCTCTAAGATGAATTTGCGGTCTTCGTCTGATAAACCGCCTTCAACAGGCTTAAATATTGGCACTTCTAGCTTTAGTGCGTCTGCTGAGTTCGAGTTTGTGGCTTTAGCGACATCAACGGAACTCTTTGGAGTATTATGCGTTTTGTTTGATTGACGCGGCTCATCCGTTTTAATGCCGTCAGATGTGTTTGTAACCAGACCTGCTAGTCTTTTTTTGCCAGCATCTTCCCGCTGTTGTTGAGCCACCAAATCACTGCTAAATAGATTATTACGCTCAGTCTTAGATGTTTGGCCATGTTCTTCATTAAAACGCCTTTTGAACTCGTTAAGATCATCCGAAGTTACCACTTTTCCGTTCGACAGTATCAGTGAGCTATCAGCGTTATAATTAAGCACTACTCCCGACGGTGTCTTTATACTATAGCCATTCGTTTCATTGGCTTGAGTAGCCTTTGAGTTTTCGTGGAATTTAACTTGTTCATAGAACGGTAAGCCGTGAGCATTCGAATCTGAATTTACAAGGTTGATAGCTTCGCGGCCAACTTGTCGAGATTTCTGGCGACGCCCCTCCTCACTCTGTTCATCTTCAAGGCTATTAATAACGTTACTTAGATGTTCTCGAGCTTCACTAATATTAGACGACAATGCTTTCTCTGGATTTATTTTCATCATGCTAGACCTCCTGCTGGCACCAAACGCCGGTTCATCGTTGAGTGGTACTCTCTGGCAATATCCTGATAAGCCTGTTCGGCAATCGCTAAGACGTCGATGTTTGCTTCGTCCAGGTAGTTCATAATTATCGTATCAGCAGCATCCGCGGTATCTGCTTGATCTATTTTTTGGTACAGATCAATTAGCTGATCGTACGATAGAGACTCGTATATCTTGTTATTGATGCGCGCGACCAACATAGCCCGCAAACTCGAAGCTAAACGCGAGCGCGTTTCGCTAGTCATACCCTTAACAGATAGGCCTTGCATAACTTGATCAACGTATTTTTGTATATAACTCATGGGTGTATTACCGTTTATGTTTATATTTTAGCATATTATGCGGAAATTATATTGGTTTTATACCAATTCACGAAATGATTTAAATCCTTGACAACTGTCGTCGGGTCATTAACGAATGTTTTTAGCATCTGCACGCCTAGCGCGTTCATAGTTTTACTGCCCGTATCTGGTATATCAAATAGTTCCTTAGCGGCACCTAGCTTATCATTTGCATTCCATCCTTCACCCGCTGCCCAGGCTTGCTGGTTCAATTGATTTTCTACATCTGCCTTCAATGCGTCAATGTCTTGCCATTCGTACTCCGTGTGAGTGTCTTGCCATTTGTTCTCAGGGTGTCCAGCATTACTATTAGCACTCTCGTTAACGCTCTCATCAATATTATTCAGATTGCCAGTATGCGACCTTTCGTATGTATCTTCTACCAATTTTGCTAGAGCCGGACTACCATTGACCGCCGTCTGATCAGACACGATAGTTGGCTTAGGTTGTGTAGTCGGCTTAGGCTCGCTAGTCTTAACAGACTCGTCCGATTTGTCAGGCTCGTTAGTCTCAATCGATGAAATTTGTTCGGTTGGATTAGAGTCTTCTGAATTCGAATTCTCAGGCTGCTCAGGCTTAACAGGCTGCTCAGGCTGCTCAGGCTTAACAGGCTGCTCAGGTACCTCATGTTTCTCAGGCGTCTCTGGTTTCTCTGCATTGTGCATATTGCGACGAATCCATAGCGGGATCGGCACTAGTGGAATATAATCAGCTACCTTATCAGGTACTTGTACGTGGAACTCTGTCTTGGCCGTTACAGCATCAACAGTATGTGTAACAGTCTTGCTAGGCATTTGGACGTTATATTCCGTCACCTTCTCTTGTATAGTCTTTGCAATATCGAAACTGTTTGCAGTGCCACTACCGATATCAGTGGCATAAACAAAGCCGTTATTATCAGCAACTTCTGCAAACTTGTACGAGCGATCGGCTATCATCTTGGCAGCAGGACTACCCGGCTCGACGTCAAATTCAACCCGACCATTAACCAATTTGCCGACCACATCAAACGGATGTGATTGCGTATCAGCAGTTGGCGAAAGCTTCAAGTGAATATTACCCTGCTGTGCCGCATTTAAGATCGAGGACTGCTCAATGTGAATGCCATTAACAAACGAAGCGCCAGTCGGTTGATAGAACATCTTGCCATCCTGTATATGCCCTGCCAACTCATTGCCATCGGAAATACTAGTGTTGTTGCTTAGCCAAGCTGAACGTTGGAACAATGGATTATCTGCTACTGCTTGATCTGCATTCACAGTTTCCGTTGTAGTCTTATTGACTATCTTATCGACTGCTTCAACAGTTGCACCGCGAGACTTAAGGTTGGCGATTTGTTCGTTAGTTAGTTTGTCATAATGCACCTTGTCGCCCGGTTCTACACGCGTCACTTCTACAGTGTCGGGGGTAATCTGATCTATTACATAGTTGCTCGCCGCGCGCACAGCCGAACCAATTACTAGCGAGCTTATACACGTGCCGACGCCCCGAATGCCCTGACGTTTAGCCTTTAGTTTAGCAAAAAGTTTGTCTTTCGCTTGAATATCGCCAATCATTTCCTTGGCTTGATCCGGCAAATCTGCGCTCTTTAGCAAATTCTTATCATTCAGCGACTTGATGTCGCCTAGTTTATCTGTAATGCCTGCATTAAACTTGTCAATGTCAAAATCTGGATTAGCCTTACGCAATGCTACAATTAGCTCGGCTCGGCTAGTAATCAAGTCTAGACTCTCTGTCGCAATCTCATCGGGCGAACTATAGCTAATTAAATCGACCTTGAATTGATCACCCATCTTCTGCCGCCATGTCATTTCGGTCAGCGCGTCAAACATTGCCTTTGTATCGCCACTATCAATCGCCGCTTTGGCATTATTCATCATATCTTGAGCCGATGCCATCTGATAAATCGTCTCGCCAATTTGCTGATTAATCTTGTTTTCAGTATTTAGATTGCCTGAAGCTAGCTGTTGCGCCAATGTTGCGCGCTCACTCTTTACTGCATTGCCCTCACGCACCGCACCAATGACACCAGTTGCAATCGAGCCACCACCAAAACTTATAATCTGACCCGCCGTACTGCGCAGCACGCTCGATCCAACATAGCCAGCTACACCTGCCGCAGCTGCAACTATTTCAGGTGGAATAAACTTGCCGAACTTACTATGCTCCCACTTCTCGACCGCCGCCTCTACGCGCGTACGGTGCGCCTCAGTATTCAAGTCGTTACGTGTCTCTGCGCGATACATCTGAAAACCTTTTTCGATAGCAGCCAAGCCCTCTGCGTGATCAGCTGTGGCACGTGCCATTTCGGCAATTGCATAATAATTATCAATGTAGGCAGTCTTATCGCCCTTATTGTCAAATAATTCGTCAGCGTATTGGGCATAGATACGCTTCTTTTGCTCAGCAAACTCGTCTGGCGTCATATACTTGCCGTCTTTGTCTTTAACGGCAAACCGTTTGATTAAATCCAGCATAGCCACACGCGCTGGATTATCCGCCTCCAACTGTTCACGGCTCTCACCTCGCTCGGTACGAACACTATCCATACTGGCGTCCAGAATCATGCGCCTCATAGTGACAGCGCGCGCCCGGTCTAGCGGGTCTTTAATCTGATCGAGATCTAGCCAACTCTTAGCGCCAATCTGTGCTGCGATGTCATCGTTGCGCATCTTTTCGGCTGCTTGTCGGCGAAACTTTGTTTCATAATAGCCACGCGCTACACCACCCATCCAGATACTATTCTTAATCTTGCCTAGCCGCCTCCATAGCTTAACCCGACCATTGGAATCACGATCAGCATCAGTAATATGAATAGCGTCCATCAGCTTTTCCTGCGCAGCCTTAAACGAAGCCTCCTCGATATATTTTGAACGATCGACTGTTACACCACGCAACAAGAAGCCTGGATAATCCAACATAGTGTCGTTCGCAGCCTTTGGTGTCGACACTTTATCGACTGGCTCGCTCGACTCAGTATTAGCTGTTTGTTTGGCTGCAAAATCTCTGTCGTACAGAACCATATCTTGGCCAAAACCCTTATTGTCAGCAGGGCTAGATTCAGGCACAGCCTGAATCTGCGGTACCGAAACAGCTGTTTCTCGACCATACGCATCAGATTGGTTGCCTTTGGGTAGGCTACCATTGTACAGCGCATTATAAAAATCCTCAGCCTGTTCACCCTTGCGTTTTCGCTCGCTTTCGAGTGCTAGCGCTTTACCCTGTATGTCAGCACGCTGATCTGATGGAAGTTGCGAAAGCTCCGTTTTTCCGCCCGGCACACCCGACACTGTCATCACATACTCAATTGCCTGCGATAGTCCAGATTGGCGCGGTTTGTGCGGTTTGACTTCCTTGTTGCGCTTGGCTAGCTCAATTAAACTATCAACATAACTATCATAATCAGCCTGATCAGCAGGCCCTAGGTCATCATAGTGTTTTTGTAAATCCGAATAGTATTCAGCGTTTTGGTTTCGTTTACGCTTGGACATTTCTGATATCTCAGTTGCCCTTTTTGATATCTCTGTTGCCCTTACTGCCACTACACCAAGGTCATTGCTCAGCTTGTTATAACGCTCAAGTGATTTAGAGGTTTCTTTATTATTGGTGCTTTCAGCTGACATTGGAGTCATGCTACGATTCATCTCCATAGATTTACTCATATGGTAAGCTCCTTACGCTGCCCCTAGATAGAACTCACGAAACTTCAGCATAGTGTCTAACGCCACCTGTTGGCTATCAATGCCAGATGTAGCAAAGAAATCTTGTAGTTGCTGGTCGGTAGTATTCTGGCTATCCAATAGTGTATTAAACTTGTCTAGTTGCTCGTTATTTAGCGAATCAATCATCGCTCGATCGATTTGATCCATCAAACGTCCTTTTAGCTCGGTCACCACTTGTTGCTTAATTTCAGGTGTAACCCCTGCCAAGTTCTTCTGATCAACAATTTGTTCTATAAATAAGTCCACTGGATCCTGTCCTGCCATATTTACCTCTATGTTTTATATATTAATATTCAATACTGCTTAAGAATAATATTATCCTATAATAGAGTTATGGTCAACCTAGTTAATCAGTTAAAACGCGATTACCCCAGTATCATCTTCGTCGCATCCGATCGAGCGTGCTGGGTGGCAAGTGAACACAAAATTTATTACACCGATGATCCAATTGATTTACTGCACGAACTGGGGCACGCCCTATTAATGCACAAAGATTTTATTCAGGACATCGAACTATTACAAATGGAGCGTGCCGCTTGGCAGAAAGCCCAACAGCTAGCGCCGCGCTATGGATACATAATTTGCGACAACGACATCGAAGAAGCACTTGATAGCTATCGCAACTGGTTGCACGACCGTTCACTCTGCCCCAAATGCAACCAGACTGGATTACAGTCCCGTAACACACTGAACTATTATTGTCTGAACTGCCACACTAGGTGGACAGCCAACGACGCCCGTAGCTGCCAGCTGCGTCGCCGAGCAAAAAGTCAGCAGTAGCCAAAAACCGCCCCACTAGGATTAAGGGCGGTTTTAGTGATGGCATAAGCCATGTTAATAGATTTTATCGAGAGCGGTCAGTAATTAAGCTGCGTTGACAATAACGACAGAATCAATACTTTGATCGACCACCTTAATCGATTTCTTGGCTGGGCCACGGCGCGAGATACGACCACCCTTAGCACCTGCGACACGCGCTAGTTCCGGGTTGGCGGCAAAACCACCAGTGTTACCATTCTGTCCGCCCTTACGGCCAATCCGCGCATAGAAATCGCTACCGTGCTTTAATTTATTAGTTATTGCTGCCTTCTTTGCGCCTGCTTTGGTTCCTGCCATATTTCCATAAATCCTTTCTATTAGAAAAGGGCTACTGCTAGCCCTTGCCATTGGCACCGACTAAGCAGTAACCCCTCCGTTACTTCTTACACCTTTCGTGTTCATGATTAATATTAGCATAACAGTATTATTTTGTCAATAGTGTTATGCTTTAGTGCTAAACTGCCATACAAGCCGTAATTATATAATTATCGAAGGTTATTTCCAGTGCAGAATACTGTCTTCAATCATCGCCTTAATCATCGGCGCATCAGGAACGTCGTTCTGCTCGTAATAATGCGACGTCGGCATAAAGTTTGCCACCACATTTAGAATATGCAGTTCGTCAAACAAAATATGCGCCTTATCCAGCGCTGGCACCGAGATGAGCGGCGTTGCCAGAATCATCCGCTCAATACGCGCCGGCTTCAACCATACTCGCGCAGCGTCAAGCGCCATACCGTCGTGCACGCCATCGTCTACCACGATAACATTATAGCCACGCAAGTTTTCCGGCGATATATCATCAGGACCAATCACCTTATTGATCCGCGAAGTCGCCTCCCTTAGCTTTTGATCTAGGTCTCCAGCGTATTCGCCATAATAATATTGCATCGTCGTTTCGCCTAAGTCGGGGTTTGGCGCAAAAACACCACCCGGCAACATCGTGCCATAAGTCTCTGACTCGTCCTCGATACGAATCGTCTCCATGATCAGCCGCTTTAATGCCGCATGCAGATAAATCGCAATCTGATAGCCGATCATCACCCCACCGCTCGACAGCGCCAAGATTGCCGTATTCTTGTAACGATACAAATCAATTAGCTCGGTAGCCAACCGAGCTCCCGCTTGCGCCCTCGACTCAAAATACATACACTGCCATTATAGCAAAAAATAACTGCTACAGGATATAATATAGCCATGAAATATTATGAGGTCGAGATGATAGGCAAAGTCGGTGCGTGGGCTGATATTTTAACCTACACTTCTGACTGTGATTTATCCGTTGGCCAGGTTGTAGAAGTACCAGTCGGCACTAACCGTACCAGCCTTGGTATAGTTAGGCGCGAAGATAAGCATCCGGCTACTGTTAACAAAAAAGGCCAGCCAATCAGCTACAAGGCAATCTTGCGCGTCGTCTATAAACAACCTCTACCCGATAGCTTGCTAGAGCTGCACGACTGGATGACTAGTTATTACGCCACCAGTAGCGGTATTACTTGGCAGACCATTCTACCTGGTCGGCTCAATCGCAAACGCATCAAAGATTATCACCCCGACGTCAAGGCGGCAAAGACGCCTGACTCCACACTGCCGCTAAATAGCCAGCAAGAACATGCGGTTCAGCAAATCCTTAGCACGCCCAGCGGCACCACTCTACTCCATGGTATTACCGGCAGTGGCAAGACCAATGTATACAAAGCCGTGGCACGACAGACCATCAACGACGGTCGCTCCGTCATCATTCTAGTACCCGAAATCTCTCTCACTACTCAGCTAGTCCAAGAGTTTCAGAAAGAGTTTAATAATGTCGTAGTTACCCACAGCGCGATGAAGGATTCTGAGCGCGTCATACTATGGCGTTACATATTAAACTGCACAGAGCCGATTGTCATAGTTGGTCCACGTAGCGCCCTATTTATGCCGGTACGCAATCTCGGACTAGTGGTGGTCGACGAATGCCACGAACCATCATACAAGCAAGAGCAGGCGCCTCGCTACAACACCACTGTAGCAGCCAGTCGCTTAACCCAACTAGCCCATGCCCGTCTAATTCTTGGCTCGGCAACACCCTCAATTAGTGATTATTATTTAGCGCAGCGCCTCAAAAAGCCCATCATCGAGCTAAATCAGTTAGCCCGTGTCGACGCTAAACGACCGACCACTGAAATCATCGACCTTACTCGTCGCGATAATTTTAGTACCGAAAGTTATTTATTCAGCAAGCCACTACTTACCGCCATGCGCGAGACTCTGAAACAGCGTCGCCAGATTTTGCTGTTTCACAATCGTCGCGGTAGCGCTAGTACTACCATGTGTCAGGATTGCGGTTGGATCGCCAGCTGCCCCAGCTGTTACCTACCGCTGACTTTGCATAACGATAAGTTCGCCCTAATCTGCCATCTGTGCGGTTATAAGCAGCGTCCACCACTAAAATGCCCCGAATGTGATAGCGCTAATATCAAAAGCAAAGGTATTGGCACTAAGCGAATCGAAGACGAGGTCAAAAAGCTGTTTCCATCATCAGTCGTACGACGCTTTGACGGCGACACCGAAAAGGGCTTTGCGGTACAAGATTTATATGACGAGCTAAAAAGCGGAACCATCCAAATTATCATCGGTACACAAACAATCGCCAAAGGACTCGATCTGCCTAATCTAGCCCTGGTCGGCGTAGTTCAAGCTGATGCTGGATTAGCCATGCCAGACTTCAGCGCCAGCGAACGCACATTTCAACTAGTCGCTCAAGTTTGCGGTCGCGTAGGACGTAGTAATATCGACACAAAGGCAATTATTCAGACCTATCAGCCCGACGCCGCTGCCGTGCGCTATGGTGCCACACAAGACTATCTAGGCTTCTATAACTACGAAATTACCCAGCGCCAGAAAGGCCATTTCCCGCCACTCGCCTATCTACTAAAGCTGACCTGCACCTACAAGACCGAGCGAGGCGCCGCCATGGCGTCTAGACGCCTAGCTAGTGAACTGCGTCAAAAGTTTGGTGCACAAATATATCTATTAGGGCCAGCACCTGCATTTTACGAACGTCTACGCGGTCTCTACACCTGGCAAATCGTTATTCGTGCACCACGGCGTGACATACTAATAAAAGTCAGCGAATGCATACCCACTAGCTGGCAGCTCGAGCTTGATCCAAATAGCCTAATTAGCTAAATTAGTGCTTTATAAAAGCCTAGCACAGCCAACTAAAGCCGCTCTGGCATGGTAATATTTCGGTTATATAATTAATGCAGGGGCTAGGCCGATAAGTTGGATGTTACGTCACCAACGTCGGTTGCCACGAACAACCAGTCCTGGGGCAACGATAACAGCAACTTCACACAAGCTGACAACCGTTGGCCAGATCGAGGCGGGAACTACAACAACGGTAGTAACGCCGGGGTGTTCTATTCGGGCAACAATAACGGCAACCCGAACAACAACTATGCTTTTCGTGCGGCGTTGTTGCCGCTCCCCTAGTGCGCGCCAACGCATATGCTATGGCTAGTAAATACCTATCGGTACGAACACCGGATTGCGCGCCCAGGCCAGCTCCTTTGTCGACGGCGCCAGCAAATGCTAGCGACCCGTCGACATAAACAATGCTATATCAGGAATGCCAGTTAATTACTGTGGCAAGCGAGCATTTGTTGGGTATTGCCGCATTACTCTCTGTGCATGTCCACGCCATGCCGCCATGCGACGCAGATAGCGTGCGTCATCGTCAACCCCCAATCTGTGTGCTCGTTGGATTTGATGAAGTTTCTTGATAGCGCGCCGACGCAATTTTAGACGATCACTAAATATCCGATAACCTACAAAATCTAGCCCTTGCTTTGCAGGATAATAACGGCTCTTGGGGTTTAATCGCAAATTTAATTGTTTGTTCACAAACTGTTCGATCCGGTCGTACCACTGTCTAGCAATCAATCGGCTAGGAGCGAGCATTACAAAATCGTCCATATAACGCACATAAAATTCAATGTTCATCGCGCGCTTGCAGTACCAGTCTAGCTCGTTTAGATAAATATTAGCAAAATACTGTGAAATATAATTGCCTATTGGTATGCCGCTGTGGCCATTATCATCAAACACCATAACTTTGGCGAGCTCAGCCAGCGGTGGGTCGACAATACGAGCACTAATAATCCGCCATAGAATAGTCTTGTCGATCGTATAGAAGAATTTTGATATATCCATTTTTAGCACATAATAATGCCCATAACGCTCTTGCATAATCTGCATATAGTATTGAGTTTTGTCAACTGCAGCATGTGTACCCCGCCCTGGAATACAAGCATAGCTATCCGAAATAAAACGTGGCAAATAAAAAGGTTTGATAAACTCACCAACAAACCATTGGTGAACAATGCGATCCAAATACGGCAACGCCAAAATCAGCCGTTTCTTCGGCTCGTAGACGTAGAATTCACGATAACGTGATGGCCGATAACGCCCCGACCCCACGATATCCATAATGCGTAGCAGATTGGACGTTTCATTCATATTGAATTTTAGCACTTCGGGGCGCAGTCCTTTTGACATTGCTGCTCGGCGATGCGCATTCTGCCATGCCATCAAGGTCATATGATCAGCCAGTCTTTCTACGATCTTGTCGTTGGGGTTCATTGTGTACCAATAGCCCCATTTTCTGCTTGGTCTGCCGTATTAGCTGCTTCGCGCGCTCGCTTTTGGAGACCCATGGCATAGCTAATAACCTTATCATCCAGCCCACTCAGCATCCGTGCCCACGCTAGGCGGTTCTGCGGTTTAATCCAGCAGTGATCACAGCTTATTTCAACCAAAATATTTAGCTCCTTAAAATTGATTGACATACGGCGCAGAATCATCTCTTTGTCTAGCTTTTGGTTATAGCTATAGACTTCTAGGCTACCACGCAGGTTATCCTGTGTTAGTTGAGCAATTCGCGAGCCTACACCAACATTCCCCTTTTGCACCTTAGGGTAGCTCTCTAGGCGGTCGTAAGTATATTTATATAGACGCCTCATGTCGCGATAAACTATAGCATATAAGTTTTGTGTCGGTTTGACCGCCCGAAGCGGGTCGGTCAAACGCTGTTTTGGTTGTTCCATGTGTCCTTTCCGGCGCCGACCGCGGAGCGCGGACGGCGCAATATTTAGAGATTAAGAGATCAAGAGCGCCCTAGGGGAGCGGCAACAACGCCGCACGAAAAGCATAGCTGCTGTACGGGTAGCCGTAATTGTAGCCCGAATAGAACACCCCGGCGAAACTACCGTTGCTGACGTTCCCGCCTCGATCCGGCCAACGGAAGTCAGCTCGTGCGAAGTAGCTGCCATCGTAGCCCCAGGACTGGACGTTCGTGGCAACCGACTGTACTAGCTTATTCTCGTGTAGGGCTTGTCCACCGCAGGTTTCATAGGTACAGATATCCCAGTTGTATTTCCATTCAGCGTCAGTTCCTATTGACCAAGCCTTAGCTGACCCGAAGCCATCTGCAGTTCTGTACAGGTTTACATATGGCGGTTTAGTCTGGTTTTTAAAGTAATCAATATTATTTGGTGTTGTCTGTGTGGTGCTATCTGTTCGGTTGCCCATTACTTGTTCCCATGCACCGCCAGACATGTCGTAGATGCCCGTAATATTGCCCGTAGTTGAAGCTAGTTGACCAAGGGTGCCCGTATAACCGCGATTAACATCATCGGCAAAACAAGCATTAGGTGTCTTAATGGCACCAGGTTTATCGTAAGACCCTTCGTTGCCGTTTGCTTGTGGTCCACAACCCGTAACGCCGTTACTCCAATTGCCGTTGTCGTCTTTGGCGCCTGACGATACTGCATTAATCTGTACCTTGTTCACGCCTGTGCCATATTGCGAGGCGGATAGATAGGTTGCGGCACCCCACTCTGTCTGAATCAGCATGTGCGATTGGTATTTAGCTAAGTGCTGGTTATTTTGCGTGGTGGCAGTGCCGTTACCACCGGTATTGGCGTCGTCCTTAGTGCCCATGGATTTAGCGATGTCGTAGTAGACACCACGTGCAACATTAGCGATATGTTTCTCGTTCGGACGGACAGTTGGCGCATTGGTCGAACCAGTAGTTTCGAATTTACCCATCCAAAAGCCATTGAGCTCTCTAGTTGGATTAGTCATCCATGTGAAGGCTGGGTGAGTTGTCCAGGTTGTCTGGTTGGCGTTATTAGCTGCTAACGTAGTCGCTATGCCTTGGCTATCAGTCGTTACTGATGGATAGTTGGTGCGATTAAGGCCACAACCTGTGCGGTAATCCTTGGCTAGTATGTTACTCTCAGCGTTGTTTGCGGTACCGCTCCGCCACATCTGTGCGGCAGTGGTTATACCAGAGTTACAGCTCTTGACTGGCGACTTCTTAATATCGCTAGCTTTAGAAAAGCGGATGTTATAGTTCTGTGGCTGCACAACTTTATCTGTCGCGTCACGCCGTTGAACCTCGTATTCGTAACGTGGTATGTAGACATAGAAACCCAGGATGTCGGCATCGGCTACATCAAGGTCTTTGTATGTGCCGTTACCGTTGCTGTATTTAGTTGGGTCTTTTACAGTTACGGCATTCGCCCACTGTTTGTTGTTATAGTCGTACCAGTCAGTTGCGGTTTTAGGGTTAGTTATGGCGTGCCACGTGGCATTGCCGTCGCTATCTGTGCTAGTGTGTTTGACTGGTATCATATTGGTATCGATGTCTACCGCGCAGGTGCTATTAGTGTCGCCCGACTTACAGACACTGGGTGCAATGTAGCTGTAGCGGTTGGTCATGGCAGTGTTTTTAGTGCTAGCAGTACCGCCGCCATTAACGACGTAGGTATCATGGATACCTGGTTTAGTGTCGGTTGGTGTAGTATAGGTTAGCTGTGTTTCAGATAATGGCTTAACATTGGTCGCCAGCTCATTGTCTTGCTGTTGGCCATCGTCATTTAAATCGACCCAGGCCTTGCTAGCGGTCAATAGGTTAGTTCCTGTCATTGTTACATTGGCGGCTTTGTTGTAGTCGGTGTAGTTGGCGGTGTTAGTGGCATCGTCATTATGGGTGGTAGCTAATGACGTAATAGTTGGCAGTGGTGGCAAGTTGGCAGTTACAGTGTAGACTACATCAACCTTGTAAGTGCCTGCAGCTAGCTGGTCAGAGTTAAAGTTGGCACCATATGTGATGGCTGTGGTGTCGGTCGTGCCGTTGTTACCCGTAACTTCGCCAGCCCTAGCCGCCTTAATGGCTACGTCTTGACTGGTTAGTCCGATATATTTACCCTGATCGGTTGTATTTAGCCGATAGCCCCAAGTGTTGATAGCTAGTGGCATTGGCTTGCTGGGCGTAGCATTAGCTAGTGCAGTAATCTCACGATTAGCACGGCCCTCCTTTACGGCGTCGTTTATTAGCCCCGTCTGGCTATTAGCACTCTTAATAGTTAGGTTGTAGCCATAGCGAAGGGTATTCGCATTGTCGCCTGCGACTGTAATATTGGTTGTGGTAGATTTAGTGCTACTAGGGATGGTAGCAGTGCTATCTATCGAAACCGTGATACCTGCCGCTCGACAATCCGTAGCAGTCAGGCTAGCACACAAAATCGTCAGAACTAGTGTCGAAACGCTAGCTAAAAATACCCCCCGAAGGTTTAGTCTATTTATCAAGCTACTGCTACACACTTTAATTCCCTTACCTTCCATCAGATCACTTTTTACGTACAGATTTGCCAGCCGATCTAGCAGAGCTAGGCTTAGCGGACACTGTTTGCTTGTTCAACATTTTATCACGACTAGCCGACACTAGAACCGCCAATGCTATTAGTATAACTAGAAAGGCAATTGTAGATGTACTAAATGCGTAGCCAGCAACTGTAACATATGCACCCGTATTTGGCGCGCCAATCTTGTCATTAGCCCCAGGAGCTAACGACGGCAAAAACGCCCGATATTGCACTGTAAAGCTCGCTGAGCCCGACGTTGCCACGCCATTAATTGTGCCGTCAGCAACAATAGTCAGTTTATATACGCCTGGTTCGCCCGGCAAGTCGAATTCTGCTGTGATTAGCTCACCCTTCTTAGCTTCACCCTTCCAGACAGTTGTTTTACCATACTTCAACTCGACCGTTGCATCTTTATCGACAGTAAATTCAACTACGTTATGTTTGCTATAGCTAATTGGAGTATTAGATAAGCTCTTACCATTAAACTTGATAATCGTTACTTTTACACCTTCTAATACTTTGACGGTAACCTGCTGCTCAGAGCCACTCTCTGCCTGTACTGGCGCCGCAATCGGAGACAGCATCAGAATACCTGCTAATGCCATAGCACCAGCTGTTATTAACCTAAGCTGCTTTACTCTGTTACTATTGATATTGCTCATACTGTCCCCTTTATCTATTCCTATTTGGCTGTAATTGAAAGTATCCTATGCCTTTCGACGCTTTGATGTCTTAGTTGACGATTTAGCTTTGCCGCCCTTGGCTTCACGCGCCGCCTTAACATTGATAACCGTAAATACAACTAGGCAGACAATAGCTAAGACAATTAAGATAATAATCCAAATTGGGACTGCAACAACCACCTTTTGAGTTGAATAATCGCGTCCATTAACCCGTACTCTCTGCTCTACTTTAAAGATACCAATGCGCGAGTCTTTCCACTGCATGTCAAAGGTGCGTGTCGTTTCAGGGTAAACACCCGCACTGGCTTCCCTTGTTTCATATTCGAGACGGCCATTGATCCACGAGGTTACCTTCATGCTATAGGTGGTAGATGCTGCAATATTACCCTCGTTTTTTACCTTGAAGGTGCTAGTTAGCGGCGAAGCTGGCTGGTAGGATGGAATACTTTGGTCAATAATAGTTACACGATCCACAGTTTTGCCACCCTTCATATTGGCTGCAATCACCATACCAGCGCGTGCTGTAGCTTGGACGCCAGTAGCCTTTGCTTTTTCATTATTGACGGTACTAGCAAACACTGTTGCGTATTGCGTACCAGCTGGCGGATTAGATGGCACCTTAATAGTATAGGTAATAGTGCGAGTCTCGTCAGGCTGTACGTTATCCAGTCTAGCTGGGCTAACCTTAATCCAATCCTTCATCAGGCTATATTTGCCGGTCTTATCGTAATTCGGCGCATCATAATTGTTATCGACAATGGTATAAGTACCCGTAGAAACTTCATAAGAAATTGCATTGCGACTAGTGTTGCGCACAGTCATCTGACCAGTATAAGACTGGCCTGCTGCCAGCTCTATACTATTAGTTGCTGGCGAAATCTGCAAACCTGCGTATGGACGAGCGTCCTCATTATCTGTTGCATTAGCCGATACTGTCAATGTGAACACACCCATTATTGCCAGGGCTAATGCTGGTACAGCATAGACAGTATATTTTAGCTTCTTTAATAAATTCATCTACCCTTCCTTTCTCTCTTTTTGCTCATGTCTATTGTACCACAGCTGCCCTTATGCTCCAATACGCTAATGCAATCTAAAAGCCGCCCAGAAGGCGGCTTTTAGACTATTTTATAACCTAACTATTTAGTTAGCAGCAGCCGTATATACTACAGTTGTAGTATAGTCACCCGTTGGCATATCAGCAGCAGTCGAGAAACCGTACTGAATCTTGGTGGTTGACTTGGTGTTAGTGCCATCAGCAATCGTCAATGCAGTACCAGCATTACCTGGAACGGCTTGGTAATGAGCATCCCCACCAACAGTCGATGCATTCTTAGTGAATTTAACACCCCATGCCGAACGATCTAGCTTAATATTACCATCTGCAACAAACTTTCTGGTAGCTTCACCTTTCTTAACTAGATCAGCTGATGCGTCCTTACCTTTCATAGTTAACGTAAAATTACCATTGTTGTAAGCAGCACTAACGGTTGCACTTTTACTTTCGTCAACCTTTTGTGGAGCCATGCTGACCTTAATGTTTGTAGCATCGCTACCAGTAGCATTATCGTTAATGTCGACAGATAAACCTGCTGAAACATTTGCAGTAACCGTCTGCTCGAATGGGTTAGTCGCCTTAACTACAGGTGCTAAAACAGTTGCACCAACTAGACCTAGGGTTACTCCACCCATTGCTAGAAACGGTAGACCTTTGACAATCTTCATTGTAATATGTCCTTTCATTTATTTTTTATTTCTTGGTGTTCATCCCCACCAATCGTTATTAATTATATATATTTTTTTAATTTAGCGCAAGCACTTTGTTGTAGTAATATATGCCACGATATAATTTATTCAGCAAGTTAGTCATCGCCGTCAGTTATACAGTAGTGTCGGTCGATCTGCCGCCAGTCGCATCTACCGCTACTGAATACACAACACTACCAGTATAAGTGGTCGCCGTCTGATTAGCTGCTGTAGCAACACCGAACTGGACGCTGACCATATCGCCAGTGCTCGGCGTTATAGTATCGCTATGCTTGATTGACCGATCGGCAGTTGTAACACCATGCCAATCCGCCTCATTACCAACCTTGTAGCCCCAACCTGGAGTGCCAGCAGTCAAAGCCTTACCTGTAATTGCCGGAATTGGACTGACACTTGCTAGGTTAGATGGCGGAACCATATTTACACCACTAGCGCCAGCCTTAATGTTTAGATTATAACCAGTAGAGACATTGCTCTTTACCGTTACGTTTGATCTTAGCGCGTTCTTTACTGCAGCTGTATTCTCTGATAATGAATTAGTTGCCATATTAGACTCTAATCTTGCATTATCAACACTGACTTCAACCTTACTTCCGATGGCGACCTGAACAGTTTGGTTGGCTACATCAGAACCAGCCGCCGAAGCAAGTGGTGTGATAATTGGTGCCAGCGCAGACACTGCTGAAATAACACCGATTGCCATTAATGGAAGTCCCTTTAATTTTGTTCTCTTTATTTTCATTTTTATCTCCCCTTTCGTTTTATGTACATTCACTAGCGCACTTTATTACAGGTTGGCTGGAACATTGTTTGCTGCTGTATACTGAACGGTACTGCTATAGGTGTCGGCAGGAGTAATGTACGTCGCAGACACACCAAACGTTACGTCGTATGTCTCGCCATTGATTGTAGTACTGGTGCCTTGGTGTGCTGCAATGGTTGCCGCATGTCCTTTGACAGGCACGGCTTGCCAAGTATTATTGGCCACATTCGCCGTATGATATGCCCAGATGGCCTTGTTTTTGGTTGGCTCAGCCGCCTCAGTAGGGATAGTGCTGCCCGCCTTTGTACCAGTCATGCTGGCGTTATCCTTTGTATTTTCCATCTTTAATGTATAGCCATTCGTGTCATTGCTAATCACCCGAGCAGTCGCCTTCAGATCCTTAGTGTTAGCAGACCCAGGTACAAGCGCCTTGTCACCGCTTAATGATATCTGGCCAGTTGCGGCATTATTGCCGTTGATTGATAAACTAATCGCAGAGCCGATAGTTACATTAACTGTTTGATTAGTAGGATTAGCCGCACTGACTATAGGCGTCAAAACCGTCGCACCTGCTACAGCTAGCGCCACACCACCAGTCGCTAAGAAATGAACTCCCTTCACGGTTTTCATATTTATCTCCTTTTTATTTACATTTATACACTAACTATTGTCTATGATAGCAAATTTCAGGTATTAACACAAGCAGTTACGACTACTTCATCTGACGATCAATCCATGCGACAACTAATGTCGACAGCTTCTGTAGCTCGCTTTCGGTTAGCGGACGGCCTTTAGGAATGTGGTGCCACTTCTCAATACAGCCTCGACAGCAAGTAGCGGTTGCATGCTGAGCGGTAAATACAGGATGGCCATGGTACGGAGTTTGCTTGCCGTCGTTACGTGGCTTAGCTGCGCCGACGCGATCACGCAACAACTCGTAAGCATGCCTAGAAATAACGTCACCACCCTTTTTAGTGTAATATTCGCGATCTTTGGCGTTTAAGCTAAAGCTACTACGAAATTTGGATCTCGCAAGTCTCTCTAACGCTTGGTTGGCATATTCTGCATTGGTCATAACTGTATTATAAGGCGATATGCCTTATATGCAAAAAGCCACCCTATCGGGTGGCTTAATGATAATTCGGCACCGTGCTATCTTCTCACTAACGCAATATTTTCGCCGCTACGGAGCTTAACTTCTGTGGTCGGAATGGAAACAGGTGTGACCTCCGTGCCATGGGCACCGATGTTGGCCTTCCTCAATAGGAAAATCCACATCGACGTCCATGGATGGTGCATTCGATGTTATATTCAAACCGTAAGTTGTTGCGTAGGTTTGACGTTCGAGTTAAAAACTCGACTACCAATTCAGTCTACTTGATTCGAAGCGTCACAACTGAATGTTACGATTCAAATCAAGACATAAAAAGGCAATGGGACTATTAGTACACTTCAGCTCCATACGTTACCGTACTTCCACCTTGTGCCTATCAAACTAATCGTCTATTAGTGTCCTCGTAGGGAATCCTAATCTTGAGGTCAGTTTCGCGCTTAATATGCTTTCAGCGCTTATCTGCTCCGAACATAGCTACTCGGCAATGCAACAGGTGGTTACAGCCGACACACCAGAGGTTCGTTCACCCCGGTCCTCTCGTACTAGGGGCAAAGCCTCGCAAGATTCCTGACGTCCACACCGGATATAAACCGAACTGTCTCACGACGTTCTGAACCCAGCTCGCGTACCACTTTAACCGGCGAACAGCCGGACCCTTGGGACCTGCTCCAGCCCCAGGATGTGATGAGCCGACATCGAGGTGCCAAACAGCGCCGTCTATGTGAACTATTGGGCGCTATCAGCCTGTTATCCCCGGGGTAACTTTTGTCCGTTTGCGCTGGCAATCCCACATTCATGAACCAAAGGTTCTTCCAGCGGATCATTTACTCCCACTTTCGTGTCTGATCGGGATGTCCCCCTCACAGTCAAGCTGGCTTGTGCGTATATACTATCACTACGATTTCCATCCGTAGTTAGCCAACCTTTGAACGCCTCCGCTACTCTTTAGGAGGCAACCGCCCCAGTTAAACTACCCACCATGCACGGTCCCAATACCGGATAACGGCATTGGTTAGATCAAGATTCTAACGGGGGTGGTATTTCACTGACGGCTCCACAAATACTAGCGTATCTGCTTCAAAGCCTCCCACCTATACTACACGAGTTAAAACCCGGAACAATGCAAAGCTATAGTAAAGCTCCACGGGGTCTTTTCGTCCTGGTGCGGACAGACGGCATCTTTACCGCCAATGCATTTTCACCGAGATGTTCGTTGAGACAGTGCCCAAATGATTTAACCATTCGTGCGGGTCAGAACTTACCTGACAAGGAATTTCGCTACCTTAGGACGGTTATAGTTACCGCCGCCGTTCACTGGGGCTTCAGTTCATACCGTGAAGCACTCGCCTTAACCTTCCAGCACTGGGCAGGTTTCAGCCCCTATACATCCACTTTCGTGTTAGCAGAGACCTATGTTTTTGGTAAACAGTTCCTTGGGCTCTTTAGCTGCGACCTTCTCTAGGAAGGCAGACCTTATTCCGAAGTTACGGTCGCTACGTTGCCGAGTTCCTTAACGAACATTCTCTCGTAAGCCTTAGTCTCCTCGACTCGAGCACCGGTGTTGGTTTGCGGTACGGGAGGCTATACCCACGCGTATGCCTGCTTTTCTTGTCAGCGCTTTCGGTCTAATTACGAACCCGTAGGTTCATTTTTACTCAGCATAGATTCCTCAATGCCTTGAACGGATACATACCATGAATCCGCTAGTCCTTAATCGCCACGAACAGCATACAAAGTATAACCTGTTCAGGAATATTAACCTGATGTCCATCGCCTACGCTATACGCCTCGGCTTAGGCCCGACTAACCCTGGGATGATTACCATCGCCCAGGAAACCTTGCTCTTTCGGCCGACAGGATTCTCACCTGTCTTGAGGTTACTCGTTCCAGCATTCTCACTTCCTAACGCTCCACCATGGCTCACACCACAGCTTCACAGCTGATAGGAACGCTCCGCTACCACTGTATAAAATACAATCCATATCTTCGGTATTACGCTTAGCCCCGTTATATCTTCCACGCAGAGTCTCTTGACTAGTGAGCTGTTACGCACTCTTTAAATGAATGGCTGCTTCTAAGCCAACATCCTAGCTGTTTAAGAAATTCCACCTTGTTTACCACTTAGCGTAAATTTAGGGACCTTAGATGATGGTCAGGGCTGTTTCCCTTTTGAGCACCGATCTTAGCACCGATGTTCTGACTGCTGTGATAAGGTATACGGTATTCGGAGTTTATTAACAGTAGGTAGGATTGCTCCCCCTAGCCGTTTACAGTGCTCTACCCCCGTATACTATGACACAACGCTAGTCCTAAAACTATTTCGCGGAGAACCAGCTATCTCCGAGTTCGATTGGCATTTCACCGCTAACCACAAGTCATCCAAGCACTTTACAGCGTACACTGGTTCGGTCCTCCACCAACGGTTAAGTTGGCTTCAACCTGCTCATGGTTAGGTCACCCGGTTTCGGGTCTAATCCTTACGACTGAATCGCGCTGTTAACGCTCGCTTTCACTATGGCTTCGTCACTTGACTTAACCTTGCCGTAAAAATTAACTCGCTGGATCGTTCTACAAAAAGCACGCCGTCACCAGATAAATCTGGCTCCGACTCCTTGTAGGCACAAAATTTCAGGTTCTATTTCACTCCCCTCCCGGGGTTCTTTTCACCTTTCCGTCACCGTACTTGTTCACTATCGATCATATACTATATTTAGCCTTGGCTGGTGGTCCAGCCAGATTCGAACAGGATTTCTCGTGCCCCGTCCTACTCGAGAATACAGATATAAGGTCAGCGTCGCTTTCACATACACGGCTATCACGTTCTATGACCAGACTTTCCAGACTGCTCTGCTAGCCACGCCAGATTTCTTACCTTATGCATTCAATGTCAGTTGATGCTTTTAAGATTCAACCCTCTATTGCTAAAGGCCTGAATCCTAAAATTCTGTAGACTCACAACACCCTCTCAGCATTAGCCTGACAGCCATATTGTCCTCATTCACCATCCCGACAATAGTCAGGATGAAAAATGAAGACAAAACTGAAAAGGTTTGGGCTATTCCAGTTTCGCTCGCCACTACTCCCAGAATCGTTATTTACTTTCCTTTCCTCACTTTACTAAGATGTTTCAGTTCAAGTGGTTCCCTTTCACTACGCCTATTTAATTCAGCGTACGATGCATACGGCATGACCCGCAGCGGGTTTCCCCATTCGGATATTCCCGGATTATAGCTTGATGACAGCTCCCCGAGACTTTTCGCAGTCTTCCACGTCCTTCATCGGTAGTATATGTCAAGGCATCCATTTTGCGCCCTTGAGTACCTTTTTATGCATTGACTGAATCGGTAGTTGAGTCTTTAACTATATAAGTTAATTACTTAACATGCCGTCAATCCTTACATACATGTTGTCGAATTCCAAATATTAATTGCTTAACATTTGAAATATCATCATCATATTTCTTACGATTGAATATAAATTGTTAAATTGCTGTGACTCTGAGATTTAATCACATAAGGAAATATGATTAAGCCTCATCTAGAGTGCACATCAGAACCCTGCTCCATCTGTTGTAGTAGAGAAGAACTCCATCTGCATTCCAGCTCATTTATTGTATCAAACTTTAAATAAGTTTGCAAATAGATTTTGTAAAATTATTTGTTGTAATTTTGCTAACATCTATCAGTGGTAAAATTAAGAAATTTCTACTTTGAACGGATCGATACACCATTCCAATTCTAATCGATTTTAGACCGTTCGAAAGCTATATTTTTAACTCTCACACTTACTGTATCAGCGGTTCACATCTGAACTTGATTGACTGTTTAATATATTAGCAAACGTGCCACGCCGTGTCAACACTTTTTGAAAAGTTTTTTGAATTTTTAGCAAATAGCCCAGATTACATGCATCCGCCCATTCTTAGACCTATATAAACCCACATCGATATGGCAAACATGCTACCTGCGGTATCAAAAACACCCTATGTATTGGAAGGTGTTTACACTGCTGCACGACTCTGCTGGTCATCAAGATCTATCAAAAATACCCTCCATATGGAGGGTATTAATAATTCCATGGTGGGCGATCCAGGACTTGAACCTGGGACCTCGTCATTATCAGTGACGCGCTCTAACCAGCTGAGCTAATCGCCCATATACGTATTATATATAAATATATGGTGGAGATAAAGAGACTCGAACTCTTGACCCCCTGCTTGCAAAGCAGGTGCTCTAGCCAACTGAGCTATATCCCCATATACTAAAATGTACTAAACTAATAGACTTCTACTATATTACCCCATCTAACTACATATTGCAAGCTTTTAATTTAAATATAGCCCCAGGAGTACTGGGGCTATAGATGCAAACTTAGATCTGCGTAAAGACAAAATCCATTATAGACATTGAAAGCACAAAAATGATTATCAAAACGATCGAAGGAATGAATACTGCTAGAGAATAGACAATAAATCTCGCAAAAGCATCATAACATTTACAATCATTATCTTTTGAAACTTATACTTATATCCTTCCAAGTACGATTCCGCCAATTAGACGGATGCATCAAGGCTCGATTCATATGCTCTGGGTGTAAGCCATCATACGCTAAACCAAATGCCCAAACGAACAATCCTAGTAACATGTAATACTTGTTTGGATTATTAGCCCATGGCGTTGCAATTAAAACAGGAATACCAGGTACTACGATTAACGTACCAAATATTCCATAGAGCACAATATCATGATACCACTTAGTCGGTGAGTTAGCCGTAGCTCCTTCACTTCCCCTGTATGCCGGCGCATCACCTATTACCCTCATAAAGACAATAGCCGCGACAGCTCCGATTATAACAAGTGTCAACCAAAGCCATCCACGCCACCATCCTCTATGTGGCAGTAACGATATTTGCGACACGATCAGCGCCAGTATCGGACCAAGAGCTAAATCTCCCGGCCAGAACGCCCATGACTGACCTTTTCCTATTGGCAATATACGTTTTTCAAATATTATACCAATGAGGAACATCATAATCGGCGTCAAAATCAAACCAATAACCATAACTGTCAGCGGCGGTAACGAATAAATGACATCGAAAAATACACCAATTGGTCCAGTCAGACCCAATGTGATCACTCATCCTTTGTAGATCTAATCAAAATGTACGTATATGTGTAAGTACCTTAAGTATTCACGCTAAATACTAGCGTATAATACCATATTTTCTATGTTATGTCTACATGACACCAACATACCAAAAACAGCCCCGAAGGGCTGTTTTCGTACAATCTAGTAGTGCAAGTCACTTTCCGTACATCTTAAGGTTGAATTCATATCCATTAAAATGTTATCTCGCGAATTCGTTCAAGATAACTGGATCGACCTGACTATTATTGGATAAACCAATAACGTCTGTTTTACTCCCTAGAAAGGAGGTAATCCATCCGCACCTTCCGGTACGGATACCTTGTTACGACTTAACCCCAATCACCAAGTTCACCTTAGGCCGAAATAAATTCGGACGTCGGGTGCTCCTGACTTTCATGGTTTGACGGGCGGTGTGTACAAGACCCGGGAACGTATTCACCGCAGCGTGCTGATCTGCGATTACTAGCGATTCCGACTTCATGCAGGCGAGTTTCAGCCTGCAATCCGAACTGGGACTGGCTTTGGTGGGATTTGCACCCCCTCGCGGGTTCGCTGCCCATTGTACCAGCCATTGTAGGACGTTTCTAGCCCAGGACGTAAGACCAATACTGACCTGACATCATCCCCTCCTTCCTCCCCGTTACCGGGGCAGTCTCGTTAGAAAAATACAACTAACGACAAGGGTTGCGCTCGTTGATGGACTTAACCAAACATCTCACGACACGAGCTGACGACGGCCATGCAGGATCTGTCACCTAGTTCTTAAAAAGCACTCTCTCCTTTCGGAGAAATTCTAGGGATGTCAAGCCCTGGTAAGGTTCTTCGCTTATCATCGAATTAAAGAACATCCTCCACCGCTTGTGCGGGTCCCCGTCAATTCCTTTATGTTTTAGCCTTGCGGCCGTACTCCACAGGCGGAATGCTTAACGCGTTAGCTTTATTACTCAAGGGGTCGATACCCCGAACAATTAGCATTCATCGTTTACGGCGTGGACTACCCGGGTATCTAATCCGGTTCGCTACCCACGCTTTCGTGCCTTAGCGTCAGAAATACCCCAGTCGCCTGCCTACGCCATTGGTGTTCCTCCTAATATCTACGCATTTCACTGCTACACTAGGAATTCCAGCGACCTCTGATACTCTCGAGCCAAGCAGTACGAATAACAGGCTGCCGGTTGAGCCGACAGTTTTCATCACTCGCTTACTTAGCCGCCTACGCAACTCTTTACGCCCAGTCACTCCGGATAACGCTTGGGACCTACGTATGACCGCGGCTGCTGGCACGTAGTTAGCCGTCCCTTATTCATTAGTTACCGTCATATTCTTCTCTAATAAAAGCAGTTTACAACCCTAGGGCCTTCATCCTGCACGCGGCATTGCTCCATCAGGCTTTCGCCCATTGTGGAATATTCCTCACTGCTGCCTCCCGTAGGAGTTTGGACCGTTCTCAGTTCCAATCTGGCTGATCATCCTCTCAGACCAGCTACACATCATCGGCTTGGTGAGCCATTACCTCACCAACTACCTAATATGACACAGGCCGCTCCTTCACCGTTAAAAACTTTAATCCGAAGACCACATGCGGTATTAGAACACCTTTCGGTATCTTATCCCTCAGTGTAGGGTGCGTTCCCATGCGTTACTCAGCCGTCCGCCTCTCGTGTACCCCGAAGGGCCTTACCGATCGACTTGCATGTGTTAGGCATGCCGCCAGCGTTCATCCTGAGCCAGGATCGAACTCTCCATAAAAATGCTCTACCGAAGTAGAGACTTTTCGTAGTTCAAAACTAACATAAAAGATGTACTGACGAAATTGACTTGCACTACTAAATTGTAAATTTGCTGCAAACCAAGATTCATGCTGTCGTTTGGCTTTCGCATTCGTTCTTGCGTTTGACTGTTTATTATCTTAGACCATAGACCACCCCGCGTCAACACTTTTTGGGCACTTTTTCGTAGTTTTATTTACCACACTATATAGATAAGCGGCTTGACCCCTGTAATTTGCTAGCCAAACACCCCACAGAAGCCTCATAACAGTCAAAAAAAGACGCCTATATCTATATATAAGGCGTCTTTTAATAATTTCATGGTGGCGGGGGTTGGATTTGAACCAACGACCTCTTGGTTATGAGCCAAGCGAGCTGACCAGACTGCTCCACCCCGCGATATTAATTGTTAATCATTATATTTGGTAGCACCGACTGGGCTCGAACCAGTGACCTCGGGCTTATGAGTCCCACGCTCTAACCAGCTGAGCTACGGTGCCACAATCTATAACTTCATTTATTATAGCAAATATAATTATATATGCAAACTCAGCTGGTAGCCGGTCACCCATCAGGACGAGGGCGACTATATCTATTATCTATAGACTAATGAAGCCTATTGCACCACCAACTAGCAGACCAAGGATGGCTCCAGCGATGACTTCCTCTGGCAAGTGTCCACGGCTAAAATAGGCGAACTTAGTATTGCGACCAGTCTTTTTCTGCAGCATCGAGGTAATCGCAGTACGATCCTTTGCGGATAACTTTTCTAACAGATACATCTGCACCATCCCCTGCTCACCCACAGCACGCCGTACATGCATAGCATCGTAACAGATTACCATGGTTAGCATTGCCGCTACAGCAAATACGGCAGAGCCAAAACCTTCGTGCATACCGACCACTACAGTTAACGCCACAGTTGATGCGGCATGCGTCGAGGGCATATTGCCACTGCTAAAGAAATCGCGCAGAGTCACCCGCTTGCCTGAGGCTGCAAAAATCGAAACCTTAGTTAATTGTCCAATAAAATACGCCGCTAACGCCGCCCATAGATAAGGTGAAGTTACCACATCACGTATTGCATCCAAAAATGTGTTCATTTATTAAACCCCTTTTATTTAAACTTTTTATTTAAATATCTACTAGCATTATACACTATTTGAATGGATTCGCCACTGCGGTGTAGACAATGTCAGCCCTGTAGACCCCTGAGGCTCGACCTGTTAAATTGGCGCCATATAGAACACTGGTCTGGTCGCCAGTAATCTGGTTAGGGCGAGTACGGGTGACGTTTAGGACAGCAGCAGTGCTACCCGGAATTGACTTGAATTTACTGGTTTTAGTTAACGTACTATATGAATTGACGTCACCAAAGCCCTGAGTAGTATTACCCGGTAACGCATAGCCCCAAGTACCACTAGCCAGCGTGGCTACCGCTTGACCACCGCCAATAGCAACACTGTTAATCTGGTGACTGTTCGACGTTTGATTGATCAGGCTATTAGATTTAACTGCCTGCATAGTTAGATTATAGCCATAGGCATTGTTAGTCTTTGTCGTTAGTACAGATGTTGTCTTAGCAAAGTCTGCGCCGTCTGCGGTAACTTGATGAGATAGATCTAGTGATTGGCTATCTATGGCCAAGGACACGGTTGTTGGTTCGACAGTGGCAATTTTTGTTTCTTGGTTCTGCAGTTCATATTGGTCTGCAGCATTTGGACCATTACTAACTTTAACCAGTGCAATGTTACTAGCTAACTTGGCGTTATCGCCAGTTGAACTAATATTGCGTAAAGTTAACGACACGGAGACCAATCTACCCTTGGCTGTGCTGGTATCGACCCATTTGATAGCAGTAACATCTTTAGGCAGGTCGTAACCCTTGCCTTCAGTAGCCGTTGTACCGTCGGGATTAATAGTACCTGCTAAGGTGACTACCTTGGCGGACGACACGGGTATTTCAGTCCAATTTACTGTAGCATCGGTTTCTCTGGTATTTTCACGGATAGACTGATCGGTAGTATAAAACAGCTTTAGATTATTAGTACCCGTTTCGACACCACTAGAATCTTTGGCAACATTTAACGCTAGCTTATCTGGCGTATAGGCAACATTTGTCGTACCGCGATTATCGCCGTTGTATGGCAGGACACTAATTGTCTTCATACTAGGATTAGCACTTGGATTATCTGGGTTGTTATAGGTGGTATAGTTGTAAGTCTGTGTGTCGCCTGGCAATAAATCAGCGCTGCTCTGCGACATGTTATAGCCATAGTTAACAATTATATTAGAAACAGAAAATGTAGCAGATCGAGATCTCCAACCATACTGCATTTTATCCGTACCATCGCCAGACATAGCAACAGTTATAGTCTTAGAGGCTGGTGTCACAATTGTCGGAGACACCACTGCGTCCATCGTAATGTCAGGTTGTTTAGCGTTAACCGCATCTTTAGATCCTACCGTGCCAAGCGGCAGTGTAATGGTTGTAGTACCGTCTGTATTTTTAACTACACTAGTTGGAGTTAATTTATTACCGTTATATTTATACGAACCATCTACAGGCGAAATATCTGCTGGCAATGTTACTATAGCCTTAACATTGGTGTCTGCTGCATAAGCATATGGCGTAATAGTTAGATGCTCGATTTCATTTGGCTTAGCATTAGGGCTGGTCGTAGAGTTATTGGATAGCTTTAACTCAGGATGGACTTTTCCAGGAACAATGGTGACATAGTTTCCACCACTAGACTGCCATAAATCAGATGTGGCATATGTTTTTATTGCAATATTCTTGCCTACGTCGACGCCCAACGACGTAGCAGCCATGACCCCCCAGAACACCACCCTATCGCCGTCAGTGCTTGCCATTAGCACATCAGAATGTAGACGCATAGCATTGACAGCGCCACCGCTGGCAGTAGCATAATCACGGGCAGCTTTTAGCGTAGCAAAGAAATTAACTTTACCATCGCCCACTTTACCACAGGCAGTTTTGGGATCAGGATAGCCATCACTATTTACTACACCGTATTCGATTTGCGGCTTAACATTGTTAAAAAAAGACAAACGATTGGCATCACTATCCCACTCGTCACCAAGATTTATTTCACTTGCCAATGTGGCTAATTTAGGATTCCACGTCTGACATATATTAAAATTTGACACACGATCGCCATTATATATGTTGTTGGTTAGCTTTGAATAATACTTATATTGCTCGCCAGAGTAAACCGGCGATCCACTCTGAAAAGAACCACTAATACCTAGCACACCATAGCCTATAACAGATCTGCCAAAATTTTTATTAGCGATATTCCACCACAAAGACGAATTATCAAAATTGACAGTAGTCTGTTCACCGCTATCTGCTGTAGTCTGAAAGTCAGGAAAGTCTATACTGTATCGTTTAGAGTCCTCTGTCAATGAACTAGTCGGGATATTAAAATGTATACTCCAAGTTGACCAATAAGCTCGATTGTCAATTCTATTACCCATTGTATCTTGTGTAGGATATTGCTTATAGCCCATTGCAACGTTATTTATTGTAATATCTAGATAATTGCCGTCAGCAGATTTTTTATACGAGAAGTCACCATTGTGCAATGTTCGACATGTGTTATTGTAGCAATTAGCAGTAATATTAGCCCAGGTGTATATCGAGACATGGTCTACCGACCAATCTTTAGGAAATTTACGCATATCTATACGAAATTTTATTGAGCCGTCACTAACGGGATCCAAACCAATAGTCCCGTGATCATCAATGGGAGAATAGACGTTAAGTCCAATCGTAACACCTTTATTGACACCGTTTATGGATGTATTCGCGTCATCATATGAGGTGCCGCCCCCACTAACCATTGAATGATTATATACCCTGTAATTCGCCTTGCCCTTCAATGTTACCGAAGGGATGGCGCCAGTGTAATCTTGACCATTAATCGTAACCTTTGTGGGGGCTAGCTTTTGACCGTTGCCGCCAAAGACGTAGTCGGTGATGTCCCAGTTCTGAGATTTTGGCGAGTCGGCTTTAATAACACATGTAGCCTTGTTATTAGTATAACTACCGTTGATCTTTTCAAGCTTACTACCGTCCACGCAACCGGCAGCTGACGAGACAGATGCACTATCTATTACGTTACCATTAGGAAATTCCATGGTGACGGTTGTAGTACCCGTTGACAGGTTCAATGCTACACGCCATTTAGCACTGTTGTTTATTAGAACAGTGTTGTCACTACCACCTTCGCCATCTAAGCCTGTACCTGCCTTTATTAGTGTAATTTTATTAACAGATGAATTATTGCTAGCTTTGGCTAATGCTAGGGTATTTGCACTTTGGGGTTGTACTTCACCCTTTTTAGCGACAGCTGTTATGCCGACCGATAGGCCTGCCGTTACAAGGGCAAGCCCCAGAAATGATAAAACAATTGTTTTGGTTAGCTTAATCGATCGAGAAAGGGAGCACCCCCCCCACAGCAACTGTCGACCAATATCGCCAATTTACTGTGCGACATAGCCGAACCTGCTGTTTTGTTTAATGCATTTGGATTTTTAGTCTTCATCACCTTCCTATATTTATAATTCAAAAATAGTCAAATTGCAAGTGCTGCCGATAGCAGTCCGACAGCAGCCCGACATACCCTCCTATTTTTGTATTATTCTGCGTCATCCTTCTGAACCAAGCCGACCGATGCAACGCTATCGCCATCATCTAGGCGCATAATACGGACACCCTGTGCTGTGCGGCCGAGCGTCGGAATATCACTCAAGCCAACACGAATAGTTTGGCCACCGGCGGAAATCGCGATAATCTCAGCGACATTACTGTCAATCGACTGCACCGTCATAATGTTTCCCGTCTTTGCCGTCACGACAGCCGCTTTAATACCAACGCCACCACGCTTGTGTACTGGGAAGTTCGCCACCTTAGTCTCTTTGCCATATCCCTTATCACTCATAATTAGCAAGTGCTGATCCTTGTTGTTTGGATCAACCACATCCATACCAACTACTTTGTCGCCTGGACGCAGGCGTAAGCCACGAACGCCACGAGCACTACGACCCATCGGGCGAGCATCAGCTTCGTTGAAGCGAATGGCTTGACCAAACGCTGTAGAGATAATGACGTCATCATGGCCAGACGTCCGACGCACCCAGCGCAGTTCATCACCATCATCTAGCTTGATCGCGATCAAACCGCTACTACGGACATTTTCGTACTCTTTAGCCAAAGTCTTTTTAATTGTACCGTTGCTAGTTGTCATAAACAGATAGCCATCATTCGAGACAGCCTCATCCTTGCTGTACTTCACAATCGAAGTCACCTTTTCCTCTGGTTGCAGCTGCAGCAAGTTGACAATTGCTACACCCTTAGCCTGCAAGCTTGCCGCTGGTACATCATAGGCACGCAGGCGGAAGACACGGCCCTTGTTGGTAAAGAAACCTAGGAAATCGTGCGTAGTCACAGTCAATAGCTGATCCACCACGTCCGAATCCTTGGTTGTTACACCACGCTTACCCTTGCCACCACGATTCTGTCGGCGATAGTCGGTCATCGGTGTGCGCTTAATGTAGTTTTCACTAGTTAGCATGATGACGGCGTCTTCTTCGGGTATCACATCCTCGTCAGACATCTTACCTAACTCGTGATTGATAATCTTGGTACGACGCTTATCATCCAGCTTTTCCTTCATGTCGATTAAGTCCTGACGAATAATATCGAGAATCTTCTGCTCGTCGGCTAGAATTGCTTCTAACTCAGCAATGCGCTTCTTTAGCTCAGCCAACTCGTCCTCAATAGCCTGACGATCCAAGCCAGTTAGTTTGCGTAGCTGCATGGCTAGAATAGCGCGCGCTTGAATCTCTGACAGTGAAAAACGCTTCATCAAGCCGTTCATCGCAGTCTCGTAGTCCTTTGAGGCGCGAATTAAGGCAATTACTTCATCGATATTGTCGAGCGCAATCTTCAAGCCCTCCAAGATGTGAGCGCGCTCCTTGGCTTTACGTAGTTCAAACTCAGTACGACGGCGAATCACAATCTGACGATGTTTTAGATACTCATTTAAGATGTCTTCTAGGCCTAGCACGCGCGGCTTAATACCATCGATTAGCGCCAGCATATTGTAGTGGAAGGTCTGTTGGAATGCAGTGTACTTAAATAGCTGATTCAAGACCTTGTTTGGATAAGCGTCCTTCTTGAGGTCTATCACAAAGCGCACCTTGCCACGAGCTGATTCATCTCGCACATCTTGAATACCAGTCAGCTTCTTCTCGTTGCATAGGTCAACAATCTTTTTCTGTAGAACTGCCTTGTTTACGCCAAATGGCATTTCCGTAGCAATAATCTGATGTTTGCCACGCTTGGTCTCAACAATTTCTGTTACTGCCCGCATAACTACCGAGCCACGCCCAGTTAGATATGCCTGCTTCATTGACGGGCCAGCATAAACAACGCCACCAGTCGGAAAGTCTGGACCCTTCACAATCTTTAGCAGATCGTCAATTGTTGTGTTGTCTGAGCCATGATCAATTAGATAAATCACCGCATCACATAGCTCGCCCAAGTTGTGCGTCGGGATACTAGTCGCCATACCCACGGCGATACCTACCTGACCATTTAGCAACAAGTTTGGTAAGCGCGCTGGCAGCACTATCGGCTCTTTACCTTCACCGTCATAAGTGTCTCGAAAGTCGACAGTATCTTTGTCTAAGTCAATCAACATCTCAGCACCAGCTTTACCCATGCGCGCCTCGGTATAACGTGAAGCGGCCGGTGGATCGCCATCCGGTGAACCAAAGTTACCCTGACCTTCTACTAGTGGGTAACGCATATTCCAGTCCTGTGCCATGCGCACCATAGCATCGTAAATGGAACTATCGCCATGTGGGTGATATTTACCCATCACCTCACCGACAATACGCGCAGACTTTACAAATTTAGTACCAGGGCGCCAGCCGTTCTTCTCCATTGCGTACAAAATACGACGGTGAATTGGCTTCATGCCATCACGCACATCCGGAAGAGCACGATCGATAATCACCGACATGGAATAACGCAGATAGCTATATTCCATCACGTCCTCGACGGTCTTTAACTCAACCACACGACTGTGATCGGCATTAACATTCACGGTTTCACCAAGCGTAGGTGTCGGGTCGCTATTAGTATTCTCGACGTTAGCGTCACTCGCGTTAGAGTCGTCCTGTGGGGTCAAATTTTTGCCATCAATTTCTGCCATTTTATTCTCCTATTCTCCACCCTAAACGTCGAGGTCCTCCATCTTAATTGTGTTAGCACGCGTCTGTATAAATGCCTTGCGTGGCTCTACGGCGTCGCCCATCAGCTTATTAAAGATTGCATCAGCTCGCTCAGCGTCTGCCACCTTAATCTGCGTCAAAACACGCTTAGCTGGATCCATAGTAGTATCCCATAGCTGCGATGCATCCATCTCACCCAAACCCTTGTAGCGCTTCTGTGCGGTGTATCCTGCCTGGCGGAACTTTTCTTGATTCGGGTCAATCTTTAGACCAGCCGCCTTGCGCTCAGCGATACGCTTGTTCAGTAGCGGCTCAAGCTCTGGCTCGTCATAAACATAATCGCTAGGCTGTTTGCCACTGCGCGTTAGCTCGAACAGTGGTGGCTTAGCTAGATAAACATGGCCGTCCTCTACTACCTGCGGCATATAGCGGAAGAAGAAAGTCAGCAGCAGTGTTGCAATGTGACTACCGTCAACATCAGCATCAGTCATGATGATTACACGGTCATAGCGCAAGCCGGACATGTCGAACTGGTCGCCAATACCGACACCCATGCCCTTAATTAGCGAAACAATTTCCTGATTAGCCAGCATGCGATCAAGGCGTGCACGCTCGGTGTTTAGAACTTTACCACGTAACGGCAAGATAGCCTGAGTCCGGCTGTCGCGACCAACTTTAGCCGAGCCACCTGCTGAGTCACCCTCAACGATGTAAAGCTCGCATTCAGCTGGGTCACGACTAGAGCAGTCAGCCAGTTTGCCCGGAAGGTTGGTGCCGCCAAAGGCGCCCTTGCGAATCACATTTTCACGAGCAGCACGGGCAGCTTTACGAGCACGGGCAGCCAACACAGCCTTATTAACAATCGCCTTTGCTGCAGCCGGATTTTCCTCTAGATAATAGCTAAAGTATTCGCTCATTACCTGATCGACATAACGACGAGTTTCTGGGTTACCTAGCTTGTTCTTAGTCTGACCTTCGAACTGTGGGTCAGGAATTTTTACCAAGATAACGGCGGTCTGACCTTCACGAATATCGTCACCAGTTAGGTTGTCCTCTTTTTCCTTTAGTAGATTATTCTTGCGCGCATAGTCGTTAATCACACGTGTCATGGCCGAGCGAAAGCCCACTAGATGCGAACCACCTTCTGGGTTGTAGACGTTATTGGCAAACGGCATGACGTTTTCACTGTAACCGTCATTGTACTGCAGGGCGATTTCCACCTCGGTATCCTCGACCTTTTTGTCGACATAGAAAATATCTGGCGACAAAGTATCTTTGCCCATATTGAGATGCTTAACGTAAGATTTAATACCGCCGTCAAAGTAGAACTCGTAACGGAACGGATGTTGTTCGTTCTCGCGGTAGTCGATTAGCTTGGCGCGGATGCCCTTGGTTAGATAAGCTTGGTGACGCAAATATTTCATCACCCAGTTACGATCGAATTTTTTAAACTCCTTAAAGATTTTTGTATCAGGATAAAAAGTAATGCGCGTACCGCGTGGCATATCAGTCTTGCCTAAGTTCTTGATCTTGCCGATTTCTTTACCTTCGCTAAATTCAACACGGTATAGTTCACCGTGGTGCGACACCTCAGCAATAAACCTTTCTGACAGTGCGTTTACGACTGACGACCCCACTCCATGCAGACCCGAAGAAACTTTATAACCGCCACCGCCGAATTTACCACCAGCATGCAATACCGTTAGCACAGTTTCTAGTGTCGACACGTGAGTCTTTGGGTGCTTGTCTACTGGAATACCGCGACCATTATCAGTCACGCGACAGCCGCCATCCGGCAGTAGCTCGACTCTAACAGTAGTTGCGAAACCCGCAATTGCTTCATCCACACAGTTATCAGCGATCTCTTTAATCAGATGGTGCCAGCCGTCATAGCCAGTCGAGCCAATGTACATACCTGGGCGCTTCCGTACTGGTTCTAGGCCTTCTAGAACCTGAATCTGACTAGCGTCGTACTCATCCGCTAGCTCAGATTTTGTTTTTGCAGTAGCCATTATCTCTTCCCTCTCGTTTACTTAACTAGTTGGTATTATATCAGATGTTATCTGTTAGCGTCAATTATAGGGCGCTCACAGGCCTTATGCGGGCAAATTTGTTATAATGAACACATATTTTGTGCACGAGTCATAACGTTCATTTCGGAGCCATTACTTCTGCTACGAACACTATTTTAGTGCAGATTAATCACAAATCCACCCGATCCATCGTCGGTAGGCTTGTTCGGCAAACTAGGCTGACTATATGCGCCTTGAGCGGTTGGATTGGCTGGTCTAGTCGGCATGGTTGGCGCTTGCGGCACTTGTGGCGCTGTATATAGAGACTGCTGTGGTACTGGTTGCACTGGTCGAGCCACTGGTTGCGGCGAATACTGCGACATCGGTTGCGACAATCGACCAGACTGTTGCGGTAACGAGTGCTGTTGTGGCACTTGCGGTCGTTGCACGGTCTGCCGCTGCATCATAGGTTGTGCAGTTTGCATAGGTTGCGCTGACTGCACAGGCTGACCATCAGTAGGAACCAGCCCTGCTGGGCGATGCGTACGTTTGCTTAACCATTCATCTAGAAAACTTGGACGACTAGGCGTTGCACCAGACTCAGCGCCCGTTTTGCCAGCAATCTTTGTTACAGGTTTCGCCGCTTGCTTTGTCACGGCCACTGTAGTATGCCGTTTGCGAATCTCGGCTTCCACCTCCATGCGTGGACGACCATATTTCGCCGCGGATAATTTGCGCAACGCCTCGCCTAGCTTAGGGTTGGCATGACCCATTGGCGGTGGCAGATTCATTGAAAACGGCGACGTTGGAGCGCCATTTAGCAACATCTTAACTGCCGCTGTATAGTTTGGCATGTACTGCAAGTCTTCGGTGTCGAACACTGGCGCGAAAAGCTTAACAATATTTTCTGCATCCTCAGAACCAACACGCCCAATAACAAATGAGCCAGTGTTGCCCATGATAGCACCACGAATTTTGTCAGTTAGCTGAGTAATAAACTGGTTTGCCACCGTTAGGCTTAGGTGGTATTTACGTGCCTCCGACAGAATCGATTCAAATGAGTCAGTAGCAAAGTTCTGGAACTCGTCCACAAACAAGCAGAAGTCCTTGCGCTCGGACTCTGGAATATTAGCACGCGACATGGCAGCCGCCTGAAACTTCATAACAAATACCATACCTAACAATTTCGCTGGCATTTCACCTAGCCTACCCTTCGATAGGTTAACTAATAGAATCTTGCGATTATCCATAATTTCGCGAATATTTAGCGACGAATGAACCTGACCTAAAATATTACTCATCATAGTATTTTCAAAGTCCGCCCATTTCGAGACTACCCACGACGTAACCTCACCAGCATCATTACTGCGTTGCGAAGCTGGCCACTCTTTGGTCCAGAAGTTGATTGCACGTTGATTCTTTAGATACTTAATCTTTGGCTTAGCGTATTCTGGGTCAGTTAGCACATACGGGATATCCATGAAAGTACCCCCAGCTGGATCAGCCATCAGTAGTAGCGCTGCGTTGCGCACAATATTAAACATACGTGGTCCCACAATGCCCTGATTGTTCGGGTCGTATAACGAACGCAGCATATTCAATGTCTCGGAAATAATATAATCCTGCGTACGCTCTGGATCGGGATCGTTCGGGTCAATCTCGAACAAATTCATGCCAACCGGATTATCCATATCAGCAGGATCAAAATACACCACATCATCAACACGCTCTTTTGGTATCATCGATAGTAGCTTTTCAGCACTATCGCCATGCGGATCGATAAAGGCAAAGCCCTTACCCGACATCATATCCTGCAGCGCCAAGTTTTCCAGGAAGATCGACTTACCCATACCAGTCGCACCCATGACATACAAGTGTCGGCGACGATCATTATCACTCAGTCGAATCGCCTTCTTGCGTCCACGATAGGAGTTATAACCCAATAATAATCCCTGATCCATAATTTGCGACGGCCCATCGACTTCCTTGAAGTGTTGGCGTTCAACCTGTGAAGACGGTACGTTGGTTTGATCAGGCAAATGGAATAGCGAGGCTAGCTCAATAGTATTAAGTATCATTGAGCTATCCTCCTGCGGGAAGAAACGCATAATATAATCAGTCACAAACTGTTCGATGTTGCGGGCTGGCGTAAACTTAAAGCCGTTGTTGGTTGGCGAATTGAATAGTGCAAACGCCGACACTACGTTATTAATCATAGTGTGCGAGCGTTGCGAGTTTGCACATGATGCCACCAAGCGAATCTTGACTTCATAGCCCGCATACTTCGCCTTCTCTTCCATTGCCTCGACACGCGCCTGATCAACTCCACTGAGCGGTTTCTTGTCTTTTGCTTTGTCTTTATCGTCTGACGTCGGTGGCTTCCAAAGTGCTTCAAAAATTTGTGTAAAATAACTTAAGTCTGGCCCACTAGACTTACCACTGCTAGCATTCTTCTTGCCGTCCCGAATGTCTTCGGCGCGGGAATTAATTTCTTTTACCCAACTATCGTTCGCTGGTCTGAGTAAAATTTGTAAACCGACACCATCACCACGTTGTGCCATCGATAGTGCATTTAGTATGGCACCTGTCGCATCGCGCTTAATATCTTTGTATGTTGCAATCGGGAACTCGTATGGCTTAGTTAGCGTAAATTCACCACCCAACGTACCAGCAATTTTACTAACCTCGTTGAACAAATTTAGTTCTTCGACTTCTTCTAAGCGAGCAGTTGGATAAGCTGCGATAATTGCCTGCTTAATATTATCGATCAACACAACCGGCACAACCGCATAATAATGAATCAAACCGCCGTGCGCCACAACCTCGAACGAGATATGTCGTTGCCCATAGAGTTTGCTCTTAAACCCTTTAGTCGCCGTCGACAATATAACATCGTACATGATTTGCGCCTGCGAAATCATTTCATCCATTACATCGCGCGCATCGCGGCCGCCAATCTGAATATCTTCACTCGGCGGAGGTAGATGAATAAGAATCGGCACCATTTTCAGGCTACGCTCATAATTTTTGCGTTCACGTAGCTTCTTGCGATATTGGATAAACACAATGAATATAATACCTGCGATAAACGCTGCAAACATTGTGATGGCGATCAATGAGGCGATCAGCGCGTTTATATCCATTATTTTACCTCCGGCGCTTTACCAACTGTCTTACCAAAACGTTTCTTGACGTAATCACGCATCATAATAGATATATTCATTTGCTGTGCAAACGGATCATGCTGAGTTTTACTAATCACCTCCTTCGCCTTATCCACCCATTCCTGCTCAATTTTATCTTGGTCAGCGGCATTATCAGGATCGGCTACACCAGAGGCCACAGATGTCGCCCGCTGAGCCTGCGTAGCAACAGGCTGAGGCACGGGCGATACAGGTTGAGCAGCGGCAGGCAGCTGCGATGGCGCCGCTAATTGCTCTGCACGTACAGCCATCTGTTCGGGATTAGGCATAGCTGGAGCTTGATTGTAATTCTGACCAGGAGCCATAGGTGCCGAATTATAGCCAGTCTGCAGAACGGGCATATTATAATTAGCTCCAGTTTGGACTGGTTGCTGATTATATCTAACTGCATTTTCGTTTGCATTTTGGCCCATATACCTAAATTATACCATAACCTTTATAAAAATAACGTAGCACAGCTCATGCTACGTTGATAATATCACAACTTTTTTAAGACGTAGAATAATGCAACCACTTCTGTTGCAGCGATTAACAAGACATCTACAAAATCTAGCTGACCAATTGAATTTAGCGATATCACAAATATCGGCACTAAGCCTAGAATTGCACAGACAGCAATAATGCGACGGTACGTATACTTAAGACGGCGCGACAACGTAGCATCTACTTTCATTGGCACAATCAGATGAAATGTATAATGACCCAGCATAGCAATCAGCATGCCAGCCCCTAGCGTTGCTACATAAATCGCTATCAAAACCGCCAAGATACCTAACGGACCACTATCGGTTGGATTAGTCATATTCAATATGCCTGCCAACGCTACCGACGACACCAGTAGCATAGTAAAACCCAAAATAGCGATTTTTCGTCGATTCATTACGATTATGATTTTAGTATATTCAGGTAGTAAATCCAAATTAGCCTTTGGCTATACAACGTTGCAATTAATTTGGACTTACCACCTAGTTGAATTATAGGTACGAGTCATCAGAGACTACAAAGAACTATAAGAGAGGCTGTCTGGCGTGTTGTAGACGAAGTCTAAAGTGCGACATGCTCATCCGCCAAAAACAACATATATAGGGCGCGAGTCGCCTAGTGTCACAACCAGAACAGCCTTTTACTGACCGCTCCCGCTAATGGGAGCATATCCGCGGAGCTGAATATCTTTTTAAGGGTAGGTATTTTACGCTCGACGCGTATTCGTGACAGAGTGGCAGAATCAGACCACTCCGAACGATCTATATAAACCGCTCCAGACGAGTGCTGGTTACTGCCATTTCCATCACGAACAATCAATCCAATTAATAACGACTTATACGGTCTGCATTATCAAATTGCAATTAACGATATCATCCATAGCTCTTATAAACTATGTCTATGTCAGTATTTTGATTAAATGTACTAGCTATTTGTTTTGACTTAACTTTGCAACCAATCAGTTTTAATTAAATTTATTAGACCTGAATGATTATTTTTGCTTGGTTATTTTTGTCTTTCAAGCTTGACCTTATACTAGCAAACATTAGCGTTTATGTCAACTATTCTCAATCGGTATTGCATGTTATATACACAACATTTATGATGTAGGCCGCCCGTCTTATTATGAATGGTGATTCAATATTTCGTTGTAATATTGTATATTTTCTAAGCGGTATGATTATATAATATTTACAACATAGCAACTATAACAACGATTGTCCCAGCTTTATTGATTGACACAAGCACATCAACCAGCCAAACTTGAGCTTCTATATTAGGTACACTAAGGCACAAAATACGTTTACTTTATAAACCAGCATAAGCTTAAAAATCCATCTCATTTTTACATTCAATTATGCGTTAATTACCCACACTAATCTCGGATCCAAATTGTGCATTCAGTCTAGCATTCAATCCAGCGGATGTTGCGCCATAGCGCTCACATGGCAACATTCAATCCGGCGTTCAATCCAACATCCAACCACACGCTTAGTCCTATATTTAATTTCCGCATTCAATTACATGCTTGGTCCCTTCTAATCCATGTCGTAGCAGCGCGAGATTCGTTAGTTATAAGCGCACCAGCAACCTATGCTATAAATCCAACAACACAATACTAGCCACAAAAAAGTTTTCCACAAGTTCAACTAATTTCGTAGTTAATTTTACCACTAGCAGATTATTGACACTGCTCTAGCAGTGGTTTATTATACTAATAGTTCATGAATACAAAATTTATCCATGAACTAGCGCACACAAAAACAAAAATTATCAACCATAAATCTATCTTCTAAAACGACCAGTAAATTCTCGCAGCTGGTCGTTTTCTTGCGTTACACGCAGAACGACATTATTAGTGTGCCTTATATAGTTTACGTAGTACTTAATTACGTAACACAATATGGCACAGCAATAAAAATACACCCTCTCGCAGTTGGGTGTATTTTTGAAAATTATACCTGGTGGAGCTGGCGGGTACCGACCCCGCGTCCGCATGGTAACACTCTAGCTCTCTACGAAGTCTAGTTACTATCAAATTTGCATATAGAGACCTAAGATAGCAACAAAGATAGTCTCTACACGTCCGCATAAATTCTCGATCGAATGAGCTGCGGGACTATCAAACGATCCAGCAGAATAAAGTCGACGCTACCCATTCTCTTATTCTGCATCAGAGAGGTAACGGGCTGCATAAAATATATACAAACTAGCAGTTAAGCTAGGCAGCAACGGCAGCAGCTACCTTAGGAGCAAAAGCTTCCTTGATGGTGTCTGCAAATGCCTGAACTTTAGATTTTGCATCTATTATATGACTATAAGTAGTCAACTACTCGCAAACTAGATTGTTAAATTCCATCCGTCGAAGCATATTCAGCCCCACGTATGCTATATATCCTATCATACATGCTTATACTTATCAACCCCTGCTATTTGTTGTGCTTATGACTATATCTAACAGTAGTAGCGTTTTTATTTAGGATATTTTAGCTATTACACATTTATTGCGCTATTATTCAGCTTGTGCTAATATATTATTCATGATTTCAAGGGTGAGGACGGCAGTTATCAGAGGCTTTGACGCCGTAACTGTGACTGCCGAATGCGACATCACCAAAGGCCTCCCTGCTTTCAATATCGTTGGCTTAGCCGATAAAGCTATTAGTGAATCACGCGAACGCGTACGTTCTGCAATCACTAATTCTGGCTATCAATTCCCCGCTAAGCGCGTCACCATCAACCTAATTCCTGCTGATATTACCAAAGATGGCACTCATCTAGATCTTGCCATAGCGTTATCCATCCTAATTGCCAGTGGCCAACTACAGCAAAATGCTGTAAATAAAACATTGTTCGCCGGCGAGCTCGGACTAAATGGTGATTTGCATGCAGTACGTGGTGCATTAAACTTTGCAGAATGCGCAGCAAAGAATGAACTATCCGAATTCATTTTGCCGGCCGCGAATGCCACGCAAGCAGCGCTAGTAAATGACGTTAACGTTGTACCGGCTACCACACTTAACTGTGTTATTCAGCACCTGATCGGCGAAAAGCGCCTTACTAGCGCCGAGCCAGCTGTTGTACAAAATACTTATGCTAACTCAAACTCAATCGACGACATTTTTGGCCAAAAATTAGCCAAACGGGCACTCGAAATAGCCGCTGCTGGTCATCATAATATTTTATTTTGTGGGCCACCCGGCTCTGGCAAGACTATGCTGGCTAAAGCTCTGCCTAGCCTACTGCCACCTATGACACGTAGCGAAGTGCTCGAAACCACCAAGATCTATTCACTCGCCAATGAGTCTAATGACATTATTACTACGCGACCATTTCGCACGCCCCACCACACAGCATCACACGTCGCATTAGTCGGCGGCGGGTCAAACATTAAGCCCGGTGAAATATCTCTGGCTCATAATGGCGTACTATTCCTAGATGAAATTCCTGAATTTGCTAGCCGCACACTAGAATCATTGCGTCAACCATTAGAAGACCACGTAATTCACATCAGCCGCGTCAGCGGCAAGACAACTTATCCTGCTAATTTTATGCTACTCGCCACTATGAACCCCTGTCCTTGTGGTTATTACGGCGACCCCGATCACGAATGCACTTGCAGTCAACAACTTATTCAGAATTATCAGAAGAAAATTTCTGGACCGCTGCTAGACCGCATCGATCTATTTGTTCAAGTCTCTCGTGTGCCACAGAAGGATCTAGTACGTGGCAGCAACGAACGCCTAGCCGCTAAATATCGCCAAGAAATTTTAGCCGCCACCGAGCGTGAAGTTGAACGTCAGAGTAAATTTAACGCCAACCTAACCAACAAAGAGCTAAAGAGTAAGATTAATTTTGACAAGGCAGCTAGCGATCTATTGCTTACCGCCACGGACAAGCTCAAACTTTCTGCCCGTAGCTATTTTAAAGTTATGCGTGTTGCCGCAACAATCGCCGATCTCAACCAACACAATACTGTCCAAGTCACCGATGCTGCCGAGGCTCTACAATATCGCCAAATGACGTTATAGCAATATTACCTATGCATATATTTACGCGCTTTCAGTGCTCGGTTTTCAGTTTTCAGGTATAAAAATACTTTATATCATTTTACTCTTGACCTAAACGAACATAACCTATATAATCTATCTAGTGTTTCGTTTGAAACAGCATATTCCGGAGTGGCGCAGCGGTAGCGCAGTTGACTGTTAATCAATGGGTCGCCGGTTCGAATCCGGCCTCCGGAGCCAAATAATAATTTAATTTCAGGTAAGGATCCTAATATAGCCAGCAAATCAATTCGGATTAATGGCGAGATTCGTGCACACGAGCTTCGTGTGATTGGACAAGATGGCGAGCAGCTAGGCATTATGTCTAAGCGTGACGCCCTCAATCAGGCTCGCGACGCAGGGCTCGACCTAGTAGAAATTTCACCAACTGCAACGCCACCTGTTGCGAAAATCATTGACTGGGGTAAATACCAGTATCAAAAGATGAAGGAGCAGCAGCGTAACAAAAAGAATGCACGCAGTAGTGAATTAAAGCAAATTCGCTTAGGTCTAAAAATCGGTCAGAATGATTTAGACATTAAACTACGCAAAATCCGTAAGTTCTTATTAGACGGCGATAAGGTCAAAATTCAATTGATGTATCGCGGTCGTGAGATGGCGCACCCCGAGGTCGGTCAAGCCCTACTTGGTCGAATACTTGATGACCTTTCCGATGTCGCCACGGCTGACAATAAACCTGTAATGGCGGGTCGTAACCTGAGTGTTATGGTAAGGAGCAATCAAAAATGCCAAAAATGAAGACTCATAAGGGTACCAGCAAGCGTATCCGCATGACCAAAGCCGGTAAGATTCTACGCGCCAGCGCAGCAACTCACCACAAACTGTCTCATCAGACCGAGCGCAATAAGCGCGCTAAGGCTGCACCAGTAGCCGTTAAGGGCGAACAAGCTAAAGTTATTCGTCGCGCACTCGGCATCTAATTTAACGTTGTTAATTAATTATTCGACCAAGTAAGGAGTAATCAATGAGAGTTAAAAAAGGAGTAACTGCCCGCGCTCGTCACAACAAGGTGTTGAAGCATGCAAAGGGCTTTAAACACAATAGCGCCACCCGCAGTTTCCGCTTAGCAAGAGAGCGCGTAATCAAGTCGTTACAATACGCCTTCCGCGATCGTCGCAACAAGAAGCGCGACATGCGTCAACTATGGATTACACGCATCAACGCTGCTGCTCGTCAGAACGGCACTACTTATGCTAAGCTAATCGCTGGCCTAAAGGCAAAGAACATCACTCTAGATCGTAAGACTCTAGCTGATCTAGCTGTTCGTGAACCAGCCGCCTTCACCGCTATCGTGAAGTCAGTTGAGAAATAACCGAACTAGAAAAATTCATTAATTCAGCGACTGCATTGCAGTCGCTGAATTAATTTACTAATTAACTTAATCACGCTTTACAACTTTACACGTACTAATAAACCATATATAATGTGGGATGAAAGACTAAAAAACAAAAAGAAAGGTAAAAATGGGTCCTGTAATATTCTTTGTCCTCCTACTAATCATCGTCACCATAATCGCTGGCGCCAAGATTGTACGCCAACAAAACGTTGCAATTGTTGAACGTATGGGAAAATACAACAAGAGCCTTGGCGCTGGTTTTCATGTCATTATCCCTTACATTGACAGCATCGCTGCCACTGTACCTCTACGCGTACAGCAGAACGATTTGACAGTCGAAACCAAGACTAAGGATAATGTATTCTGTAGAATCGCTGTCTCTGTTCAATACCGTGTTGATCCCACCAAGGTAGAAGACTCCTTCTACAAGTTGCAACGCCCAGTTGCTCAGATCGAGTCCTACATTCAAGACGCCGTGCGCTCAGCAGTACCAAACCTAGAGCTAGACGCTGCCTTTGAGCGCAAGGATGATATAGCTAGAAGCGTCCAAGAAACCGTCAAGGCTGGCATGTCAGATTACGGTTTCATCATTGTTAACACCTTGATTACCGAAGTGAACCCTGATCCTAAGGTTAAGGCTTCGATGAACGAGATTAACGCCGCACAGCGCACCCGTGCAGCTGCACAAGAACTCGCCGAGGCTGACCGAATTAAGAAAGTTACCGCGGCAAAGGCCGACGCAGAATCTGCTAAGTTGCGTGGTGAAGGCCTAGCGGCTGAGCGCCAAGCTATTGTCGATGGGCTTGTCCGCAGTGTTAAAGGTCTGCGCGCCAGTGGCATTTCCGAAGATAATGTTCTAGTTCTATTGATGCAAAATCAGTACATGAATACCATGGAGACTGTTGCCAGTAGCTCTAATAAGGGCGTGATTTTCATGAATAGTGGCGCCGATGCTGCCGATAATCTCAAGAATCAAATCTTACAGGGCATGGAGGCTAGTAAAATAAACTAAGTATTCACTAGCTTCACTAGCTATCCTAATATAAAATATAAGCGCTCTTACAGGGCGCTTATTGAATAATATCCGCCAGACAGCCGATAAGCCGGGTTCTGTCATGAATGATCATCTATCTACTCGTGATGTTGCCACCACGCTCTAGCGGTTCAATCGACCAGCGGACGAGCCGCCCGTCACCTGGTCTCCTTGCAGCCAACAGGGTTTACCCTTGCCGTGCGTCACCGTACGGCACTGTAGGCTCTTACCCTACTCTTTTCACCCTTGCTCAGTGATGACGCCGAAACGTCACGGATAATTACTAAGCGGTATAAGTTTCTGTGGCACTTTCCCTAAGGTCACCCTCGGTCGCCGTTAACGACTGTTGTTGCTCTGTGCTGCCCGGACTTTCCTCTCGTGGAGCTATACTCCACCAGCGATCATTTAGTCATCTGGCATTAGTATTATACCACACACTTAGCGCCGAACATGCTACGCTGTCAGACACTGATCAAAAGCCACCGTCGCCATGTTATGCAATATTAGCTTCGCCAATCGCGAGCAGCATTACTGCCTTCATTCTCGTCAAGAATGCGGTTAACCAAGCTATCTGCAATCCGGTTGTATTCACGATGAACATGTGTAAATTTAACGCGACGGAAATTAAACAGTAACTTTATAACACGATCGTGAATATCTTTGAACTCTGGGTTCTTAACCTTGAACACACCGTTGATCTGATTAACGACCATTAGACTGTCGCTATAATATTCAATTACATCGGCTTTTAGCTCTATCGCCTTCTTTAGCGCCAATTCAACTGCAATATATTCCGCCATACCACTGTCGTTCCAGCCCAAGTAACGACCGCCCTGCGCTACCATTTGGCCTTCTGTGTCCATGATAACGTAAGCACTGGCACTTGGCCCAGGATTACCGCGGCTGCCTCCGTCCGAATGAATCACTAACGTCTTTACACCATCATCCTCAGCTCCGCGAATCGCCACAAAATCTGGATCAGCAATAGCGTCAGTGCCAATGTTTAGAATAACCTTTGTAGAGTTGGTTAGTAGTCCGCCGTTGACTGTTTTGACATCAGCCCACATATAATTATGGTATTCATCGTCCAGCGTAACGCGCGCATCGCGACCCATTGGCAGAGTAACATCGTAGACGATAAAGATGTACTGCAGGTCTCGGCGATCGGGATCTAAGAAACTTACCGTATCGCGCAGCGTAAACGACTCTGGCTCAATGCCAGCATGAATCTGTAGACTGCGCTTCAAGGCGTCTGACGGTTGCTCATTCAAATGAAGCGAGCCGCCCGGCAGCTCATACTTGCCAGCAATCGACGGTCGCCCGCCATGACGTCTAAGTAATAGTACTTTACCATGCCGGTGTACAACTGCTCGAATAACTACCTTTTGCCGCAAAATCCCACCTCTGAATAATATCATTAGCCCTAATGCGCACGCTTTAGATCCCCCGGTATGTCCAGGTGGGTGCCCGCAACGTCCTACCACGATAGTCCGCCATTAAGGCTCCCGATCTTATAACTGTTAGGAAATAATTGTGCAGCTTTAGGGCTAACTATATTATATCAAATAATGCCAAACGGCGCCAAGATAAATCTAAAGCCTGTTAATACACCTTGCGTAATCCAGCCCATTAACTGACTAATAATCGGACTAGCAACTAGCACAATAAAGAACACAACAATTAGGCCTAGACTACGCTCCATCACATCCATAAAACGTTGAACACCCTCTGGTGCAACTGCGTAGAGCACACGCGAGCCATCTAGTGGTGGAATTGGCAGGATATTGAAAGCAAAGAAGCCAAGATTCACCTGTACACCGTATAGCGCAAACAAGTTGACGATCTCGCCCACAGGACTAGCCGACCAACTAGCTGGCAACAGCGCGTATACCACATAGAATATAAATGCTAGTACGAGATTAGTTAAGGGGCCAGCAATACCCACCAATGCTGCACCCCATTCGCCACCACGTACGCGGCTAGGGTTGAATGGTACTGGTTTGGCGCCGCCAAAAATTGGGCCGCCCATCACCGCCATAATCAATGGCAATAGAATAGTTAGAAATGGATCGATATGTTTTAGTGGATTTAGAGTTAATCGCCCACCATTCTTTGCCGTATCATCGCCCAACCAATAAGCAGTCAGACCATGCATCAATTCGTGTAAAATCATCGAGAACAAAGTCACGACAAACACAATCACCAAAACAATAACGGTAGATTTTAACTCATTACCACTCATACTAGTTATATTTTAGCACAGCCCAAGCGAAATCATCGAGACGCCGTGACATATCAAAAACTGTCTAGAATAAAATAAGTCCCAGCCAATCAGCTGGGGCTTATTTATGTCGCCATGTCATTATTCAGCGGTTGGCTGAGCGACAAAACCCTTCTTGCGCAGAGTCTTAATGGTACTAGCGGCAACTAGCAGTTTTACCTTCTGACCATTGACGTAGAAAGTCTTTTTCTGTAGGTTTGGCTTGAAGGTACGCTTGGTATGGCGCATTGAGAAGCTGACATTATTGCCAGTCATTGCACCTTTACCGGTAATTTGACATCGTGCCATATTAAAATATCTCCTTTATAAATTACTCAGTAGTATTATACAGATTTATTTGCTAACCGTCAACTCTACCACAGTTGTTTTGTCTGGTGATAGCTTGCTGATATCCTTTAACTTTAATGCCGTTTGCTTTTCGACATTGCCGCCCCATTCTTTCTCGAATACCGCCAGACCATCCTGTGTCACTTCATATTTTGTTACGCCATCATCGTAATGAGTTGGAATGACAATTTTTGGTGCAGGATTAATTTTGCGTACAATTGCCGCCGCATCGCGAGCATCTAGCGTGTAGCCGTTACCGCCAACCGGAATAATCGCAATATCAATTAGACCTAGATCTTCTAAGTCGTCATCTTCAATCGGCGCTACTGTATGGCCAATCACTGCAATTCTTAGCCCGTTGACATGAATACTATACATAGTCGCGTCCTGCGCATTTTCATCGCTCGCTAGGTGCGCTTTAGCCGGAATGCCGCGCACGCTAATATCTTTATGCTCGTATTCGCCCGGCATATCGATAATAAAGCTCTTTACACTATCCTCGGCTGGCGCAAAACTTGGCTGTGTCGCCAGTACTACAGTGCTTGGATCATCCAATTCTTTCTTAACGCTTACATTTGGCGTGGGGTCAGTTACAATTGTTGCATCCTTTAATTTAATTACAACGCAATTGGCACCCCTATAATCAATTTCCATTATTCATCCTCCTCTTCCTTAGGGTTATTATCTACTGTCTTCTCGTCCACCCCAGGGAATTCGCCCAATATCCCTGCTTCATCCAGCACATTTGTATGATTCGATTCTAGCACATCTAATACAAACTTGTCGCGTATACTTAAACGATAATAGAAATCATCGTAGCTAAGGATCGAGTAATTTAACGATGCGCCATTTTCGCGTTCTAACTGTCTGATCAAATTCTTTAATTTAGCCTGACTCATCTTGCGGTCGCCTGCAACCAGTAGATCGATTGGCGACTTTGACTCGTATACCATGCAACCAGCAAAGATTACTTCCTTTACGCCATCCACACCACGAAACTTATCAGCCCAAGCAGCCGCCGATACCTTTGCACCAGACACCACATCGTCCTCGTCGGCAAACATTTCACGCAGTGGCTTATAAAATTTAAATTTCGTATCAACTTCGTAATACAGACGATTATCGACTGAGTTAGATTTGATAATGCCAATTTCCACTAAGTTGGCTAATTCGCGCCGCACACTGTTAATTTGTTCACCAATATTGCGGGTAATTTCGCGTACATAAAACGACCGCCCTGGATTGTTCATAAACAATCCGAGTAGCTTTACTCTGGTGCGTGAGCCAAATAGTGAATCGATCATTTGTATTTTTACTCCTGTTAATATGATACCACAATTACAGATAGTTGTTCAAATATTATTTAGGTACATTTTCATTATCTCGCTACTGTTATATGTTGCTAATTCGTCAACACTTGACAGAGGTAGCCACCATATATCTTTAGCGCGTGCAGCACCACGCCAATAGGTCAGCTGTTTGCGCGCCAAGTGATAGTCGACTTTTGCAATTCCAACTGGAATTTGGTTATAGTCAATTTCACCACGCAGATATTTTTTAACTACGCCATAGATATTGCGCTTCAGCGGCTCTACGTCGCCGTAGCGACTATCCAGCATTTTAACTTCGTCTATTAGCCCCCGTTCTAACATAACTACACCCCGGTCAGCGATGCGTTGCTTCAGCGTTACTAGATCCGTTTTAATTCCTACTACAATCGCATCACCACGCCGCACAGAGCGATCGTGGTTAATTTTACCAAGCTCTAACGCGCGCACTAGACGCCTTTTGTTGTGTATATCACGCGGCAGCTCTAGGCCTTGTTGCTGTATTTTCCGCACCAGCTCATCTGCAGACAACCTTTCGAGCGCCGCGCGCTTAGCTAAATCTACATCATTATTAGTTAAATTATAGTTGTATAAAATACAGTCAATATAAAGGCCACTGCCACCGACTAGCATCGGTATGTGACCGCGCGACCGTATTTCATCAATTTTATGCCAAACATATTGTTGAAAATCGTACAACGTAAAACGTTGATCGGGTTCAATTAAATCCAGCCCCCAATGCGGCACACCCTGCATTTCATCGGGCATCGGCTTAGCTGTACCAACATCCATACCTTTGTACACCGTCCGACTATCTGCGCAAATAATTTCACCATCCAAAGCCTTGGCAAGCTGAATTGCCACCGCCGACTTACCGCTAGCCGTCGGACCCAAAATTACCATCAACGGCAATGACGCATTTTCTTTCATGTCTCTATTATACCAAGCAATATAATAGCCTTCAGCGTATTTAGCTGAAGGCTATTATAGAACACATTACCACTCTACAGCGTTGAAACTTTCAAACGCTCATCGTGTTCACGTTTGATAGCGTCGACTAGCTCGTTGACTGTAAAGGTTGCCTTTTCATCCGTACCTTCACCAACTAGATCTTGGCGAATACGAACACCAACCTTACCAGACTCCGCCTCACGGTCGCCAAGCACTACTACGTATGGCACTTTGTAGGCAACGGCAGCCCGCACCTTCTTGCCAATCGTATTATTGCTGTCGTCAACGGTGAAACGAATGCGTGCTTTGTGCGCTGCTGACGTCAAATCGTCTAGTAGTTTATCAATCGCCGGATCATCCTTTACCTTGACAATACGTAGCTGCTCTGGGGCATTCCAGACTGGGAACTTACCTGCCGTATGCTCGATGTAAACCGATAGAAAACGCTCAATTGAGCCTAATAGCGCACAGTGAATCATCACCGGCTGACCTTTACCGCCATCCTCCGTCGTATATTCTAGACGGAAGCGCTCTGGCTGTACAAAGTCTAGCTGGGCTGTCGCTAGCTGGTGCTCACGACCCAAGGCATCAGTTGCCATGAAGTCAATCTTTGGACCATAGAAGGCCGCCTCGCCCTCCTGCTCGTAATAATCTAGACCAAGCTTTAGCACTGCCGCCTTTAGCTGTTTCTGCGCCGACTCCCATAACTCATCCGACCCTAAGTAGTGATCAGAGTCGTCGCGATAACTCAAGCGTACCCTTAGTTTCATGTTGACTAGTGAATATAATTTTTGTACACAGTCTAGTAGATTGGCAATTTCCGACTCAATCTGGTCTGGGCGTACAAAATCGTGCGAGTCATCCTGTGTAAGTGCACGAACACGGCTCAAACCGCCTAGCTCGCCGGACTTTTCATCGCGATAATCAGTTGTAGTCTCTAGATAGCGCTGTGGCATATCCCGATAAGAACGAGTACGACTAGCGAAAATACGTGTGTGGTGCGGACAATTCATCGGTTTGAGCACAAAATGATCGCTGGTTTCCTGTGATTTAACCAGAAACAGCTCATCCCCGAACTTAGCCCAGTGCCCAGAAGCCTCATATAGCTCCTTCTTAGTCATATTAGGTGTCCAGACCTTTTGAAAGCCAATATCCTCACGCAATTCGTTCGATACTTTTGCTAACTCTTCGCGTAGCACTGTACCACGTGGGGTAAAGATCGGCAGACCCGCACCCACCATGTCGCTAGTCACATACAGATCGAGTTCCTTACCTAATTTACGATGGTCGCGTTGCTTTGCCTCTTCCTGGCGTTTTAGATAATCGTTTAGCTCAGCCTTATCAGCAAAAGCCACGCCATAAACGCGTTGCATCATTGGACGCGTCTCGTCGCCACGCCAGTAAGCACCTGCAATCCTAGTCAGCTTAAAGGCGTCGGCCGGAATTTCACTAGTATTCGCTACGTGACCGCCTCGGCAAAGATCAGTGAAATCGCCGTTCGTATAGAAGGTCATATGGTTATGATCGGACGATTCTTCTTTGCCCGATACTTTCGTGGTGCCGTTTTGTTTGAAATCCTCGATTAGCTCTAGCTTGTACGGCTGATTGTTGTCCTTCGCCCACTGCTCAGCCTCTGCAACGGTCTTAGTTACCACGGTAAAATCCTGCTTCTCAGCAATAATTTTGCGCATTTCTGCTTCGATTTTAGGCAAATCTTCGTTGACTAAGTGCTGGTCGCCTAAGTCCATATCGTAATAAAAGCCATCTTCAATGGCTGGTCCAACGCCCAGTTTGACATCGTTGCCATATAGACGCTTCACGGCAGCCGCTAGTACGTGTGCAAGACTATGACGTACTTTATTCATATTTTCTTGATTCATGCTTATATTATAGCACTAAAAAGCCCCGTTACTACGGGGCATGGAGTCTCTATAATATCTCTGGTGGGTCGAAAGAGTCTCGAACTCCTGACCTCGTCCACGTCAAGGACGCGCTCTAGCCAACTGAGCTACCGACCCATGAGACTGGTTATATATTAGCAGTTTATTTTAACTTAATCAAGTCTTCCCATTGATAAAGGTCATCGCACGGATTAATAATATCTAGACGACGGCGGATATAGTTCAATTCTTCAATAGGAGAATCAACATGACTGATAGCCTCGAGCAAAGCAACTTTATCGGGGCTATAGCCAACCTTACTGCTCATATAACCGCCTGCCGCGTGCGCCATATCCAGTAGCTGGTTATTGGTTGGTCGCCGCGCTGCATCTACAATATCTTTATAATAGCCGTCTCTATTCATTGATATCAGTGTATTAATTCTCGCCTACACTTTGACAATAGCCCTGAGCCTTACCGTCAGTCCGATCCTGCTTAGCGTCACCCGATTCAAGGCGAGTTAAGACAGCCGCCGAACGCTCGCCGGATTCTTCAATCATAGCTTTTGAATCATCCGCTGAGCCACCACCATTGACCTGCGTAGCACCATCGGTCTTACAACGATAGCCACTACAGACCAAGATTTGATCATAGTCAAGCTGACCACCGTGCATTAACCCCGTGGCAGTTGTAGCACATGTACTACGCACAGATAATGAACTGTCACTAGAAAAATCGTTTAAATATTTACGTAGATCATTCGGATTACTCAAAATATTTGATGGGTCGTTGGCGTAAAACTTCGATACCGCATTAGCCACCGCCGCCACGTCGTCCTTGCGAGCGTTATCACGTGCATTACGCTGAAACGCTGGTACAACTAGAAATACTGATAGAAAAATTAATGCGCCCAGTGCCAACACCAAGCCAACCTCAACAATTGTAAACCCCTCTGCTCTATTGCTATTTTTGTTTATCTTTTGACCAGTCATAATAGCCTTATTTTACCATAAGTAGCTTTTACACACATAGTTTTCCACAGATATTTCACCCTGTTTTACGTCACTTTATGCACGCTATGATATATCATGTATCGTAGTACATAGTTGACGCAGAATCACGCTTTTGTTATAATAAAAAAGGTTTATGAAAAAGCAACCACAGCTCAGAACTAAAAGTTCTCGGCTAGCACAGTTCCACATTTACTTTGAAGGCTTGTAAACAGCCCGATATAAACCATAGCAACTGCGAGAGCCATGGTTTATCTTGATCTCACATCTCCCCGTAGATCAAGAAGTATCTCAGGAACGTCAAAAAACTAGAAGATAAAGTTTACCCGCCCCAGCAGGAGAAATCCTAAAGTGGCGGGTTTTAGTTTGGCTATCTATCGACTATTTACTAGTCTTCTTTACAGCTTTCTCAGTAACATCAAATTTAACAAGGTAATGTCCAGTTAATAGTTTCCATTGTGCTACATATGCAGACATCGACGTGTAGACAATCGCCGTAACTGGCATTAGCACCCATTGTAAAATCATAAAGATATTGCGCGTCTTCTTGTAGCGCTTAGGACGTGGTGGCAGTAACGATAGCGAAGTTATCACAGTTACAAATAGCCCTATCACAGCAATCTTTTGTACATATGACACAATTAATGGCAGGTCATTCGCAATAATACTGTTATGTGCAGCAATTGGATTTAGGAATATCGGCGCAAAGGCACCAAAACCAACAATTGGCGCCATACAAGCTTGAGACACATGCCCTTCTAACAGGCGGCCAAATCGCCCCAGTAAGTCTGGCTTCGGGCACTTGCAGTCCTTTTTCAGCCCCATAGTTGCTACATAAGCAACATCTGACGCGCCATACGCCCAACGCCTCAATTGAATAAACTGCGCTTTTAACGTTTTCTTAAACGTGTCTGACAGCACCGCATCTTGACCAATGCCAATCCTTAGCGGTACTACACGGTAATGTCCGTCAAAGAAGAAGTAGCTACGCCAATACTGGTGACCGTCTTCGACGATTGTACGCTTTGACCAAAAGCCCATCTGCTCTAGCGCCCATAATCCCTGAGCATGCGAGGCAAAATTACGCAGTATATTTGGTCGCATCGACGAAATAACGTTCCAGAACGAGTTAGAAGTCGCCACGACACGCATTGGCGCCGGCACGTCCCATAGATTGTTATTAAACAGGCAAATCGGCTGGAAGGCTACTTGCTGGCGGTCTGGGGTGATAATCCACTCATAAGTCAAATAGGCAAAATATTTCTTGTCCGGGCGGTTGTCCGAATCCATACTGGTGACAATGACATTTTTTAGATCAATGTGGTGGCGACGCACATACTTCACTAGCTCATGGCCAGCGTAAACCAAATTTGCACCCTTGCCAACCACTTCATCTGGCAGATTAGCTGGATGCTCGACAAAAATAAGATCGCGAAAGACACCAGTCCAATGTTTTTCAATCTGCTCTACCGTCTTGAGTGCCGCTGCACCACCACGCTGTTCATAGGCAATTACAACAATTAAGTTGTGAGCGATATCGTAGTCAGCCTCAGATAAGTTTTTTAGTGTTGACCCCAGTATTTCATAGCTTTCATTATAAAAAGCAATCATACAAACGTTGATTGTCTGCTTGGCAGTCGGATAATCCGCCTTATGTTCTGCTAAATTCTGCAATACTTGCAGGTGCTCTGATAGCTTATAATCCGCCCGACGTGTCTTGGCGTCTAGCTGCTCGTACTCTTTTAGCGACTTAATCGGATGACTTAGATCAGCTAAACGCTTCGCCCAATCAACTTGCTCGCTCTTCATAAGACTGCGGCGACCCTGAATTGTCCGATAGGCTGTACCAAAAGCTCGCACAAACATAATAATCACCAGCACTAGAATATAGATCGCTGCAATAGTTGGGCTAAGCAGGCTAAGAACAATCAATAGTACAACCGCACCAATCGACAACATGCCCGGCAACATCTCGAAAAAGCGATATAGTTTAGTACGTTTTCCGAGGGGTATCTCGATATCTGTCATCACTAAACTCCGTTAAACTGCTGCAGCCTTTAAGATAAAGGCACTGCTTAGTACTACTACCACTAGTCCAACTAGTACCATTAGCCATAGCCAGCATAGTGCCAATTGACGACCACGCGCTGCGAGCAGCTTCAGCGCTACTGCGACATTAATAACAAAGAAGACAATAGGCAAAGCCACAAAGTTAAACACATAATACCAAGGCTTCTCGAACTGCCCGACCGGGTCGGCAGCACCAATCAAGTCCCAATGCGTTTTAATCGTAAGGCCTGGCTGAATATGTACAACAGTAATAATAAACAGCACCAGCATCTGAATAAAGCTAATCAAGACGAGGCATACAAAGAACTTACTGTGTATTGCATCCTGTGCAGCAGCTTTAGCTTCAGCTAAATACTGGTGCTTGTTAGGCGTATTGCGCGCCTCTTGCTCTGTAATCTTAGGTTTTACCATAATTTCGTTCAACAAATTGGTGCGGGTGCGGAGAGTCGAACTCCGATCTCAACCTTGGGAAGGTTATATACTACCGCTGTACTACACCCGCAAATTAGATAATGTTCTGGAGCCACCTTGGGGATTCGAACCCCAGACCCCCGCTTTACGAAAGCGATGCTCTAGCCAACTGAGCTAAGGTGGCGCTATTTATATTATAGCATAGCGTAGCAACGTTTTGTTGATTCTAGTAAATAAATACCACCCTAACGGGTGGTAAATAATTTCCTGGCGCGCTCGACCAGACTCGAACTGGCGGTCTTCGCCGTGACAGGGCGACGTGTTAACCAACTGCACCACGAGCGCATCAGCTACAACCTAATATAACAAATTTTCGATAGCATTGCAAGGAAATACTATAAATTTAGCTAGCTGGTTAACATTTGCCTCGTTGCAGTGCAAAAAACACACTGTCATATAGCAATCTATGACAGCCAAGGCAGTCGACGACAATTATTTGTTATTCTTCTTGGTCGCCTGCTCGCTTGGTATATTAATGTATTCTTTGATCTTGCCGTCTTTTTGCAGCTTGTTAAAGTCAGAAGTAAACTGCTTTAGCTTGATGGTAATCAGCAGATAATTCATTTGTTCGCCCTCATCAGAGTCAGTGATACCAATACGCTTAGCAATATAATAATAGTAATCCCCGTTTTCCAGCTTCACTTGGATCGGTTTGGTGATTTCGCCATCTTTAACCTGCTTCACTGCGCTCAGTACGTCGGTTGGGTCATTAGTATTATTTACGCTGACTGCAGTTGGCGTCGCTTCAGCTTTATCTTCGTCGTCACTATACTTCGCTGCTACTGTCACGAAATCCTCGTTCTTTAGCGCCGCCTGCACCTTCTGTAATTTCTGTTTGGCTGCTGCATCAATTTGGTATGCAACCTTCTTTTCGAGTAATTGACCCTTTACTACCATTGCATATTCATCACGCGTCCAGCCATAGTAATCCTTTAGTGTCGCCAGTAGCTCTTCGTTACTAGATTTTTCAGCCTTTAGATGTTGTTCAATAAATTTGTTCGCGTCGTCATCGGTCACCGTGATGTTCTTTTCCTTAGCTAGCTTCGCCGCATAAGCCTCGCGCTCAACAGACTTAAGCTCTATACGCTTATAATAATTTAGTTCATTACGACCTTCGTTGCTATTAAAATCGCGACGTTCTTGGTATCTATAGTAATGCACGTCTGAGCGAATGCGACGCAGGTAAGAATCGTAGCGTACATTGTAGCCGTCTACTCGTGCGACTGGCAACGGCATAACGCGTGTTACGCTGTAATATAGATCATCTAGCGACTGCGAGCGATACAGTTGCCAGCCAACCACACTGCCAAAAATCGCAACTGCCACTAACAAGATAATCAACGCACGGACAATTAGCTTTTTGCGCGACACTTGCACTGGATATTTAAACTTTTTGCCCTGAGCTAAAATTTCAGCTCGATGTTCTGAAATGTTGTCATTAGTAATATAGATAGACTGCGCCTTGCGCTGAGCATTCTTAATAATCTTGTCCGACTTCTTTGCCTTGTCCGCTAGCGCCGCCGTCTTCGCGGCAATTTTATCCTTAATCGACATTATTCCTCAATTACTCCTCTTTATCCGCATCAACCATTCCACCAGCCGCTCGCACTGCATCAGATAGCTCGTTATAAACTCGCTCGCAATGCGACGCCTTCTCGATTATCATATTTCCGACCATCGTCTGCAGCACTAAGGTGCCAAAGCCAAAAATACTACCTGTCATCCCTGGTATATTATAGCTGATATTCTGAACTTTATTCAAATTCAGATCAATCACCGTTCTATTAAACAATCCCTTCTGAGTAATCTGACGTATCCGTTCGTTTGTAACAATAAACAGTGAAAAATGCCAGCCAATCCAGTAATGAAAAAATACCAGAATTCCTAGACCCATACCAATTAGCGGGCCAAACAGTAGGTTTATATTATCCTGCCAGATCATAAACGGAATCGACCCCAGTAAAAATAGCAACAGTATCGCATAAAAGCCCTTGCGCATCACAATGATATGCTGATGAAAAGTGAACAACACATGCTCATCAGGATGTTGTCCTGGGAAATCCAAGTCCTTGTTACCTTCCTGTTTTTTATTTTGGCTCATTAACCATATTTTAGCACAAACTAGTGCATCACCGACCGCTATTTTGCAAAGTTAAACACATGGTCTCTCGTAGTTTTCCACAGTTTATTAATTTAGCGTTACTACTGATAGATACGTCGTAAAACGTTAAAATGGCGTTATTGCACGACAATAAGCATTGTGCTACAATACGGTTATGGATACTAAACAAACACCGTCAGCTAAAGCTACTGTCAGTGGTAATTCATCGAATGACTATTACCTATCTGACTTAATTATGGACTTCGTCGAGGATGTAGAGGTTGGACGCGGGCGATCACTTCGCACTGCCGAGAACTATCATCTATACATGGATCGTTTTGCCGAATTCGTTGGCGATATTACCGTCGATCAAATTACCGACGAAACGGTTCGCAAATATCGTCTGTGGCTAGCACGCTACGTCGACGATCAAGGCCGCGAGCTATCAACCATCACCCAGAGCTATCACTTGATTGCCCTACGCAGCTTCCTTAAATATTGTGCTCAACGCGACATAGCAACTTTGGACGCCGTTAAAATCAGCCTACCGAAAGTACACAAAAAACAGGTTTCATTTCTATTAGCAGAAGAAGTCGCACGACTATTCGCCGAGATTGATACCACCACAGAGAACGGTCTGCGTGATAAGGCGATTATGGAACTACTGTTTTCCGGCGGTTTACGCGTCAGCGAGCTGTGCAACCTCGATCGTGATCGCGTTAATACTAAGCGCCGCGAATTTGTCATCCGCGGTAAAGGTGGCAAGGATCGACCAATCTTCATCAGCGCCACTGCTGCTGATGCGGTTGAACAATATCTTGATTCACGTGTCGACAACCTAAAGCCGCTGTTTTTAAACAATTCGCGCAATGTTAGTAAGGATGTCCACGCTGAAACAGTCGCTGAATCCGAGAAGCGACGGCTCACTCCGCGCTCCGTCCAACGTATCGTCAAAAATTACGCAATGAAGGCTGGCATCACCAAGCATGTTTCGCCGCACACCCTACGCCACTCATTTGCAACCGACCTGTTGATGAATGGCGCTGATCTACGCTCGGTACAGTCTATGTTGGGTCACGCAAACATCGCCACGACCCAGATATACACTCACGTCACAGACCCACATCTACGTGAAGTACACGAGAAATTCCAAAGTCGACTATAGATAGTAGCCTATAAATACCATAAAAATATCTGCCTCTCTATCACGAGAGGCAGATTGCTATAGCCGTGGCTAGTATAATTTATTAATCCGTGCAGTTGTCGTCACCGTCTTTCCAGCGGACGGTTATATCTTTGCAGACTTTACCTGCAGTATCAATAGCATAGTCTGGCCACCAGTTAGCTAAACTATTATCAGTATTGCGCTCAGGCTCTAAACGTGCCTTAATGCGACTATATGAACTTGCCGAATTGCCCGTTACATCAACCTCCGGCTGAGTTCCATCAAAGTACAGGACATTATTTGAACTGCAAACAGACTCATCTGCCTTACACGCCGTTATGCGAAAATGCGCATTTTTATAAATTGCATTCAGACGCAAATACCAGTCTTGATCTCTAGTATTTATATCTTGAAACGCTATTGTACAGGCATACGGCTTATCCTTGCCACATCCTGTAACACCGGCAATGCTCGGGTGCGCTGTAGTGTTTGGCTCAGTTGAGGCTATATAATCATTGAGATTGATTTTGTCGCCCACACCATACACTCGGTATCCGTCAGATCCCCAGCCACCTGGAGTTCGAGCTTCTTTCGTTGGTCGCGCGGTCACAGCACGACTATCTTCGGATAACTTTTGCACCGACACATTGCCTTCTGTCACTGGTACAAACTGCGCTCGTAAAACAGCTGGTACGTTCGAACTATCGAGGCCAAGACCAGCAGTTTTCCAATCAGACTTCTTCGGTAGAGTTTTACCGCCAGGCGCAGTCGTCGCAGGTTTGTCGCCATTGCTTGACGTACTGTTATTGTGCCACTGTATAGTGACACGCTTCGCATTCGCTCGGTTACCGTACTTATCTACTAGACGCAATTGAATAATTGAAGACTGACCTTCCGCCGTCAAAACACCCGTATAGTCCTCAGTGCGCGTGGCGAGCTTCAAACACTGATAGTACTCAATCGCTTTGCCATTTTTACTAGCACCAGTTGTATCGTAAACACGAATTCGCTTACCGCCGTGGGCCGTCTCTAATGCTGTTTTCAAGCCAAATTGATTTTTTGCTTCGTCCGACGCAGTCATGGCGTCAATCGCCGTGTTACATGTTTGCTCGTCGTATGATTTATTGATAACTTTGCTACATATAGCAAACGACGGATCAGACGAATTAAACCCTCCGTGATTATCCATTTTTGAATAACAATATTTCAACAGGCGTTTAGCATCCTCTACGCCCGACTCAGCTGCCGCGCGTGCACTATAACTAGTGCTGTCATTGGTCGAGTCTTTTACTGTTGACGTCATAACATAGGCAAAACCGACTGTCAGTACCGAAAAAACAACCATAAAAATCGATACTGTTAAAATCGCCACTTGACCACGTTGATCTGACCATGTAGAATGTTGGCTTTCCATTACTTTTCTACTCCCCTTTCATACACCTGCATACCAATATCCGCCTTAGCACAGAACGAACCTTTGCTAGGCTTGAACTCGCCGATATCTTTTCTATTATTACCATTACTATCGATCCAGTCACCACACTGCCAGGTACCGCTGTTATCATTATAGTTCACAAATTGGAATTTATCCCCAACTAATTTTACTTTAGATGGAGCATTTACACCTTCGGTCGAAATTACACCGTTAACTGATAACAGCGGAACACTCGGGGTATCTGTTATACCCTGTACGACATTGAATTCCTGCAAGATAGTACCCTTGCCGAGCAGAACCATCGTGCCACTATCACGCCGAATTAAATCGTATCTACTATCGTCGCTACAGTAGGCGCCCGACTTATCTTGGATACGAACCAAACGCAACGATGAGCTAGTGCTACCCTCACCATTAAATCTATTACGCGGTCGGTGGTCGTTGTCAATCCAGCTTTGCAAATTCCAAGCATAGGTCACACCATTGGCACATAGCCGAGTTACCTCACCGTCCACTGTCTTAACCTTAGGCGAAGCACTATACTTAACCGTATCAACGATATCCGCATTCATTTGACGCAGTGCTTGGTTGACCTGACTCAGCCACACACCCTTATTGTAAGTACCAATGATACTTAGCATACTAGCCGTCAAAAACAGAATAATAAACGCAATAAACGTTAGCGATAGCGAGACCTCGATAATAGTAAAGCCCGCCGATGTTTTACACCTCTTTACTCTATTCATTCTAACCATTAGTAGTCCTCCGAAGCCTCATTCTTATGTATACGATAAGTTTGCGAAATGCGCGCCTCGCCATCGCTCTTAGCGCCAAACGGTGTCCAGCACGCTTTAACTACAACGTCAATATACGGCTCGTCAGCTCTCACAGCGACGTGAGTGGCGTACCTCGGTTGAGCAGCACCAACATCCACCCAGATACCATAACCTGGTTGTGGGTCAGTAATCGACACCGTACTCATGCCTGATCTACCGTCAAACGCATAGTCTTTATTACTCACACGCCCACCCCAATACTTAGCAGCTGTCGAGCGGTTGAAATCATTAGTGCCATTTGCAGTCGCCAGATTATACACTCTAACTGGATGCGCAGTATCATCCGGGTGATACTCTAGCCATACACTACCAAAGTTGCTATAAAAATCAGTACTGTCTGTATAGATGCTCGGCATTGGTGCGCCATGGTACTTATTCATTCGACACTTATATGAATCATCCTTTAGTGGCGCATAACCTGCGTCAGAAGCAGCGTCTGTAAATGCCTTCCACTGGTCAGGGTCATTGCTGCGTATATAGTTAATCATCTCAATCTGCGAATTAACTTTCTGTTGCACGGAGGTGCGTTGAGTAGAGTCCATAATAGACAACAGACTGCTATTCATTGTAGTAAAAGTTAATAAGGCAACAGCGCCCAACACGGCCATTGCAATTGCAACTTCGATCAAAGTATCGCCCCGTTCAGCCACGTCGTCTGAAACACCGTTTGCGCAACGAATACTATGCCAAATTTGTTCAATTTTATTCATCAGTCGACCTCCACACTACATACACTAAACAATGTCTTAGAATTACTGATACCTGATCCATTTAAGCCTTCAGCTGGCGCCGCCGTTTGAATACCCGATGAAGTTGATGCTACCGGAATACACAGCGAACCCGTACTCACACCCAAGCCACCCGATCTTAAAGCCAGCACTAGACCGAGATATGAATTACTACCTATATCAGAAATCTTCTTACTAGTGTCGTCATTACCTACCAATTTAGCATAGGCAAATGTTAAAATCGAGCCATCCAATGGACTGCGTAAAATCACCAAATTAGCTTCATCACTAGGTGTCTTAACTTTTTCGCCTCTACTACATTCTTTGTCGTTACACGCCAGCGTAGTAATAGCCTCACCGCCGTTGGGATACAGTTTTTCTGTCGGTCGCACACCACGCCCAGCAGAAGGACTGGTTATTGCAAACAGTGTCATGTCTCGTATATTTTCTATGGCTGTTTTGTTGGCATTCGGCCAATCAGAACCAATCGGCCTACCAATTATATAGCTCGATTTCATGCGGTCGTCCTTAAATTGAATAATTTTACCCATTAGTAGACAGCTCTTATTATTCCCTGCAGACTTGTCCCCCAAATCATGCGGATCAACTGCGCACAACGAGCTTACATCGCCGCCCACGCGCTGGCTGATGTTGGAACGCACATCGTTATACTGTTGCTGAATAAAGGTTCGGGTAGTTTGCAGTGAATCGGTAAAGCGCTGGTTGCCCGACATAGTATATAGACTGCCAGCAATCAGCAGTAAACCTGCCGACACTGCCATCACCAGGCCGATCTCTACCAATGTATAGCCACCCTCTCGTTTCATTACCATAAATTATAGCACAAGCTATTTAAACTCCATAGATTATCGAAAAATTATATCCCCAACCAATCACACAAATAATTACCAAATAGAACCATGGCAAATAGAGTCACAATCAAAAACGGACCAAAAGCAATCTGGCTAGTAGGTTTCAGCTTTTTTGTAATCAGTAGTGGTATTACCGACAGCGAGGCAATAGCATTGGAAATTGCTAGCACTGCTAGCGCTAGTTGCCAACCGAGACACAACCCCACAATAACACCCAGTTTCACATCACCTAAGCCAATCCAACGACCACCACTGAATAACCACAGTACACCATACAGACCGGCAACTGGCAGCATAGCCAGTAACGTATCGCCTAACCAAGACATAAAAGCCATATGATTGATAGCGAAGCTGGCAATCAATGTGTAAACTAGCGCCAATGCAATCAGGGGGTACATAATTTTATTGGGTAACAAATGCCATTTTGCGTCGTAAACCAGTAACGCCGCCAGCATAATCAGCATTGTCAACCAAACCGCCAGTAAAACGATTAGCCAAGCGCTACGACCGGCAATTAGCTGTGCCGGTGTAAAGCCAAAAGCAATCGGCAAGAAGTAAAAAGACGTCACAAAGGCAACACCAAGACCAAGCTCTAGCAGCAAGGTTGTCCAGCCAATCGGCTTTCGACAATAGCGACACCTTCCGCCGAGGCTAATCCAGCTAATGACGGGTATTAGGTCGAGCGGCGTTAGTTTGTGGTGACAATGTTCACATTCGCTACGCCCCTTCACCCAGTCTTTATGATGTTTTAGCCGCCAAGTGAAGGCGCCGACAAACGAGCCGAATACAGCGCCTAAGATAAATAAAAATACTGCACAGATAATTACCATAACTGTATTATATCAGAAACTATTAAAACAGTCCCTAGTGGGACTGTTTTAACGTGCCTTAACGTGTTTTAGCTAAGACTAGTTAGCAGAAGAGCAAACAGCATCTACACCTGCTGCTGTCTCTTGGAATGAGATAACTGCTGCCTGTTTTGCAGTTCCCTTCTTGGTAGTTTTACCGTCTGAGTTGCAGGTTGCACCTGTTAGGACGTAAATCGTCTTTTTGGCTGTATCTTTGTCGTCACTGGTATCACCAACAGTTGGAACTGTGGTCGTATTATTCTTAACTGCGACTTCCTCTGTGTTGTTTGATAGTTGATCTAGATATTTGCCAAGCCAGTTCGTTGTGGCTGGCGCACCAGCGGTATACGCATTTTCGTTGGTAACGGAGGTTAACTTTTTGGCTGGGTTATTTGACGTGTAAGACGTTACAGCCTCAACAACGCTCGACTGGTCACGCTTACGTGCATCGTTACGCTGGTTACGCTGTAGTGCAGGCACTGCTAGGAACACTACTAGGAAAATAAGTGCACCAACGGCCAAAACTAGAGCAACCTCAATGATGGTAAAACCCTTTTGAGATTTCTGATTTTTAATCATATAAGTTTACCTACCCTTTCTTTTATTTTAGTTAACTTACAGTTATTAATATATACTAGTTTATATAAAAGCGCAAGCGTTATTCTAGTGAAGTTGATAGCGTATAAATCGGCAACAAGACTGCTAGCACGATAAAGCCAATCATACCTGCCATCACCACCATCAAGATTGGCTCAATTAAGGTTGATATGTTATTAATTGCATTATCCACTTCCTTGTCATAATAGTCGGCAACCTTAGCCAACATCGCATCAATACCACCCGATGTCTCACCAATCTTGATCATCTGCGGCACAAACGGCAAGATATAGTCTTGATTCGACAGCGATTCAGACAACGACTTACCGTTCTTTACCTTCCCTGTCGCACTCAAGATTTCTTCTTTGACAACCACATTATTAACGGCATCCGCTGAAATTTTTAGCGATTCTAGCATCGAAACGCCCGACTTAATCAACGTCTCCATAGTACGCGAGAAACGTGCCATGTAAAGCTTGCGAAGCAATGGTGCAAACAATGGTACGTTTAACTTTATAGTATCAATCGCCTTACGCCCGCCGTCAGTTTTCTTCCATCGGTTAATAAATACGATTAAACCAGCCAGAACCAACAGCGTCAACCACCAGTACTTAATAATAAAGTCAGCAATACCCTGCAAAATCAAGGTCTGTAGCGGCAAGGTCTTACCCATATCATCGTACAGACTCTTCACCTGTGGTACCAATGATACTAGCATAAATATCACCACGCCGATAATAACAACCAATACAATGGCTGGGTACATCATAGCACCTTTAATTTTACCCAGCATATCTGAATCATGCTCTAGCTGGTTTGCTAGGCGTTGCAGTGCCTCATCCAATGTACCCGAAGTCTCACCTGCCTCAACCAATGCCACATAGACATTATTAAATACGTCTGGATACTTTTTAATCGCCGAAGACAGTGAAGCACCACCGTTAATGCTAGCCACTATATCGCCAGCAATGTTCTTAAGTGCGGTACTGTTAGTCTGCTCTTGCACGGTTGCCAACGACTGCGCAAGTGGCAAACCAGCATTCAGCATAGTCGAGAGCTGACGCGTAAAGATAACCAGCTGTTTCGTGCTAACTTTGTTCGTCAGCTTAGCAAGTGGACCACTCTGATCGACAGTTTTGATCTCTAGCGGCACAATATGTTGCGCCATTAACAGTCGCGCCGCTGCTACCTCAGAATTTGCCTGAATAGTCGAGCTAACGATTTTATTGCTGGCTGTATCACGAGCCTTGTACTTGTATGTCAACATTGGCTATTACCCCCTCATCATCCTCTCAAATTCTTCTAGGTCTACTGCGTAATTACGAGCTTCGTCGAAGGTAATTTGCCCACTATGCACTAGTTCAGCTAAGGTGCGATCCATTGACTGCATACCTTCACGTGCCGACGTCTGAATTACTGCATCCAGCTGATGTGTCTTGCCTTCGCGAATGATATTACGAACGGCAGCATTAGCAACCAAGATTTCCGCAGCCACTACACGACCACCGCCAATAGCCGGAATTAGACGCTGCGAACAAATCGCCTGCAAGATATTACCCAGCTGAGCCTTAATCTGCGGCTGTTGATGTGGTGGGAAGACGTTAACCATACGGTCAATAGACTGCGATGCACTGTTGGTGTGCAGGGTTGCAAACACCAAGTGACCCGTTTCAGCAATGGTCACAGCAGCCGAGATTGTTTCAAGATCACGCATCTCACCAATCAGGACGATATCTGGGTCTTCACGCAAAGCACTACGCAGAGCTGCGTTGAAAGAGTAAGTATCGTAGTGAACTTCGCGCTGCACCACCACCGAGCGCTTAGATTTATGCGTGAACTCAATTGGGTCTTCGATAGTAATGATATGTTCAGCCTTCTCGGTATTGATTTTGTCAATTAGAGCAGCTAACGTAGTTGACTTACCTGAACCAGTCGGGCCAGTGACCAACACCAAACCACGTGGGTAATCCGCGAATGACGACACGATACTCGGTAAGCCTAGCTCTTCGATAGTTGGCATCTCATTTGGAATCAAACGAAAGGCCGCCGCTAGATTGCCCCGCTCGTGGAAGGCGTTAACACGGAAACGACCTAGGTTACCGAATGAAAACGAGAAATCAAATTCCTTATCCTTCAATAAAATTTGTTGCTGATCAGAGTCAAGAATGCTAAAAATTAGCTTCTCTGTCATCTCGGACGTCAGCATCGGCGTGTTTGCAATTGGCGCAAGCGCACCATCCACGCGCAACATCGGCGGCAGACCAACCTGAATATGCAAATCTGATGCATGCTGATTAATTACTTCTTGCAGTAACAATTCAATCCTTACACTATCCATATACCCTCCCTGTTTATCTATATTGTACCATCACACTTATGTTTTATGCTATACCACCAGCCACACGATTTACTTCGTCGATAGTAGTATTGCCAGTCAAGGCTTTTAGATATCCATCCATTTGCATCGGAATCATACCCTGCGCCACAGCCAAACGCTGAATCTGGCTAGAGGTTGCATGCTTGATAATTAATTGCTGAATCTCTTCGGAGATCTCAATCACCTCGTATAGACCCATACGTCCTTTATAGCCGCCCGGCTGGCTTTTACTAGCTACACCCTTGGTCAGTTGATATGAACTCTGTCCAGCTAACGGCAATCCTTTATAGCCCAAGTCTTCCTCAACCTTAGCTACTTCACTATCATTCTTTGGCAACAAGTACCCGATCTTATCATTAATTTGTTCGGTCTCGACCTTGCTGCTGGCATATTTTTCACGATCAGAGCCATTGCGTCGCACTAGACGCTGGCCAATCACCGTATTAATGGTCGAGGCAATTAGAAATGGTTCAATGCCCATATCTAGTAAACGCGGTAGAATACCGGCGGCAGAGTTAGTGTGAAGTGTCGAAAATACCAAGTGGCCCGTCAAAGCCGCCTGCACTGCTAGGTTAGCCGTTTCAGCATCACGAATTTCACCCACTAGAATCACATCAGGGTCCAAACGCAGAATTGAGCGCAGACCAGATGCGAATGTTAGCCCGGCAGCCGGATTGACCTGAATCTGGTTAACACCGTTCATCTTATACTCAACCGGGTCTTCTAGTGTAATAATATTAATTTCTTCACTATAGATTTCCTGCACCAAGGCATACAACGAAGTAGACTTACCAGAACCAGTCGGACCCGACGTCAATACCATTCCGTTGGGCTTCTTGATACCGCGGCGAATTGCTCGCAATGCTCGGCCTGCATAGCCCATGTCTTCTAGCTTGAAGCTCGACCCAGATTTGTCTAGCAAACGAATCACGACCTGTTCACCCCAAATCACTGGTGATATTGCAATACGCAAGTCAACCTCTTTATCGCCAACCATAACCGTAAACTCACCATCCTGCGGTTTGCGGTGTTCGTCAATTTTTAGGTTAGATAAAATTTTAATACGTGATATCAATGCCGCTTCTACCGATTTAGGCAATTCCATTACCACGCGAAGCACACCATCTATACGCATACGGATAACCAGTTTGGTTTCTGTTGGCTCAATGTGAATATCAGAAGCACGTGAACGTTGAGCATATTCCAATAGCTGGGTCAAAATACGTGAAATTGGCGAATCCTGTACAATTGTGCGGACATTTGCCGCCTTGGCTTTAGCCTCTGCTATTGTATCGTTTTGCAGGGTTGGGTCAACGTCCATGTGATACTGAGCTAGAACGTTATTTATACCCGACTCTGATGCTAAGTACACCTTGATTGGCCGACCGATTGTATTAGACAAAAAGTCAACTGCTTGTACGTTATTGGCGTCAAGCATAGCTACAGCTAAGCGTTTAGCTCCACCTTCAGCAGTTTCACCTAATGGCACCGCCATAAAGCGCTGTGCAGTTTCCATTGGCAACAGGTTTAAAATTTTAGTATCAATAACCGCTCGTGATAGGTTAACGTATGGTACACCCGTTACATGTGAGGTCGCCTCAGTTAATTGCTCATCATTAATCACCCGCTCATTAATCATTAGCGTAATGAGCGGTTCGTCGGCGTCCTCTGCACGTTTTCTTAGGTCTTCTAGTTGATCTTCGGTTAACGTGCCATTTTCAACGAAATACGCCTCGATTTTTTGTCGAGATTCATCCGTTAAAATTGCCACTGCTATTCGTCCCCTGATTTAAATACCTGAGTACTAAAGCCATCATTACCGATAGTCGACTCAACAGTCGGATTAATACCGTTCTCGTTGAATACTGACTTGTCTGGATCAGTCACCGATGTCGTGAAAGCATCTGCCTTAGTTACTGACTGCAATGACTTATCAACGGGTGGTAACACCATATTAACTATATAGTACGCAACAAACCCAACAATTCCAACAACTAGGACAACTAATGCAATATCTGATTTTTTCATATTAATCTCCCTTTACCTCGGTCGTAGATGTCTTATAATTTATCTTTGGTGCATAATAAGTCGTAGCCACAATCTTTGCTGTCAACTTATCATCAGAACCATCAATCGACATGCTATTTATGACGATCGTACGAATTGACCTCTCCATATCTTCAATTGTCTTCTGAATCGAGTTGTAGTCGCCACTTAGCTCAACCGAAAATTCAATTGGTGTAGCAGCGACATTCAAGGTAGACGTATCGCCAGATTCACTACTACTAGTAGCATCCGTGCTGCTAGACGACGTAGAATCATCAGAAATTACCGTTAAATTCTGGATCGTTGCTCCGTGTAGCGACAAAACCTTATCCTGCAATGCTGAACCTAGAGCCGTGCGGTTATCTTGGGTTGGCATAGCATCCAGAACCACCTGCAACGGCGATTGATCGTCTGATTTTAGCTGCGTTAAGTTCAATCGTTCATTAGACTTTAGAGCATCGACGTTGGTACGAATCGTATCTATCGCTGAAACATTTGATTTTAATGTCTTTTCAGCTGTTTGTAGCTGACTATTTACCTTGTTCTGATACTGAATCTTTTGCCATAGACGCATACCAACAATAATTGCAATAACAGCACAACAGCCAGCTGCCGCTACCCAAATTACAACTTGCTTGCGTGCGCTATCAATCTGCTGGCGTTTGCGTACTCCAGTCAGTGGCTTGCTATCACTATTACTCATTCGCCCCCCTCCTTGCTCTTGCCGTTCTGAGATGTGCCGTTAAACAGCGGCTTGTTACTATTCTGATTATCGTCTACACCAGGTGTATTCTCGCGAGAGTCAGAAATAGTTTCCTTCGGAACAACAATCCTAACATTTTTAGTTGAGTAGGCCAGAGCCACAGGATTGTACTTCAGTGTCAAGGTAAAGCCAACTTTACCGCCCTGCTCGTCAGCATCATTAGACATCGTAACGCTACTTAGTTGTACATCGGTAAATAGCTTGTCCGATTTCATATCCTTTTGAGCTTCATTTGAACTATCAGAACCATTACTATCATTGCCACTAGCCGAACTATCACCTGAGTCACTTTGATTAGCATCATCAGTACTATCATTGTCATCACCCTCTGTGTATTCAATCTTGGCACGCTGCATAGTAAGTTTAATTACGTCTAGCGCTGCATAATCTACAGTACGACCTTCAACTACAATTGTACCCGTTTGACTCGAACCAGAATCAGATGTCGCCGCCACATTACCATTAACCTTCATTGAGCTAATCGTCATGTAGTTGCGACCAGCAGGACTAACCGACAAGATGTATTGGAATACCCGCGACATTTGCTCTTGCTGGCTTTTTACACTAGCAATCTGATTCAAGTCATTCTGAATAGTTAAATATTCGTTTAGACTCTTACTTTTGTCATTCTGGGCACTCTTGATCTGATTGCTGTATTTCTTAATATTGCCTTCAGCAACAGCCTTCAAGCCAACCGATACACCCCACCAGCTCAGCATTAAGAATACAATACCGCCCATCACACATACGACAATAAAGCTAACACTCACTGCTAAATTGCGACGAATCTGCGCCTTAATTAGGTCCTTCTTAACGTCAGGCAACAGGTTTAATTGTGGAACTGCCATTTTATAACCCAGTCCTTTCCGCTAAACCAACTGCTACAGCTAGTTGCGAACTGATCGGCGCCAAGCTAGCTTGAGCTGCGGCTGGCACGTTAACGTGCTGCCACGGCGTGGCCATCTGTACCTGCGTATTAGTAGTGGCGGCTATTATATCAGGAAAACCCTTTAACACTGATGTATAACCACTAATTAGAGTGCCTCCAACGGCAGTCTTTGTGTATTTAGCCGTAAAGTATTTCAGCGACTTAATTAGTTCAGTCTTGAACTGATCAACAGCTGGTTGCACAGAATGAACAATTTGCCCTTCTAGGTTATTCGGGTCAAGACCGAACTTTAGCAAGAGCTGACGTGCTTGTTGTGCCTCGATATTTAAATTCTGCTTAGCCATACGCACCAACGTACTTAGGCCAATTGGCACCGAACGAATCAGCCGTGGCGCCGAACCAACTGTTAAGATGATATCAGTATAACGATCACCCATATCAATAATCATACGGCCATCCTGTACACCATCAGGCAGCAAAGAACGAACGATAGCCAGCGAATCAGGCTCAATTGCAATTACATCTAGTCCAAGCCCCTCGATTAGATCTAGACGTGCTTCCGTATAGCTATTCTGTACAGACGCAATCAGTACTTCGGTGTTTTGCGGGTCATTTACCGATTGCCCGATAATAGCCCAATCAATTTTAGCCTCATCGGCACGCATTGGCACGTAATTCTCTGCCTGATACTTAATCGTAGCATTCATCTCTTGGCGCGAAACCGTAGGAATCTCAACCACCGACGCAAACATTTTATTTGACGGAACGCCAATCGCCACTTTCTTGCTCTTGATGCCTGACTGGTTAATTACATCAGTAATAGCAATACCTAGCGCCCGACGATCAGCCTCGGCAGTCGACTCACTAAGACGCACATCTATTGGCTTTACGCCGTAATGTAATAAGTTCCACCCGCTATTAGAGTGAGCTAGCTCGACTACACGGACCGCGGTCGTTCCAATATCGAGGCTAAAGAAGCTACCCACCGACTTCCCAAAATTCATATGTCATATTATACATAAACATAATGATTATTTCAACACAGCCGCCCTTCACTAAACACAACTACAGATAGACCAAGAGTAAAATTAAATACTTAGTGATATAATTATTCCATGTTAAAGATTGCAATCGTAGGACTGCCAAACGTAGGCAAATCTACTCTATTCAACGCCCTAACCAATTCGGAGGTATTGGCGGCAAATTATCCTTTTGCTACAATCGAGCCAAACACTGGCATTGTACCCGTACCAGATGATCGGCTCAGCGTGCTAGCCAAAATGTATCAGACTGACAAAGTTATACCAGCCACTGTGGAGTTTGTCGACGTCGCAGGTCTAGTAGCCGGCGCTAGCAAAGGTGAAGGCCTTGGCAATAAATTCTTAGCCAACATTCGCGAGTGCGATGCCATTTGTCATGTAGTGCGTGCATTCGAGAATGATTCAATTCAGCGTGCTGACGGTACAGCGAAAATTGATCCTAAGGGTGATATCGAGGTAATCAATACCGAACTTGCACTAGCTGATGTTGCAACAATTGAAAAGCATCTACCAAAATTGCAGAAGGAAGCCAAGTCTAATCCCAAGTTACGCGATAAAGTCGCCTTCTTTGAATCCGTACAAAGTCAATTATTAGAAGGCAAACGCCCAGTCGAATTCAACGAGTTTGAACGCGCAGAGCTAAAGAAAAAATTAGATGGCATTGCTCTGCTCTCTGCCCTACCAGTCATTTACGCATTTAATGTTGACGAAGACGGATTAACTGACGCTAATCGACAAAATGAGCTACGTCAGCTAGCTGCCAATGCAACAGGTGAAACACCTGAACAGATTCAGGCAATTTTTGTCAGCGCCGAGCTAGAGAGTGAGATTCGCGAGCTATCCGAGGTAGAAGCAAGTGAACTACTAGCCGACTATGGCGTCAAAGAGTCTGGATTAGTTAAACTAATTCGCACCGCCTATGCTACGCTAGGACTACAGTCCTATCTAACCGCTGGAGCAAAGGAGGTTCGCGCTTGGACAATTCATAAGGGCTGGACCGCACCACAAGCTGCGGGCGTTATTCATACAGACTTTGAACGCGGTTTTATTGCCGCACAGGTGGTTTCTTACGCTGATTTAGTAGCCGCCGGATCCGAAGCTGCTGCACGTGCTGCTGGTAAAGTTCGCACCGAGGGTAAAACCTACATTATGCAGCCCGACGATATTGTCGAATTTAGATTTAATGTATAACTTTTAGTAGATAGAAGCGCTCTCTGTTGCCCTTAGCACCAGGGATGTCGCTATCAGCCTTGTCGCGAATTAAGAAATATCGTTTCGCCCACAGTTCAAAGTCGCGCAGAATCTGACGCCGTTCGGCGTCATTTTTTATTACACCGTGCGCTTTCATCTTCTCACCTACTTCAAATTGAGGCTTTACCATCGCAACGATCTGTGTATCGTCACTTGCCAGATACTTGGCCAGATATGGCAGAATTTCACGCAGGCTAATAAACGACACGTCAATCACAATAATATCAATATGCTGATCAGTGTGAAAATCACGAATATCGGTTTTCTCGTGCAACTCCACTCTTGGATCGCTGCGTAATTTTGGATTAAGCTGATCAGTACCAACATCCACGCAAATAGACTTCACCGCACCACGGCTAAGTGCAAAATCAGTAAAGCCACCGGTGCTTGACCCAACATCTAGGATTACTTTACCTGTAAAATCTAATTTTAACTTTTCTGCCACAGACTTTAATTTTAGTCCTGCGCGCGAGACAAACTGCTCGTCTTGGTTTAGTCGCACCGTACTTGGGTCTTTCACAAAGAATCCAGGCTTGCTGATTACTCGCCCAGCTACCGTCACACGGCCTAGCCGAATATACGATTCCGCCTGAGAACGCGAAGAGACTAAACCCAGTGCCGTCAGCACTCGATCCAGCCTCTCACCTTTTGCCTGATTACTCGGCAACGCTACTCCTTTACACGCTCAACATAGTGGCCATCACGGGTATCAACCTTGATGACATCACCTTCTTTGATAAAGGCTGGTGTCTTAACCACCAAGCCAGTCTCGGTGGTTGCGTCCTTTTGAACGCTACTGGTTGTATCACCTTTTACTACGTCTGGGGCATCCACGACCTTTAGCGGCACAGTAGTTGGTAGATCTACGGCAATCACCTTGCCGTCAAAGAACTGCAGCTGCACCTCAGCACCTTCGTGCATATATTGCGGTACATCCTCTGCATCCTCTAGTGGTAGCTCAAACTGATCGTAGGTTTCTGGATTCATAAAGTAAACCGTGTCGTTATCACTATATAGATACTGCGCTGGTTGCGTCTCGACACTTGCCGCTTCAATCTTTTGATCGCCTTTGTAGGTCTTAGTTAAAACGTTACCACTGATAAGGCTCTTGATCTTGACGGTTACAATCGAACCACCACGACCCATTACCTTCTGACCATAATCGACAACGCGATATGGCTCGTTATTCAAATTAATTAGACGACCCTTTTTGAGGTCTGTTGGACTATACATGCTGCTCCCTTCTAGAAAACAGCAGCCGCATAAACCCTAATTTATCAGTTTACGTATCCTGCCGTTATCTTTTTAACCAATATTAATTTGCCACAAATGGAAGTAGTGCAATATGGCGTGCACGTTTGACGGCGACTGCTAGGTTGCGCTGTGAGCGCGCACTTAAACCGGTCTTGCTGCGTGGTTCAATTTGACCGTAGCTGTCAGTATAACGACGTAGATTATCGGCGTCTTTATAGTCAAAATACTTTGGTGACTGTTTTTTAAACTTCTTCATAATTCTCCTTAAATATTAGTGGGTTAGAAAGGAATATCGTCAATCTTGATATCGTCCAAATCGCTACCAGCAACTGGTGCACCATTAGCATCATTAGCAGCCGGAGCACTGCCTGCGTTAGCGACATTGTTATCTGCACCGGCGTCGCGTTGCGAGCCCACGAAGCCAAAATCAGTTACATTAACATCTAGGCTTTGGCGCTGTGAACCATCGCGACCGGTATAGCTACGCATACTCAGACTACCGCTAACAATAATCGGCCGACCTTTCTGAAAATACTTTGCAATTAGACCGCCCTTGCGCTCATCCCAGCAGGTACAGTTATAATAAGTCGTCGACTCACTACCGCCAACACGCGTATTAACCGCAACGCTAAAACTAGTTAGCGACGTACCGCTTGGCGTAGTACGCTGATCTGGATCAGCTGTTAGGTTCCCCTGAATCACCACGTTGCTAAATGCCATATTCCCTTCTTTCTGTTCAGTAATTATTGAACGTTACCCTCGTTACTATTAGTTTAGTAGACTATTTGTCGTCGCGATCAGCCTTAGCAGCTTCGCGTGCAGCACGACGCTCTTTATCCTCGGCAATCGCTGCATCGGCCTTAGCGTCAACCTTAGTTAATAGATGACGAATGACGTCGTTGTTAATGTTTAGGCTAGCATCGATTTTAGCAGGTGCGGTAGCTGGTAGCTCTAGACGATATAGGTGATAAATCGCATGAGTCTCGCCTGCGATCTTATAGGCAAGTTCCTTGCGACCCCAGTTCTCGTCACTAACGATTTTACCGCCGTTAGCTTCAATTAGATCCGCCACAGTCTTCAGTGGTGCATCCATTTTAGCCTCTAGCTCGGCACGAAATAGCACAACTAGCTCGTAGCTCTTAGTAGATTCTGACACATGTCCTCCTCTGGATTAAGCTGTAGCCAACATGTCGATAGCTACAGCAGGTTAATATTACAGTAGTAATGTTAACACATTAATAGCGTGCTGGCAAGGAACGCACTTCCGTGATACGGTATGTTTTGTTTTTATTGTTATTGCCTGCGAAGGTGGTTAGAAATGTATTTGGTGACAGATTAATGATTTCCGACGGTGCAGTTAGACCATTATAGTCACCCTCACCACCGCCTAACACGCCACCAGACCCGAATGTACGGTGTAACTTCATACTATAACCTGCATCTGAAACAATTATCGATCCGTTAATTCTTAGCTGGTTAGAACATTTATCTTTGCCTGACCCTTTCATGCCTAAACTATTATTAAACATGGATCCACCGCCCGAACTAATATCACAAGTATCAACAGACTTGGCGATCAAAATACCATCTACCTGTCCCACGTTTGGATTAACTGTAATAGATCCATCCTTCGCATATAGTATCAAGCTAGGCATCTGGCTTAATTTATCATGTGCCCCATAGGTCAAGTCGTTGTCGATAGTAATTTTACCACTTGTTACATAAACAGTCGCATGCACACCTGGCTTCAATCTCCCTCTAACTGTTACATCGCCGTCATGCACATATAGACCGTCCCCAAGGGTTGACAAGTCGACAGTAGAACCAGGATCCCTTACTGATTTACCAGTATCAATAGCTGGTAGCCCTAACGTCGACCCAGACCTATCGAACGTACCCACATAATCACACGATGAGGATAAACCGCCATTAGTATTAGCGTATATCAAGCGACAAGCCTTAGCAGAATTGTTGGTTGTAGTTAGTCCATCCGAACCGAAATTCTCGACAGGCTTACTCTTGGATAGCAATCCGTACTGTGACCACGAACCACGCTGTTTATCAACATTGCTATTGCTAGCATAACTATGTGCAGTGAATTGCGCCGCTCGGGAATCGCCTCCCATAATCTTCATCTGTGGTGCCCTAGCAATACGAATACACGATATATTAGAGGCACGAACTGAATTTTCCGCCACGTCAGCCTTGGCAGCCCAGTTATTAACTGCTACATAAGAGCAAATCTGATCACCAGGCGCTGCGTAACGCTCCCAGTTAAGTCCACTCGGATCGACAGATGCTTCATACGAGTAACTATACTTACTCTTCCACCCCTTACTGTCATTTTGTGATGGATATAACACAATGTCACTACGATTTAGCTCTGTGATATCTTGTGCACAATATTTCAACTTACTCAAGTCAATATCACGGTGTGAACCACTGGGCCCCGATAACATTTTACAGCTAACGTTGTTGCCAAAGTAATTACCCGGATATGTTTTTGGTCCAGCCAAGCTGGTACTTTGTCCACCCTTTAGTACAAAAGTATATGCTTTAGCTTGAATTGGCATAGTCTTTGTTCTGCCACCTGCATGTCGGATGGTATAGTTAAACTTAAATTTGCTGCCTACCAATATCTCGTCACTCGTACCATTATGGTCAGTTGTTATATATACCGCCGAGTTGTCTCCACCAGGTGTTGGAGGCGGAATATAATCGTAACCGACATACACACATGCTTCATTACTATCTACCCAACCGCCATTATTGTTACTAGCGGGGCTTGCTGCAGTCCTCCGACAAATCCACTTGTGTACGTCATCTTGAGTTAAAGTATATTCTGAATCAAATTGACGATACATAGCGCCACTTTCGCGATACCACTTTTGTGCCTCTGTACCATTGCAGTGATATAAGATGATATTATTGCCGTTATTATAACCGTTTCCATAGCGATCCAAACACCAATTACTGTCATATGAACGCCAGCGAATAGTCCCATCGAACAGGTTCGGATACCATTTCTGCGCATTTGATCCGTTACAATCCCAAATCCGAACGTTTGTCTGGTCAGCCGCAACACCATTTTCAACGTCTAAGCAAAGATTTGAATGAGGGTTGACGTATGTTGCACGCCCCATATCGTAGCGCCATTGCTGCGCCACCCCAGCGTTACACTCCCATGTCTGAACGTTTGCACCCCAATCCGTACTACCACCAGATACATCTAAACACTTATTGTTCTTTGGCGCCCGCCATTGTCCGTTATTGCCATTTAGAAATTTCTTGCCCTCGTTGCCAGTCTGAGGGTTTCCCCAGGCAGCATTAGCATTGTTTGCATTCCACCAGCGCGAAGTAATCTCCCGCCTTTCATCGTCACGACCTACAGTATTAAATAGGCTCTGATTTTCAGCACGATGACGCCAATGTATCGTATCGCCGGGATATTTCTTCTGCCCCGCTTCTTGAACGGATGCATAGGTTGCTATATTCCAATTTGCTGGTTTTCGGACTAGCAGCAATTTAACCTCCGTATCAGCACAATTTCCCTCATTACCGTAACAACGGTTTATAAATACAGTGATCTCTTTTTGCGCGTTACCTATATTAGGTAATTTAACTGCGTCTATATTAACAGACGTTTCAATCCAATCATTTGGATCAGTAAAACCCCCGACTGGAGGTCGTTTGCCTCCTCTTTCAAGTGTACTCTTGCTAAATGGCGTTAAGTAGTAATGACCGTCGCTGGAAGTTTCATGAACATTAGTTGCAGACGCGTAAGGACCCGAATAGTCACAACCATAAAGCGATCCAACTATCCACACCTTTTTAGTATGCTCGCCGTACTCAACATCAATTCTATTCATTGTGCCATAGTCCCATCCATATAGATTTGATAGACTGTCAGTTAACCATATCGAGCCGATGTTACCATTATACGGATCCCTACACCGGTAGTTGTTGCCCAAGTGATACCCCTGCCAACCAGCGGCAACTTTTTCGTAAAAGTTCTTAGGTGTAAAATGATCCGCCTGTACCGGTTTCGACATAACGACATTACATGCAATACATAGCATAAAGCATAGTACGCATGCTAGTCCAAACTTACTGCTTAATCGTATAAAATAACGCATAATAACTAGTCTATCCCCAACCTTGTGTGTTATTCTTTGGTAGCCCATTAGACTGTTCGCGCATCTGTAGATCGTTCTTTATTCCGCTAATCGACATATAATTAGCTAGGTTATTACTGGGGTAAATACCGCTCTTAGCCAAGGATTCCAAGTTCGCGATATTGCTCTTTGCTGATTGTATATTGCCGTTATAAGCATTAGCAAGATACATGATATATTGGCAAGTTGCATCTTTGTTGTAATTGCTCTTACTAGTAAATTGCTTTGCCAGTTTGGATAATTTATAACCCGTTTCATTATCAGTACCTCGATTAGGGTCATTTATAATTTTATTAAAGCTGGTTATTATATCATTTGTACAAACATTATGTATAACGACAACATTATCGCCTGGATCTTTCTCTTGTAGAGCGAGTTTACCCGTCATTACTTTGACACCAAACACAGAAATAACTATGCTTTCTATAACAGCAATTACCCCAAGAACCAGCAATATTAAATAAATAACCTTACGATGCCCCCTGTCGGTTGTCTTTGTAGTATCGTTCACACTCTTAGTTGCAGACAATGTAGCACCATCGCTATTTAAGTGAAAATCTGGCTGGTTGTTACCGTTAATTTGACTACCTCCGACACCATTCATACAAGCATATTAGCACAAGCATTTATTAATCGTCAACTTACTCAGCCCCACGACTCAGCATGGTATAAGACTATGCAGACTATACATCGTCTGACGATTGAATCAGCACTGCGCGAGGCTTACTGCCGTCAGCTGGCGCAATAACGCCCTTTTCCTCCATTTGGTCGATTAGGCGTGAGGCCTTGCCGTAGCCAATGCGCATACGTCGCTGCAATAACGATGTTGAAGCTTTACCCTCATTAATTACCACTTGTACAGCACGTTTATAGTCCTCGTCGTCGCCCATACTAAATTCACCTGACATGCCACTAGCGGCCGCTGTCTCAGATAGTTTTGCCATCAAATCCTCGTTGTACTGTGCAGGCGACTGGATACGCAAATCCGCTACAATACGATCGATTTCCTCATCTTCGACATTTACAGCCTGAACACGGCGCGGCTCTTTAATTTCATTAGTAACCATCAGCATATCGCCCTTACCCATCAAAGCTTCAGCGCCCGATGCGTTGATAATCTGCTGTGACTCCATCTTACTGCGCACCGCAAAAGCAAAACCAGCCGGCACATTAGCCTTCAATGGTCCTTGGATATACTTCGCACGCGGCGCCTGCATCATGATAATTTCATGAATACCAGCAGCACGTCCCTTCTGAGCAATACGCTGCACTACCGTTTGCACCATCTCACGTTCAGTTGACTTTAACGAATCAATCAAATCAGTGTACTCATCAATGATCAACACAATGTTCGGAATCTTATCATCAGGAAAACGCTTATTAAAGTCCTTAAGCTTCTTCACGCCACCGCGTTCAGCAAATAGCTTATAGCGCCGTTCCATTTCATCGGCCAGCCAAATCAAGGTCTTTGTCAGCTTATGCATCGCCTCTGCGCTAGTGCCGCCGACAATTGGCGCCAGTAAATGCGGCATATCTTTGTATTGCACCATCTCATTGCCCTTTGGGTCGACCAAGACAAATTTCAAATCATCGGGCGTATTGCGATAAAGTAGCGAAACCACGATAGCGTTCATCATCACAGATTTACCCGATCCAGTTGTACCGGCAATCAATAGATGCGGCAACGCCGCCAAATCCATTATAATCGGATCACCCGTTACGTCTTGCCCCACAGCAAAGGATAACGGCGCCTTCGCCTTTCGCCACATATCAGTTTCAAGAATCTGGCGAATGCCAATAAAGGCAGAGCGCTTATTGGGGATTTCAATACCTACATATGGCTGACCTGGAATAGGTGTCTCCATGCGAATACTTGTAGCCTTTAGATTAGCCAACAAATTATCCTGTAGTTCAGAGATCCGCGACAATTTAATACCGCGCTGCGGGCGCAAACAATACTGTGTTACGCGTGGACCGATATTAACCTTCTCTACCTCGCCATTAATGTTAAACTGCTGCAAGGTATCCACGATAATTTGAATATTGCGATTATAATCGCCAGGATCCGGAGCACCCCGCTTCTTTGAGAGTAATTTTATATCTGGGTACTTCCAATTAGCATTATTGATCGCTGGTGTCGGCGTGGTACTAGCAGCGGCCACTGCTGAAGTAGCCCTACTGACGTCATCAGTATGTGGTAGATTAATCTCAGGCTCTTTGGCTTTATTCACAGTAGGTGCTTTAGCTACCTCAGCCGGCTCAGCTTTCTTATGGTGTAAACGCGCGAGACCACGTGGTTTCTCGTCATTATCTTTGCCTGGATCGTCATCTAGACCGCTAACCTCCAACTGCTTCTTCGGGGTCTCGTCAGTCCGTGCAGCCTTACGTGCCACTTCAGCATTGGTATTTGCGTTAGTATCCGTTTCAGTGCTAAACATATTTTTCATCGTTTCAAACACAGCCTTTGGCGAGACTGAAAAAACGAACATTGCTAGCACCAACAAAGTCACAATATAGATAACTGCCGCCACTGGTATATTTACAAAACCAAGCGTAAAGTCGGCCACTAGCCAGCCAACCATACCACCGCCGTCCGCGGGATCAGCCGGGCTCATCTTGGCTGGATTAGGCAGCATCAACTGAAATGTTGCTGCTAAAATAATACAAAACAGAATAGCCGTTACAACAACCACAGGCGACGGTCGCTTCGACTCATCGCGGAAGGCTTGTGCTGCCAAATAAATCATCAATATTGGAAACAGGTAACCGAACCAGCCCATAACGTAACGCACAAACTTCGCGACCGCGGCTGGCACTTCTCCGCCCCAGCCAGACATACCTACCAAAATTAAAACGGAAATAATTATCACAAAGATGGCACCAACCTGCGCCCAAAAACCTGTCGGTACAGTATGTGTAGCCGTTGCTTTGGCTTTTGCAGCAGCGGCTTTTTTATTTTTAGGTGGCCTACCCGGACCACGTTTCTTTGCTGGCATACTTCTATATCTTATAATATCCTTAGACTTTTTTCAAATTAAGCTATTCTAATAAGCCGGAATAGCTAAAGCACGCTTCGTATGGAATTTAAAATAAGTTCTGCGTATTCTTTGTTCGTTAAAATAAATCGCCTCATTCGAGGCGATTTTTGCTATTCCTTCCACATTTTCATTGGGTTAGGCCCATCTGGAGTACGCTTAAACGATATTACACGTTTGGTGGTTGTACGGCGAGTTGTATCGATATTACCCGCTTCGCGCTTCTCAGCCAGTGCCTTTGGTACAACAGTCTGATTTTGGCCGATGTGACGACGCGGCGTAAAATGCATAGCATGTGACTGGACGCGTGAACGCGATGGCGCCTTGGCGTGTGCATTAGAAGTGCCGCGAATGCGCGCCAGTTCCTGCTCTTCGAACTCTGCCTTGCGACGCTGCTGCTCTTTCTCGCGACGACGTGCCTCGGCGGACACCCTTTCGCTGCCGTTAACCTCGTTAACAACCGGAATAACGATCGGGGTGCGGTGAGTCCTGTCGTATAGAATCTGTGTAATCTCATCACGCAAATCGTGCTTGAAACTCTCCATGTCGATACGCTTGCCGCTATAAACCTTGGCGGTCTTTTGACGCAAATACTGACGAATTGAATTAATCAACTCTTCGCTATCGCGTAGATAGATAAAGCCACGCGATACAATGTCAGGGCTAGTCAGAATCTTGCCCGTACCCTTTTGAATCGTCAGCACCACAACAAAGATACCCTCGGTCGACATATGAATGCGGTCCTTCAACACAACCTCGCTGACTTCTTGACCGTTGTCGTCGTACATTACACCACCCGCTTGAACACGACCAGTCTTCATAGCGCTGCCATCAGGATAAAATTCCACCACATCGCCAGCATCGCAAACAAAGATGTGGTCACGTGGAATACCACAGTCGTTCTCGGCAATTTCAGCGTTACGTACCAGCATGTGAAATTCACCGTGGTTTGGCAAATAATATGTTGGATGTAATGCGTTTATTAGCTTCACATGATCCTCGCGCTTGCCGTGTCCCGATAGGTGTAGTGGCCCCACCCCATAGCGTGCAGTCTTACGGTTCTGTAACACCTCTGAACCTTCGCGCATTAAGCCGTCCACTGTATGGGTTACGTGGTTCTCGTTACCAGGAATTGGGTTACTAGAGAAGACAATAATGTCACTGCTCTTAATCTTCACAAAACGGTGCGCACCCGAAGCCATGCGGTTTAGCACCGCATTAAATTCACCTTGCGATCCCGTACAAACAATACAGACTTGTGAATCTGGTAGTTTAACCACATCCTCCATGGTCATCACTGTGTCCTTCGGTAGATTCAGAATGCCTGTGCGCAAGCCAATCTCAACATTCTGCACCATCGAGAATCCAGCGAACGCCACCTTACGGCCATGCTCTGCTGCACTCATTACAATATTCTGCATGCGATGCACCTGAGACGAAAAACAAGAAACAATCATACGGCTATTTGGATGTTGATCCATAATAGTATCAAAACTCTGCTTGATATCCCTTTCACCGTAGGCTGTTACAGTGCCATCGTCCTCACAGTTGGTCGATTCGTTCATAAACAGCAGAACGCCTTCTTTCGCCGCAATCTCGCTCATGCGGTTCAGATCAAACTTCTTACCGTCAACTGGGTCATTCTCGAAGCGCCAGTCACCTGAACTAACAATCACGCCTAATGGCGTACGTAAAACAACCGCGGCGGCATCTGGAATAGAGTGATTCACACGCACTAGTTCAACACTGAAATGTTCGCTGACCTGAACGCGGTCGTGGTTCTCTGGATTCAGCTCGTGAAACTCGGGCTTAAAATCAGTATCTTCTTCTTCCATGTTCTTGGCTAGCATACCAATGGTGAATTTAGTTGCGTAAACTGGCGCTGGAATCTTTGGAATTAGGTGGTGAAAAGCACCAATGTGATCCAAGTGCCCGTGAGTAATGATAACTGCCTTTACCTTGTCTTTATTCTTCTCTAGATAGGTAATATCCGGCACAATATAATTAATACCCGGATAATCATCGCCTGGGAACAAGAACCCCATGTCGATCACGATGATCTCGTTGCCATATTCAATGGCGGTCATGTTCTTACCAATTCCCATTTCACCAACACCGCCAATTGGAATAACCTTCATAGCGCCCTGTTCACTCTTACCATGGCGTTGTTTGCGAGCTAGTGATGGCGTATATTGTTCGCCACCATAGCCGTTATAGATTGATTTATTTACCGGTGCGTCCATGCGATGCAATGATGCCTGCGCATTCACATTATCACTAATTCGGCGCTTGGCACGCTCTACTTCACCACGGCGGGTATGAGTAGCGTCTAGCACTGCGTTACCAGTTTTACGTCTGGTTGTTCTGGTGGTAGCTGGCCGCTTTGACACGTCGTCAGCCTGCACTTCTTTGGCACGTTGTTGCCCCATAAAAACTCCTTTGTCTAAAAAATTATCTGAACATTAATCGATTTCGCTTCTTGAATAAAATGGTTAAGTCAGAGAGAGCGTTTAATCGCTTTAGTAATGTATATGATAGCAGAAAGTGCGAACTAAAGCAAGACGCCATATTTAACAGTAGCACGCAGGCTGTTTGTACTGCGTATTTAGCCTGCTACCCCTGATGAATTTTTTGACATTGCGGGCAAATATGTGTACCACGGCCAGCAACGCGAATTTTGATAATTTCCGCCCCACAACGCACGCATGGGTGACCTGTTCGATTAAAAACTTTAGCAAAATTATCTAAGTAATCACCGCGACTGCCATCTGCCTTAACGTAATTCTTCATCGATGAGCCGCCTGACTCAATCGACTGTTTCATCACCTGACCAGCTGCATGATAAATATCAGTTAGCTGCGTATCGGATAAATCTTTTACTCGACTAGCAGGATGAACCTTGGCTAGCCAGAGCGCCTCGTCGGCATAGATATTGCCAATGCCTGCTACCACTGTTTGATCGAGAATTGCCGCCTTAATTAAAGCATTCTGATGACGCTTTACGCGCACTAAAAATTCCATCAAGTCATCACTACTAAATGGTTCTGGGCCAAGCTTTTTAACAAAAGGAAAGTTAGCCACCTCATCAGTTGGCCAAATCAATATACGGCCAAATTTACGTTGATCGTTAAAAAATAATTTCGCACCATCATCAAATGTAAAAGTTGCTCGCGTTGTCCGATCGGGTAGATCGCCGACAAACGACTCATTCGGGTGACCGCCACCCCAGTTTGCTTGCCCGCGATAGACCATTTGCCCAGTCATTCGCAAATGGCATAACAAAGAATGGTTCAGTTCGTCATTAGTAGCTAGAGCCGCTGCATCACCCTTGTTTACTAGGTCTATAATCAGCATTTTGCCTCGCCGACGAACATTCTTAACTATTTTGCCTAGCACTATGGCTTCGTGGCCTATGTAGTCCGGGAATGATTTCGGCTCGTATAACTCAACTTTCTTAATCTGCTTGCCAATAATAAGCTTAGTCAAGCCTCGTCTTACCGTCTCTACTTCTGGTAGTTCTGGCACTATTCCATCCGTTCAAGTTTAGCTAAATCTTGCTTGAACTGGTCTAGATCACGATATAGTACACCCTGCATACCCACTGCCTTAGCGCCGTCGATATTAACCTTGCGGTCGTCAACAAAGACACATTCTTCGGGTCTCACACCTAGGCGTTCTGCCGCCAGCTGATATATTTCAGAATCCGGCTTAACTGCTTTAACCTGATACGACCAGATAACTTGGTCGAAATACTCATTCAGATTAATATCTCTATATAAATCTTGTACGTTACCCGAGGCATTAGATACAATCGCCATTTTGTATTGCGCGTGATGATCTGCAATAAATTTAAACAGCTCTTTGTTAATCTGCGCGCGCTCGGTTGCCGTCTGAATTTCCTGCATAGCATCACGACCAAGGGGATGTAGAATCGCACGCATTAGCAAGTTGCGTTCATCATTGGTAATTTTACCAGCATCCGATAGCCGACCCGCTAGCACAATCTGCTTATACGTGTCCTCTGGTACTGTTTCCTTAAATGAATCATAAATCGGATCCATCAGTACACCGAAATTATCAAATAGTAATGCTTTTATTTTCATATACCCCCGCTGATCAATTATTTTAACAAATCTTTGATGACATTATCCAACTCATTTGCCTGCTTTAGCTCTTCGATGCGCTTTCTACCTGAACGACTAGCATCAGTCTCTAGCTGACTACGCAGTGCAACTTCAGTAAACTTCGATAATGTTTCGCCAGTATCTAGAATATGTTTCTTCACCTCTAATCGCAAATCGTCTGGCAGATACACTGTTGTTTTAGTGTTTTTCGTGGTCTTTGCAGTACTAGACGTCTCTTTCTTCATGTATTTACTCCTTTCTAAAATGTTATGGATAATGTGCCGCTTTCTCGTTGCCTGATTTTATTTAACGCTTTATCGATTTGCTCTTTACCGTCAGGAAATTGGTTGAGAATCAGTGCAATTACGCGCGTCCGATTACCGCCAAAGTTACCCGTCGTATTACCGCACGAAGTTGTCCAGCTATTTAGAGCCTGTTTATCCTTGGTTTCATATAGACCGAAGTTAATCAGTTGACCGGTTGAACATAGTCCATTGTCCTGTTTGACATCCGATTTAACCGTAGTTGCATAGCCATTATCTGATAGTGCCAATAGAAAATTCTTGAACGAATCGCGGTTATTATCTAGTTCAATCTTTGCAAGCTCAGCACCACCGTACGCCTTATTGACATACAATTTGCGTGAAGTACCGCTAATATCAATGTTAATAGTGTAACTATTCTCTTTTGCTACAACTGGACCACGCACGCTCAAGGTTACACGCGTGTCATCCTTAGGCTTGCGTAGTACCGTATCGCCCTTACGCTGCTCTGTTGTCTTGCTATTTTTATTACTGGTTAAGACATTTGACCCTAACCAAAACATCGCACCCACCATTACCATTAGCACCACTCCAATCAGCAGCACTAAGCCTAATTTTCCGCGTCTCATAATGCTTTATCTTATCATCATGACGTCATGATGTCAAAGCACAGCCTCTTTAGTCAAGCCGCTGGTTGACAACAGCTAAAATATTCAAATAATACTACTATAGATCACCCCAGCTAACGCCCCACTGGACATCAGCTAGTAGATGAACACCAAGGTCAGGATAGATATTTTCCATAATTTGCTTCATTTTTTCAGCAACCACTGGCGCATCAGCTTCGTCACATTCAACCATAATTGAATCATGCACCTGCATTATCTGCATTGCACCTGCAGGTAGAGCCGCTTCAATTCGCAGCATTGCCATCTTCATTAAGTCTGCCTCTGTGCCTTGGATAGGCATGTTAGCAGCGGCGCGCTTTGCGGCCTCGCGCACCATAAAGTTACTCGACTTCACATCGGGCGTCGGGCGACGGCGGCCGAACAATGTCTCGACATAGCCTTTGTCTGTTGCCATCTGCAATGTCTGGTCTAGATAATCGCGAATCGGCTTGCGTACAGCAAAATAACGCTCAATGAATCGTTTAGCAGTGGTAATATTCATGCCAGTCGCCTCAGATAGTCCATGCGGGCTCATGCCGTATAGCACACCGAAGTTAATCACCTTGGCATGGCGGCGTTGCTCGTCTGTCACCTGTTCTACAGGGATATCATATGCTTCAGCAGCAGTCATACGGTGAATATCGTTTTTGTCGTCACTAAACATCTGAATCATACCTTGGTCACCAGCTAGCGCAGCTGCAAGGCGCAGTTCAAACTGTGCATAATCAGCATTCACTATCGCTCGACCAGCTGGCGCAACAAAGCATTTCTTAATCGCCTTGCCTTCTGCCGTGCGAGTCGGAATATTCTGAAGATTTGGGTTAGACGAAGAAAGCCGCCCAGTCATAGTTACATCCTGGCTAAAGGTTGTATGAATTCGCCCATCAAACGACACCACTTTAGGTAACGTGTCGATATATGTCGACTTCAGCTTTGTTAAAATGCGATACTGTTCAATTAAACCAATCACTGGATTGATATCATGCAGTTTAGCTAGTTCTTTGGCGCCAGTAGGATAAAAGCCGCTCTTGTTACGTCTCTTGGTTGCTGGTAAGCCTAGCTTATCAAACAAAGCCTCAGACAGCTGCTTTGGACTGCTAATATTGAACTCGTAGCCAACTTGCTCCCAAATTTTTGCCTGCAGAATATCAATTTGCCCCGCTAACTGATGTGACATACGTGCCAGTTCCGCTGTATCAACTAGCATTCCACGCGCTTCAATCTGTGCCAATAATATCTGCAACGGAAAATCAACCGTATGCGCTAGGGTATTCATTTTCTCTGATTTACCTAACTCTGCTGACAATGTTTGATATAGCATCCAAACCACTGCCAGCTGATCAGCATCGGTGTAACCGCTAGGTTTCAGACTATCTACAATTTGCGCCAGGTCACGCGATCCATTCAAAGAGTTAACCAAAAAATCAGCATGTTTAGTGTCAAATTCTACTGTCCAATTAATATCTAAATTATAGGACAAAAAGTGTTCAGCTAATTTCTTCGCGTCATGAGTGATTACTTTTTTACCGCTCAGCAAGTCAGCCGCATGCTTCCAACTAACTACATAAGCTGCCGCGCTATTAGGACTGATATAGAGCTTGTCGCCGATCGCCTGTACTAGTACAGTCTCGCCCAATGTCGGTTCACCTTCCATAATTTTAGTATTCGGTAGTTCATAGTCAGTCGTTGGTACATCATCACTATCGTCCCGCATTTCTACTGGTAACTTTTTGATCAGTGAAGTGAATTCTAAATCAAGTAGCATCTTGTGTAGCGCTACTCGATCGAGATTGCGCATATCCATTGTAGTAAGATCCAGTTTTAATGGCGCATCACACATAATTAAACCTAGCTTACGCGACATATAAGCAGAGTCACGACCCGCTACCAACTTGTCGTGCAGGCTACCCTTTATGTCATCCACATGCTGATATACCCCATCTAGTGTGCCATAACTCTGCAACAGCTTAATACCTGTTTTTTCGCCTACACCCGGCACACCCGGAATGTTGTCAGAATTGTCGCCCTTCAGCGCCTTGAGGTCAAGGAACTGCTCAACCTTGATGCCGTACTTTTCTTCGAAAGCATGTCGATCGAATTTTTCGATATTTGCTAACCCCTTTTTCATGGCAAATAGCTCAGTATCATCATCAACCAACTGTAACATATCGAGATCCGAAGTAATCATCACCGTGAAGATACCTTGTGCATTGGCCTGCTTGCTAAGCGTTCCCATGATGTCATCGGCTTCATAGTCATCGAGCTCGTAGAGCGGCCAACCAAGCGCAGCAAGCAATTTATGCAGAATCGGTATCTGCTGATAGAAGTCAGGCGGTGCAGGCTTACGACCCGCTTTGTAGCCTGGATAGATAGCTAGCCGACGGCGAATATTAGTTTTTGGCTTGTCCCACGCGACCGCGACGTAGTCCGGCTTAATCTGATTAATTAATTGCAATGCCAGCATAGCAAAGCCATAGACACCACCAGTTGGCGTGCCGTCTTTAGTGGTTAAGTGCGGCATACCGTAATAGCCTCGATAAAACACTGATTTGCCGTCAATTAACGCCAAAACCTTCTTGTCGCCTGCTAGCACTGGATTACTCATAGCTACTGCTCCAAATAGTCATGCAAGAGGCTGGTTTCTTTATTCTTGCGCAACTTAGTCAAAGCTTTAGCTTCAATCTGGCGAATGCGCTCGCGTGTAACGGCGAATTCAGCGCCCACTTCCTCTAGCGTATGGGGACGACCACCATCTAGGCCAAAACGTAGTTTGATAATTTTCTGTTCACGATCCGATAGCGTGCCCACTACCTCCATTACCTGCTCTTTTAGTAAATGAGTACTAGCAGCATCTTCTGGACTGACCGTTGTGTCGTCCTCGACAAAGTTACCAAGCTCCGAGGAGTCGTCATCATCCGAGCCACCAATCGTGGCGTCCAGCGATTGGATATCCTGCTTGATCTTGAATACATATTTAATCTTTTCCGGTGTCTCATCCATAGCCTTGGCTAGCTCGTCAATTGTCGGCTCACGGTTTAGACTCTGCGTCAGCTTGCGCTGAGTACGCAGTAACTTATTGATAGTTTCCACCATATGCACTGGAATTCGAATGGTGCGAGCCTGATCAGCAATTGCACGTGTAATTGCCTGACGAATCCACCAAGTTGCGTAGGTTGAGAATTTAAAGCCTTTGTCCGGGTCAAACTTCTCTACTGCACGCAGCAGTCCAGTATTACCCTCCTGAATTAGATCCAAGAAGTCCAAACCACGGCCCGAATAACGCTTAGCAATACTAACAACTAGACGCATATTTGCTTCAGCCATTTTATCCTTCGGCCGCTTCAAGCGCTTAATCTTCATATTTAGCTTACTCTGCTGTCCGCGCAATTTCGCTTTAGTGCTCTGATCAAGGTCCTCATTAGATAGCTGTTTTTGCACTTCCGCTAATTCAGTCTCAGCCTCTTTTAGTGGCTCAACATTCTTGATAATGTCTTGCGCTAACTCAGCCTCTTCTTCTGGTTTTAGCAGTGGAATACGACCAATCTCTCGTAGATAGACTCGCACAGAGTCGTCTGAAATTTCATCAATATCAGTAGGCTCAATAACCATATCATCATCGATATCGATATCACTCAGATCTTCTGGCATATCGCCTTCAGCAAGATCTTCGCTTTCGTTTAATAAAACATTCTCGTCAATCGACGCTTTTTTCTGCCTCTTCGCCACACTAACTCCCTTCTTAGCCTAATAATCTGTTTATTTTTACATGTTGGAATTTTTATCAGCGCTATACTGGCGCAAGCTAAAATAAGCCCATACTCATAGTAAATATTACCACGTCAAATTCAGCTATGCAATAGCTTCGTCATTTACAATGCCAAGCCGCCTTCAACCCAGAAAAATCGTTACTAGCGTTACTTTGCTCTATGCTGTTTAGTTGACTACGTACACTGTTCATCTCTTGGTTAATATCACTCGCCACCCCGTCATTACCCTGCTCAAACGCTTCGTTGAACTGTGCTTGTAGCTGGTCTAGCCGCTCAATCGTCTTCAGTCGTAATAGCTGAGTAAAGTTTTCTAGTATCATCAAGCGATTATTTTTTGCTATTGCTAGCTCTTGATCATAAAACATCTGTAGTTCAGCCAATTTATCTGACAAATCACTTGTCATTCTAACCGCCTTGCCGTCTAGTGGCTGGCTTAGCAGTAGATATTTTAGCCGCTTTAACACATCGTCTAAAAAGCTATCTGATAAATGCATCAATAAACTACGATAATTTTGGTCATTACTAGCGATTGCAAAAATCGCATTCAGGCAGTACTGCACATTACGCTTGCCCGATTCATTCAGCTTGGTTTTTACTAGCCTTAGTGGTGCTGACTGTACTTTCTCGCGTGCAACGTCGCCCCGTAATTTTGCTTTTACGCTATCTATACTCACACCAGTCACTTCGGCAATTTTCTTTAGATAGAATTCTGCTTCCACTGGGTCTGACAGACCACGTACTACATTTAGGGCTTTTGTCGTTACTACCTTTTTGCCTTCCGCTGTCGATAGGTCATTGCAACTTACATATTTATTAATGACCCAGTCTACAGCTGGTACATTGGTAGACGCCAGCTTGCGCCACGCTTCAACGTCCTTCTTTATTAGCTCGTCTGGATCCTTGACGCCTGCCGCCGAATAATCGATCACTGACAACTTAAGGTTTAGTGGCTCTGCCAATTTAATCGCTCGCTCAGTTGCGGCAACTCCTGCTCTGTCACTATCAAAGCAAAAACGTATATCGTTAGTTAATCGGCCTAACGACTTCAAGTGGTACTCCGTCAACGCTGTACCGGCTACAGCTACAATATTCTTTACTCCCGCCTGCGATGAAGTCATGACGTCCATATTACCTTCGACTACTATTACAAAATCTTGTTCACGAATCGCTTTCTTCGCAAAGCTCAGGCCGAACAGCTGACGCCCCTTGTCATAGACCAAGGTAGCTGGTGTATTAATATATTTTGGTTGATGATCATCCAAAATTCGTGCTGTAAAGCCAACCACTTGTCCTTGTCCGTCCCTCAGAGGTATCATCAAACGATTGCCACCATAGTAGCCTTCGCCCTCACCCTTGAAGTTATAGTCTTCAAATAAATTAAGTCCAGCCGCCTTAATTTCTTCGCGGCTATAGCCTTTGTTGATTAATAGTTTCTTTAGATTATGCTGATGAGGTGCATAGCCAATTCCCCAGTCAATGATAGTTTGTTTTGATAACTGGCGTCGCTCGCTAGCGTACGTGATAGCCTTTTTAGAGCTAATTAGACAATGCTGAAAATAGTTGACCGCCAAGATATTCATATTTAGAATTCTCTCTTTGCGCTGGCTCTGCCCCGGTGTACGGCGACGATCATATTGCGACAAATCCACGCCAGCTTTCTTGGCTAGTATCTCCATTGCACCCATAAAGTCGACGCCTTCTGCTAGCATTATGAAGCTAAAGATATCGCCACCTTGACCCGATGAAAAATCATGCCAGATGTCGCGCTCGGGCGTAACAAAGAATGACGGCGTGCGCTCGTTAGTAAATGGACTTAATCCCTTCCAATATCGTCCCGCCCGCTTCAGCTGGACATATTGACCAATTACGTCTTCAATAGCTAACTTCGATCGAATTTCTTCCTTAGCGTCATTCAAATCACTCATTATTACTATTATATATTAGATTGAGAATCAGTGCCGCTTGTGTTAATATTTTAGTATGAACAAAGGTGGGGATGCTAGTGGTACCAGTACAGCTGGTGGACCAAATATAGTGCAGTATCATGCACCATCATTTAATGACCCTCATCATCCGCTTAACTCAGCGCCAATTGTCGACAACTCTGCCTCGGCGGGCAATGGCATATTTGGTGGCAACATACCATCGGGCAGCGCCAACATCATACCCGGCGCCCCAGCTACCCATCGTGCCAAGCGCGACGCACCAATTAACGGCGCTGGCAGTAGCACCATTGTTGCTTCTAACTACTACTCTGGCTACGCTCCAGCACTCCACAAAGAGAAGCGCCTTAAAATCGATCCAAGCAGCTTCACTTTAAACAATACTCCAGGCAGCCAAGCGCCTAGTACTACGCCGAATCAGCCAAACAGCTATCAGTTTAACGCGCCTGCACCTCAGCAGCCAAACGGTTATCCATATGGTGCACCCAATCAGCCACAGCCAAACAATTATCAATACGGTGCACCCACACCAATTCAGCAACAGCCATATAATTATCCATATGGCGCATCTAGCCAGTCGCAACCCAATACTCAGACTTTTAATCAAGCTTATATGGCGCCACCTGCCATGCCGGAAATTCCGACGGCAAATTACGGACAGCAACCTACACCCAACCAAACCTATCCTCAGCAAACCAGTACACTCGGTTCGCCTTCCACCAACCAGCCACCACAGCCGACCTATGGCAATATCGACTATCTAAATTACATTGCGCCCGATAATGCACATAATAGTAGTACTAAGCTTCTACCTGCCAACCCCTTGTCTAGCAAGCTTTTTATGGCTATTGGTATTGGCGTAATTGCCCTGGTGGTTATTGTATCCATTATTGCTGCCGTTGGCAGTAGCCGTAAAAATGGCCCATCACAAGGCAGCCTAATTCAGCTTGGTCAGGATATTGCAGATCTTCAAGGTATCGTAAAGTATGGCGAAAGCGCCACAGACAGCTTCAACACTAATATTATTGACGTCAACGCAGAGCTCGGACTAACTTCAAAATCGCAATTCAAGGTATTGTCTGACAAGATCGGCATTGCTGCTACCGATAAGGATGGCAACGTAGTTGAACCAACTGCCAGCGAAGACGTTACTAAGAAGCTAGATAGCGCCAAAGCACAAGGCACGCTAGATAGCGCATTGAAGAAGGAGCTCCAAGACTCTACTGATAAAATTACTAGCGACATCAAAGGAATTTACAGCACCACCAACAATGTAGAGGCACAAAAAATACTAGAGTCTGCCTTTAACGACTTTTCCGAACTGAACAAACGTGTTAAAAACGCCAATTAGTCAGTAACTATTTGGCGTTAACAACATTTAGTCTATGTTTTGTATATTAGCTGTGACTTATGTTATCTTTCGCTAGTTTAATTGTTTCTTCGTAAGCATGTCGGATTTGGTCATGAACATATTGATCAGACAACTGACCCGTCATTAGGATGGTAATCCAGTGTTTCTTGTTTAGATTCTGACCCTCTAACACCGACTCGTATCGACTACGTAGCAACTTAGCTAGATTAGGATCACAACGCAGCGATAACTGTAGCGGATTAGAATCTTTTTTAATCACCGCCATCATTTCGCCATTTACAGCATAGACGTAGTCTTTATCTGTCGATCGCCCCCGATCGACTGTGGCGCCCAAGCTTTCAATCTGCGCGCAAATATCTGCTTCGGTTAAGGCCATTAAAATTTAACCCTTTCTAGATAATACTTCAGCTCTTCCATTGAACCTTCAATATCACTCATAGCTCGGTGAGCCTCTGGTTTATTAAAAACTACGCCACGATTTTCAAAGACAATCTTCCAGGCACTAACGTCTAGCTGGCGGTAATTAAATAGCTTGTTCAGTTGCACCCACTCGCGTTCAATAAATTTCTGATCCTGGTGGATTGAGTTACCAGCCAGGTAAATCGGTTGCGATACGTCAAAATTTGTATTCACAAATTCAATTAGCTCTTTCTCTACTTGCGCCGCCGTCTTAGTTTCTGGTGCCGTTGAGTTCTTAATCAGGTTATCGTGACTAGCTTGGTTTTTCTGCCAAAACTCACCCGTCATTCGAGTTTCCATAAAATCGCGATCCAACTTGACCGATGCTTCATAGCGCGCAATTTCATTAAATTGCCAGTCAGTCGCAATTACGCCAACTTCACAAATTTTATCAACGTCTGGCTCTAGACCCGTCATCTCTAGATCCACCCAAAATAAACTTGCTTTTTTATTGTCCATACCTTATTACATCCTTTCTGGAATTTCAATCCCCAAAATATCTAGGCCATGTTTGAACACATATGCCACGTGCTGCATTAAGTGTAGGCGTGCCGCCTTCGTTAATTCATCTACCTGCTCTGTTGCGATTGGCGTATGTTCATAATAGCGATTCAACTCTTTTGCTAGCTCGTAGACATAAGTTGCAATACGATGTGGCTCTAGCTTATCTGCCGCTAACTTAACAATGTTCGGATAATCCAGTAGCTTCAGTAACACCGCTTTCTCATCCTCATAATCATAGCTAGAATAGTCAACATCTGGAATCGGATTGTCGTGTAAAATTTTATTTACTCGTACCGCAGCATACTGTACATATGGGCCAGAATAGCCAGTCAGACTAAACATGGTGTCCCAATCAAATAGCATGCCAGTACGCCGATCGTTCGCAAAATCACTAAACTTAATCGCACCAACAGCAATCTTCTTAATATCGCTATCTGATAAATCTGGCGTCTTAGCGTTTGCTCGCGCCCGCTCTTCTGCCTTGTCCAGCAGCTCTTCTAGTAACACTACACCCTTGCGTGACGACATCTTTTCGCGTGTACCATCTTCGTTCAGCTGGTCAATCATGCCGTACCACATATGAATCATTTCTGTCTTCAAACCAATTTTCTTCGCTAAGGCAAACAGCTGCTGGAAGTAAAACTTCTGTTCACTACCCACACAGAATATTACTCGATCAACATGGAAGGTCTGATCACGATAAATCATAGTAGCCAGATCCGTAGTGGCATACAGCGCTGCTCCGTTAGACTTTAAAATCAGCATCGGCGTCTTAATGCCGTATTCTGCTAAATCAACAATCACTGAGCCGTCTGGATTCTGCACTGCGATACCTTTTTGCAATAAGTCTCGTACCGCAGCTTTGCCCTTTTCAGCAAAGAATTTCTCGCCCAGCTCGTAATCCGTGCTAATACCTAATCGCCGCATGACTGCATGTATGTGATCCAATGAAATTTTGTTAAAACGCTCGGAATAAGCTACCGCCACGGGATCGTGTTGCTCTAGTTTAAGCAACCACTGCTGAGCCGCATCAGCCAGGTCAGTTTTATTAGATGCCTCTTCTTCCTTTATGGCTGCCTTTGTTTTGATATAGATGTCGCCGAGTTCGTAGACACCACGCTGCTTTAATGCTTCTTCGCTACTGAACTTTTTAAACCCAACCACCCAGATGCCAAACGGCGAGCCATAATCACCTAAGTGATTATCCGTGATCACATCCCAGCCAGTAGCCAGCATTAGATTACGCGCTGCCCAGCCTTGGTTGGCTGGTCGCAGGTGACCAATCGAAAAAGGCTTAGCCATGTTTGTTGAAGGATATTCAACTAAAACTTTCTTACCTGCCCCGTCTTGATTATTGCCAAACGGCTGCGCACTATTAAATCTTTGCTCGAGATCCACATCCAATGCTTTTGCTGATATACGCAGATTAATAAAGCCTGGCCCCGCAATTGACACCTCACTGTACACTCCCGTATTATCTAATTCAGCTTTAATTTGCTCGGCAATCGCTCGTGGCGCCTGGTGTAGTCGCCCGGCTAATTGCATTGCCACATTAGTAGCATAATCGCCAAACTGTGAGTCAGGGCGACTTAGCTCCACCTTCGTATCAACATCGAACAGCTTTTTTACTATTCGCTCGATCTCATATGCATATTGATTCATTGGCTATATTATACAACAGAATTAAAACAGGGCTACTCGTGATGAGTAGCCCCTAAGGGGATTGATTTATTCTGAGTCAATCAGTGACAGCACCGATAAACCAGTACTACTTGCCAGTCTGAATCATAGGAACTGAGCCGTTCGGCACTACAGTCAAATTATCGGCACCCTTTAGAGCGTCGATATATTTCTGTTTCAGTACATTATCTGTCAGTGAATTATTCAGTATGGCGTTAGCGTCAGCGTCACCCTTTGCCTTAATCTTCTTGGTCTCGGCTTGAACCCTAGCAGTCTCCTGCTCGTTCTTAGCCTTCTGCTTATTTACCTCTGCCGCTTGCGCAGCTGCATATGCATCAGTAATCGACCGCGGATAGCGTACGTCTTGTACACTCACCTGCTCGACAGTTAGACCAATATTATGCCACTTGGATGACAGCTTCTTCTGTACCGCTTCAGTGAATTTACTTCGATCAGTCAGCATAGTTATTGTACTAAATTGACCCGACGCCTCACGCGTAACCGAACGCAGATCATTACTGATGTACTTTTCGGTCATGCTTTGCTGCGTGCCATAGTTTATATACAGATCTTTTGCTGCATCTGGTTTGAGCGAATAGTTGACCTGAATATCAACATTTGCACTAGCACCAGACTTATCGTTGATCGAAACCTGTTTACCCCAATAATTGCCACCTTTGGCCTTGTATTCTGTATCGGCGCCATAGAAGTTGATCAAATTATTGCGTGTATCGTAATAAATCACGCTCTGCCACGGAGCTTTGGCATGCAGACCAGCATCCTTAGAGACACCAGCTATCGAGCCGCCAAAATTACGTATCACTCCTACACTGCCCGCATCCTGCGTATAGACAGAACCAATGACAAGCAGAACAAAAGTAACAACGGCCGAGACCATTATCTTGATCTTTTCAACTTCAATTGTGGAGCTAGTGGCCTTTGCCTTTACAGCTTTGTGCAGACCAAATCCTGCAATTATCGTGTATACTAGAGCAACCACACTAAGCAGTAGAACTACCATAGTGACAACATTCGAAAACATCTTTCACCTTTCTAAAGAGCTGGCTCGTACGAGCCGTTGATCTGATTTAGATCACTTTTATAGTATACTATTTAAGCAAATTGTCAACACTTAGCTAGCTGCTCTACCAATTAAATAGGCTACCCTCTAATTGGTAGCCTATTTAGTTTTCCGGTTTATCTAAGACACTAGTTCGTAATCTGTAGCTTCACCGCTAATTACATTGACGGTTTTTACTTCATCTGCACTCAGATTTGGCGTACCATCATAGCGGTCGTTGCGTATAGCTTGACGTCTTTCATAATCTTCATGGCTACCAAATGGTATGTCTTCGACTGTACGAGCTTTTTCAGCCTGTGTCTTAATGTATTCAGCTTGTGCGCTAGCCTCAGCTGCCGCCTGATCTAAGGCACGCTTATTGCTAGCTTCAGTAGAATTATGAGTGTTGAAATCGATCTTTTTGACATCGTCTAATTTAGCTAATGCCATTTCTGATGTCGCCACAATGGCTAGGTCACGAGACAAGCCTTTATAACGAATCTCACGTTCCGACATATTGGCAATCGCCTCTGCATTATTTTTACCACTATTAATAGAATTAAATTTATTACTCATTATCTTCCTTTCTATTTCTATCTTCTTCTTTTTGTCTAACTATCTATCTTCGTTCGACATTATTATACTATCACGTTTGTGTTTTATTGTCAAGCACTCTGCAATAGTTTTTGTTATTGTCAACAATACACACCTAATACAAACTAGCCTTGTAGCACTCTAGACTACAAAAACTACCCCTCAATCGAGGGGTAGCCAACAAAGCTGTTAGGCCTTAGCCTAGATAGCTCGATATTCCTTTAACAGTTTCTCGATATCAGTGTCCTTGACAGCCTGAATGACCTTGTCTAGCACCAGTTTTTGCGTGAACGGCAAATCCATATCAGTCAGTTTACGACCATCGCGCAATGCAATCGACGCGTTAATCAGATCGCGCACATCGTAAGTGCTGTTCCAGACCTCTGGCACACCACGCTCAACGTTAAATAGAGTGTAGACCGCTTCCATAGCTGTGCGCGCAGAATACTCCGTAGTAAAGATTACGTCGCGTGGCTCTTCCGCAAACTGCCCCAAGAAGGCGAAGTTTACAGCACCATCCGGCACAACATCTGGACGATCACCTGCCTCACGTGGCATAAAGAAGGCATCGATGTATGGCATCATAACTGGCACGCTATTGGCATGATTGGTTGCCAACTCCTCAATGCGATCGACTGGCACACCTAGATGATATAGCCATTCTTCACAAATCTCTTTACCAGTGCATTCACGCATTGGCTTCTTGATGTAGTTACCCGGCTGATCAGGAAACAGACCGTAAACCCAGATACTCAGCTGGTTCTTTGGCTGATCTTTAAACTGTTGTTGACGATTAAGCGTCCAGCTCATTAACCAATTCGAATCCTTAACTGACACGATACCACCAGTAACTGTACGACCACTAAACGGATCGCGACGGCAGATGTTTTGAATGTACGGCGGAATTTCGTTATCCAAGGTTGTTACTGTAGCGCTCATCCATTTACTAGCTTCTGGATCATGACAGAACTTATCTGGACGACCGAATGACTTGTCTTGGCGAGCAATTCGACGCCACATATCCCAGCCGCCGCCCTGCTTCAGCTCAGGAGTCCAGGCTGCTGGCTCGTTCTGCGAACCAATGGTAGCGTTTTCGGCGCAACCACCCGGCGTTATGAACAAATAATCGTCTTCAGTTAGGTCAATTGTATGCTCACCACCCGCATCAGCAATAACAATAGCCTTTGCCACTTTCTTAATATCTGTGCTGTATGGATTGCGCGGGAACTGTTCTTGCTGAATACGCAATATAGTATCCTCACCAACACTCGAGCGTGGACGCTTGGCTACGCGCTGACCGCCAACTTCAATCTTCACATCATTTACCTTGGTATTGTAGTGGAACTGTACGCCCGCCTTCTCTAGATACTTAACCATTGGCAGAATAAACGACTCGTACTGGTTGTAACGGCTAAAGCGCAATGCCGTAAAGTCAGGTAGACCCGATACGTGATGAATAAAACGCTTAATATATAGCTTCATTTCTAGTGCTGAGTGCCAGTTTTCAAAAGCAAACATGGTGCGCCAGTACAGCCAGAAGTTCGACTTAAAGACTTCATCATCAAAGACTTCGTCAATACGCTTGTTGTACAACTTTTCATTTGGCGTAAAGAACAGCGCCATAATCTCCATGGCTGCTTTATCACTTAGGCCAAATTTGCCATCAACAGCTGGCTTGCCTTGACCTTCTGTTGCACGGCACATAGTAAAGTTAGGATCTTCACGATTCAACCAATACAACTCATCTAGCACGCTAGCACCTTTACGCTCTAGTGATGGAATTGAACGAAGAATATCGTACAAAACTTCATAGTGATTATCTAGCTCACGACCACCACGCATCACGTAACCAATGCCCTGAATTTCACGACCATCACATGCACCACCTGGCAGTTCATCCTTCTCGAAAAAGTGGATGTTCTTGCCTGGCATCTGTGCATCGCGCACTAGTACTACTGCCGCAGCCAAAGCTGCTATACCCGTACCTACAATATAAGCGTGCTTATTATCGACATCGTCTGGCTTTTTTGGCCGTACAAATGCATCATAATTACCGCTTGCGTAATACATTATATTTATGCCCTCCCTTTTTATTTAATTAATTTTCATGGATATTTTATCACTACAATTAAACATATACAATATTAAATTTAGACCTGCATCAATGTTCTTAATTGGTGCTTAAGTCACAAAAATCACTTTGTTCAATCCAAGTTTTGTAACGAAAGCTCTGCAATGGAATCGCCTTATCACGATACTCTTTTGCTATAATTAGACCATGAAAAGACTTGGCAAATTCTTTAACTCAAAATGGGGTGGTATAGTAGCCTTAATCACAGCGATTAGCTGTTTCCTCGCCCTCACCCTAACTCGCATAACCACTAGTTCAATCTGGTTTGACGAAGCTTTTAGTGCCTATATTACTAAGTATAATTTAGCTGAAATTACACACTACACTGCTCTGGATGTTCATCCACCTCTATATTATTGGCTACTAAAGGGCTGGACTAGTATATTTGGCACATCTGCATTCGCCTTTCGTTCAATGTCGATCTTCTTTGGTGTAGTTACCTTAATTCTGCTATTTTTCTTAGTAAAGAGGTTATTCAACCGCAAGACTGCCGCCGCATCGGTATTTTTAGTCGCAATTTCCCCGCTATTTGTGCGCTTTGGTATAGAAGCACGCATGTACACACTGGTAACAGCCATCGTACTAGCAGCCACCCTTATGCTCTGGCGCAGTTTACGGACTAATAAACTACGCGATTATATTATTTACGGCGTTTTAGTCTGTCTCGGTATGCTTACGCACTACTTTACCGCAGTAGTTTGGCTAAGCCACTGGCTCTACCGAATAATTTATCTACGGACCAACAGCCTAAGTGGCCGCAAATTAGCCAAAGCCTACTTCAGCAAGGAATGGATTATTGCGCATATTGTTGCAATCGGGCTATATCTACCATGGATTCCAACTGTAATTTCACAGCTCCACACTGTCAGTAGTGGCTTCTGGATTCCCGCCGTCACAGCCAATACACCTAGCGACTATCTATCTGAATTTCTATTCTATCTCCAAGGAAGCCAAACTAGCGGCTGGCTACCTGTACTATTTTTCATAACAGTTACCCTACTTGGCATTCTAATATATCGTTATCTGCACCAAATCCGCTATAGCCGAGCAGAGCGCCGCAGCTTTTATCTAATACTAACCATGGCGATAGCGCCAGTAATTTTTCTAATGCTACTATCCCTACCACCACTGACTTCATCTTTTGTTGATCGATACGTCTTATCTGCCGCTATCTTCACGTCTGCATTAATAGCCGTGTTGATCGTAAACTACAAAGCCAGCAAAGCTAATTGGTGGATCACACCCACAGCGCTAACCCTAGCTGTTATATGTTGTTTTGGCTACGGTATATTCCAGGTTTATCACCAAGGCAACTACAATAAGTTCAATGGTAGCAGTGTCATGACAGGAGAAGTTATTCGCGCTATCCAGCAGGCCGATCACAATAATACACCAATTATTTCTAACAGTCCTTACGGCTATTACGAAGCATCATTTTATGACAGCACCGAGCACCCAACCTACTTCTTGTGGGACAGTGTAAAGAACGACTCTACTGGTTCGCTAGCTATGTTGCGCGACAACCATTTTAATAGAGCTGTTAAAAATATTAGTCGATTCGCCAATGACCACCACCAGATTTGGGTAACCGGCACCACAAATACCGACACCATATACGCACCAACCGAGCTAAACACGTCAGCTTGGAAAGCTGTTCGCACTATCACTATTAGCGACCCTGTTACAGGTAGTGATCAATACAAAGCGACTCTATATGATATTAAATAAAACCCGCCTATTAGGCAGGTCTAGTTAATTTCTGGTCGGGATGACAAGGCTCGAACTTGCGACCTCACGGCCCATCGGACAGGGCGTCGACTATTCGCTACCCGCGCTACGGCTGGCTAATTAATAATTTCTGGTCGGGATGACAAGGCTCGAACTTGCGACCTCACGGCCCCCAGCCGTACGCGCTACCAACTGCGCCACACCCCGAATTAATCTGGCGGAGGGATGGGGATTCGAACCCCAGATGACAGTTGCCCGCCATACGCACTTTCCAGGCGCGCTCCTTCAACCACTCGGACACCCCTCCGTACAGACTTATTTTATCACATTAACTCTTAGTAACCGCAATAATTGCCTTTAAGGCGTAGGCGGTATCTTGCCATCTAGTCACCGTCAGCGTATCAATGCCCATCTGCATAACTGGATAATCATTGCCACCAGGCTGCGTCATATCGCCAAAGTATAGAATGTCTGACTTTTTCAAATTTAGATACTCCATCAGCTGACGCATACCAAAAGTTTTATTCATGCCCGGTAGAAAAATGTTGATACTAGTAGTACCACCAATTTCGTAATCAAATTCAGGCGCCAACTCGCGAGCACGCTTAACGATTGCTTCACGCTTCTTGTGGTCTGGGTCCCACTTATATTTGTCCTCAGGCGCAGCAGCTTGACCGAGTGCACTAAAGGTTACTTGCGAAATTCGGTTTTCGTTAACTTCACCCACTGGGTGTTCACACCAATAGCCAAGTTCTCTAGTAGCCTGCTCAACTGATCTATCAATTTTTTGTACTTGTTCAGTTGTCAGTGGATAAGAATAGACTTGACGCCAATTTTTAGGATTCATTGGGTCATTGCTTTCTAGTCCTGACCAAGTGTAGTACTGGGTGCCCTGCGCCACCATCAAATGTAGGTTGCGCAGCCGTTCGACCGTCGCATGCTCGTGCATTGGCTCGATGATTTGCCGAAGGAATTGTTCAAATTTCTGACCCGATATTACGCACACAGCGTAATAATCTAGTAAATGCGCAAATATTAAGCCCATCTCTTCTGTCATCGGGGTCTTTGCAACATTTAATGTATCGTCAATATCAAATGCCATTAATTTTTTCATATTTATTTCCTTATTTACTCATCGATGCTTTAAGCACGTCAATGGATATATAAACACAGCGCCTAAAATGCATTAGTCATCGTAGAAATTTTACCCTATCTATCTTTCTACTTTGTTTGTTTTAATTAGATTTAACGTTATTTAGACTAGTACAAGCACAACATTTTGTCAAGTCTTCAGAGAGTGTGTCGAATTTCATGCCATACTCATGCCACACCTAGAGTTTTAGAAATCAAAATCCGCCATTAAGGCGGACTTTTTTAATCTTTTCTACTTTTTACTACTTTTTAATAATCTTTTTCTCGACAAGCTCGTCGTGTAATTTTTTGGCTTCTTCAGAGTCACCCTTATCCATCGCCTTTAGGATGGCATAACGTGTAACCAAGGTTTCACTCCATGGCTCATCGGCATTGGCCCTGGCAATTGTCTTTTCATGGCCTTTACCCATCAAGATAACCATATCACCTTTGTTCGCTAATTCCATTGCTTTTTCGATTGCGGCTACACGATTGTCGATGAACAATAAATTCTTATCATCCTTTTTGCCGGCCTTACGAGCACCCTTAGCCAATTTCTCACTCTGTGCACGCACGTTACCACGCGGATCGTCCTCTGTTAATATTACGATGTCCGAATGTTTCGCTGCAATCTCACCCATTAATGGCAACTTTTTCTGATCGCGCTCGCCTGCACCACCAAACAAAGTAATTACCTTGCCCTTAGCTAACTTGGTTAGTCCTGGCAATAATTTTTCGTAAGCATCGGGCGTATGCGCAAAGTCTAGAATTACGTCAAAGTCTTGTCCTTCGTCGATACGATTCATGCGACCTTCGACACCAGATAATGAATAAATTCCGTCCTCAATTTGCTTCTTGTCCAGACCTAGCTGAATACCGACCGTTGCCGCAGCTAGCGAATTATAGACGTTAAACTCGCCCGGAATCTGCGTCTTGATGTGATACGAAGTCTTGTCGTATTTTACATAATATTCGACACCCTTGGCTGTTAATTTGACACGACGCGCCTGCATCTTGCCACCCTTAATACCATAAGTAATCGGCGTAGGTATTTCTTTTATAAAGTACCCTGCTGACGGATCATCCGCATTAATCACACCGACACCGCGGCCACCACGCTTAGCCTGACTAGCACACAGCTTGAATAGTTTCATCTTCGCCTCACGATAACGCTTGAAGGTTCGATGATAGTCTAGATGCTCTTCTGTTACATTCGTTTCAACTACAATATCAAACGGGATGCCGAACACTCTATGCTGAGCCAAGGCGTGGCTTGACACCTCAATAACCAAATACTGCACGCCCGCGTCGCGCATCTTGGCTAGACGTCTGTTTATTGTACCAGCATCAGCTGTAGTCATGTGCGCTGACTGTGCTGTCATTTGATTACCGATAGCATTCGCAACAGTAGACATTAGACCAACCTTGTAGCCCGCCTTTAGCAACATGTTATAGATCATAAAGCTAGTAGTTGTCTTGCCATTCGTTCCTGTTACGCCAATCACCGTCATTGAGCTAGCAGGATAATCAAATTTATTCGCCTCGAAAAAAGCACGTACCGTATGTACCGGCACCATCACCGAGTTGCGAATATCCGTTAGGTTCAGTTTCATACCTTGTATTATACCACTAATCAGCACTCGACAGAGTGATTACCTGTGTCGGTCGAACATGTTCAACAAAATCCCGATCATGCGAGACAAATAGTATCCCGCCACCGAATCCATTAATGGCAGTTTCCAGCGCCTCAACTGACGGAATATCTAGATTGTTAGTCGGCTCATCCATAATTAGCAGATTAGAGTTATTGGCCGCCACGCCCGCTAGTAATATTTTGGCGCGTTCACCACCACTCAGCTCGCCACCCAGCGCGCCCTGAATCACCTCTTTCTTCATATTAAATCTTAGTAGCAAATTAATTGCATCATGCAGCTCTAGCTGTGGCACTAGGTATCTAATATTATCCAGCGCCGATTTATTAGGTAGCGGCAATGATTGATTCTGGTCAATATAGACCATACCTGCTTTGTGATTTAGGTAGACATCGCCCGACACCCTGTCCTCGCCGCTGACAATGGCGTTAATTATCGAGGTTTTACCAGATCCGTTTTCGCCCTTTAGTAGTATGCGCTCACCATTCCTGATACTTAATGATACTGGGCCAATGACACAGCTATTACCGTGTTTAACTTCGACATCCCTAACATCTAATAAAGTCGCTTTCTTCTTACTGTCGGCCTTGAACAAAAATTTTAACGAGGCATCTTCTGTTGGACGCTCCGGTTCCTCTAGTCGACCCAGTCGCGACGCCATTCCCATCGCAGCACTAGCTAGATTGTTAGATGCTTTCTCTTTACGAAAGTGCGTGGTCAGCTTATCGTCATCACTTGACATCCGTTTAGAACTAGCGGCGCTAGCTCTAGCCTTCACCGCTTTGGCTGCCCGTACTAATCGCTTTTTCTCTTGCTCGTACTGATTATACTCATCAATCGTCGCCTGTTTTGCCTTATGGCGCGCCTCAACATATTCATCATAACCAAGTCTATACTGCTTGACACCGCCACCCACCAGCTCAATGATTCTACTAGTGGCATTTCTTAGAAATAGTCGGTCATGCGAGACTATCACAAAGGCAGCATCCAAGTCAGCTATAAATTTCTCCAATAGGACAACGCCCCGCTCATCCAAATTATTGGTCGGCTCATCGAGCAGCATTACATCATAACGCGAAGCCAGAATTGCTACGAGAGCGATTCGCGTTCGTTGGCCACCCGAGAAGCTTCCAATGCTTTTGCTAGTATCGATATGCGACAGGTCAGCCTGCTCTAGCGCCTTATCTAGGTTAGCATCGAACGACGCCACACCGTACCTCTCATATCGCTCCAGTGCTTTAGTGTATTGCCGCAGCGTCTCTTCACTGGTATCATGGCCCAAGTTAGCACACTGCTTATCGAATTCCTCACGCGCCGCTTTTACACCAGTTGCCTCTTCGACAAATTGGTAGACACTATAATCTAGCCATCCGCGTAAATCTTGCGGCAGCAGACCTATCTCCACGCCATTGGTTGCGAGTTTGCCAGAAGTCGGCTGTAGCTTGCCATAAATTAGATTTAGCAAGGTCGTTTTACCAACCCCGTTCGGACCCACTAAGCCAATCTTATCGCGGCCATTAATAGCAAACGACACATCACTCAGTATCGTCCTGTCGTCCACTGCATAAGAGATATTGTTTAGGCTAATCATAGTTATGTCAATTATACACTGAGCAAATCATCAAACTCACATGCCTGCATTGGTATACATAAGCAATGCAACCGCCTCGCTAAGAGACCTACTGGGATGTAAATTTATTGACTGGGAGTTGATTTCTGACACATGCGACCAGCGTGAGTATGCTTTATCTACTGGCAGTAGCAATGCAAGAATCAATAAATCCCTGTTTGATCCCATAATCAGCAGGATACAAGCTCGCTGCGGCATCAACACTACACAAATGATTGACGAGCTAGATTAATCAGTTCTACGCCGCTGTGCTAGAATATAGGTAATGAATGTGTTAGGTATCGAAAGCTCGTGCGACGAGACGGCAGCTGCAGTTGTTCGAGATGGACGTGAGATTATTAGTAATGTTGTCAATACGCAGATTGATATCCATAAAGTTTATGGTGGCGTAGTACCCGAAGTAGCAGCCCGCTCGCACCTAGAAGTCGTAATACCAGTGATTGACCAAGCTGTACGCGACGCAGGTGGTTGGGATCAGGTTGATGCTGTTGCTGCCACGATGATGCCAGGTCTAATTGGCTCACTGCTGATCGGCTCACTATCAGCCCGTACCATAGCGCTAATGAAACATAAACCCTTCTACCCCGTTCACCACGTTGAAGGTCACGTCTACGCCAACTTCTTAATGGATAACCCACCCGAATTCCCGTTCCTAGCGCTCATTGTCAGCGGTGGACACTCACAGATTGTATTATTCCGCAATCACGGTAATTACGAGCTACTCGGTCAAACTGCTGACGACGCAGTTGGCGAAGCATTCGATAAAGTAGCGAAAATTATTGGCCTACCCTACCCTGGCGGTCCGTCGATTGCCCAAGCGGCATTAAGTGGCGATCCACACAAATATCACTTACCCAAAGCACACATGCACGGCAAATACGACTTCAGTTTTAGTGGGCTAAAGACCGCTGTACTGCGTGCAATTCAAGACGCCGTAGGTGTCGATCATACCTTTCCATCACATCTTTTAGCTAGTAAATTAACACCCCAGCAAGTTGCTGATTTTGCTGCTAGTTTTCAGTACACTGCCGTCGAAACGTTGGTAGAGAAGTTAGTCAAAGCTACATACGAATATCAACCAAAGTCAGTTGTCATTGCAGGTGGTGTAGCAGCCAACCAAGAATTGCGACGTCAGCTAAAGGAGAAATTGCCAATTCCAATCAACTTCCCTTCCCCAGCACTATGTACCGACAATGGCGCCATGATTGCCACGCTCGGCTACTATAAAGCTCAGATTTTACAGCCCACAGATCCTCGTCGTCTAGATGTCATTCCATCTATTAGCATGACTAAAACCGCCTGGAACTTACGGTAAGTTGAACTTATTAACTCTGCGAATTTTATACACCCGAAAAGCAAGCTCAATATGGCGTAATCGGTATTCGCATCGAACTGATTTAATATTCAAATACAAGCTGCCAAAGAAGAAAGCCCGAGAATAATCTCGGGCTTTAGAGTCAAAGCAGGCACACCTACGCGTTGAAGAAAACTTCAGTAGTATCAGGTCGATACAAGCCAGGTTTGCGACCAGTTTCAACCCAGCCATAGCGATCAATGATGCGCTGAAACGTAGCCACCTTGCTTTCCGACATAGTGATTACCGGCTTCATCGTACCAAGGTATCCAAACGACAGCTCTAGGAGTCTAGTGACAACGCCTTGCCGCCGATACTTCTTTGCGACAAACAAAGTGCAAATTTTGCACTCTTCGTCGGTTCGCTTCAGAATAGCCAGACCAGCAACTTCCTTATTTGACTTACAAACGAGAACCTCTCGATCTCCATTTATAAGCCCAGGAATAACCTTTTGCCAGAACCACTCAAAATAATGTGGATAATCATAGCAAATCCTGTCTGTCGCGACATAGACCTCGGCAACACACACCAAACAGCTTACGATTGGATAATGCAATCCTTGAGAGCTTCATATACCTTAGCCGGTCACCCATAGTCGAAGCATTTTCAACTCTTTACCGCCTTTCAGCTGCTCAAAGTACTCCCGCTTATTCTCCATAGATGACTTGTAAACATGCCCCCCCTAAACGAACAAGCACAATTTATGCTATGACACATATTATAACATAATATCGAATATTTTCATAGTTACTCATACACGCAATCGCCTGTGCTAAAATAGAGGTATGTTTAGTGAGGAAAAGAGTTTTTTACAGAGCTCTATTTGGGGTGATTTTCAAAAGTCAATTAAAAATAACGTTGTACACAAGACAACGACTAATTATTCCTATATGGGCGTTGTCGAGCGTGGTCAAATGAGCAATCGTCTATATTGTCCATTTGGCCCTGTTGTCAAAGATTTTAATAGCCTACGCGATGCTACCGACAACCTCTGTAAAGTCGCCAAACAGCGGAAGCTTGATTTTATCCGCATCGAGCCCACCTGCCCTACCATTACCGCAGAAGACTTAAAGGGATTGGGCTATCGCCATAGTCACCGCGAAGTTCAACCGCCCGCCACTGTTGTTAATGATGTATCAGTTGACGAAGACAAATTAATGGCCGAACTATCACAAACTGCTCGTCGCTACGCCAGAAAATGCGACAAAGCCGGTATTACTTACAGCGTCAGCTACGAGCCGACCGATATTAAGTACTTTATTGAGATGATTCATGAAGTAGCCAAACGCACCGGTATGCGCCCGCATGATGATTTCTATTTCCAACAGCTCGCTGCATTTCTCTTCCCCAAGAAGGCAGCCGGCCTAATGTTCGCAGAGTTAGATGGTGTGAAAATCGCCAGTATAATCTTCTATACCGATGGCACAACAATGAGCTATGCTCATGCCGCTAACCGCACAGAGTATCGCAAATACTCCCCTGCTACCGGCCTAGGTCTATTTGCTCTTAAATACGCACATCAACAAGGTTGCCACTGGTTTGATTGGTACGGTATTGCGCCAGAACATGATGCAGACAATCCCCGCTATCAACATTGGAAAGGCTTTACTCAGTTCAAGCTTTCTTTCGGTGGTCAACGGGTTGAACGACTTGGCACCTGGGAGAAACCACTTCACCCTGTACGTTATCAACTATATCGATTGCTGCTAAAGGTAACTGGTCGATAACATCCGCACTGCTTACCGCACAAGCATCCATATCAGTCGCATTTGATTCAAAAAATAGGGTCATTATGGCTGGTTTTATGATACAATAGAAGTAACACAAAAATGAGGTCAAGAAAAACGGTTTTGATGCTTAGAACTGTATAATATTTCACATTTTATATGTGGTATATTGTTGTAGTTATTAACTTCGAGACATTAGTATTAGGGTGGACTCGAGAGACGATTCGAGAGTTTTAGAGTGGCTTCATTTCACGTTCACAACAGATAACATAGCAAAGGTTTTTATTTATGAATTTACCAAAAACTTATATTCCAAATGATTACGAAACACCGATCTATGCGATGTGGGAAACTAGCGGGGCATTTGCACCAAGCGGCAAGGGTGATCCTTATACAATCGTTATGCCACCACCGAATGCAAACGGCAACTTACACGTTGGTCATGCCTATATGCTGCCGATTGAAGATATCCTGATTCGCTATTACCGCATGCAGGGCAGGGACACCATCTGGATTCCAGGTGCAGACCACGCCGGGTTCGAAACATGGGTGGTATTTGAGCGCGCTCTCAATAAAGAGGGTAAATCACGTTTTGATTTTAGTCGCGAAGAACTATATCGTCAGACTTGGGACTTCGTCGAGCGAAACCGCGGCAACATGGAGTTACAGGTTAGGGCATTAGGCGCCAGTTGCGACTGGTCATCCACTGTCTTTACACTTGATCAAAAGGTAATAAACACGGTTTATGCTACCTTTAAGAAATTATGGGATGATGGCTTAATTTATCGGGGTAATCGCATTGTCAACTATTGCCCAAAACATCAAACTTCTTTTGCTGATATTGAAGTAGAGTTCAAGACCGAACAGTCACATCTTTGGCATATTGTTTACAAGACACCGGACGGCAAGGATAGTATCGAGGTAGCAACTACACGACCTGAAACTATGCTAGGCGATACCGCTATTGCCGTGCACCCAGATGATCCAAAGTACAAAAACTTAGTCGGTAAAACTGTTATAGTACCACTGGTAGGGCGTGAGATTCCGATTGTTGCCGACGAAGGTGTCGAACTTGGATTTGGTACTGGTGCTGTAAAAATTACACCAGCTCACGATCCACTCGACTTTGAAATCGGACAGCGCCACAATCTGCCAATGATTCAGGTTATTGGTACAAATGGCAAAATAACTGATCAGGTACCTGAAAAATATCGCAATATGGAAGTCGACGAGGCTCGCGACGCCGTAGTCGAGGATCTGAAAGCCTGTGGAGCACTAGTAAAAATCGAGGACTTTAGCCACGATGTACCACATTGCTATAAGTGTGGCACAACTATCCAACCGCTACTGATGAAACAATGGTTTATCAAGGTGCAGCCGCTAGCTCAGCGGGCTAAGAAAGCGGTTGAGTCAGGTGCAATTCGTTTTGTACCAGAACAGAAGGGCAGGGAGCTAGCCCGCTACTATGATGAGTTACGCGACTGGAATATTAGCCGTCAGATTCCTTGGGGTATTCCTATTCCAGCCTTCCACGCAGCCGACGATCCTGACGATTGGATTTTTGATACTAGAGTCGATCAAACCGAGATTGAAGTTAACGGCAAGTCTTATATTCGCGACGAAGATACTTTCGACACTTGGTTCAGTAGTGGTCAATGGCCATACGTGACTACTGATTACACTACAGGTGGCAGACTGAGTCGCTTCTACCCTAACTCAGTCATGGAAACTGGTGTTGACATCTTGCGCGCCTGGGTTAGCCGCATGATTATGCTAGGTCTATATGTCACAGACAAGGTGCCATTTAAAGACGTCTTCCTACACGGCTTGATTCTTGATCAGCACGGTCAGAAGATGAGCAAGAGCAAGGGTAATGTGGTCAATCCCATGGACATCATTGCCAAATATGGTAGCGACGCATTGCGCATGGGCATTGTAATGAATCGTTCAGCCGGCCAGGCTCAGGCCTTCTCGGAGGCATCAGTGGTAGCAGGGCGCAACTTCTGTAATAAATTATGGAATATTGCTCGCTTTATCGAGGCCAAAGCCGATGAGGCTGGAGTAACCGATGAAATGGCCGATCATGCCAAACCTGAAACAATTGCAGATCATTGGATCTACAGCAAGCTAGAACAGGCGAGAGTGGAACTGGATAGTCATATCAAGGACTACCGTTTCGCTGAGGCGATGGAAACTGTCTATCATGTTATCTGGGACGAGCTAGCTGACTGGTATATAGAGGCCAGTAAGACTGGCAGCAATCCAGCCTTTATGCGCCACGTACTGAATATTTCACTACGCTTAGCACATCCATTTGCGCCATTTGTCACCGAGACTATTTGGACAACATTGCGTAACGACAACACACTATTAATTCTTCAAAAATGGCCGAAAAAGCTAGACTTCTCGGTGCGCAAAGCCGCTGAATTCGATAAGATTATCGAGCTAGTGACTACTGTTCGCAATATCACTGCACAATTGCCGAACGGTAAATATAATCTGATCTATTCGGATGACGATTTGATAGCAGAGCAGGGGAGCTTAATTAAATCGCTAGCAAAGCTCGGTAAGGTTAAGCACGACAGCACACCACACGGTTTACGTATTGCTGGTCAACCACTAGAAGCTTGGCTAGAACTTAATGACCAGCAGATCGCCGAATACAAGCAACATCTGGTAAAACAGCTAAAACAAGCAAAGAACGAGATCGACAATCTAGAACGACGCTTAGCCAATAAGGGGTACGTCGATAAGGCGCCTGCCAAGCTTGTTGCCGAAACCCGCAAAGATTTAACAGCAAAGAAGCAGCAAGCTACCCACTTAGCCGACGCAATCAGCTCAATTAGCTAATTGTCAACCAATCTAGAATAGACTCCGATTATGGAGTCTATTTTTATTGCTCATTTTATGAGTATATATAGAATTTACCTAGCTAAGCATAAAAAATAAGCCTCACATTGGAGACTTATTTTATTGTTCGGTTGCTTTAGAGGGTTTGATTGTAGCCACTATAATCATCTAGTAATGATGGCTCCGAGTTCATCTGATATTGTTGTCGCCCTAAGCTTTGCTGTAATTGCTGTTGCTGCAGAGTCTGTATGTACGTAGTCGCGTATTGCTGTAATACATTTGTAATCGGTGTAGCGCCTTTCGGTAACTCAATGTTTGGCTTTTTACCTGTACTTTTAGCTGTAAAGTCCATATTAACGGTAGCGTCGCCAGACTGCGTAGCCATTGATAGAGCAGCCTTTGTAGGTTGATGACCCCAAGTAGTTACCCAGAATGTTAGTTTCGGCTTAGCCTCGTCAATAAGCTCCTTCAATGAGTCAGCTGTTTCGTCTACCGACTTATCTATGTCGCTATTAGATATTTCTTGGCCAGTTGCTTTAGCTAGCTTAGTTGTGCAGTCATTAGTCAACTTGGCATACTGTGATTTTTGTACGTTTTTAACTAGTGTTTTAATCTTACTAGAGTCTAAGGTTATAACAAACTTCTGACCATTACTGTCCTTAGAGCGTTCAATTTTGAAAGCTTTGGCATCCTGAATAGCCTTCAACAGATCACTGCGCACAGCCTTATCGTTCTGCAGCTTCTTGTTGTTATTTAATAGACATTTTTGGTAATCTTTGATAGCCTCAATCTGTTTATTACTGTCGTCAGCCGTAATTGTCATCTGCTTGTACATGTCAGTTAGATCACTGATTTTAAATGACAGCCATTTATCTGTTAATTGCTGCGTCAAAGCTTTTGCCATACCTGATTGATCGGACTGTGCAATCATCTGGTCAATTGCCTCAGGTGTACGAACACGAAAGTACAACTCACTGCCATCAGCTTTAGCTGCCAAATCTAAGCCAGCTTTTAGCGATAGACCGCCGCCCTCAACTTGGCCATCAAGCGTCGTCATAGCTTTATCGCTATCATACTTCGAAAAGCCCTTAATACTACCTTTACTACTATCGCTATCCGAGGTAATAGTGCCGTTGAACTCGATATTATCAGCTGTGCGCGTAGCTATATTATGAAAGGCGTCACGCATCACGACGCCATTGCTGTTGTAATAAGCAAAGAACCAGACAGCAAAGCCAATTCCTGCTAGTAAGATGATGCCCAAGATTACTAGCGCGATATTCAGACTTGTGTGCTTTTGCTTTGGTGTCTGATAAGGATTAGGCGCTACTACTGGTGCGGCTACTGGTGCGGTTGTAGCCGAAGCAGCTGAACTAGGAGACATCGGTGTAGCAACCGGGGTGGGTTGCGTGTTTAACACAGGCTTGACGTCGTCCATGGCGTTGCCACCGCTATTAGCGAACGGATTTACTTTTGGATTCTGGTCCATTAACACCTCACTTTCAGTTTATATTTACTATTATATGCTAATGTTTATATATTTGCTAACTTGTCGAGCGCATAATACCTTTTAGCATTCGTAGTGAGCGTGAATCAGCCACAATATTGTCGCCTGGCGTACCATTATCAGAGTGAGTATGTAAATCAGAATGAACCTTAGCGCTAAATTCGCCAGACGACAAGGTGTGGTCAGTGGGGTAGAAAGCACCGTGCGTAGCAGTCAAAACAGCACCCACGCTCGCCAATACAAAAACTAGCTGAGCCAGCCGTTCTCGGTACCTAGACACAGACCCAATACTAGATTCATTAATATTGCAGGAAGGTAATTTTTGACTTTCTGTTTTAATTTTCATAATGTCATTATACTAGCATAAGCTTGATTATTTGTCAACTCTATTACAACATTAGATCGTTTGACGCCAGTAACTGTCCGCCAAATAAAATTAGCCTATTAAACCACTTATTCGTGGTGATATGGGTGGTGATTAGCGATAGCTTGCGCACGATAAATTTGTTCAATTAGCACCAAGCGCACTATCTGATGTGGCATGACCATCTTAGACAACGATAGCACTATATTTGCACGACGACGCAATTCATCATTTACGCCATACGCCCCACCAATAATTATGGTGACAGAGTCTTTCTGTAGCTCAGCCGAAAATTCTACGCTGGTCATTTGTCTGCCACGCTCATCCAGCAAAATCACTTTTTCGCTATTTGATATATGCCGCATAATTGCCGCCGACTCTTCGTCGCGCGCCCGATCGCCTTCATGGGCAGAGTAGGGTAGTAGTAGCCACTGTACGCCAAACGGCGGGCGCAGTCTTTGCTGATAACGCTCTACCATATTAATCAAATCTTTATCGTGCTTCTTGCCAATAGCTATTATTCTAATCATACGTCTTTAATTAATGAAATTGGTTTAGCTATGCTATCACTCAGAGCAGGGCTCAGCTGTTAAAACTTCAATTTAGCAGCTATTTCTTGCATGTTCTCAGGTGAGTTATTGACTGGATAGCCATGATGAAGGCGCAAAACTTCACCATCGTACATCGGCACTACATGAACATGAGCGTGCGGTACTTCTAAACCTTCGACGACGATACCAGCTCGAACACCTAGAACTTCCTCTATGCGCTTTGCCACTTTCTTTACAGTAGTAAATAGTGCCGCATAGTCTTCGTCAGATAGATCATAGAATTTGTCTACCTGGTGCTTAGTAGTCACTAGAACGTGACCGTCGCTCAACGGGTTTATGTCTAGAAACGCAAAAGTTTTGTCATCTTCGTATACTTTATAGCAGGGGATATCACCACGTATAATTTTTGTAAAAATACTATCTTTCATAAAAATAGTATACAATAGAATTAATGAGAAAGTGGTGGGTAACACTCTTATCCATATTGCTGTTGGTGGCTGGGTATATTTCGTATACCCTAGTCCGCAATGTTAATGTTAATGCGCCTAAAATAGCGGTGGCTACCAGTATCTCGCCTAAAGAGCTATCGTCGACCAAGCTTAACATACCGCGCAGTGCCATAGGCTACATTGATCCCTCAACTGATCAGATTAAGTGTCGCAATGTCGGCGAAGCCAAATACAACGATCAACCCGTTGCAACTGCTAGCATAGCTAAAACTATTACTGTTCAAGTGGTGCTAGATAAATATCCATTAGCAAAAGATACGTCGGGACCCATGATTACACTAGGGAATCAGGATGTAGCCAATTACCAGAAGGCCGTCATCGAAGGAGGCAGTAGATTGCAAGTAGTCGCCGGAGAACAGTTGACTGAGCGCCAAATGATCGAAGGAATTATGATGCGTAGTGCCAATAATTTAGCCGACTCGCTGGCTACATGGGCATTTGGCTCACACGAGAATTATAAGGCTGCCGCTACTAAGTGGCTTAAGAACCATCAACTAAATCGCACAACCATAGGCAGTGATGCTAGCGGCTTTAGTCCAGATACCACATCTACACCAATTGACCTCTGTAAAATTATGCTATTAGCTACTCAGAATAAAACCTTATCGGATATTCTATCTACAGCCGAAACTGATCTACCGGTAGTTGGGCATATTAAGTCGACTAACCGTTTACTGGGGCAATATGGCGTTTTTGCCGGAAAAACTGGTTATAACAACGAGGCAGGCCGAGGGGTAATATTAGCGAGAAAGCTCGATATTAATGGCGAGAGTATTACTACTGCTATCGCGTCACTCAGTCGTGATAGCTACGATAGCGCCTTTCAAACTGCCACGGAATTATTACAGGCCTTGCCAAACGACATTCAACTATACAAAATACAGCGTGGCAAAGAAGTAGGTATAGTAACTAGCAAGTGGGGCAATAGTAGCCGCTTAATTACCAATCGCAGCGCCATTGTGCCATACTTCGCTGACCAACCACCGGTGTTCAAACTAAAACTCTTAGATCAGCCAAGAAGCAGCATCGCAGCTCAATCTATAATCGGCAACCTAACCGTCGACAACCAAACTATAGATATTACTGCTAAGACTGATGTTAGTGCGCCGCGTCTAGGTTGGCGACTCAGCCACCCGTTTTGAGGTTGATTACCAAACAAAATAACACCGCCGTAGCGGTGTTATTTATATAATTTCCTGGCGGAGGAGGGGAGATTCGAACTCCCGCGCCAGCTCGCGCCGACCTAACGATTTAGCAAACCGTCCCCTTCAGCCACTTGGGTACTCCTCCAGGCTGATATCTATAATACCAGATTATAAAAAAATATGCTATAATTTATTATGGAAAGGTGACCGAGTGGTTTAAGGAGCCGGTCTTGAAAACCGGTGTGGAGCAATCCACCGAGGGTTCGAATCCCTCTCTTTCCGCCAAGCTAGAATTTAACTGAATAAAGTTAGCACTCGCAGGTTGCAAGTGCTAACTTTTTGCGTTACACTATTATTGTAATTAAGGAGGATATCAATGAGTAATGTTCCACTAATGCCGCTAGGTGACCGCATCGTTGCCGAACGCGAGGAAGCAGCTGCCAAGACAGCCGCTGGACTATATCTACCAGATAACGCCAAGGAAAAGTCACAGATTGCCAAAGTACTAGCCACTGGCAAAGATTGTAAAGAAATTAAAGACGGCGACCGCATTGTAGTGCGCGAATATAGCACCACCGATGTCAAGGTAGACGGTAAGAAGTATTTTATTGTTAAGGAAGAGGACGTGCTAGCCAAGCTAGCCGCCTAATAAGGAGTAAAGAATGGCAAAGAAAGTATTTTACGCAGACGAAGCTCGCGACAAAGTATTAGCAGGCGCCAAGACCCTAGCCGACGCTGTACGCACCACCATGGGACCTAAGGGTCGCAATGTAGTAATCAGCAAGAGCTATGGCGCGCCAACTGTTACACACGACGGTGTAACAGTTGCTGAGTCAGTCGATTTACCCGAAACTGACGAGTGCCTAGGCGAGAAGGTCGGCGCAGAACTAATCAAGTCAGCAGCCAAAAAGATGAACAAAGTTGCTGGTGATGGTACAACAACCGTAACCGTCTTGACCTACGAAATCTTACGCGAAGCTAATCGCCTAATCGCTGCTGGACACAATCCCATGGAGCTACGTAAGGGCGTTGAAAAGGCTGGGCAAGAAGCTTTAGCTGAGCTGGACAAGATTGCCGAACCAGTCAACGGCAAGAATGATCTAGTAGCCGAGGTTGCTAGCATTTCCGCTGGTGACACAGAAATTGGCAAGCTAATTGCTAATGTAATGAGCAAAATCGGTCGTGATGGTGTAGTCAGCGTTGAGGCTGGGCAGGGCATGGACATGGAGTCTGAGATTGTCGAAGGCTTTACCTTTGACCGCGGTTACATTAGTCCATACATGGCTACCGACGCCACCCGCATGGAGGCAGCTTATGACAAGCCAGCTATTATCATCACTGATAAGAAGATTAGTAGTGCGCAAGAATTTCTACCACTACTAGAAAAGCTCGCTACTGCCGGCAAGAAGGACATCGTTCTAATTGCTGATGATGTTGACGGTGAAGCACTGGGTGTACTAATTCTAAACAAGCTGAAGGGTGTTCTAAATACTTTGGCTATTAAGGCACCGTCCTTTGGCGATCGTCGCAAGGAAGTCCTAAACGACATTGCTATTCTAACTGGCGCAACCGTCATTTCTGCCGATCAGGGCATGACCTTTGATAATGTTGGTCTAGAAGTTGTTGGTTCTGCTCGCAAAGTCATCACTACTAAAGACAACACTACTATCATTGAAGGCGCTGGCAATAAAGATCAGATTCATGACCGTATTGTTCAAATCAACGCCCAAGAGGAAACTGCGCCTAGTGACTATGACCGCGAGCAACTACAAAAGCGCGCAGCAGCCTTAAGTGGTAAAGTAGCTGTCATTAAGGTTGGTGGTGCAACCGAGACTGAAATCGACGAGAAGAAGTATCGTGTTGACGATGCCGTAGCCGCCGTAAAGGCCGCATTGGCTGGTGGTATTGTTCCTGGCGGTGGCGTTACACTAGTTAACCTATCTGCCAAGATCACTGAAACTGATGCTGGTGCAGAAATCTTAAAGAACGCCCTATTGATGCCGTTCCGCCAGATTACTGCCAATGCTGGTCTAAACAGCGAAGCACTACTAGCGCAAGTCCAAGCCGCTAAAGATGGCCAAGGTGTCAATATTATGAACTACGATGGCAAGCTAGTCGACCTAAAGAAATCCGGCGTAGTTGACCCAGCTCGCGTAACCCATGAAGCCATTCAAAATGCTGTCAGCATTGCTGCTACAGCTATGACAATGGGTGCCCTAGTGGTTGATATCCCAGAAGACAAGTCTGCAGCCGCACCAGCAGCTGGTATGGGCTACTAAATAAACCTACCCTAAATATATTGCCCTCCGCTCTTAGCGCGAGGGTAATATATTATTTGACAATTAAATAGTTAAATAATTAAGTAATTTAATTATTAGCATCAATCATTCGTAAGTTGCAGATACAAACTATAAATCGCCCTTGCATAAGAGGGTGATTTATTTTACCTATTTAACGATACTACGTGGATCTAGCTACGTTACAAAGTAACTATTTTTTACGATCAAAGAAGTCGATCTCTTTAATGACATCTAGTAGTGCCTGAGCACGACGAGTGTCATCGGCGATACTAGTAGCTGCACGATGCGCTTCTGGAATTAGTGAAGCATCGTCAGTGGTACGAATTAGTAGTAGCAGGGTATCAAACTTATCTTCGGCAGGTAAATTAAGCTTATTTACAAGAGGGCGCAACTCTAGAATAGCATTACGCTTAATCGATTCTAGATTGTCTATAGCTGGTACACTGAGCGGTTGCTCTTCAGGCATATCATTAGTCTGCACGGATTCAACAGGTGTTGGAACATTAGATACAATAGGGTTAGTAGATGTAGCCTGTTGTGGCACTATTGGTGAATTTTTTACCGTTGCCACTGGGCTGTTAGTCATAGTCGGAACCGCGTTATTAACTGGCGCAGTCGTTGGCATTGCCGTAGTGCTAGCGTTTTTAAGCCCTGCTATCATTTGCGTTAATTCGTCGTCATTAATCTGCGACGGAATTTTCTGTCCTTGATCCATTAAATCCACCCTTTCATTAAAATCTGCTACAATTATAACATAAGCATATTTATAAACAAAAGGAGAGTTAATGCAGTTAGATAGTCTAGCGGTAATTCGGCAACGCGACCGCGAAGATGCCCTTGGAGTCATTATACATTCGTATGAGCAATTATCTTTTGATGCAGTTATACATAACGATCATGCCAGTAAAATCACACCTCAAAACGTCGTACTGAGCGGCATGGGTGGGTCAGCGCTAGCTGGCTTGATGGCTATACGCTGGTTTCGCCATGACTACAACTTAGCTGTGCCATTTGAAGTTAGTCGTGAGTACACCGTACCTGAATATGTAAATAAACATAGCCTGGTTATTGTTTTTAGTGTCAGCGGCAACACCGAAGAGACGCTGTCATCACTAGATGACGCACTAGAAAAGGGCGCCCACATTATAGTTGTGACTAGTGGTGGCAAGCTACTTGAGCGCACACAGAGAGACAATCTACCCTACATTCAACTAGATAAAATATCGCAGCCACGCTATGGCATTTTTATGCACCTAAGGGCAATTGCTAAAATTTTTGAAGATCACAAGCTACTATCAGGTGCATATGCAGAGTTAGCTAGCACTCAAGAATTCGTCGAAAATTTTGCTAGCAAATTAGCCGCTGTAGTACCCGCAAAGCGTAATACTGCAAAACAACTAGCTCTAAACTGCGCTGGCAAAACCGTATTAGTTTACTCAAGTTGTTGGTTCTATCCGCTAGCCTACAAATGGAAAACTTCTTTTAATGAAAACGCCAAGAACACAATCTGGTGCAACGAATTCCCTGAGTTCAATCACAATGAGTTTATCGGCTGGACATCTCATCCGATTGAAAAGCCGTTTGCAGTTATTAATTTACGCTCCAATCTAGACAGCGCTCGTGTCAACCAGCGTTTTGACCTAAGCGAACGTCTACTATCTGGCAACCGCCCTCACGCCAATAACGTTGATCTCGCAGGATCTAGCTTTATTCAGCAGATGATCTGTGGCGCTATCCTAGGCGACTGTAGCAGTATCTATCTAGGTATCTTGAACGGTGTTGACCCAACGCCTGTACCACTAGTTGAACGATTCAAGAAGGAGCTTGGGTAGGTCAGGACAAGTTGTTACTATCTATCACTGTCTATATGCTAAAATGTAGACAGTGAAACTTTTTGAGAGGCTAGGGGAGCGAACAAGGCAGCATGTCTTCATAGCAGCATCGTCTGTTATTATCGCAGTACTTGCTATCGTGTCAGTCAAATTATTACTACAGAATGACACATTTTATTCAATTGCAATTGGTAAGCATATTATGCGACACGGCGTCGACGGGATCGATCCGTTTTCTTATCACAACCTACCTTACACCTATCCGCATTGGCTATTTGACGTAGCAGTTTATTTGATCTATCACGCCTTCGGTGTTGTCGGTATTTATCTCGCCACCTGTATTCTAGCGGTTATTTTGGGGCTACTGATATACTACGTATGCAGCAAGCTTAGTCGCAACTATATCGCTGCCTTTGTCGTTACATTAGTCAGTCTCATTCTATTAAACGACTTTTTGACTGCACGCGCCCAGCTAGCAACCTACATCTTGCTGCTGCTAGCTGTATATTTTATTGAACAATTTCTACATACCGGACGTAGACGTTACGCCATCGGCTTAGTAGTAATTCCTGCAATTATTGCCAATGTACACGCTGCCGTGTATCCATTTTATTTTATTCTATTCTTACCTTACTTGGTGGCAGGTACAGTGGGGAACTGGTTCTACAAGTATCGTCAGACCGAATCAACCACGGTTATGAATAGACTAGAGATTACCAGACAACCTCGAACCAAATGGCTATTAGTAATTATGTTACTAGGCTTGATCGCTGGACTTGCAACGCCGCTAGGTTTTACACCATACACTTACTTTATTAAAACAATGCTGGGATCAACAACGCAATATATTTCCGAACATCAACCAGTCGTGCTAGCTTCAACTGTACTATTTACTGTTACATTAATTATCACTGGCCTAGTTTTGTTCTTTACTCGTTTCAAAGTCCGTCTATGTGATTTTTTGATGATAGGTGGGCTATTCCTAATGGCATTAAGCTCTAATCGACATATTGCACTACTAGCACTAATCGGCTCAATTCCCGCTACTCTTTACTTAGCTAGATTACTAGATAACAAACACGTTAAAGCCAACCAAATAATCCAGAAGTTTACTGTACCAACTGCTGGCCTAGCGATGGTAGTCGCCTTAGTCTGTGTTATTGTTGCAGCTGTAACTGCGCCAAAGCTACAAGCCAAAATAGTTGATAAGACCGTTTACCCGGTCGAAGCCACCAAATACATCAAAACGCACATAGATTATAAAAAAGAACATATTTATAACCCGTATTTTATCGGCAGCTATTTGCTATATAATGACATACCCGTGTTCATTGATTCGCGCGCCGACCTCTATGACCCTAAATTTAATGGCGATAACAATAAAAACATTTTTATAGACGAGCACTATATCAATACCCTGAATCATACTTATTATGAGGATATCTTTAAAAAGTATGGCATCAGTTACGCTATTGTCAATAAGAATTCATCAATAGACATACAGCTAGCCCATAACAAAAAATACCAGCGCATATATAAAGACGACAATTTTATAATTTACCAAAATAAATTATCGCAACATTAATACTTTAACAGGGCGTTGCGATCGCATAGCTACAATTTGACGTACGCCGTCCAAGGAAATATTATCGCCAGCCACGTTAGCCGTAATTGCCGATGGCCGTGCAAATGTTAATTCTTCTAGGGTAGAAGTTTCACCTGGGAATTTCAGTGTCCATAAGCCAGCCATGATAATCTTCTGTGCTAGATTCTTATCACCCGTGTTAGCGTGATGAAAATAAAAATTTGTACTAGTGTGTAAATAATTTTTCGACAGACGCAAGACATCATGCGCTGCACTAATCAAGAAAAACCCAATTGAGTCATCACTCATGATCGCACCGTCCCTCGTAAAATCAGGGAAATCCATTTGGTTAATTGCGCTAGAAATATCGCTTAAGCGTGCAAGTGGCACTGACATAGCAGGGGATAAAGCTTTTAGATGCTTACGACGCTTTCGCGAGCTAGTATCGTTTAAGTAGTCAACCAGTATCGTAGTCGCTCCAAAGGTAATGTAACTACACAGCGCAAATTGCTCGCGACCGTTAATATAGATATTAAGTGGGGCAAAATCAGTTTTCTCGGATTGTAAGATTACATTTGGGCTACGTTTACTACCATAGAAGGCTCGTGCCGTATCATTGCCGTTGCCTAGTGGAATAGTTGCAAATGTTACATCCTTTCCAGAGCGATACAACGCATCAAACGCCACTTGCGTCGTACCGTCGCCACCACAGGCAATTAGCAAATCGCCGTCTTTCAGTTCGTCGCCAATTAAATGTCTGGCATTGTAGTAAGGTGTATCTTCTAGTCTGATCTCTGTATAATCTGCGTGTGCATCATGCGCCAAGTCTATTAATTGCGGTCGAATTTTAATATACTTGTCTGCTCTGGTTGAGTTTGGTGAGAACACAGTAATAAAACGACGATACGACTGCATTATATACCCTTTCGCTGTGCCTGTGGGTTAGTAGTGATAAGCGACTGCTCAGTCTCTGATGCGATAATCTGAATCAGTACGTGGTTTTGTCCAGCAAAGAACAAACCTTGACCCACAGGAAAGTTTGAAAGTCGTTTTAATTCCTCTTCTGTCAGTTTGAATACTTGACCTAAAACATCCACTGCGGAAGGCGATTGCTTCAGTAACAGCTGAATAGAAGAGTTAGCCACAATAGCACGACCCATTGGTGAAGAAATAAAATCCTCCACGTCCTGAGTAATCGTAGTCAGTCCTAGATAATATTTACGAGCACGCTTAGCCAGGCTGAACATAAAGTTTGCACTATCCGGATACTTCATTAACTGCCAAGCCTCATCAACGATTAGCATGCGTTTACGTTGATCAGTGCGTACTCTATTCCAAATGTGATTCAGCACGATATACATTGCCACCGGTCGCAGTTCATCTTCTAGATCACGGATGTTAAAGACCACCATATGATTATCAATCTTTACATTTGACTGCTGCGAGAAAATGCCAGCAAAAGTACCTGTTGTGTACTGACGTAAACGTTGTGCGAGCGACGGACCATTACCACCCATGTGCGCCAGAGTATCATATAGATCAGACATCACAGGTGGAGTAGAATTGTGAGTCAAGGGATCAGAAGTAATACCAACACGAGCATAAGTATCAATTAATGCCTGGTCAAGATCGGCTTCTTCTGCTGGTGACAAGACATTGACCGTTGTGCCGTCGGCCGCCACCTGTGAAGCGCCCAACATCTGGCGCAATAGCCCATGCAGAGTAATTAGATTAGCTCTTAGAGCATCCGTATCCTGTCCATCATCACTATCAACAACGCGCGGCAAATCGAATGGATTAATACGTGTATCACTGTTCAAGCTCAAACGGATGTACGAGCCACCAACTGCATCACATAGTTTCTGATACTCGTTTTCTGGATCGATAATCAGAATATCGGCACCCATCATCATTGAGCGCAAAGCCTCTAGTTTCACAGTAAACGATTTACCTGCACCAGACTTTGCAAACACTACCATATTGGCATTTTCCAAACTATACCGATCAAAAATTACTAGGCCATTATTGTGCAGATTAATTCCATATAAAATTCCGTCATCCTGAGTTAAGTCAGCTGAGGTAAAAGGGAAGGTAGTGGATAACGCACCAGTATCCATATTACGGCGAATTTTTAGCTCATCGCTAAATTGCGGGATAGTCGAATTCATTCCTTGCTCTTGCTGCGCCGAAGCAGCCTTGGTTAGCACCATCTGTTGACCTAATACCGTCTCGACCTTATGAGTAACAAACTTTAATTCGTCTTCGCTACCTGCCGACAGCGTTAAATACAGCCCGAAACGGAAGAACTTTTCTGAACCTAACTGAAGTTTATCACGCAATTCCTCAGCATCCTGATAAGCAGCCTCTAACCCTGGGTCACGAATCTTGCCATGTTCCGCATTAACCTCCATCGAGGCTTCCAGCTGGGTTACCTTGCGTTGCAAGTTATTCATCACGACCTGCGAATCTACTGGGTAGATATACATCGAGATATCGATCACTTCATCCAAATTGATTACCGAAGACAGCCAGCCAGTATAAACTGAACGAGGATAGCCATACACATAGAGCGTACGACAGTAACGCGTGCCTAACATAAAATAGTTGCTCTTGAACTCTAGACTAGCTGGCGCCACAAGGTCGCGCATCGTAATCACGCCCTTATGATAAATGTCTGCAACATCAGCTGCCTCGCGTGCCTGCTGTTGCGCTAATTGTGATTGCTGATCTTTCTTATTTCGCTTCGCCATTACCACATTTCTCCTAACGGCTTAACAGTTGCCTGTCCTTGACCCTTAGTTACCATTAAGTGAGTGTAATTTTTAAAATCACCAATTGGCTGCCTAATCGCAGTGTCTGGGTTATAGATGTTATAGTATAGCTCACCCAATTCCTTAGTATTTAGACGTACCGAGCGAATACCTGCTTGGCTAAGACCATCGATCACTGCATTGACCCGATTATTAATTTCATCCTTTGCACGTTGATACTGTTCGGCGGGTACTTTAATTTTATTTTGCGAGCTACCAGAACCTGTAAACAGTGATGCCAAAATGCCTTTCTCGCTAGAACTAGCACCTGCTTTCATGCGCTCTTCGCCAATCATATAAGGGATCACTACAAAGAAACTCTTATCCATAATATTTGCCTCTTGCGACAGAGCGTTAATAAAGGCAATATAGTCATCCATTAGAACACCAAGTAGCATATTGTCCTGATTCATACGCAGATTTTGCAACTTGTTTAGATACGGTCCAATATCAACCTTTTCTGACTTAATATAGATCTGAATTGGAAAGGTGAGGGAATTCAAAAAGTCTTGATAGCTGAGCTCAATACCATCGCGCTCACGTGCACTCATCAAATCAAAGTTAATTGATTGCGCCGCCACTACCGCACGAAAATCACCATCCGCCATAATGACCATGTTGTCACGTAGCTCTGAGAAGCGCAGGGCATTCTGCGTAGATGTAGGATTTTTATGAGCGACTTGCTCAGGCGCAGTAGCCGCACTAGCTTGAGGCTGGCTGGCTGGTGACGCTCCTGTTGGCTGATTGGTTACTGGTCCTACGTTAGATTGCATTATCTGTTTTATCCTTAGTGAAATTTAATGTCAATAAAGCTACCATCAGATGCGCCTATAGTGGTTTGCCCATTAGGCTCATCTTTATTATTGTCTATTATAGCAGATTCATCGCCGTTGGGGTTAATTACTTTAGTATTACGGTCAATCTGTACATCATCATCGCGATGCATCGCAACTTTCCGCAACAGCTCGTCCGTAATTACGTTCTCGTCATCTGATTTAGATGCAGTAAAATTAGGCGACTGTTGAGGTGTCGTTGGTGGCATATACTGCACTGGTGCTGATGAAGGCTGCGCCGTCTGCCATGTAGTCTGTTGTACAGGCGCGATTGGTTGAGCTGGCGCTTGTGGAATATATTGAGATTGGTAGCTAGCGGTATTCTGGTAAGCGTAATTTGGCAGTTGTGCGGTTTGCAAAGGAGCAGTCCAATAATCCGATGGCTCAGTGCTAGGTGTGCTTGCTAGCACACTTGACTGAACAGGTTGTGTATAAACCGGTGCAGTCTGTGGTGTAGCGTTAGTAAGCTGCGAGGCTTCGCGCATCTTGGCCATTGCCCGACTACGTACATCTTGTGCAGATTTAGTTAACATATTGTCAACCTGGACGGTATTACTATCGTCCATAACATCATAAGCATCTTGGGCGGCGCTAGCGTAGTCGTCATTTAAGTTAGTCTGATTCATACTGGCACTAAAACCCCTAGTAGACCAACCCTGCGTATCGGTAATATTTGCTAAGAAAGAGAGCCGACGCGATACTTCATCAGCAGCTAGCTCCTTGGTTTTCGGATCTTCCACGGTTTCAGGCGCGCTAATGGTAACATTAGGCTCTTCGCCATCTGCCGCCCAAATCCGCACTCGCGAACCACCAAAATAATATTTAATTAACGCCGCTAGATATACCTCCATCGGCTGATCCTTACGCAGGGGCAAAGCAAGTACACCAAAAAACAACACCATCGGTGCTGGTATGATTGCTAGCACAGGACTAGCCTGACTCAAGAAGAAAGCCATTACACACCCACCAAAGGCGATCATCAGATATATAAACTGCCTGAAACTAAATGGCCCAATTAGCTTGTCATCAGCTTCGACATCCTGAGGCACCTTATGCTCAGCCATATATCCATATTATAGCATAAGCAATTGCAAAGCTGACTAAAGCAGGTTATTATATATAACAATGAGTGGTGAGAAAAAAACAAAAGCCAATATTAGGAATGCTTACAGTAAACCAGCATCTGATCAGGGCGTTTTATTTGCGTCGCCTAATGATCCGATGCCAATTATTAAATTATCCCACATTTCAAAGCGGTTCGGCCTAACCGACCAGGCTACATGCGCATTGGACGATGTTGATCTAGAGATCCAGCGCGGCGAGTTTGTTGCCATTATGGGACCATCGGGCTGCGGCAAGACAACACTACTAAACACACTTGGACTATTAGAAAAACCCGATTCGGGTGAATACCTATTCAATGGCCGCAATGTCGAACGATTTAGCGAAAACCGCAAAGCTCGCATTCGCAATAGTAAAATCGGTTTTATTTTTCAGAACTTCAATCTGGTGTCTAATCTGACCGTCCTAGAGAATGTGGTGTTACCACTGTATTATCGTCGTGGTTGGAGCTACAAGAGCCTCGAACGTGCCAGTGAACTACTAAAGACCTTTGGCTTAGCCCTGCGTGAATACTACATGCCTAACCAGCTATCTGGTGGTCAAATGCAACGCGTCGCTATTGCGCGTGCTCTAATTAATGCACCACAGATCATTTTAGCCGACGAGCCAACTGGTAACCTTGATTCACGGAATAGCGACATTATTATGCAGGAACTTACTCGCTTACACCGCACTGGTAATACCATTCTGATGGTTACGCATAACCCTGATCTATTAAAGTATGCTAGTCGTGTTATTAACATGAAGGACGGTCGCATTGATCGCGATGAAGAACTAACCGAAACAGCCGCCTTCCGCGTAACCAAGCGCACTATATCAACGCACCGACGCGAGAAAAATCGTCGATACAAGCGTCGCATTAGGAGGACTAAATAATGTTATTATCTATTCATCTAGCGTCTGATAGCTTAAAGCAGCACAAGGCACGCTCTCTGTTGGCTGCCAGTGGAGTAATGCTAGGAGTATTTCTAGTTTCGTTAATTCTAATAATAGGCGACAGTGCTAAACACAGCCTACAAAAACAGTTACAAAGTCTACCCGACAAATCAATATTAATTAATGGCAACGATGGTAGTAGCTCTTTTATCCATAAACCAGCCGACACACTAAACAACAAAGACCTCGAGAGTATCAGTAAGATCGATGACGATATCAATCTAAGCAGTTCGTTGTTAATTAATAGCAGACTAAAAATCGAAGATCGTACACTGGACAACGTCAACGTTGCCGCGACCAGCACCAACTATCACAAAATATTCCAGCTAAAAATGCTTAGTGGCAGTTGGTTCAGTGCCGAAGATAGCGGCAAAAATTGGGTAATTCTAGGCTACAATCTAGCGCACAAGTTAATAGGCACCGAATCTCCCAAGAACGAGGTTGTTACCATTAAAGGGCAGAAGTTTACCGTTGTTGGCATCGTCGACAAGGTTCATCAACCACTACCGATTTTAGGCTATGATATAAATCAATCAGCATTTATATCATTAAGCAATGGCCAGGAATTAACAAAGTCAAACAAGATTAGCCAGATTGTTGCAACTAATCCACATAAAAATATTAGCGATACTCGTAAGGAAATCGCTACTACACTAAACCGCAAACATAGCGATAGCGGCGAATACACCATGTTTACTACCGCTGATATATCTAGTCAGCTAACCCAGCTAATATATACAATCAGTGTGGCTGCGGCGGTGTTTGCAGGTGTAGTACTATTAACTAGTATCATCGCCATTGCTAACGTTATGCTAGTAACCGTAACAGAGCGTCGGCGCGAAATCGGCATCCGCAAGGCTGTCGGCGCCACAACGCATGATATTTTAAGTCAATTTCTAGTGGAGTCACTAATCATTGCTTTACGTGGTGGTATTGTCGGACTAGTTTTTGCCTATTTGATAGCATTCGTTATAACATTTACGATGTCATTCGATATAGTCTTCAGCTGGTCAGCAATTTTAGCAGGCTTCCTGCTACCAGTAATTATTGGCACACTAGCCGGCATCTACCCAGCTTATCGCGCCGCCAGGGGCGACATTATCACAGCACTGCGTCAGCTAACTTAGCCAATCTCAATATGATGACACTGCGATCCACTATAAGTTAGTGTGGTCGCAATTGTATCTACCGTAAAACTACTGGTCGAATATAAATTATGGCGGTGCACCTCGTCTAGCTCCGAGTCAACATCATCCAACAGAACATAAGCTTGACCCAGACTTTCACGCACTGTGTCGACTATAACAGCCAACAAGGCAAACAATGTTGTACGGTTCTCGCCTCTTGAAGCGTTTAATTTAGAGTCCTTGCCGTTAAAAATAAACTTAAAATCATCTTTCTGTGCACCAACTGGTGTTACGCCGTCGTATGCTATCGTTAGTGCTTTTAGAATAGCAGACTGTGCAACTGGTGCGCCATTAATAAATTGCAGCTTTACCGCGTCATCTATACTGGCAATCTCGCGATATTTATCGTTGAGTGTCCTATTAAGTCTACTTACGAACCGCGATCGACGCTCTGATATACGACTAGATAGCTCTGCAAACTGAATATCCCAAACCAACAATTCATCAGCTCGCACTTCGTCTTGTTTAATTAGATTATTGCGTTGCCGCAGCACTCTCTCAAACTTGTTTACATCAGATTGATGATTAGGAATGATTACATTGATCATGCGGTCCAAAAAATCCCGACGGCGTTTGGGTGACCCATAAAGTAGCTGCATGTCATTTGGCTCGAATAGCACCACCGGTAACTTACGCTGAGACGACAGACGCTTGAAAGATTTGCTATCTATAATAAATTCTTTTTGTTGATGAATATATTTAACCGTGCGCAGTTCATTGTCCACAGTTAGATCAATTTTCCACCAGTTATCCACATCTGTAATAGGGCGGTGAATAATTTCGTCAAAATTCGATCGCCAACTCTTGCCAGTTAGCGTGATATAAATTGCCTCCAATATAGTGGTCTTACCACAACCATTCGGCCCAGTTATGATATTCATACCGGGCTGAAAATCTACGGCATAAGACCGATGGGAGCGAAAATTATACAGTGCTAAACGTTGAATCATTACGATTTAACCGGCATTACAATGTGCTTATATATATCATCGTCACCCATCAATAAGACAGGAGACATTTTACCGTTGTAACGTATTGTAATTTTTTCGCCCTTAATACAATTGAGTGCATCTAACAGGAACTTTGAGTTTACACTAACCATTGAATCACCGCCCTGGATATCTGCATCAATACTCGATATATTGTCACCCATCTGTGAGGTGATCGACCGCACAGCAAGTTCACTGGTATCTGCTTTGCTTTCTATTATTACTGTACCAGCCGACTCTCTAGCAAACAGCTCAGCTACTTTCACGATTTTTATAAATTCATCGCGATCGGTCTGTATCTTAAAGGTTGTATCAGTAGGAATTAGCTGACGATACGAAATATATTTACCGTCAATCAAACGTGAAGTTATCCTGGCCTCATCAGCAATGAAGCTGATCTGGTCGTCGCTGTATTTTACGGTTACTTCGTTGGCGTTTGCTGCAATTCGTATAACATCCTGCAGAGCATCTGCGGGTACAATCATATCAACTTCGTCTTCAAGCGCCATAACTCTACGCTCTGCTAAACGATAACCATCGGTTGCCGCTAAATACAGCACGCCATCAACCGTGTGAAAATATACACCCGTTAAAATTGGCCGCGTTGTATCTGCGCTGGTAACCAACACTGTTTCTGAAATAGCTGATCGCAGTAAATCACTAGAGACAGTGAACTGACTGTTCTCATTAGATTCTGGTATGGCAGGGTAATCATCAGCTTTTTGCGAATTTATGGTCGATTTGTAGCCACCAGCTGTAATCTTAATGCGATTTTCTTCTGTTTTGATATCTATGTTAGTCTTCGGCAAGTTGTTCACAAATTCTGTTAATAGTTTAGCTGGCACCGTAATGGCACCTTGCTCTTCGACCTTTGCACCAATAGTATCAACTATAACTACTTCTAAATTAGTAGCTGCTACAATCAACTTCGTATCGTCAGTACGCAGTAGTACATTTGCTAGAAGGGGTTGTCCTGGCTGAGCTTTAGCTGTACGTGAAACTGTGTTAAGTGCTTTAGATAGTTCATTCTGTGGAACAGTAAGTTTCATAAATCCTCCTTTATTATATAAATAATCGTAGTAATAATAAGTGCTGTGGAAACTGTGGATAAATCAGTGTATATATGGGGTGAATGATGCCTATTGGCTGTGGATTCTATGTGTTTAGTGATGTGGGTTAATTGTGCTTTTTTAGCAGGTTTTATACACCACTTCGGATGTACATCTAGTTTTACCCACATGTCATTAAAATAGCGCACAACTTTTCCCATAGTATAGCCACAAGTTGTGAACATGTTATGCACAGGTGCTACATCTGATAAGGTATTAGGCATAAAGATCTCCTTTAACAGATGATACTTCTTCGCGGATAATGGCGTCGAGCTTGATCTTGCCTTCGATTTTCTTGATAGCGTGCATAGCAGTAGTATGATCGCCACGGCCGAGCTCGCGAGCAATTTGTGGATAGCTAAGGTGAAGTTCGGTGCGTAGTAGATACATAGCAATTTGCCGCGGCAAAATAATATTGGCGCTGCGGCTAGCAGATTTAATCTCGGTTACTTTAAGGTCAAAGTGCTTAGCGGTTTTTTCGATAACTTGGCGGGCGGATAGGTGCTTAGTTTGGCTTGGGCGTGCACTTGTTAGAATTTGTGAAGTAAATTCTACCGTCGGTACGACATTCTGCATTTCGGCGTAGGCCATGATCTGGTTAAGTGCTCCTTCGAGCTCGCGCACATTAGTACGTACTTCGTTGGCGATGTATTCAGCAGTTTCGCGCGGTAATTCTACAGTACCGATTAAAGCAGCTTTGGTTTCAATAATAGCGACGCGCGTTTCGTAGTCTGGTAAACTAACGTCAATAGTCATGCCCATCTGAAAACGACTACGCATACGATCATCCAGAGTAGGAATTTCGGCGGGCGGTCGATCGGAGCTTAGAACAATCTGTTTGTTAGCTTGTTGCAAAGCATTGAACGTGTTAAAGAAGGCTTCCTGGTTGGCCTTTTTGCCTGCAATAAACTGGATATCATCAACGATTAGCGCATCGACTTCGCGATATTTTTTCGTGAACTCTTCTGGAGTCTTGTTGCGTAGATGCTTGACGAAGTCATTTACAAAATCTTCTGTTGTAGTATATAGAACCTTTTTGGTAGGGTAGTTTTTTAGAATACCGTTGCCAATAGCTTGAATTAGATGAGTCTTACCTAGACCTACGCCACCGTAAATAAATACTGGATTGTAGCGTTGTCCAGGATTCTTGGCAGCTGCCTGGGCGGTAGCGTAGGCTAAATCGTTGCAACGACCAACAATAAAATTGTCGAAAGTATAGTTAGGGTTTAGATGACTAAGAAATCTACCTGATTTGAACGGGTTGCTAGTTGATTTTGACTTTGTAGAAGCTGGTTCGTCGATTACTACAACATCGTCATCGTCGCTAATTACGTGCTGTGGTTTTCCTTTGTGGGTATTGAATTGCAGTTTAGGATCGGCAATCTCAGGATTAGCTGTTTTTAGCTGCTTGATTAAAATGTTATGAAACTTTGATTGGAACTGGCTTTTGACCATAAAGTTTTTGACTTCAAAGATATAGGTGTCGCCCTTAATGTCGATTAGGTTGATCGAGCTAGGGTCGCGCCACCACATAGTGAAGTTGCCGTCTGACACTATATTGTCTATTTGGACATTAGTCAGTATCTTTCGCCATAGTTCGTGACAAAATTCTGCCGAACCATGATTAAAATCTGCACCCTCACTTAACACACTCATTAATGTAAATAGTAGCACACTAGCGGAGTTTTCCACAAGCTAAACCACGATGCATAATTAAACTGTGGATAACTTATGTTTTCCACAGTCTGTATATACACTAAATAAACTGTGGAAAACTCATTAATGCGGTGTAAAATCATTGTTTACCCCTGTTGGAGCTTGAAAGTCTAGCATTTTATGATACAATGTTATTGATATGCCAAAGAGAACATACCAACCGAAGAAGAGGCATCATGCACGCGTGCATGGCTTCCGTGCACGTATGTCAACGAAAGCCGGACAGATTGTTCTAAAGCGCCGTCGTATTAAGCGCCGCGCTAAAGTAGCTATCTAAATGATGCCTAAAGCGTAATATAACGAGATGAGAGCATCTCGTTATATTTTTATATAGATATAAGGATATTATAATAGTAGATATGATAGAACAAAAGAATCGTTTTCATGGTCACGCTAGTCTAAAGTACGTTTTTGCTCACGGCGAATTAGCTCGTGGCAAAATCTTGTCTGTTAAGTACATACATAACCCTCGTCGCCGCAATTCGCGCGTCGCGGTAATTGTTAGTAAAAAAGTATTGCATGATGCAGTATTGCGTAACCGTGCACGCCGGCGAACTTACGAAATTATGCGAAACTATATACCGCGACTACCGTCAAGTGTTGACATTGCTGTAGTTATATACTCTCCTGAAATTTTGACTATTTCATCAGATAAATTATCGCATCAAGTCGATCAGCTGTTATCTAAATTGAATCTGATATAATAACTATCATGAGTTTATTTGATACGATTTTAACCCAGCCGATTTTTAACTTACTAGCGTTTATTTATAATTTTGTGGGTGATTTCGGTGTGGCAATTATTATCATGACAGTACTAGTGCGCTTAGCGCTATGGCCGCTAGTGAAGAGACAGCTACACCAAACTAAGGTAATGCGGGAAATCCAACCGGAACTGCAACGTATTCAGCGCAAGGCTCAATCTGGCAGTCAAGAAGAACGCATGGCGGCTAGCATTGCTATGATGAACTTGTATAAAGAGAAGGGTGTGAAGCCGTTCAGCTCATTCTTGGTGCTATTAATTCAGCTACCAATCTTAATCGCTATCTTCAATGTGATTCGGATATTTGCCCATGCTACAGTCAATGGTGCGGCGCCAGCTGACTTTATCTATCCCTTCCTAGTGCACTTCGGTCGAGTACCTGAGCTACTAGCAGCCAATCCTCATTTGGAATTGTTTGGCATTATCGACCTTACCAAGTCGGCTTCGGCCTATCTGCCAGCGCTAATTCTGGCTGCAGTTTCGGCAATCTTCCAGTTTATTCAGAGCAAGCAGACCATGCCGAGTGGCAAGGATAAGCGTGGTGTACGGGCGATACTAAAAGAGGCGGCAGCAGGCAAGGAAGTTGACCAAGCCGAGCTTAATGCGGCGGCAATGACCAAGATGATGTACTTTATGCCCATTATGACATTTATAATTTGTTTACCATTTCCAGGTGCGGTGGTGTTATACTACGCCACAACTTCACTGTTTGCTGTATTGCAGCAGCACTATATCTTAAACTACGATTCTAAAGAGCTAGAGACTGAGGCAGCTACTAAATTGCATCGTAAATCAAGCAAGCGAGAGCGAGATGCTGTTGAAGCAGAAGTAGTAACAATGAAGAAGTCAGAGCTAAAGCACGAGAAAAGCGCTACATCGTCAGCCGGTAGTGGTAAAACTGTGGTACGGCGAATTAAGACGAAGTAAGGAGGAGCTATGAATCGAGAAGAATCAATATCATTTGCAAAGAAGTACACAGAGGATTTATTGTCGTTTTTTGGTGTTAATGTAGATGTTTATACAAGTGCCGAGGAAGACGTCATAGAACTATCCGTGCCGGCAACTTACCTATCTAACCTGTTGATTGGCCGAGGTGGTGAAACTTTACGTAGTTTACAAACACTGATTCGAGCTACTCTAATACAGCATAAAGCAGAGCTAACGCGTGTAAACCTAGACATTGCTGATTACAAGAAACGCCATAATGAGCAGCTAGAACGCAAGGCTGAGGACTGGGCAAAACAAGTAATGTCAACAGGTGATACGATGTCGCTAGAGCCGATGAATCCAGCGGAGCGGCGTGTAATTCACCGAGTGCTAGCTGACTACGGCCAACTGTCGACTGCTAGCGAAGGCGAAGGACGTGATCGCCACATTGTTATCAAAAAGATTGATTAGAGATTGGCTAGATGCTAGTTAGTTATACAAAATTACCTGAGTAAACAGTATCAGGTAATTTTATTTCTGATCACTTGTGAATACGAAGCGGTTGTAAGTCAAATAATTCCAAGTTAGTGATGGAATACTAGCTAGACCTTTGGCAAAGATAGGGTAGAACCAGACAAGGCTACTAAATAAATCTTTCGGGACGATGTGTTCAATCAACCAGATACAGCCGTTTTGTATAATCCATAGACCAATTGCAGTAAAGACAAAGAATAAAACTACCTCACGTAGATAATTGCTACCGGCATTGCGGAATGTCCACTTCTTATTAAGGATAAAGCTTGACACCATCGAAATACCGGTTGACAAAAAATTGGCGCTAATCAGCGGCAGAAATAGTTGGAAAATATACATTAGCCCAAAATCTAATCCAGTGTTAAAAATGCCGACTAGCACAAATCTAGTGGGTTTGCTGGCTGAAGCTGTGTTGGCAAGTTTATCAGTATTATTATCGGTATTGTCGCTAGCATTCTTGGCTAAATTATTTGCTGGGCTTAGAGCTGGTTTTGACATCTTTTGCCTTAGCCTCCATTAGCTTATTTTGATGTACATTTTCGATCAAATAGAGTGGTCGACGCTTAGTCTCGACGAAGATGCGACCTACGTACTCGCCAATTACGCCAAGGGCAATTAATTGGACGCCACCTAGAAATAGAACGGCAATCAGCAAAGTATTGAAGCCACCAATGCGCGGTAAGCCCATGGCAGCCTGAATTAGAATGACAATAATGTATACTAACGAAATAAAACTAATAAATAGACCTGCAATCGAGATAAAGCGTAACGGTAGGGTAGTAAATGACGTGAATCCATCGATTGCTAAATTAATCAGTGAATTCTCTGTACTTAGAAAGCCGAACTTCCACTTGGACGAGCCAGCCATTCGTGGCGGCTGATCAAAGCGGATTTCCTTTTTCTTAAAGCCGATCCAGCTAAATAGTGCTTTATTTTGACGGCTAGCTTCACGGAATTGTCGTATTGCTTCGACGCATTTACGATCAAATAAGCGGAAGTCGCCAGTATCAATTTGAATTGGTATGCGAGTGGTCTTTTGCAGCGTACGATAATAGGTATGCGACATAAACTTGCGCACTTTACCGTCATTCTTCTTATTGCGTCGAGCGTAAATATCTTCGTAGCCTTTCTCCCACCATTTAATCATTTCAGGGATTAATTCTGGTGGTTCTTGGCCGTCGGCGTCCATTATAACTACGGCGTCGCCTTGAGCGTAATCAAGGCCAGCTGCTACGGCAATCTCTTTACCAAAATTGCGCGAAAAGTTCAAATAAGATATGCGACTATCTCTACCAGCTGCAGTCTGAAGTAGCTCTAAAGTACGATCTTTCGATCCATCATTAACGAATAAAAACTCGAAGCTATAGTCTTTGACTTGAGCTGCTAAGTCTTCTAGGCGTTTAGTAATTTTACTTAGATTCTCCTCTTCGTTGTAGGCCGGAATAATTACTGTAATTAATTTTTTCATAAATCTCCTATTGATTCTATTATAAACGACTTTTTAGTGCGCGCCATAGCTTGCTAGTTAAGTCACCGTGCTTTAGCCAATTAGAAAAGTTAAGTAGTGCGCCTAGCAGTGCGGGTGAACGACGGGCCAGATAGATTACGCATTCAACAAAGTATTTTTTATTGCCGATAATTTGGCGACCAGTTGGTTTAGTTAGAAAATTGGATAGCAAAGCAGAGCTGTAGTGTTCGCGCTTTTGGCTTTTTGCTAGATTACTACCCGATATAGCGAGAGCATAAGAATAAAACCAGTTATAACGAATCCAACACAGGTAGTCATCTAAAACAGCGTCGTCGCAGTTTCCTACAAAATCAACTAGATGTTGATAGTTGATTATTCGATTCTGCCACACTAGGGAAGATTTGCTGTATGTACCTCCTTGAATATTCATATTGTATTCATATAGAGGCTGATTGATAAATTTAATATTGCTAATGTAGCTAAAATAATCCAGATTGAATAGTAGGTCTTCGCCAAAGTTAAGTCCTTCGATAAAGCGAATGCCGTGCTTTTTAATAATGTCGGTGCGATAAATCTTATTCCAAATTTGGTACAGGCGTCCATCGATGCCGAGTAATTTGGCGATATATGTAGGCCAAGGCTCGCTTTTTGTATGGCGTGGTAGTTGACTAATGCCAACTGATACCGAAGACACTAAATCATCGCCATTGTAAGTGTTGTAGATAGAGCCACAACATGCTAGATCTATCGTTGGATGTTTCATTGCTTTCACCATTTGATTGATCAGACTAGGGCTAATGTCGTCATCGGCGTCGAAAAACATTAGATATTCGCCACGCGCCCTATTGATGCCGCTGTTGCGAGCAGCACTAGCGCCACCATTGCTGCGACGGTTAATGGTAATAATGCGAGCATCATATTTAGCAAGGTCGCGAATTGCGCCGTAGCTATCATCGGTTGACTTATCGTTTACTAGAATTAATTCCCAATCGGTAAATTTTTGAGCCACAATGGATTCGACAATATTTGTAATCGAGCTCTCGGCGTTATATACAGGAATAATAATTGATAACACAGGTCTCTTCATCTACATAAATTATAGCAAAGGGCATGAGCGTTTGCTATAATGATTGTGATGCAAAAAGTATTAGCCAAATATCGTTACTCGTTAATCTTGCTAAGAGAGCTAGTTAAGACTGACTTTAAGCTACGTTACCAAGGCTCTATGCTAGGCATGGCATGGTCGGTATTAAAACCACTGATGCTGTTTGCCATTATGTACGTAGTGTTTATTCGTTTTCTAAAGTTTGGTGCTGGTATTCCACACTTTGCCGTCTCTCTACTATTAGCACAGACACTCTGGGCATTCTTCCAAGAAGCAACTTCACAAGGCATGCAGGCGATTGTGGGGCGGGGCGATTTACTGCGTAAAATTAATTTTCCTAAGTACATCGTTGTGATTTCATCTACTGTGTCAGCATTTATTAATTTGGCAATTAGTTTAGTAGTTGTTTTGATCTTTATGGCTATCAACGGTGTGGAGTTCCGCTGGACTATGCTATTATTCCCATTAGTTATTATCGAGCTTTATGTGTTTGCCCTTGGTGTAGCGTTTCTATTAAGTACGATGTACGTGAAGTTCCGCGATATTGGGCATATCTGGGATGTGATTATGCAGATGTGGTTTTATGCTACACCGATTATCTATCCACTAACTATGGTTATTGGCTATGGTTGGGATCTGATCGCACGTATTATGCTGATGAATCCTATGGCGCAGATTATTCAGGATGCACGTTATCTGGTGGTAACACCGCAAACTGAAACAGTTTGGAATTTTATCGGTAACGGACCGTTTATGTTGATGAAATTAGTACCGTTCGTCATCGTGATAGGTGTGTTTGCGCTAGGTGTTTATGTGTTTAAGCGTTCATCCAAGATGTTTGCGGAGGAACTTTAGAATGAAAAAGCAGAATATAGAAGCAGACGTGGCTTTAAAGGTAACCCATGTAGCTAAAACCTTCAAGCTACCAACCGAACAGAGTAGCGGTATTAAACAAGCTTTTATCAACTGGACAAAGGGGATTAAGGGCTACAAAGAACAGCATGTATTGCGTGATATTTCATTGACAGTCAAGAAGGGTGATTTCGTTGGTATTGTTGGGCGTAATGGCTCAGGTAAATCGACACTATTAAAAATTATTTCTGGTATCTACACTCCAACTAAAGGTAGTGTCCAAGTTAATGGTTCTTTGGTGCCGTTTATTGAGCTAGGCGTCGGCTTTAATCCAGAGTTAACTGGTCGCGAGAATATTTATCTAAATGGTGCCATGCTGGGCTTTTCAACTAATCAGATTGATCATATGTACAAAGATATCGTCGATTTTGCAGAATTACACGATTTTATGGATCAGAAGCTGAAGAACTATTCGTCGGGAATGCAGGTGCGCTTAGCCTTCAGTGTGGCTATCAAAGCACAGGGTGATATTTTGGTGCTAGACGAAGTACTAGCAGTGGGTGATGAAGCGTTTCAACGTAAGTGTGACAACTTCTTCAAGGATATTAAAAAGGATCCGACGAAGACAGTTATATTGGTGACACATGATATGTCAGCAGTGCGCCGTTACTGCAATAAGGCAATTATGATCGACGGTGGTAAGGTAGTGGATGAAGGTGATCCAGATGACGTTGCCGACAGCTACTCACTAGAAAACATTTCATCGGATCCGAGTGCTAGAGCAGCGCTGAAACAGATGAAGAAGAATCGCGAATCATTTATTGAAGGTAAATTCATATCAGCACCTGTCTTAAAGTCCAAGGATACAGCTAAAATTGCAATTAAATACAAATCAACCACTGATCGGTCGGCCTATATTCGCGTCTGTGTGCAGGCGGGTGGTGTTAATTTAATGAGTTTATCTAGTAAAGATACTAAGATTAAAGTGTTGAGCGATAACAAGGTACACGAATTAGCCTATACGCTGCCGCTTAAGCGTTTTAATGTCGGCGACTTGCGTTTGGTGGCTGAGCTGGTGGATAGCGATAGTGATTCTAATGTGGCAACCTATGGCTATAATGATGAAATGCTACTAAAAATTACCAGTGCAGACGTTCAGTCTAGCGGCATACTGGACAATGATGGCAAGCTGTCGGAGTAGGTGGACGAATAGTGAGCTTTTCTGATATACTAAGCATATGCAAGATTCAGAGGGGCCGAATTTTGAGATTAAGTGGTCGGCAACCGAGGCCGTTAATCACGACCACAACTCCAAGTGGTATTTGACGGTAGGTATTATATTTGCAGTTGTTGCAGTGGTGATTATTCTACTAACTATATTCAAGCTGTTTACCGTATTTACGGCTGTAGCAACTGGTGCAATGGCGATGGCGATGCTAGGAGCGATTATAGTATCATCTAAAAAGCCGTACCAAGAATTAGAATATAAGCTGACGCCAGAGGGGCTGTCAATACAAAATCAACTCCATCCATATGGCGAGTTTCGAGCCTTTGGTGTGAATCAGCTAGATAATGGCTTGTGGCAGCTATCACTAATACCAGTGAAGCGTTTTGGTATGACGGTTACAGCCTTTATTGGTGAAGATCAGGGTGAGCAGATTGTTGATATTCTAGGTGCACGTTTACCAATGGAAGAAATTCGCACAAGCTTTGCCGATAAATTAATTGAGCGATTTAAGCTTTAGCTATAGAATCATCGGATATTTTTTGCTAAAATAGCATACTAAGGAAGGGTGCAGGAGTGGTTGAACTGGCCGCTCTCGAAAAGCGGTAAGGCGTGTGAACGTCTTCGAGGGTTCGAATCCCTCCCCTTCCGCCAGGAAGATTATTTATAAGCGTCACTAGCGACGCTTATTTTTTATTAGAATGTTTTGGTTGAACGGCAATGACGGCCGCGTAAACATGCTCGACGCCTATTTTGCGAAGTAATGCTGCGGCTGTATTAAGTGTAGAACCAGTCGTCCAGATGTCGTCGACTAGCAACACGGAGCGGGGTGAGGTGTTGGTGTTATGAATTGCTAGTGAATGCTTGATTTTAGTTTTACGGTCAATATAATTGGCGCCGTGCTGCGTGTGGTTATTTGTGCGTACGAGCAATTGACTGATTGGCTTATGATAATATCGCGATAATTCATCAGCAACCAACTTCATGTGATCAAAACCGCGGGTGCGGATGTGATTGTCGATAGTCGGTATGTAGGCAATTTGCTGAAAATCCCAGGTAGAGGGGATTGCGCTCATCAAAAGGCCTGCTAAAATAGCGGCAGATTCACGCTCACTGTGAAACTTATAGTCGCCAATTAAGCGCTGTAGGGCGCCTGAGCGCTCGCCTACGGCGATTATATCGTCAAGTTGATTAATAGAGCGTTTGTGACATTTCTTGCAAACTGCGCTGCTAGGCGTACTGTAGTTGCAATATACACAATGTCGATAAGGTCGACGCAAAGTGTTATAAATACAACGTTCGCAGAGTGTTGAGCCTACAACGCCACAGCCCTTGCATATATGGGGTGCGACTATGGATAATGCGGTGTCTAATAGGCTGGTCATTGTATTTATTACAGCAAAAGTACTATTAATTATATTGTAGTTATAGGGGTTATTAGATATAATTATGTCATAAACGCTATATATTTGCGAGATAAAGGAGGAGAATGGCGAGAGGACAACAAGACGACTTGTTGATGGATAATTTAGATGATCTAACTAAGGATCTATTTCGTGATGATGATCAACCAGTCGAGCCTGTAGCACCCGTTGCAACACAGCAACCAATTGCTGATAAGACAGATGATGATACATATGACACCGTACCGGGTCAATTAGCAGTTGACGTATACGAGACTCAGGATAAATTGATTATTAAGGCACGTACAGCTGGCGTAAACCGTAATGACCTAGATGTCAGTATTGCTGATGGTGTGCTAACAATTAGTGGTACTTTGAATAGCGGTGATGACGCAGAGGCTACTCATTGGCACATCCAAGAATGTTATTGGGGCGAATTTAGTCGTACATTAGTACTGCCTGTAGCCGTCAAAGAGGATGAAGTGTCAGCTGTTCTAAAGGATGGTGTTTTAACTATTAGCTTTAATAAGGTAAAGCAGGAACAGGCACGCCGTATTCAGATTCAATAATTCTGAGATTGATAATAGGTAAACAGCAGGGCGAGAGTCCTGCTGTTTTTACTATAGCTAGATTAATATATTATTAATATTTGTGTTGCAGTTATGTTGTAATGACTAAATAAGAGCAGGCTAACTGCTCTAAATTGATATTGCTAACTTAATATATTCGTTATTAATAGCCCCACTGTGGAGCCGCTATCTGTAGCGCCGCTACCAACGATTTGGACAATCCAATTAACTATAGCGTAGCCTAGGATTGCGACTACTAGACCGACTATAGCGTACAAGATGGTATTCTTAGCATCCTTTACACGAGTGTTATCGCCACCAGATAGGACGTATCGAATGCCACCGTAAATCATCATGAAGATAGCTAGAACTCCAACTACAAATAGCATTAAGTTGATAGCCTTTGGGATGATTGCATTTGCACCACCAAATAAATCAGTTGGCTGACCTTCGCCTCGATAGGGTCCACTAAACACATCAGGCAAAGCGAGGGCACCTACGGGTGTGATGGTGAATAATGAACTTAGTAGACCTAAGCCAAAACCTAAGACAGATTTGGTTAGGACTGATTTTTTAGTTCTTGCCATCTTGACGTTCTCCTGATACTAACTCCACAGACCAACAACCCAGTTGACTACAGCGTAAGCGATGATTGCTACAACTAGACCAACAATGGAGTAAATCAGAGTGTTCTTAGCGCTCTCAACCTGGCTCTTGTCGCCATGAGCAGTGGCATAACGAATACCTGAGAAGATAATCATGATTACCGATAGAATACCTACGATAAATAGCATGGTGTTAATGACGGTATTGACAATGCTGTTGCTGTCGCCAAACAAGTTATTAGGTGTGCCGTTGCCTTTACCGCAGTTGACGCCAACGCTTAGATCCGGGTTGCTAGTGTCGCAGTTCGCAGCGTAGGTTGGTGCAGTTGCAAAGCTAGCTACGGTTAGAGCTAGGGTTATTACAGCTAATGCCCCCATCTTGATACGATTGAATGTCTTTTTCATTGGATTCCTTTCCTATATTATATTATATATTATAACTAAAACTCTCGATATTTCAATGTTAGAAGCGACTCATTACCCAGTTAACTACAGCGTAGGCAACGATTGCTATAACTAGGCCAACAATTGAATAGATTAGGGTATTCTTAGCACTCTCGATCTGTGATTTATCACCATGAGCAGTAACGTAACGTATGCCAGAGTATATAATCATGGCAACTGATAGAATACCTACGATAAATAGCATGGTGCTAATGATGGTGTCGGTTAGCTCATTAACACTTTTGCCGGAATTGGCTGTACTGCTTACTTTATTTAATGCACTGCTGGCTTCAGTAGTGCCGCCTGAAGCGTAAGCGTTTAGTGTACCTGTTGCTATGCTTGTAGCGGCTAACGTAATGGCTGCCAGGCTGGTCTTTATTAAATTACGTATCATACGAATAGTCCTTTCTGGTGTTTATTAGAATAACCCTAGTACCCAGTTAACTACAGCGTAGGCAACGATTGCTATAACTAGGCCAACAATTGAATAGATTAGGGTATTCTTAGCACTCTCGATCTGTGATTTATCACCATGAGCAGTAACGTAACGTATGCCAGAGTATATAATCATAGCAACTGATAGAATACCTACGATAAATAGCATGGTATTAATAACAGTATCGATAACCCCGTTAAAGTCTTTCCCAGAATTTGCTGCGTTGTTGGTAGTATTTATACCCTTGGTAATACTATCCTTCGCGCCTGCATTTACTATTGGCACTGGTAACATTGCCGTAGCTATTGCTAGCAATGCGGTAAAACTTGAAAGAATCTTTTTCATAATGCTATTGTATAATATTTTAACCGGTCTGTCATTAAAACAGTTAAGTTACTCCAACTTATAGCAATTAAAATTTGTTTAGTTTGTGAATATGTTGGGTGGGGCTATAGCTTGCCTAGTACAAATGTCACAATAGCGTAAGCTGAGACTGCTACTACTAGTGCTACGACAGCATAAATGATTATATTTTTAGCCCTAGTTACTTGGTCAGATTTGCCAGCTGACGTGATATAGGTTAGGCCGCCGTATATTATTACAATTACTGCCAGAATACCAATTACCATCAGCATGGTGCCAATGACATTACTCCAAAACTTGCCCATTGTAGTGTCGTTGCCGCTATTGAAGTCAGAACAGACAGAAGACGATTTATCGCCAGCCTGAGCACAGGGGTCAAGTGCCCGTACGACTGGAGAAAATCCTAATACAGAGGCTGTAATAGTTAAAAGTGCTACTAAAAATGTTAAACTCTTCTTCATTTTTGTATGTTATCCAATACCCAGGTGATTATACTATATGCTGAAATCGACACGACTAGACCAACAATTGCGTAAGTTAATGTCATACGTGCTTGCTTATTCTTGCTAGAGTCACCGTTGGAAGTTAAAAACTTAATCGAGCCAATAAGAATCATTACGACGCTAATGAATCCAATTAAGAAAAATACCGCACTTATTATGTTTTGTAAAAGATTGTCGGCGTTAGCGTTCGGTATGTTGACGTTCTTATTGACGCCCGCTACGTTGATGGTAGCTGCGATGGCTCGAGAGGATTCGGTGATTACTGTCATCTATGCTCCCAACCTCTTCACTAAGAAGCCGATAAATACTGATGCCATGGTAGCAATAACCATACCGACAATCGCTTTGAAAATTGTGTCTTTGGCACTGGCTAGTTTGCCTGGTTCGCCTTGCGATATCATATAGCTAATACCACCCCAGATAACGAAGCCCAGAGCAACTAATGATGATACGCGAACGGCAATATCTACAACATTTAGAATAATGGTTGTAACCACAGAACCAAGGTCGGCTTGACCTCTGGTCATTACTACGGTTCCGCCTTCGCACTGTAAGCCGCGATACCAATTAGGAAATCCTAAGAAATTTGATGTGGCAGTACAGCTAGCTGCCATAACTGGTGTGCTAGTAGACAATGATGTAAATCCCAGTACTGCTAATGTCATAGTAGACAACACAGCTAATTTAGCGAACATACGTTTAATTGTAATCATTAGCTGAATAGTCCTCCTGGTACCAAGAAGTTGATGATAGCAAACATGCCAACATACAATATTAATGCGATTACGGCATTGCGAATTACACTGATTCCCTGTTCGGCGCGACCTTTGTTGCCGCCGCTAGAGCTGTAAAGGATTGCGCCATATACCACGCCACCAATAATGGCGATTACCACGGCAGCTGACACCCAGTTGAAAATCGTGACAAATACGCTGACAATAGTTCCTTTGCCGTCGCCACTGCAACCCCAGTTAAAAGTCGTGCCATGCTGAGTATTGCAATCTGCAGCGTAGGCGGGTAAGGATAATGCAAAAGGCGCTATAGCTGCTACCGCAGCCACGATTGCATTTTTTATCTTACCACTAATCATATTTACATCATAAACTAATTTATCCATAAACGCAACGTTGAGTTTTTAGTGGTTATACTTTAGTATAATGACATATGAAATGGCGGTGGCAGCGAGGGTGTAGTCTACTATTCTTTATGGTGGCAGCATTTTTTTGTGGTGTCATTAGCTTATCAATGATGACTGGTGCAGCTAACGCTAAGAAAGCCGAGCAGCTAACCAAAGCAGAGGCGCAGCGCTGTGTCAAAACCTATGATGGTAAAAAATGGGGTGGCTTTCAAGGTTCTGCGTACCAGGACGCATCTAGGACAATGTCCTCAACGTATAAGCTATGTTTTGACTCTTTTTCACCTGCATTTAATTCGTTAAATGTTGATTCTTATAAGAGGAGTCTAGATGTAAATACCATACCATGTACACCATTTAAGAAAAATGCACCTGGAAATCAGGAGTGGGATGACATGTATATTGAATGTACCAACGCTAAATCTGTGCTTGAAAAATTCAATAATGATGATATAAACAAAAAAATAAAAAATGCGATTTGCGAGCAGCAAACTGGCGATAAAGCTACATCATGCAAACATGATGCATTTATGCTTCCTTCGCGTATCGAGACTGCGCAGAGTGAATGTTCCAAGAAAAATGGCGACAGCAAATACCAGTGTATTGCAGATGAACTCAATAAATTTAATTCAGCAGGCTATACTATAGATGTTAATACGATCAAGAAGGCTTACGGGGAAGCCGTAAGTGACAATAAAAAAGAGCTAAAAAATACTGATGGCAGTAGCGCGATTATCAGCGAAGCTGCTAACCAAACTGATTGTGAGATTGTCGGAGGTTTGTGGGTTAATGGAAAGTGTAAGCCTAACCTTAATGCTAGCTCTAATGATATAACTGATAAAGACAGGAATGATTACAAAACTTGTAAAATAGGCACTTGGCTAGATTGGCTAATCTGTCCGACGACTATATTCTTAGGTTCAGTGTCGGATGGCTTTTATAATATAATCGATGGCTTGTTAGAGGTAAATTCTAGCATGTTTAATACGGATAGTGCTGCATATCGCGTGTTTAGCGTGTTTCTGCCGATTGCTAATATCTTATTGGCCATTGCCTTTACTGTGATTATCTATTCTGAGGCCACTGGCAATGCTTTTGGCTCTATGTCTAACTATAGTGTAAAGAAGTTGCTGCCGCGACTGATTGTGTTTGCTATAATAGTCAACTTATCGTGGTGGCTGTGTGCGGTAGCGGTAGATATTAGCAACATCTTGGGTGCTAACTTGAAGGATTTCTTTGGTGGTGTCGGCATTGATGCTCTAAATAAGAGCGCTCCGAGCTGGACTAATGCTGCGGCCAACGTAAATGGCGGTTACCGTATAACAACGGTGAATATCGTGGCTGGAGCTACAATGGTTACATTAAGTGCAATTGGCGGAGCAGCTATGTTTGGCCAGTTAGCAACGCTAGGGATATTATTTTTAGCGGTTATATTAGTGCTAGCTATGACCTATCTAATTTTGATTGTTCGTCAAGCGGGCGTAATTTTGTTATGCATTTTAGCTCCAGCGGCAATTGCCATGGCTATACTGCCGAACACTAGGAAGCTGTTTGACAAATGGAAACAATGGATGCTAGCCATGCTAATTACTTACCCGATCATTTCGTTGATTTATGGTGCATCGGATTTGGCGTCAAAAGTATTAGCCACGGCTGCTGGTAATGGTGATTGGACGCTAGCACTCGCATCACAAGCTTGTAGGGTAATACCATTGATTGCTGCACCGTTCGCCATACTGGCATGTTTGAATGGCGTCGGTGTAATGGGCGCGGCATTGGGTGGCTTTGCGGCGGGTCGCATATCGTCGCAGCTCGGTAATGCTAGTCGGCGCCGTAGACAAGGCTATGAAAAGTCATGGGCACATCGTCGGGTAGTACAAGGCCAGAGTGCAGTGGCTGGTGCTGTTGTGCATAATCGTGTATTAGGGCGTTTTGCGGGAGCTAACACGCGCGATGCGGCTGCTAGATACGCCAATATGGAGAAGGGACGCTTTGACGAAGGTGTAAAGCTAGCGGGTGAAGGCTTGAAAGCGAATTATACCGCAGCTGAACGGCGTGAGATTGCTATAACTGGCACATTGAATGGTCAAAAATTCGATACATATCAGCGCGCAGCGGCATTGCGCGATCAGAAAGATAATATGACCGGCGCTGAGTATGATCAGATGATGGAGGGTGTAGCTAGTGAGACAGCTAGTATGAAGCCAAGCCAAGTTAAGAGCACAGGCATGGATCGCTTGTCGTCTGAGGTGGCTTCGGCTGCGATTGATAGCAAGAAAGCTTCAATGAGTGCTGCGGATATAAATCGTATGATGGCAGGCAGTATGACTAAAGGCACTAAAGATAACAAGACACTGGACTACAGCCAAGTAGCAGACGCGCGCAATCAATTCCTTTCTAGTCGCACCGAGGACGATTTACATGGGACTACGGGTGAAGATGTGCGCGGATGGCAGCAATCATTGGCGCGTGCGTATGCAAACTCTGGACATACAGCCGATGATGCTAAACGGGCGTTTGATGATGACTTACGTACGGTGGCAGAAAGCTATAAAGGACGACTGGCGGCTGGTGCAACAACTCGCGTAGCTGATGACGTGCAGGTAGTGATTGACAATATTAAATGAAATCGTTAACGCTTGACGTCGACTATCCTAGTTATATAATTTTAAATATCAAGTATATAAACTTGGTAAAGAGTACACCATTAACTGAAAGGAACTATATGTCTGAGCGTATCAGCAATATCGGTGACAAAAATCATAATAGTAGTGCCTGGGAGAGTTTGGAGTCTTCAAGCGCTAAGGAAGAGAAGAGAAATAAGTTTGGTAGAGCAGCCACGGCTATCGTGGCTGCTTTTTCGTTGGCGGCTGGTCTTCCTGCCTTGTCGGCATGTGGATCATCGAACGAAACTAAGCCTAGTAGTTCATCATCGCAAACTATCGATAACAAGTCAAACAATAACAAAGTGAGCAACAAGGCGAATGAGGGCGATGAAAACCAGAACTATTACAATCCGCATCGCATGACGTATCTACTAAATGGCCAAGTTGGCGGTGAAGCAAAAGTTACATTCTCTGGTAAATTAGCGGAAAAATTTGATGTAACTTATTTTGCTAAGGTAATGGAAAGGGGTGCAAAGGCAGCTGGTACTGGACCGTATGATGTATCGAGAGATCGAAGTCCTTGGGTTGCTATCGGCGTTAAAAACCCTAAGAAGACTTTATATGGCGATGATATTTCGGCGATATACGTAACTTTGGAGGATGTAAATAATGGCGCTGGAGAGTACAATTGCGCGTTCAACCAAAAGAACAATAGTAACGATGCTAGTGTCTGTGACACAATAATTGGGACTGGAAACATAGTCTATAATAATGTAGACGACCCTAGTACTTTGTATGCGTACGCCGCAACTGCCAGAGGCTTCATCGAAGGTCATTACGAAACATATGCTAATAATGATCTGAAACAGATTGTAGCCACATACGAGAATTATGATCCCAACGAATATGTGGGTGAATATATACATAGTGCCTTAAAGATTATCAAGAAGAATCCAGATGGAAACCTGTACATGGGTAGCGAAAAAGATTGGAGCAGTATTGATGATAATAAAGTTGCTATTATAAATATAATATATTCTGACGATAACCCAAGTACTGACTATGTCGAGAGCTTGTTGAACAGTGACGACATAAAGATAGAGTTTGAAAACTAATTATAGTAATTAATAGAGCGGGATAAAGCGAGCTAGTCTCGCTTTATTAATTTGGCTGATTTATGCTAATATAATAAATATAGAATCAAGGGTAGGTGGATGCCAAAGTTAAAGAATCGCCAGTCGGAAGTAGCAGATCAAATTATACAACAATACGTCCGCAATAGTCAGGGCGTTGATTCAGTGGGTCTACCTAATAAAAAATACATCAGTCAGAGACCGCAATACACTGAAGATAACGCTGAAGATTATGCTGATGATGCAGACGATGACTTTAGTCAAATTCAGGATTATTCAGATAACGACAAGGATTACAGCAGTCCAACCGATCAATCAGCTGGTGCCAATAGCGACCTTCAGAATGCTGAACAGCAGGGTAGCGCTAACCATGCGCAATCTAACGATGCGCAAGATGGACGAGATAACGATGGCGCTAGCCGTGCTCAGCGCCAGACTAGCCGTCAGGAAAATGCTGTAAATTATCGTGGTGGCAACGCAAAAGGCAAGGCTAGTGGCGGCATCAAAGGGGCTATCAGTCGTAAAGTCGGTATGTGGATATTGGGCGCTTGTGCTGCAGCTATTATTGGTCTAGGTGCCGGCGGTGCGACTAGTGCTTCACTACTGCTACAGAGTATCGTTCAACGTATTGACAACAGCATACTAAATGTAGGTGATTGGGCGTCAGATTGGCACAGCCGTAAAGTCCTCAAGGGTGCATTAAAATCAATGCAGGGCTGCAAGAGCTCTGTATTTAAGGCCTGTGACCGCTTTAAACCTATGAGCGAACGCCAGCAGAAGAAATTCAAGCAAAACGGCTGGAAAATGTATGATTCTAATGGCCAACAAATTGCCGCGGATAAAATTAGTGGCAAACAGCAGGTCGCTTATCTAGAACCACCTGATGATATTGAGTTACCAGAAAAGGTTAAGACTGCTGGTGGTAAAGAGCTATCACTAAAGGATATCAACGGCAAGAAGGTACTTGACGCCGATACGATAATCGGTGCTATGGACGATAGTGCGTCGCTTCGCAAGGGGATGACAGGTGTTTATAACCCGCGTTTTGGTAGTTTCTCAGACGGTAAATTCATGAAATTCATGAAAAAGTTTAGACTCAAGAAGCATTCTAGTGTTGATGCCGATACACCTAAAGAGATGGACGAGCAGCTGAAGAAAACGGTTGATGATGATAATAACAAAACACAAGATGCCAGTAATAATAAGGTTGTTGAATGTTCGGGCTCGAGTGGCAATTACTGCATAGAAGGTAGCGATGAACCTATTAAAGACAAAGATGGTAAAGTGATTACAGATAAAGCCAATGCTGAGAAAGTTGTTGTCGATGGTGATAGTGCGTTCAATGCAAAGAAAAAGGTTGATCCTAGCGACGATTTGGAGGCAACTAAAAATCACATTTCCGATAAAGGACTTGCTAATAAATTATCCAGCTGGTTTTCTGCCGGCGGCGACGTATCAACTTATTACTGTTCGCTATACAACGGTGCACGTGGTGTCAGTACGGCTATAAAGATGTATAAATCACGCAAGATGATAGCTTTTGCATTTCAATTTTTGACGACAGCTTCGGCGATTATGGCAGGCAAGGCTACTGCTGAACAAGTGCAATACCTTGGCAATAAATTAACCACAGTGACTAAATACGATAATACTAATGCGATTGCACAGGGCTCTGGTATGGATGCTGCTAATATGAAGTATGCTTTGTATCAAGAAAAGGGTGATCCGACTGAATCCTCGATGGATTTTAAGGCGTCGTTAACGCAAGACGATCCAATTGGTCTATTTATCACTGTTATGAAGGGTGCCGTGTCATTTGTTCCTGGTCTTAACGGCGATCCAGGCGTGTTCTGCGATAAATGGATGTCTTCAACTGTGCAGACTGGCTTACTAGTTACGGGCATCGCGTCGACAGCATGGTCTTTTGTACCTGGTGCTGGTTGGACTACTGATCTAATGAAGGTAGTAGGAGAATTAGCGACAGGCAAACTTAAAACTGATTTGGTAGGAAAGCTTGGAAGGCAATTGGTTAAAGCTGCTTGGAATGGTATTAAAAACAGCAAGACGCTGCTAGGTATGGCAGCGGGGCTTGGTGCCGACATGGCCTTTGACAGAATTTCTGAAATAATACCGACGATGATTACTAATGCTATGGTAGGAGGTATTACAGATGGTCTGGTGGGTGAGAGGGCAGGTGATGCTTTAGCTACAGGTTACGATGAAATGTTTTCTAAGTCGTATAAAAATCGAGGTGGTGCACCGTTAAGTACCAACGATGCTAAGGCATATAAGGTTAAGATCGAGGAACGTGCCTTGGCCTATGCCGAGCAAGAGCGTGTCGGTGCTAAATGGTATGACATTTATAATCCATACACGGCACTCGGTTCGGTTACTAGCGAGCTGGCGATTAATATGAGCGGCGCCTTAAACAGTCCGTCTATGTTTATCAAGAAGGTAGCAAACGTTGTTAATCGTGGCTACGCCAGTATTAAGAATCCATTGACTGCAAAAGCAGAAGATGCAACGTTCTATCAATGTGCTGACCCAGATTATAGCAGTCTAGGCTTGGCTTGTGATAATAACGGTACGTTGGTATACGGGCAAACTAAAACATATAACCTAGAAGAACTAATTCCAGAATTATACTCGAAGGATTTAATCGATGAGGAGGGTAATCTAAAAGGCAACTTCCTAACATTTGAAAAAGAGTGTATAGAGTCTGACTATGCACCAGGAACATATCGTAGCTCTGATAAAACAATAGCTGGTAGCCGGGGCGAGAACTGTATTAACGGTGCTACCTGGCCTATTGGGTCGGGCGATAATACAATTGATGTAAGCAAGCTCTATGATTATTATCAAGATCTTCGTTCGCAAGAAGCTATGGACAACGAGCCGAATAGCAATGGCGATAGTGGTAGTGATAGTTCTTCTGATATATCGACTGCAGGCAGTCAAGATCCTACGATTTATCAAGATAAATTCTTGAGTGAGCACCCGAACGGATGCTCTGTGGGCTATTGTACTAGCTCTAACGGTTGTACTACGATATCAGCTTGGTTTATATCAGAACACACTTCGTTAAACTACGGCCATGGCAATGGAAACCAAGTCGTTGATCAACTAGTGGCAGCAAACCCAGATAAGAATCTGCAGATAACAAATAGACCAACTAAAGTACCGGCGATATTCAGTTCGAATCCACCAGATATGAACGCTGCCGGTGCAGACTACGGGCATACTGGACTAGTGACTGCGATTAACGAAGACGGAACAATACAAACGCTCGAGGCAGGTGCGAGCATGGCTGGAAAGGTGCATACGCAGACATTTACACATAAGCCTTCTGAGTATTCTTCAGCTACGAAATTCGTGTATGTAGGAGATTATTTGAAATGATGACACAAGAGAGTTTTTGGAAAAATCATAAAAAATTGATTATTGTGATTGCTGTCTACCTACTAATTATGCTAGGTGGAGTAGCACTAGTGTTAAGTAGTCGAGCGGACAAGACGTCTAACAATCAATCCACGAACACATCAACAGATAGCTCGTCAGATGCAGACACTGGCACGCAGGATAAGGGATATAACGATGGCACGACTTACACGGATAGTTCAGTAGTTTCTTCTACGGTTGTCAACGTTAAGGACATATCTAGCGTTATTAAAAACGTTTCTAGTAGTGAATTGGCGACTCTGAACGATCAGATTAACATAACAGTATCTAGCAATGCACCAAATAAGAGTAGTGTGACAGGCGAGATACGCGAAGGCAGCTACAAGCAGGAATATAACGAGGCGACGTCGGTGTATACTACTACATTTATGCTGGATATACCGAAGCTGAAGCAATCATATTATGTAACTGACCTATATTCGCCACTTCCACAATCACAAAGTAAGCTATATGACTATACACAGTTGGTGCAATGTCCAACAAAGGATCAACTAAAGTATGGCGAATTTCGGTGTACTGATCGCATCAAGAAAGAGAGGGGCGAGCAGTAATGAAGGTCAAATATACTGTCAGTCGGCTCTTGTATGGATGCCTCGTTGTCTTCATGATGTTTATGATGGCAGTGTCTAGCGCATCTGTTAACGTTTATGCTGCAGAAAAGACTAAAGTTTCCGATGATCCCTTGCGCTGGACGAATAATGACTTCTACTCGGCTAACAATATAAATTACTATAGCGACTGTGTTTCGAATAGTGATAATAGTGATGATAGCGATAGTTCGTCGTCAGGTGGCAATAGTGGGCAGAAATATACCGCTGATCAAGTGAAGAAATTTGCGGGGTTTTCAGTTGGTGCACTGTTTGGAGTGTCGGATGACCAGGCTGAAAAATGGTTCTTAAAAAGTGGCACGGCAGTCATATCGAGATACGGACTAAATTCAGGTAATATAAATCAGGTAACCAAGGCGGTAAAGTCGCAGGGTGTGTCGCCAGCATTCTTCTACTCGTATACGGTTAACGAAGGCGGTGGCGCAGGTGGCTTTATTAATCACTATGCGGCGGGCTCTATGCCTGGCACAGCGGTTGAAGATGCCAAAATGGATGCGAAGTATTTGCATGATACATCTAGAAAAAGCACATTTCCACCGGCAAACGGAGGTGGTATAAATATACCGAGCGATAATATAGCAGTAGTTAAAAAGTTTCTAGATACCTTGCCTATGGGCTCAATTGGTAAAGTATATTTAGTTGCTACTTCGGCGGCTACTGACGAAATGGCGTCGTATTTAGGCAAATCCAAGGTTGGAAGTTACGGTAATCCGTTAGCTGATTCGATGTCGGCTATTGCTGCAATGGGCGGCGACCCTCTGACTCCAGGTAAGGATATATCTGAAGGATTATCGGGTGGTGGGTCGGATAGCAGTGATAGTGATGAGGAATGTAATACAGAAAGTGCCGATAATCCGAACATTGATGGCTATGTATTTCCGTATGCATTACCATCTGGTAAGACTAAACAATCTGATTTGACATCTTGGTACGGAGTGAGTCCGTCGGGTATGACTAAGCACCCCGGTGGAGATTTATGCGATGCCAAGCTAGCCGAGCAGGGTCAGTGCCATCATGGGCCATTCCCAGATCCAGCGATTGACTTCACAGTAAATGAATCATACAAGCAAGGAACAGCATATCAGCCAAAGGGTGAAAAATACTTAGCTATCCATAGTGGTACAATTAAAAGCATTTCAATGCGTCATGGCAATCCAAATTGCTATGATGTTACGTTGATGGGCGATGACGGTTGGTCGTACTGGTATGGGCACGGTGGTAACTGGGCGATAAGCAATCTAAAAGAGGGGCAAACTGTTAAGGCTGGCGACCAGATTAACGTAATGGGCGTAGCCGCTTGTGCGGATAATACTTCACCTCACGAGCATATCGATCGCGGCTCGCCTAAGGGCGCGCAAGGGGGTATTGAAGGTCAACGCGATAAAGGTATGCCTAGCCTAATGAATAAGTTGTTTAAAACATTGCCGGAGTAAATAGATGCAGAATTTAACTAAGAAACAGAAGCTAATTTTAATTGGGGCTATAGTCCTAGGTGTAATTGCAATAGTGGCGGTTGTATTGCTATCAGCTAATCATGCTAGCAACAATAAAAATAACAGCAAAAATGGTGCGATTAAGCTAGATCAGACTACTAAAAACAGTGCACATGAAGGCAATACGGTGAAGACCGAGGAAACTAATGATTTAACTATTTTCAACTATACGGCAGCAGACAGTAAAATTGGCAGTACAGACGCACGAAACGCTATGCTTCGTGCAGTGCAGCGCTCACTAGTCTTGGATAAGTCCACCAAAGATGGCGTGCCAGTCGATCAGACATATAATGTTAGACCTGACTCTGATAACTTCACAGTCTATCCTACGGTGGACAGTGGTGGTTACTTTGAGGGTAAGATTGATGAATCATCAATCAAAGACGAAGGATATTGGATCTGCTCGTTTGATATTAATATCAGCAAGGGTAACACCAAGCACAATAAGGTGCACGTTAGAGTAGACAATACGGGTAGTCAGCGTGATTTTACCTCCGTGGAAGTTACTTTGTTATAGCTCGTTAATACAACATGCTATAATATAGCTATAAAAGCAGGAGGATAGATGGAGAATAAACCAGATGTACTAGTAGTGGGCGCAGGAATTTTCGGACTAACAATTGCCGAGAGACTGGCCACGCAGAAAGGTAAGCATGTCTTAGTGATCGATAACCGCAATCACATTGGTGGTAATGCTTACTCAGAGTTCGATAAAGAAACCGGTATTGAGTGTCATAAATATGGCGCGCACCTGTTCCATACCTCAGACGAGGAGGTTTGGCAATATGTTAATCGGTTTACTGAATTTACTAACTATGTTCACCGTGTTTATGCTACACATAAGCGCGAAGGCGCTGATCGACCAGAAGTCTTTCCGATGCCTGTGAACCTAGGTACGATTAATCAGTTCTTCCACGCCAACTATACACCAGACGAGGCTAAAGAGCTAATCAAAGAACAGGCGGCCAATAATCCTGCCGCACTAGAACACCGTGAGCCAGAGAATTTGGCTGAGCAGGGTATTTCGTTGATTGGCGAGCCGCTATTTAACGCCTTTATCAAGAACTATACAGCCAAGCAGTGGCAAACACCTGCCGAAGAGCTATCGCCATCGATTATCAAGCGCTTGCCGGTGCGCTATACTTACAACAATCGTTACTTCCGTGATAAATACGAAGGCCTACCGAAAGAGGGTTATGAAGCATGGTTTAAGCGCATGATCGAGGCAGGTAACGCTGGCGACGGTTCGGTAACCGTCAAGCTAAACACCGACTATTTCGAGGATGCAGATATTAAAAAGTTGCGTGATGAGGGTATAACGACGGTCTATACTGGTCCAATCGATAAATTCTATGACTATCGGTTCGGCGAACTAAAATGGCGTAGTCTAGATCTAAAGAAGGAAGTGTTAGACACGCACGACTTTCAGGGCTGTCCGGTCATGAATTACAATGACCTAGAGCCAAAATACACTCGCATTCACGAGTTCAAGCATTTCCACCCAGAGCGTTCTGCTGATCCCGAGAAGTGGCCGGGCTATGCTGATGACTACAACAAGACCGTGATTGTGAAGGAGTATTCTAAGACCTGGCACCGTGGTGATGAACCATATTACCCAGTTAATACCGCCGAGGATAAGGCGATTTTGGCGAAGTATAAAGAGCTAGCCGATGCTGACAAGGCACGCGGTATCTACTTTGGCGGACGCTTAGGTGAGTACGCCTACTATGACATGGATAAGACCTTTGCTAGCGCATTGAAACTAGCTAAAGAGCTATAGTCTACCTGACGGCATTTAAAAAAGTGGCACATAATTTGATAACGCTTTCATGGGTGCGGTGTTTTAGCGGTATAGTGCCAATATTTGTCGTGGTAGCTGCGTTGGGGCTAGACAATCTGACTAGATTACAAAATAACACCAAATTTTGTAATACAGCCGTCTAGATTCCAGAGTTTTGTAATTCAGACATGTTGGATTACAAAATAACACCAAATCTTGTAATTCGGGTATTGACAGTTGCAAAAAATCCGATATAATTGTAATCATGAGACAGTCTTTTGACCTCCCAGAGCTACCACCACAGATTGATCTTGCGAAACATATCGGCGTTATATCTACTGCGCACGAGGCGATAGCTAGGTACGACGAAGCTCAGAAAAGACTCATAAACCCTGAAATCATAGTATTACCTATGGCATCGCTAGAGGCTCAAAAGAGTTCTAGTATCGAGGGTACGCAAGCAACGTATAGCGACTTCATTAAGGGAGAAGAAAACCCTGATGTTAATACAGAAAAAGGAAAGGATATTCAAGAAATCGGCAACTACCGTCGTGCAATTATTGATAGTAAAAAGCTTCTCGAGAAAAGACCGCTGTCTGAGAATGTAATTAAGGACTTGAATCGTATATTACTCAATTCTGTGCGTGGAGCAAATAGAACGCCCGGTGAATTCAGGGATTACCAGGTTCATATAGGTAGGCCTGGGGCTACACTAGATGAAGCTAGCTATGTTCCGCCGTCGCAGCTAGAAATACCTCGGCTATTCTCAAACTTGGTAAATTATATCCAGGACGATAGCCAGCCAGACCGATTGGTGCAAGCGGCTGTAATGCATTATCAGTTTGAAGCTATTCACCCATTTGGTGATGGAAACGGCAGAACTGGACGTATTATGATTCCTGTTTATCTATACGAGAAAAAAGTTACATCCGAGCCAAATATGTACATATCGGAATTCATCAACAAGTATCGGCGAGATTATTACGACTCACTCCGTGGTGTAAGCGAGAGTGGAGACTGGGATACTTGGATTGACTTCTTCCTGACGGCACTAAGGGAACAGGCTAAAACCTTGAAAACTAGAATTGACGCCATTAATCGACTATATGACAGGTATATCCATATGTCCAGTGAGTTCTCATCAAAGTATGCCCCGGACTTTATTGACGTGATGTTTAAGAGACAAATCTTTACTGTGAATGATGTCGTGCTGATGGCTGGTATACCAGCGTCGTCTGTATATGGGCTGATTGATAAATTTGTTAGCAAGGGTGTCATTGTAGAGGATGGCTATAGCAATTCTAAACGGCAATTCAAGTTTGGTGAGCTAATAGGTATTGTTGAAGGCGTATCTGCGGGATAGTTGGTTAGGGCTTGCCCGCCTTAGCTATTCTAGTGATATTATTTACAAATCGTCAAGATTGTGCCATTGTACAAGATGGTAAATAAAGGTTGAGACCGACATGCAACGTTTGTGGGGGCGACGGCTTGTAGGCTGAGTAGGGCTATGGTCAAGCTATCGTCGGTGGTGAAGTCTGGGCTCTGGTCGACGATGAGCAGATGGCGAACAGGGCACGATAAAGGATAAGTGTTAACGCATGTGTACTATTGCAAAATACAAAAAATATGCTATAGTACAAGTAATTGAGTGGGCATTATTTAAAAACTAATCAAATGTGAGGTGTGTGATGTCCATTAAATCTGAACGAGGATCAGAAGGCGTAATTATTGCCGCGATAGTTGTCGTTTTAATTTGTATTGGCGTTGTGTCTAATAATAGTAGTTATTCTTCTAGTGACTCATCGACTAGCGACAGCAGCTCGAGTAGCCTATCTGAGCCAGACTATAGCGATTACGAATCAAAATACGACGAGTCAGACTATTCGTCGAGCTACGACAGCTACGATCAATACGACAACTATGACTACAGTAGTAGATATGATAACGAACCTGCCGATGAGCCAACTACAACCACGTCTAGTAGTAATGTCTATTATGCTAACTGTTCGGCGGCTCGGGCGGCTGGTGCAGCGCCGATCTATCGTGGCGAAGCTGGATACCGTGCGCCATTAGATCGCGACAACGATGGTGTGGCCTGCGAACCGTACTATGGTAATTAGCCTACTCGTGGGACACTGGTAATGCTAAGTATGTGTAGGGCGAGATTGTCGCCATAGCGGATAATGTTGGCCGATGGAATCAAAGGAGCGATTCCGGTAGATTCTTCGGTACATTGGTGTATACCAAAAACACGCCAGACAGTAATGACTATATTATTACTGACGGCCGTTAAACTAGATGCTGACAATCAAGATATCGATACAAAGATGTTTACCTATATTTTGTGTGCCAAATTAGAGCATATTTTATCTGCAGATAAAATATGCTCAGCGAGTTGATGTTACGCAACCAATCAATAGTGCTTCGGAGGCTAATGTGAAGAAGCTGTATGTCGTGTTTAAATCCATACATCCGGACAGCGCCGACGATGCGGAAGTTCTGAAGGAGCTAGCAAATTACTCAGTTTACTATTCATACACAATCGGTAAAACTCAGACGCATAATCATGTGGTGGACGTTCTGCTGGAAGATATCAGACGTTTTAAAGTTGAAGCACTAAACCCATTCCTGATGGAGCTACTATATCGGTATGGCGGACGTCGCATTAAGGATGACGATGATGCTTTAGTGGTCATCCTGAGGGCAATTCGGTCATATGTTATGCGACGACGTATCGTAGGCGAATCCATGACCCTCGGTAAAACTAGTGTTATTTTGATTAAGAAAATCGACGAGTTATTGGCTAGTAAACTAACAAAGAAGCAAAAGTAAATATATTTCAAGTCTTGTCCAACCAGGATGAAGGGGCTGAACTGCCGAATGATACCGAGGTCGAGAATGCACTGACGTCTATGAACTTTTACACTTTTGCTTATGCTAAAGTAGTGCTAGCTATGATAGAGCGCAGGCATTCGCGCTTATCGGTGTCGGCGCTCGATGTACTAACGATTGAACATATTATGCTGCAAAAATTAAACGATGAGTGGAAGGCTGAACTCGGCGAAAACTATGAGGATGTTCATTTGCGATTAAAAGATAATATTGGTAACCTAATGCTGATTGGCGATAGGGTGAATTCGGCAGCTAGTAATCGGGGCTTTGATGTCAAAAAGTACATATACACGGAAAGCGATCTGTGGAAAGCAAACAGCGAGAACATTGCCAATGCAGAGATGTGGGATGAAGACGCTATTAAGGCACGTTGCGAACGGATGATCAATGATATCTGTGATATTGCCAGTATTCCAACTGGCATGCGTAAAGTGGCTAATTGGATGGAGAACAATAGTGATTAGGCGATCGCAATGGTAGTGTAAGTGGCAATTACGACCATACACTGCTTTAATAGCGTCTGCGATGTAACAGCACGGCCTCACTTTTAACCCTCGCTGGATACTATAGTGCGCTGACGTACTTAGAGAATAATTTACCTATACTAACAATATCTAGCACTTTTTTGTAAATATATTGCAGAATAGGGAAAAATATGCTAGACTAGGGCTATGAAACATGACTACGACATCACATCATTCACGATAGCTAACTACCGATCGATAGACAAACCGGTGACTATTGATTTGGATCGTGATGTAATAGCTTTCTACGGAGCCAATGCTAGCGGAAAATCTAATATCTGGCGAGCCATGTTCACTATGATTGTTTATATACTGAATTCATCAGCTGCTAACTCAGCGGGCACACCGTTCGCTCCTTTTCTGCTTAAAGAAAAAACTGCCAAAACCAGTAAATTTGAAATAGAATTTGCTAATAAAGATAGAACTAAAAAGTATCAATATGGCTTTGGTATCGCCAAAGATAAAGTTGTCGACGAATACCTAATCGACATTAGCGGTGGCAAGAAGCGAAATATCTTACGTCGCTGTGATGGATGCGGTGTTGTTAATAATAACGCAAAAAACTTTGGTAAGAAGATATTTGAAGCCACTCGTGACGATTCTCTAATTATTACGCAGGCATATGTTTTTAACAATAAGTACGCCAATATAGTTTTTGATGCCATTAGGTCAGTTATTATGCGAAATATTGGCGACATGGGCAATTTCCGCGACAATAGCTACGATTTGATACAGACGAATCCAAATCTTAAACGTCAGACTTTGGATTTATTGCATCGAGCTGATTTCGCAATTAAAGATTACGACATTAAAAAAGAACGTGTCCAAATGCCTGATGATATCAAAGCTATGTTCTCGACGAAGGTACTAGATACAATGCTTGCAGTTAATACATCAGTTAAGACTGTCCATGTTGTTCGCAACGATGATGGCGACGTTGTTGATACCGTGAATTTTGACATGGATAAGAATGAATCACGTGGCACAAATGCCTTCTTTACTATTGCCACGCCAATTGTTGATTCTCTAAATAAAGGAAAAACTCTTTATGTCGACGAATTCAATTCTAGCTTGCACAGTGATATTTGCAAATTCATCGTTCGGCTGTTTAAAGACAAAAGCGTTAACAAACATAGCGCTAAGCTAATTATTAACACGCATGATACTAGCTTGATGCCTGGAGCTAATGGCAAAGGCGCCTTGTCGACTGATGACATTGTACTAGTATACAAAGATTTGTTTGAAGCGACTCACGTCGAACCGATGAGTGATAAAACATACATACGAACCAATGCTAATATAGAAAAAAATTACCGAAATGGTATCCTGGGTGGCCGACCGATGATAAAGGACTAATGATGCACTATATATTGATATACTGCGAAGGCGAAACGGAACAAATCTATTTCAACATACTAAAGCGTGTATTTAGAACGCCATATGTGCAAATAGAGGCGGTTGATTGCCATAAACAGCACCAAGCATTAATAAAGAGCGCAGTCGAACGCAAAAATGAGTTCTGCAAGGAGAATGATATTGACGAATCGGTTGTAGAAGTATGGGCTGTTTGCGACAGGGACGATTATGCTGGTCAGTTTGCGAAATTAAAGGAGTATGCTGATAAGTTGGCCGTTAAGCTGGCTTTTTCTGATCCACAGTTCGAAAATTTTCTGCTGCAGCATTTTAGTCGGAGCAATAATGCAGACCACGGCAAAAAGGTTGAACGGGCAATGGCTGAAGCAATGCATAATGATGGAATCGAAAGTGACTACTGTAAAACAGATTTGCAATGGTTGGAGGATAAATTATTAGTGAAGATGAGCATTATAAAAATGGCTATCGCTAACGCAGATATTAGAAATAAACCGTCAGTTAAGCCATTTTTTACTATACAAAATTTGGTGCGTGAAATCGTTAATGCAGCGGGGATGCAGTGGTAAATAAATTGCAAATGGAGACATAATGAATGATATTGTTGTACGAATGGATCTAAACCTAGATACGCCTGTATTCAGATGCTAACATAATTTTATAATAAATATGCCTGAGAGATACTTAACGATTGCATAAGTCTGATATGGTATAAAATATCGGATAGCGAGGGTATGGTATACAAAGGCAAACGATTTTTAATCACTCAGCCATTAATGTACGGCATTAATGAATCGCCGTAGCCGCTGTTGAGCTGGCGTGTTTCTTAGTGAGCCAAGGTGCACTAGTTACACTATATACATATGTCTCTGACGAGTCGCTGCGATCGGAAATTGCTGATTTCGGGCTTAACATTGTAACTGCCAGCGATACTGAAAACTTATCTATTAAAGATTTTGATTATGTATGGATACACTCTCAGGTTCTGCTGATCTCTATCGTCAGAGAATTGTCGCAGCCACTACTGCGGAAAATGCCCAAATTTATATTCCTCCACATGTCGCCGTTTGATTGGTTGTCTGACAAACAACCGTACATCTATCAGATGGAAAGTCGGTTATCGTCTAGAACGACGTTAGTCATATCCGAAGAAATTGAAAAAATTATCAGAAATGATTTGCGCGGTGAAAGAATTCTGGATATCAAGTACTTTCGTAATCCCGCCCCGATGGAATATTTATTATCACTGCCATCGGTGATCTGGGAATTACATGCAGTCTGGTGGTTGGGAGTAAACGTGTGGCTTTGGTGAGTGTAATGTTCGTGTCGCCTCTATTGCTGGTGGCTGAGCAGTGAAGATATTGGCTATCTCATCGAGCATCTCTTATCTAATCACAACAAAAGGTGTGGTAAGCCACTAAAAGATCAGAGATGTGCTTTTAGGCCGACCTCTTCTGAAGTAAAACACTTGGACATAATGCTAGTCAGCCATCACTCTAAGGCATCTTAAACGGAAACATCGTCAGCTACAATGGTTCCCATTATATGCCATTGGATGAGGACAACAGCATTGTCCTCATCCCAGGAGGAACCAAGGTTGTCCTGGCGGACAATGGTACAACTAAATGAATTCTTTACCAGTACAAGGCTTATCCAATCGTCAAGTTCAAGGATGACCATGCGTCCAGCCCGTCATTAATACGGAGGGTGGTATGGTGGCAAGCCGAATCCGTTAAAAGGGAGCTAAATTTTAGCCGTTTTAACAAATGACATTGCTAATTGATCCACGGATGATATAATGACGATATGAATAGTGTTGCTCTGGCTGTACTGTTCGGAATTCTAATTGAGGTTTTCTTCCAGCTAATTAAATACCGTGATTCTTGCAATAAGAACAGCCCTTCTGCTCTTAATCCTATTAATTACGCTACGGTTAGCGAATTTGTTGTGACAGGTCATAGGAATTGGGTGGCGTATTTTACGTTTCGGTATTTGCCTGTTGCTGCAGTGTATGTGCTGGAAGCTGGAATTATGCAGGAATTTTCCTTAGCTGACGATGTGTATTTGCAGTTAATGATATCAGGGTTCGTATCGGTGGTGCCACGGGATATAATTTGCATCATAAAAACGAGAAACTGGAACGAGAGGCTTATGCATGTATGCAATATTCTGATTATTAATGGTGTGATACCGCTGTTAATTGGTGCTATTGAATCATGTGTTGATCTCACGTGGATAGTACCGAGTTTTGATGGGTTGATTGATAATTTGTGGTCTAGTCTTGTGGTGGCCTTAATTATAGTTGTTTATATTAGGGCAACCGATATGCAGAATCGCTACTCCAATGACGATAATTTGGCGCTCAATAATGCAATGGATAATTATGTGCTAAAATCATATCAGTATGTAAAATGCCATCTTGGTGAGTGTATTTCTGATGCATGTGCTAAATATAAATGCTCAAAAAGTCTTCTGTATGCGATCATAATAAATGAGAATATGAATAGACCGCGTTGGTTCAGGTATATTGAGAATCTTATGGTTAGAATATTTGGCGTGCCATTAACGGTCGGTATTGCTCAGGTGAAGTCAGACAGGCCGCTCAGTGACGAGGATAGTGTAATGATTGCTGCAAAAAATTTGCGAGATACTGACAATATTGACGATCGAGACAGCGATGGGTTAAAAGATGTTATAAGAATACATAACAACAGTGAAAGGTACGTTCAATCTATAATCGATACGATATCTAGGCTGAAAAGGTTTAGCCAAACAACTGACTGACTGTGCAACTGCCGCCGGGTTTAATCTATGAGACGGACTTTTGTATCTTATTGTGAGTGCTGTATTAGTTCATTAACATTCTGGAATTTAGATAGCTAAATTGACTGGTAATTGTGCAATGATATAATAAGTGTAAATATGAAAGATGTGCTAGTAAGTGTAATCGTACCTGTATACAATACTGGTAAGTATCTAAAAGAATGCCTGGATAGTGTGCTTGCACAAACTTTACGTGATATAGAAATCATTTGTGTAAATGATGGTTCAACTGATAATAGTGCTGAAATATTAAAGGACTATAGAAAAAAAGATAAAAGAATCATTATTGTTGATCAGAAACATGAAGGCGCATCGCTAGCCAGAAACAAGGCGATGATTTTAGCACGCGGTGAATTCATTGCGTTTATTGATTCGGATGATTGGTGGCCCAACTTGGACTCGCTTGAAACTCTTTATCGTAATGCAAAGAAAAATAATGTAAAGATAAGTGGCGGTTCGTTTAGCGAATATGATAGTCGTAATGGTAACGTAATTGATAATTACAGTGGTAGAGGACACCTAGAGGCGTATCAATTTTTTAGTGATGGAGTAGTACGATATGAAGATTGGCAAAGCGACATAGGGTGGATTAGATTTATCTATGACCGGAAATTCCTTATAGACAATGGGATTGAATTTCCAAATCTAACTAGACACGAAGATCCTGTGTTTCTAGTGAGGGCAATGGTACTTGCAAAAAATTTTTACGCAACTAAGGAAGTTGTATATAGATATCGTATATTCTACAAAAAAGATGGTTTATCACAGAAGAATATAGATGATGCTATATTGGGTTTAGCAATGAATATTGTAGTTGCGCAGAAAAATAGTCTGGATATATTAAAGAAATGGTGTTATGAAACATTCTATTGGTACATAACATTGTCGCCAGACTATAGAAATAGGACTATCGAGTTAGATAATCTTAAACATGATTTAGAAATGGAAAGACGCAAGAACGCGGATTTAACGAGGCGTTTGGCGTCGACAAAAGATGAACTAGAGTTAGCAAGGCAAGAAGCGGCATATGCAAACCAGGAGATACGACGAGTATTTAACTCTGGTACCTATAAAATCGGACGCAAAATAACTTATCCAGTTAGAATTATTAAAAGATTAATGAAGGATAATGATAGCGAAAGATAAATAGTATTCCTGGTATTTAGCAAGATTAGATATTATATGAATTTTGGCGATTACGCTAGTTTTGTGTATATTATTGACATATACGTAATATTATTAAAGATCACTGCATTAAGTTGACTAAGACATTTGCAGAAATCGAAAATGTTTTAGTTAAGTCCAGATAGCGCGTCTGAGCGTCTCGCTCAACAAATGTATAAACAGGAAGTCGATTATTGAATGCATGCTATAATATTAATAAATGGCGAGGATAGATTATGAGTGTAGCGCTAGCAAAGCGTAGGGCTAACCTAGATATAATTAGAATTATAGCGCTAGGGCTTGTGCTTCTGGTTCATTGTATAGAAAATACCTGGCATCTGATACCGGGAAAAATTGAGATGCAATCGCAAATAGGTCAGTTTATTGTAATGTTACTATACTCTATTGGTCGATTATGTGTTCCATTATTCTTATTCCTGACAGGTTATTTAATGTTGGGTCGCGAATACAAAAAGAAGGATATATGGATATTCTATAGGACTAAGGTCAAGCATTTATTGATTATTGCACTTATATGGATTGCGGTATATTATCTGTTCACTTCGCTAGTTTTAGACCGGCAGGTTGGTGTCTATGACTTTATCAAGCAATTTACATTTACCACAGACAAGCCGGTTGCCCCGCATCTGTGGTATATGCCAACTATAATTGGCTTGTATTTGTTTATACCATTTGTTGCAAACGCATTACGGCTAATGGATACAAAGGTAATTGTGTTGCTCATGACTTTGGCTACCACATATCTATTTGCCGTGCCTACAATAAATGCATTGGTGCAATCTATGGGGGGCTTACCTGTCAAAAATAATATAGAGTTAAATTATCTAGGTGGCATATGTGGTGTATTTATGGTGTTGGGATATTTAGTCAAGAAATATACTTCAGCTGCAAAGAAAATCCAAACAGGCTTACTTGTGGCTATGTGTATAGCGTCTATACTGTTATCGACTGTAATGAATTATTATCTGTTTACTGTTATGAAATATGATTATATGCCATGGTATGATTCAATATTTATATTAACTGCTTCTGTAAGTCTGTTTATTATTTTATTGAGATTTTTTGAACATGTAAAACCGCGGCAGTACCTATATAGTGCATCTACAGCTATTTTGGGGTGCTATCTTGTTCACTACATATTTATATACCTATATTTGCGAGTGTTCAACGGCTTTGGACTTGCGGTAGGTTGGCTACATATGATATGTATGGCTATATTCACGTTCTTTGGAACTATTGTGCTTGTGTACATATTGAGAAAGTTTGAATGTTTAGCATGGTATAGTGGAATGCGTCTATGATGCTATAAAACTAGTGGAACTAATAGTATAGTGCTTATATTAGTCATAATCTATATAATTTGGTAATCTAGTTATATATAGGAGGTGAGAGTGAGTAAAAAGAATATTAAAATTTTAATTGCATGCCACAAGCCGAGTGAACTACCAAAGAACGATCTATTTCTTCCAGTGCGCGTTGGCGCTGCACTGGCAAAAGACGACCTGGGTTTACAACGAGATGATGACGGCAAAGATAATATATCCGCAAAGAACCCTAAATATTGTGAGCTAACTGCCATATATTGGGCATGGAAGAATCTGAAGGCGGATTATTATGGCCTGTTTCATTATCGTCGATTCTATTCGTTTTCAGATAGAAAGTTTCCAGTAAGCGATGATGGGCATATGATGATTCGCGCAAAGATTTTAGCGCCAAAAATATTTGCTAAGTATGGTTTGGATGATTCTGCAAAAATGCGTCAAATGATTGAGAATAATGACATAATTGTCCATGAGTCGCGTAGAGTCTCTGGTATACCAACTCCAATGGGTATTCCAGGTCGGACTGTCCGTGAACATTATCGTTACCATGATGGTACGATTGTCAAGAATAGCGATATTGATCTAATGATGCAGATTGTCAAGCAAAAGTATCCCGCTGTACATCCGTATATTGAGGATTACTTAAATAGCAGTAAGTTCTTGGGATATAACATGTTCATTATGAAACGAAAATATTTCATGGGAATGTGTGATTTCTTGTTTGGTGTGCTTGGAGACATTGAGGATAAAATCGATGATACTCTGTCGGAACGTAGTCTTAACTCAAACAGAATTTATGGTTACTTAGCTGAAATACTTACTAGTGCGTACATTTACTATATTAGGAAGACAAATACTCTTCGAGTAAAAGAATTGCAGATGATTTACGCGCTAAAGACAGATCCGATTAGGACAGTTAGTCCAAAGATGCATTGCATACCTATTGTTTTTGACCTAACTACAAATGTTGTGCCTAATCTTGAGTTTTATTTAGAGACAACATTACGCCGCGCTATTCAGATGCGCGATAAGCAAGTTAAGTATGATGTTTTGATTGTGCATGACAAAATTGTGTCAAAAGTGATTGCAGATGAATATATGAAACTTGCTAATGACAATGTGAGTATTCGGTTTGTTGACTATAGTGATTATTTGGATCAGATGCGCGAGATTTATGGTATAGATAATATAGGGTTTAAGCTGGTAGCGCCGTGGGTTCTGAATAGCTATAAAAGAGCAATAATACTCAGTTGGAATGTTTGGATTAATTCATCACTAGAATCATTGTATGATGTAAATATTAACAAGTATTGCGTTGCAGCGGCTCAGAATATACTAACTTTAGGTGGTTTATTTGAGGTTAATACAAAAAATCACATTTCACATGCGCAAAAACTAGCAAAGGATTATAGTATTAATCCGCAAGTGTATTTTGACAGTAGTGTATTAATTGAAAATCTAGAAAAAATTCGTGAAGAACATACACTGGACGATATAGTTGATGCACATGCCAATATGCATAATGAAGGCTTAATTGATCGTGATATACTTAATGTACTGTATATGGGTAAAACACTACTGCTGGATCAATCATGGAACTATCAATTACCGACAGATAAGGGCATTAATTACTTAGGCTCGTTCTTTGCCCCTATAGCACAGTATAACGCGTGGAAGAATATGAACTATAAGTATAGGATTGGTAAGTTTTCTGAGGACCAGATTACATGGCCGCGTGACTCGGAATTTATGCTGGAATTCTATCGCCTAATGTCAGCAGGCGAATTATGGCCTATGTTTTTGATTAAACGTGATGTAACTTTTCCAGTAAGGAAGTTATCTCTGCGCGATCGCATTGCCCCGCAAGGGTCGTTGCGTCGGAGAGCAGCTAAGATTTTATTTCCTAAGGGTAGTTGGCGACGTTCCACGCTAGCTGGTGTATACCATAGGATTCGTGGCTAGGTGTCGGACAACTAAGTAAATATAAATATACCGTCACATTAGATTTTTCTGGACGGTATATTTTTTATTACTGCTTAAACCTAGAGGCTGTTAGCTACGTTGTTGGAAAAGGTTATTACCCCACCTTGGTAGTTCTGGTACCAACCTTTACCATCCCATACTTCAGGTCCTGTTGGGTAACCCATTTCGCCACCTTGGTAGCCGAGTTTTGCCCAACGTTCACGTACGCCGCCTCTTGACTCCCAGTATCCAGTATTAACAGTTCCAATAATAGCCCCACCTTGGTAGTTCTGGTACCAACCTTTACCATCCCATACTTCAGGTCCTGTTGGGTAACCCATTTCGCCACCTTGGTAGCCGAGTTTTGCCCAACGTTCACGTACGCCGCCGCGAGTCTCCCATGCACCAGTTCTGTTATGCCAAATAATTACACCATACTGAAAAGTTTGCCAACAAGTGTCTTTATCGGGACATACTTCGTCCGTAACAGGTAGACCAATATAGGCCTTACCGGTTAATTGGTCATACCGTTTTTTGATTTCACCCTTTACTTCATATGATCGTGTATTCCCGAACCAATCGGTGAAGTAATTGTAGAAATTGCGGTTACCGTAGGCGCTGCAACCGTCGCCTTCACCGAGACCGGCGTTTAGTGCTGCTTGGTTGGGCACATATGGAGTGTAACGATACAGAGCACTAGTGGCACGGTTCTGGATGTAGATATTTACACCACCACATGCTCTATTTGGACTATACTGAACAAACTGTGTTGAATATGCCGGGTAGTTGCTCCAGCCACCACTCAGAACGTCACTGAATAGTTTGGCGGCTTTGCGGACCTGGTTCTTGAAACCGCTATTTATAGGGTCGCAGCCGTTGCCATTATCGGGGCAGGCGAAGCCAGTTGCTTTTGCGTATTGCTGATGGGTAGGATACGTGTCAGTGACTAGACCTTGCTCCTTCTGCAATAGTACGATCAACACCTGAGGATTAATGCTGTAGTCCTGTGCGGCTTGCCAGATGATGTGGGCTGCTGATTCACCACCAAAGTTTTCGTCTGCCATACAAACTACCTTGTCGTTTCTGATAGTATACTGATATCCCTTACCTTCGTAGCGCTTAACGGTATTGTCGTAGGCATGATTGCAGGGGTTCTTGCTGTGTAGGAAATTGTTAATATCGGCCTCTGACATTGTGTTTTTATTGCTCATGACGAAGTCACTCATAATATTGCCTGCGTCAAAGCCATTTAGATAGGCGTGGGTTTTGCTTGTATAATTATAGATAGCGTAACCAATAGCAGTTACTAATGTAACCATAGCTAAAATTCCAGCCACTATAAATGTATACCGTTTTTTAATTTTAGTTTGAATTTTCATTCTATCTCCTTAGATACAGCTTATGCTATGTATTATAGCACAAATTATAGTGCTATTTTATCCTGTAGATCACCAGCGCGAGTTCCACTGGTCATGTGAATATTGATTGTCCATTCACCGCGGCGCTTATCTTGGTCGGCTTGGATGAGGTCTAGGGGAATATCGAAACCGTAGCAGGTTGATGACGATGGGTTGGCAATAATGTTTACACTATTTGTATAGGTCTGTCCATTGGGCCCATTTAGAGTTAGCGTGCAAGAGCCCTCATCGAGATATTGGTTAATGGTAGTACGAATCTGCAAGGTGTTGTTGACGACAGACTTGTAGTTAATAATACCGGTCAGATTAGAGCTATTGTTGGGGTTTGCGCCTTCGTACTGAGCCGGTGTTTTACCGCCTGCGTTGTCATTGCTAGTACTGTTAGAATTATCTGTTCTACCGTTATTAGAACTGTCGTTAGGTTTTGTACTGTCGGACTTGTCATCTGCCGAATTGTCATCGGATTTTTCTTTATCTGACTTCTCTTTGTCGCTTGTTTTGTCCTTTGTTACCTCGGTATTCTTATTGCTGTTACTGTTGAGGTATAGGACGGTGGCGGTTAAACCAAGCGCGATCATAACGATAAAAACAATCACGCCAATAAGTACTTTTTTATTTTTCTTGTCTTGGATTTTCATATCTAGCTCCTAATAATTATACTTCAAGTATATCTGTTTTCAGATTTGGGTGCAATAGTTATGGTAAAATATAGTTAATGAGAGTGGCAATTGTGGTAGATTGGCTGACTGAAGTAGGAGGTGCGGAACGCGTGCTACTCGCGGTGCACCAGCTGTATCCCGATGCACCAATTTACACATCGCAGTACCGACCGCGCCGAATTAATTGGTTTATAGATGTCAATGTTCGAACGGGCTGGTTGAACGTATTTCCGCGGGGCTTACGTAAATTTATGGCGCCATTAAGAGCGCTCTATTTTAAGCATCTGGATTTGTCTGAGTATGATTTAGTGATTTCGGTTGCTAATGCGGAAGCTAAGGGTGTTAAGACTTCGCCGAATTCGGTGCATGTGGCGTATTTGCAGGGGCCACCGACACAATACTATTGGGGGCAGTACGATGCGTACATTAAGAATCCTGGCTTTGGTAAGCTAAATTTTTTAGCGCGCTGGGGGCTAAAAGCGTTAATTAAGCCGATGCGCAAAGTCGATTTAGCAGAGGCGAAGCGATCAGATTTGTTGATCGCTAATTCTAGTTATGTAGCCGACGAGATTAAGAAATATTATAAACGCGACTCGCAAGTAGTATATCCACCTGTTGATGTTAGTGGTTTGCGCCACACTAAGGTTAAACCTGTTAATCCGTTTGGGAAGGCGGAGTTTTATGTGGTGACCGGTCGACAAGTGAATTGGAAGCGTGTTGATCTGGCGGTTGACGCCTGTATCAAGACTAATCGCAATTTGTTAGTTATTGGCGATGGAGCGGAACACATGGAGCTACTAACACGGGCTGCTGGGCACGAAAACATTAAATTCTTGCCACGTTATAACGGTCCAGCGGAAATAAAACAGTATTTGTTGGCAGCTAGGGGCTTTATCTTCTGTAGTATTGAACCATTCGGCATTTCACCAGTGGAGGCGCTGGCTTGCGGTTGTCCGGTATTAGCACTAAAGCAAGGTGGCTCACTAGACATTATCGAAGATAGAGTAAACGGCGCATTTTTTAGTAAACAGACCGTTAAATCTCTAACAAACGGATTAAATCGATTTGAACAGATCAAATTCAGTGGAAAGGCTGTGGAAAAATCGGTGGAAAAGTTTGACACTGAGCAATTCAAGCGACAATTTAAAGCTGTAATTAATGCTGAGCTGGAGTTCCATGAAAAATAAACTGATGCGCCTGCTAGGTGTCGAGGTTAAGTCATTAAGGATATTTGAGCGTGTGCTACTATTGGCGCCGATCTTGTTGTGGTTTGCGTACTGGCCAGTGATTCGACTGGGTGGCAACTCGACTATGAACTTTGAATTGTCATTGGCGCTTATTTATTGCGTGGTACTTGCATTGGCTGGTTTGTCACTAATTTGGCGCTCGCGAGACGTGTTAGCAAGAAGTCCGATAGCTTTATTGTCTGGAGTGTTCATATTGTGGAGTGCCACTACCATCATTTGGTCAGATAACCCATTGCGAGGCGTGCTGTCGGTTGGTATAGCAGGCGTTCTATGGCTAGTTCTATTGGCGGTACTTGCTGACCGAAAACGAGTGCAGAAGCTTGCCCCTGCTTTAACGAAACTGCTGTTACTGGCTACTATGATAATTTGCGCATTTGAATTAGTGCAGTTTGTGGGTGGAATTTGGCTCAGTCGCCGCGAGCCGTTGTTATTATGCCTCGGTTGTTCGGCGGTGCAATTCGGCTTTGTGCGACCAAATGTGTTTGCGATTGAACCGCAATTTTTGGGAAATATGTTGCTACTACCAACACTAATTCTGACTAGACGATTAATAATTAAACGTTGGTCACGGCAAAATGTTTTGATGTTTATGGTTGTGTTAAGCGGACTATTTCTAACGATGTCGCGTGGTGCAATTTATGCATTTGCTATTGGTGCGATAGTCTTGGCGATTATTTACTATAAGCAGTGGCGAAGGCTGCTGTCTGGTATTGGATTAACAGTGGCGGTTTTTGTAATAGCATTAGTAATGCAAGGCTTTGCGGCTGCTTTGAATCCGCACCTAACAGAAAGCTTTGGTGGGGCAATTGCTAAAGTGGTGAGTCAGCTAAGCTTGGGTGTGATTAATTTAGATAAGCCGTCTAAATCCAATAGTGATGTTGATGTTGGTGTCAATACTGATGTGCCCGAACAGGCTACGGCTAAAGCTTCAAACGAGGCGAAGCCACGCTATGATGGCTATGTTGCAGAATCTACTGATGTGCGAACTAATTTTAGTAAGGTTGCGCTATCGGTGTGGCGTTCAAATCCACGAAATATGCTGATTGGCGTTGGCGTAGGTGGTGCTGGCGTAGCTATGGCACGATACGAGCACAGTGATTGGTCAAAAGAGATTGTACAGAATGAATTTGTAGAAGTGCTGATGGAGCGAGGGGTGATTGGTTTGGGGTTATTGCTTCTACTGATTGGCATAATAGTGTACGTACTGTGGCGTAGTCATAATGTATGGGCGTTGGCTATATTGATTGCGTACCTGGTGCAGTACTGCTTCTTTAGTGGATTGCCAAATGCGCTGCATGTATATGTAGCAGTGGCGGTGTTACTTGGCACCCTTACCAGCAATCACTTGCAAAAACGTCTGAAATAGAATCTTGATATCTAGTCCAAACGACCAATGCTGGACATAATAAACATCTAGTTTGCGTCGTTGATCCCAAGGTAAATCACGCCGACCGGAAATCTGCGCTAGACCAGTAATGCCTGATTTGACGTTGAGGATTTTGTGCTTTTGTTCGTAGCAGTCGAGCTCCTCTGGTATCAGAGCACGTGGTCCAACTAAGGAAATGTCGCCACGTAGAACGTTGAATAGCTGTGGCAGCTCGTCAAGAGAATATTTGCGTAGCACGTGCCCAATTTTGGTTACTCGGGGGTCGTTTTCCAGAAAGTCGCCATTACGACGATACTTCTTTGCCAGCTGTGGTTTGTTCATCATGGCAAAAGCCTGTTCGGGTGTGGTGCCGTCGTATTTAGAATATTGAGTGCGGAATTTATATAGTTGGAAGCGATGATCGCCGCGGGTTAAGCGAGTTTGATGAAACAGGGCGCTACCTTTGGGGTCTACGATCTTTTCGGCAATATAAACAGCTAGAAACACCGGCGACAGCACGATTAGTCCTAGTAGACTACAGACTATATCAAACAAGCGTTTCCAGATGCGTCCCCAGCCGACTAGACGTGTTGGTTTAACTGCCATTACGGGCACATCGTCCATGAATAATTCCATCTCTAGGCGGTCTGATATATCGTTGATGTCGCTTGGTACGAACTTGAATTCGGCATAGTGCCGTTGTGCGTAATCGAGGTAATCTGGGTTAACCTTGGGTTCGCTCTTCGTGGTTACTTGAATAATCATATCGGGCGGCAAGTTGTCGACGGCATCGCTCAGAGTTTTGTGTGTAACCCACTTTAAACGGCGATCGCCAACAACACCTTGTAGGGCATAGCCGCTGCCAGGCTCTTTGATGTCATTCACTAAGGTATGCGCAATAGCATTGTCGCCGATAACTATTACACGTGGCAGAACTTTAGAAAATCGGTGGCGCAGATAGCGTATCAGATATAGTACGCTGCGCTCTAGTGCTAGTAATAGGATTGATATTAGTAGTCCGTAGAGCGGTACTTTCTTAGCAGGGAATATGGTACTAGCATGAAAGTAATCGACAGAGATCATGAATAGCATTGCAGCAAAAGCGCCCATCAGTAGCCGTCCAATCATTTGGGCAAAAGAGGATTGATGTCTATATAGTCCGAGCATACTGAAAATTGCAATATTGAATGGTAGTAGCAGCAGTAGTGACTGAAAGAAGGCCTTTGCAGAGACAAAAACCTTTACCGGATCACTAGATAATTTCATGCGAATGATATATGCAAATGAGTAGGCGGCTAGGATAGCTAGAACATCGCCAATAATCATGCAGATGATAAAGCGTAAAGTGATGCGACCTTTCATATTTCCTCTATTATACAATAAAGACGCATAATTTCGTGGTTGTGATATTGGCGTGGCTTTGCTAAAATGTTAATGCTAATGGCGAGAACACGTAAGTCAATCGATGGGTTTATTCTAAGGCCCAACAATAATGCGAGTATTAACGACGCAGGGCAGACATTTGTCAACCGACAGCGTCACGGCAAGTTAGATGATGTGGTTCAGCAACCACGCATGGATGTTGTAGTTGACGACAAGGCAACAACACCTGCACCAAAACGCAGCTATCGTGACAATGATTTTAACGAAGCTTTATTAAAGGATATCGATAGCTCAATTGACAGCCTAGATGACCAGCAGGAAGCTGCGGCGCCTAAGCGGGCACGTCGGCGAGCTTTAGCCAAGAAGAGGCTGACTCGTACGCAGATTATCAAGCGAATTCTGATCGTGCTAATTATTGCTATATTGGCTGTGGCTTGCTACTTTGGCTATAAATTATATAAGGCTGGTGGCAAGATGTTTAAGGGTAATCCGATCAGCATGGTTACTACTAAAACTCGCCTGAGTGAAGATTCCAATGGTCGTACTAATGTGTTGATTTTTGGTACTTCGGGCTATTCGATGGACGCTGACGCGTGGGATGGCGCTATGTTAACTGACTCAATCATGGTGTTGTCAATTGACCAGGACGACGACAGCGTTTATATGATGTCTATGCCACGTGATTTATATGTTAAGTACACGACGGCTAGTGGCGTTTCGCGTAAAGGCAAGCTAAACGAGGTGTACTATCAAAATAATCCGCGAAACGACAATGATAAAAAGGGTGCAGATGCGTTGGCTAGCAAAGTCGGTTCGATTCTGGGCTTGAATATTCAATATTATGTACATGCTGACTGGACAGCGCTATTACAGATGGTTGATGCGGTTGGTGGTGTTGATGTGGAAATTGAGAGTACTGATCCACGTGGCATCTATGACTCTAGTACCAAAGTTCGTTACCGCAACGGTGAAGTGGCCCATTTGAATGGTGAACGAGCATTAGCGTTAGCACGCGCACGCAACCACAATGCGGGCGACTACGGTTTGGCTGGTGGTAACTATGACCGTGAGAAGAATCAGCAGAAGATTTTAGCGGCATTACAGAAGAAGATTATGTCAACAGGTACATTGCTGAATGTATCGGCGGTTGACAAGCTGATTGACAGTATGGGTAACAACTTAGTAACTAGTTTCGAGTCATCGCATGTGCAAACTCTGATCGATATCACTAAGGGTGTGCAAGCTGATAAGATTAAGCAACTGCCTTTTGTGGGGCGTGCTGATGGTGGGCCAAATCTGATTGCTGGTTATACGGAGGGTGGTTCGTATAAGGGCGAGGCGCCAGTTGCGGGTCCGTTTGACTATAGTCAGATCCAGAATTACATAGCAGAGAATTTAAGCTCTGACCCAGTGGTGAAGGAAAAGGCAACTGTCGATGTATTGAACGGTTCTGGTGTTCAGGGTCTGGCTAACGAAAAAGCTACTGCGCTAAAGAAAGAGCATTACACTATTGGCAAAGTCACCAATGCGCCAAGTGAAGTTGCGGATGAAGTTGTAATATATCAGCGCAATAGTGATAAATCTGGTACTGCTAAAGCGCTAGCGAAGCGCTATGGCGTGAAGGTAAAGCGGGGTGATTTGACTGGCTACACGACGACAGCTGACTTTGTGGTGGTGTTTGGCAGCGGTAGTAGTAACAGTAGTAGCGGCGAAAGTGAACTATAAAACCAATAAATATAACTCAGGCTGTTGCCTGAAGTTATATTTATACGGTAACAGATCTCGTAAACTGTAAATCATGCCCTCTGCTAGATTGTTGCTTGAGACAATAGACAATAGGTCAGGTAATAATGATAAATATGCACAGGTTTACAATACGCTGCTAGCATTACTAGCTCGACATTGGCAGCAGTTAAAATAAATAGCCCAGATTAGCTTGGCACTCTGGGCTATTTGATAGGGTTATTGATTGCCATGAATTACTATTGGTCTACTACATCGGCAACTTCAATGTCAGATTTCTGTAGCTCAACAATTAGGCGCTTCTTGAACTCGGCGTTTACCCTCCACTGCTTGCCCGGTAGTGTGGTGCCACTGGTTTTGACATTCATAGCTGATTTACCGATGGTGCCAAACTCGGTATAGTGCGGCGCATCAACGATATCCTTTGCCCACCTTGGGTCCTTGGCGAGCTCTTGACCTACTTTGTTGACAATGTCGACTACGGCATCAACATCAGTATCGGAACTAACGGCGAATGTATAGCGGAACTGTGAATATCCCATAGTACGGTTAGTTACAGCATAGATGTTGCCATTAGGAATAAAGTGTACGTTGCCAGCACGATCACGTAGTGTTGTCTTGCGTAGTGAAATAGCGGTAATAGTACCTTCGCTCTCGTTTGCGTCAATGCCGACTCCTGAAATACTGACATAGTCATCAACGCGATATTGGTTCTCTAGAATGATAAAGAAGCCAGCTAGACAGTCTTTGACGATATTCTGCGCGCCAAAACCAATGGTAGCGGCTACAACGGCGGAGCCAGCTAGTAGTGGTGTCAAATTGATACCGACACGAATTAGTATGCTATAAGCAGCTGTAATCACGATCATCACGCGAACGATAACTGTGAATAGATCAGACAAGGTCTTTAGGCGCTTTTGACGTTCGAGCTTTTGGACGCGGGTTTGATTCTTGACCTTTGGCGCTAGAGTACGTGTTAGTAGCTCAATAATCGGGTCGCTTAGCTTGTACAATAAGTATGACGCTAAGATGATAAATAGAATAGTGAAGAATGGTATGTTGGTAAACCATTTGGCGAGTTTTACTAGAAAATGTTCAAAATTCATAATTATATTGTAGCAGAGTAGGCGCGTTTTTATGCTAGAATAGCTAGCAATGAATCAACAGATTAATCCCGACGACTATATTATCACGCGGAAACGTAAGCTATATAAATTCGCCGCTTTTCGAACGTTCCCTAATTGTTATGATGAAGCAGAGTGGCAAGATGCTAAGATAGGCATTTTAAAACAGGCGCGCAGTCTAACGGTAGAGATTGGGGCGGGCACGGCGCTATTCTTGTCGGAGCTTGCATTGGCAAATCCCAAGCGGACGTATTTAGCGATCGATCGTAAGTCAGATCGCCTATATAAAGGTGCGAAATGGGCTAGTGAGCAGAAGTTAAACAATATTAGTTATTTGTGGTCAGAGGCGCGTAATTTAAACACGATATTGCCAACCGGTAGTGTGGAAAACTTGTGGATAACTTTTCCAGACCCATGGCCGCAGGAGTCTAATATCAAGCATCGTCTAACTAATATGGCGTACTTAGCGCAGTATCATCGTTTGTTGAAGGCAGGCGGAGTATTAGAATTCAAGACAGACAATACGCAGTTATTTGATTGGTCGGTACAGCAATTCGACGAGAAGCAGTGGCAAGTTGAGCATGTGACGCATGACTTACATAATGACGAAGCAGTTAATAGCGACGCAAAAATTATGACCACCTATGAGGCTCGATACGTGGCAGAGGGCAAGCCGATTAATTATTTGCGCGCTACCACAAAATAGGTAGGCTACCATAGCTATTATTCTACTTATGCTATAATCTAGATGAATGAAGCTAAAATTAGAAACTATTAAATCTCCAGCTACTAGCAAGCCGCATACTGTAAAGCCTGACAATTACAAGCGTATGAATTTGCGTATTAAGGCGGCTACTGGTGTATTTTTGACGCCGACTACAGTGCTAGTGATGTTTCTGATAGTATTACTGCCTTTGACGGCCGTACTTCTGCGACAAAATAATCTAAATATGGTAGATTATCGCAACAAGTTGGTTCAGGCAGATAAATCGGGCGACGTGGCGGCTGTACGACGTGCAGCTAAACATTTGCAGAATTACGTTGCACATCACATGAATACGACTACGGGTCGAATTGCTCTGCAGACACTATATGACGAGAAGGCACAGGCGGTGATGGACGCAAATAAGCCAGTTGAAGTGGATGGTAGCCGCTATCAGTCGGCAACCGAAGAATGTAAACCGTCGCTAAGGCGCAGTGGCTATCGAGCTTGGGCTAATTGTGTGGCAGAGAAAGTGGGTCTTAGTAGTGTTAATTCGATTTACCCAGATCAGAAAGACTTGCCCGATCCAGACTTGTTCTATGTCGAATTTGTGCCGGCTCGCTTGAGCTTTGATCTGGCGGGTGTTTGTTTGGTTATATCGGCCGTTGGTCTAGTGATACTGCTTGCTCGTTTAGTGTACTTGCTGATTAAGCAAATTCTCAAAAAGCTGAATGATAGGCAGTATATTAGGGGTTGACAGTAGTATAACAGATAGTATACCCTTTAAATGTAAGTTAAAGGAGGAAAATGGCAGCTTATACATACACTAATTCTAAGGGGGTGACTTATTACCTACACAAGAAGGAAGTGTCCTTACGCGGTGAGCGCAAACAGACTATTTATTTCTTTGCCAAGAAAGAAGGTGGCAAGAGCGGTAAAGAAACTACTATCGACGCTCTACCAGAGGGTCGTGTTGTATCGGAAAACGTACGTAACGGTTTCCCAACCCTAAAGAAGAAGGCCTAGTTAACTAGACGCATATAAAAATAAACCCTCCTGATCAGGAGGGTTTTAATGATATCTGGTCGGGGCGACTGGGTTTGAACCAGTGACCAATCGGTTATGAGCCGACTGCTCTAACCACTGAGCTACGCCCCGACATAATCAATTATACCATATTGCGTGGTATAATAGCGGTAATGCAAACTAAAATAAAGAAATGGTTAAAAGATCTTTTGGCACCTGCTAATGTAGTGTTGATAGTGCTGGCGGTATTTGGCATCATCTGGATGTTTATGACGATTAGCGTGATGAACCATAATTACGATCTACAGCGACAAGTTGACCAGGGCAAACTGGATAATCAGGTAATGAAGCTGCAGAATGAGAATTTGAAATTAGAGCAGGCCTATTACAAGACAGATGAATACTTAGACTTATCTGTGCGATCGCTATTGGGGCGGGCTAACCCAGGCGAAAACATGGTGATTTTGCCGCGTGTCCAAGGAGATGAAACTGATAATACTAAGACGGCGGTCGTTTCTAGCAAGAAGTCAAATATCGATCAGTGGATTGACTTTTTGATGGGCAGACATTAGGCGTAATATGGTAGAATATAGACAATGAATAAGGAACGAGCAGAGCAGGGTTTTACGATTATAGAGCTGATTGTAGCTTTTGTGATATTGGTAGTGCTGGCAGTATTCTTTTTCTTGCAACGTAATGAGCTAGAGACGGCTAATCGTGACCAAACGCGCAAGGCGACGATTAACTCGATGTACTACGCTCTGACTGAAGGCTATTATAAGGAACATGGATACTACCCACAGAATATTAGTCGTGATAATCTAAAGACGGTTGATCCATCAATCTTTACAGATCCAGATGGATATACGCTTCACGGTAATCAGTGTACTTACACGAATTTAAACAACAAACAAGCTACTGACGGCAATTGCAATTATAAATATTCAGCGTCAAAGTGTGACAACAAGGGTAAGTGTCAAGCGTTCAAGCTAACAGCTGATTTGGAGGCCGAAAGCGACTATACCAAAGAAGTAAAGGCAAAGAGCAAATAGCTTCGTCGTCGTGACAGCTAAAAAGAAGCCCTATTCAGGGCTTCTTTTTAGTATATAGGCTATTTACGGAACGTGCCTTTGCCGTATTTGTAACGAGTAGGCTCACCCTCATCGACCTGCTGAACAACGTGATTGACGATGTCAAATTGTGCTTTGGGGTCGTCGACGTAAGTAAATAGGTAAGTCTGCTCGTCGCCTACCGTACTAAGCCGAATAGAGCCGTAGTTAAAGATTAGCTGCAAGGGGTTAGACTGTACTACGCTGCAGTCCTCGACATGCTCAATTTCGACATTTTGCGATCGTATGGCAAAAGGTGTCAATTGAATCCTGGCAAATACTCGTTCATTAGTAACAATAAAACGATTGCCGTTGTAGACATGAGTGGCAATTATACCGCCTGTTAATGGTAGCAGAAAGGCTGCGACTAGTAACAGCATAGTCAGAAGTGCGTTAGAGTTATCGGCGGTTACAGAATGCATAACAGCAACCATTGCGACCATGATTAGAAAGACAAATAGTGCAATTACCCATATGCGAACTAGACCGAAAAACGATCGTTGAACATCGATTACAACGTATTCACGTGGTCCAAACTTAATGTCGGGATAGTCGCGAACGCTACGATCGTGGTCGGCTTGTTCATCTGGCGATAGTGTTGGCTCATCATCGGGCTGCATGGTTGATGGGGTAGCTGGAGTGTTGGTGGCTTGATAAATTACACCGTTATATTCAATCTGCTGAGGCGCGGTCTTAGGTGCGCTAGAGTTTTTGGCCTTATTCATAGATTTATTTTAGCACAGCTAGATTTCGTGAAGCTTCTTTAGATGTTCAATAGCGCGAGGGGTGATCATGCGACCACGTGGTGTGCGCTCGATAAAACCGATTTGCAGAAGGTATGGTTCGTAGAAGTCTTCAATAGTGCTAGCTTCATCGCCTGTAAGAGCGGCAATGGTATTCAGCCCGACTGGGCGGTCTTTATAATTGTCATACATAGCACGCAACATCTGACGGTCAGCTGGGTCGAGGCCTAATTCGTCGATTTCTAGCAGGCGCAGGGCCTTGACTGTGGACGTTTCGTTGATCTTGCTGTCATTGTGAACTTCAGCAAAGTCACGGACACGTTTTAGTAAACGGTTTGCAATACGTGGAGTCTGACGTGAGCGAGTGGCTAGTAGCATGGCAGCTTCGTCGGTGATTTCAGCATCTAAAATGCCCGCACTACGCTTAATGATGCGCTCAATGTCGTTTGGCGTGTAGAATTCTAGATGAAATAGATGACCAAAGCGATCACGTAGTGGCGCAGCCAGTGATCCAGTGCGGGTGGTAGCGCCAATTACAGTGAAGTGGGGCAGGTCCAGGCGCACAGATCGAGCAGCCGGGCCTTTGCCAATCACAATGTCTAGCTTGAAGTCTTCCATAGCAGAATAAAGAATTTCCTCGACCGCGCGTGACAAGCGATGAATTTCATCGATAAATAAGACATCGCCATCTTGCAGATTCGTTAAGATACTGGCGAGATCACCAGCGCGCTCAATGGCGGGGCCTGATGTAACACGTAGACCGGCGCCCATTTCGTTAGCGATGACGCCAGCCATGGTGGTTTTACCGAGTCCTGGCGGCCCGTACAATAGCACGTGATCGATTGGTTCGCCACGTTTTTTGGCAGCGTCGATAGCTAGACGCAAGTTGCGCTTCATGCGATCTTGGCCAATGTAGTCGTCAAAGGTTTGTGGACGCAGTGTAATCTCCGTCCGAGCTTCTTCGTCGTGCCCAGGCGCATCTGGCTCTGGTGAAGTTGGCTCAACTACCCTTTGTATTCCCATATCTTAATTATAACACTATAAAAGGCAGACCTCTCTAAGAGAAGCTGCGCTATAAGTTGCTACACAATTAAAAACTGCGATTAATACCGCTGTTTTAGTGCTAAGCGTACCTGTTCAGCGACTGGTAAGTCATTCGGGACATCCTTTAGTAACGCGGTGCTGTCGTTAAGATTAAAGCCTAGGGCAATCAAGGCATCTAACGCCTCGTTGTTTGCGCTGGCGACATTGATAGCGGTGCTACTGTCAGTATTTGTGGCGAGTCCCACCTTGTCATGTAGATCGACGGCAACGCGCTCAGCGGTCTTTTTGCCGACGCCTGCAGCCTTGCTAATAAAGGCGGAGTCGGAATTAGCGATGGCATTGCGTACAGTTTCAGTATCGGATAGCGACAAGATTGCTAATGCCGCCTTCGGTCCTACGCCCTGAACAGAAATTAGTAGCTCGAATAAACGTTTGCCGGCTAGTGAGTTAAAACCATATAGTTCCTCGGCGCTCTCTTTTACGGAATGGTATGTGTAATATTTCTGCTCTGAGCCAACGGTAGCTTGCTCTATTGCCTTAGTTGTTATGAAAACCTCGTAGCCGATATTGTTAACGTCGACTACGACAGTTTGGCTGTCCTTCTCAATAATAGTTCCCTTGATGTATGCGATCATAATAATAGTTTACTACAAGCTTAGTCTCTATTCTGTTTGTCAATTAGCTCTGATTGGTGCGTCATTAAGTGATGTGTGATGGCAGCTGCCATGGCATCAGCGGCGTCATCGGGCTTTGGTGTTTCTTTGAGTCCCAGCTGGATACGCGTCATTTCCATAACTTGCTTTTTCTCGGCACGTCCATAGCCGGTTAAAGTTTGCTTAATCTGCAGTGGGGTATAGGTGAAGCATTCTAGGTTATGCTGAGTTGCCACTAGGATCACTACGCCACGCGCTTCGGCTACTGAAATAGCTGTGGTGATGTTGCGATTAAAATATAATCCTTCAATCGAAACGCAGTCAGGGTGAGTGCTTTCGATAATTTCAGTCAACGAGTCGTAAATGTCAACCAATCTGACGTGTAGTGGGGTGTGAGCAGGAGTCGCAATAACACCGCCATCAACTAGCTTGGGTCGTTTGTGTGGTAAAAAATCAATCACGCCGAACCCTAATATGCCGGTGCCAGGATCAATTCCTAATATTCGCATATAGTAATTATATAACGAAGATTATTGTATGACTTAGTTGCTTATGATAAACTGAATATAACCATGAACAAAAACATTATAAAAAGCTTGATATTGTCTGTAATAACAGTGCTAATGTGTTTGGCTATTAGTCCATATGCGCATGCCGTGGTTAATGACGATCAGCCAATTACTGATGAGCGTTGGGTGATTAGCGAGATTTATGAGGCGGATAGTGGTAATAAATACGTGGAATTTTACAACAATAGCACTAACGATGGGTTAGGTTGGGGCGACTATTTTATAAACTTACCGGTTAATAGCGATTTGTTAGAATTAATGGAAGTCTTCGGCTTTCAGCACATCAAGCAACACGCATTTAAGGTGATTGATTTAGGCGACAGCTGGTATTCGACACTAGCTTTTAATTTGTTAAAGGCTTATGGGCTGGACTCTAGTGCATTTACAGAAATCAGTGATGCACTCGAAGAAGAAGACGGCTATTCTTACCAACGCTGTTTGTACTATAAGGATGGGCGGCCGCTACTGTCAAATAAGTTCTATTATGGCAAGAAAACTAAGGGTAAAGAGATTAATTGTAGCAATAGTTCAGTGCGACCAATCAATCTAATGGGACGGACTGGTGTGTGTAAGGGTCTACGCTTAAACGAAATTCAGTCGTATGCAGAAAACGACGAGCAATTCATTGAGCTATACAATACCTCTAGTCAGCCAATTGATCTGGGTTCTTGTTATGTGGCAAAGAGTCAGGATGATGCTGATAAGGCGTATGCTATGGACCATGAGACGCTTAAACCGGGCGAATTCTACACGCAGTATCTTAATGATGATGACGGTGTGGGTCTAAAATTAAACGAGCGTAGCGGCAAGGTGGTGCTGTTTGACGGTGATCGGCGCACTGAGGTCGACAAAGAGAGTTACAGTAGCATGAAAGAAGATACTTCATGGGCGTTAGGTGGTGACGATAGCTGGCATATGACCTACACGGTTACGCCCGGCGAACCGAACGAAATTGATGAGCTTAGACCTTGTGAAGAAGAGGGTTATGAACGTAACCCTAAAACGAATCGCTGTACTAAATCAGCTGAGTCGACGGACAGTTCAAAGTGGCTAGCAACACTATTAGGTCTTTCGACAGATGAAAGTTCGCCTAGTTCGACACTGACACCGTGTAAGGAAGGCTATTACCGTAACCCAGAAACGAATAGATGCAAGAAGATTACTAGTAGTTCCAGTGGCTCTAGTGATTCGGATACTAGTTCATTAGCTAGTAGTTCGACACTGACACCGTGTAAGGAAGGCTATTACCGTAACCCCGAAACTAATAGATGTAAGAAGATCGAGTCAACATCTTCAACATCTACAACAAGTTCTAGCTCGTTATCACCTTGTCCAACTGGCTATTATCGTAATCCTGAAACTAATCGTTGCAAGAAGTTAACTACCACTAGTAGCTCGACGTTGACGCCATGTAAAGAGGGCTATGAACGCAACCCCGCCACCAATCGCTGTGTAAAGAAGACAACCACTAATAACACTAGTGAACTAACGCCATGTAAAGAGGGTTATGAACGCAATCCTAAAACGAATCGTTGCAGAAAGAAGACTAATGCGGATGATGACGCTAAGTATCCTGTTAATACGACCGACAAAAAGAATGGTACAGATGACAAAAACAAGCGTAGCCAACTTACACTGATTATTGCGTTAGTGGCTGGAGGTCTGTTGTGTTTGGCGGTAATAATATGGCAGTATCGTGAGGCTATTCGACAACACTTAAATAAGGTGTTTGGTCGTAGTGATAATGTAATGCATTTGGATGACACATCTGATTCTCATGCTGGTACTAATTCACGAACAAAGAATCAGACTGAAATGCCAAAGGGTAATAGCGACAACGATGACAGTGCTGATCCGGCGCCAATTGAATTTAAGTAGTCTATTCGGCTGAGTGAATAATGACTTCGCGCCCACTGCTAGGTAAGTATTTAAACTCGATAGTAGTGTGGGGTGGTAAAATATTGCGGACGCTTTCGCCCCACTCAATTACAGTAATCACATGGGGGTCATTAATACTGTCGGCTAGCTCCATGGCTACAATGCCCGGGTCGGACAAGCGGTAAAAGTCATAGTGATTCAACGTTAATCCGTCGCGTGCTGGATAACTACAACTGATGGTAAAACTAGGCGACTGCACAGCGTCAGTGATATCCAATCCCTTAGCGAGCCCATGTGTAAAAGTTGTTTTACCAGCACCTACATCACCAATCAGTTCAAATATTTCACCGCCTTTTAGTTGCTGGCCGAGTTTTAGGCCTAAATTTACCATGTCATCAGCTGTCTCAATTTTCATATTAATAGTTTACAATAGAATCAATGAAATATTTCTATTATGGCGACGACGGTTTTGCAATTGATGTGGCATCGCGGCAGATCGAAGCAGATTTTAGGTCGACCAATTCTAATAGTCAGCCAACGCGCTTGGATGCTAGTGATAGTACTGTTAATGATATAGTGTCGCAAATGGTGGCGGCTAGTCTGTTCGAACCGACACGCTTAGTGATTATTCGAGGAGTGTTAGCGGTGACAGCTACTTGGCAGGCAATTATTGAGAATATTAAGCAGGTACCAGATACGACTACTTTAGTATTGTTAGATCTGCCGACGGATGCTAAAAATGTTAAGGCAGTAGAGAGAACCAACCTATTCAAAATGCTATCTAGTGAGGTAAAAGTACAAAAATTCACTAGACCAAAATTCCAGAAGAGTCGTGACATTATAGATAAACTAGCTATGTTACATGCTGTAAAGCTAGATATAACTGCGCGCAACGAGTTGCTAAGCCTAATAAAGGGTGAAGATGACGAGTGCGCAGCGCTGAATGAGGCTCTAACCAAGCTGGCCTATCTGCAGCGGCCGATAACAGCGGAGGACGTAAGGTTGTATATTGAACCGAGCTTGGATACAAATGTTTTTGGGATTTTTGATTTAGCAATACGTGGTAAGCGAGCAGAGTTACATCATGAGATTGCTAACTTAATGGCAGTCGGCGAAGAGCCGCAGCGCTTCTTTGGCTTAATTGTCTCGCAAATCAACGCACTAGTAGTGGCTGCATTGGGTGGGACAGAGTCTATCAAAACCGTTAGTCCGTACCAGCTAAAAAACGCTCAACATTTAGTAGCTAATTTGGGTAAAACTAAATTAGAACAAACAACCAAGCTGCGTCAATTAGTGTCGCGACTGGCGGAGTTAGACGCACAACTAAAATCTTCTCTAAATGATGAAGCTTGGTTAAGAATCGAATCTTACTTAGGGCAAATTAAATAGCCTCCACTTGTTGGTAGGGAGGCCATTGTTTACTTACTAGTAGTAAGCAGGGTTTAGAAACCTATTTTGCAACCTTAACGATTTTGACGTCATGGCTCTTAGCGTAAGCCGATAGATGCTTTACCTTACGGGCAGCGCTCTGACGACTGATGACGTGTTTCTTGGCGGCTGTATCGACCTTGCTCTGAGCTTCACGTAGGGTATCAAAGGTTGGCTCAGCTTCGAAAGCCTTAATGGCAGCACGCATAGCACGCTTAGTCCGAATATTCTGGGCGTAGCGACGCTGGTCCTGCTTCATTTTCTTAGTGGCCGACTTGATAATTGGCATATAAACTCCTTCTGTGCGATCCGAAGACCTGTTGCACACATTAATTAACAGGGACAACTATATCAGATATGAGAGGTATTTGCAAATAATGTAACTTATGCTAATATATAGTTAAGTATTCTAAGTGGAACAAACAAAAATATGGACGGCAAATCACAGAAAAGTAAATTAATCGACAAAATTAAGGACGCGAATAACATACTCATTACAGTTTCGCGCAATCCTAATATTGACCAGCTAACATCGGCGCTAGCATTGGCGCTGGCTATTAACAGATTAGACAAGCGAGCTGTCGCAGTTTTTAGTGGCAGCATGCCAAAGAGTCTGAACTTTTTGAACCCACAGAAGACTTTCGAGAGCAATGCAGATAGTTTACGTGATTTTATTATCTTGATTGACAAAGAGAAAGCGGGTCGTTTGCGAGTTAATGCGGACGGTGATTTTGCAAAGGTGTATATCACGCCGTATCGCACCAAGATTACTACTGATGACATTAAGTTCGAGGATGGCGACTTTAATGTGGAGCTTATTATTGCAATTGGCGTAACTAGTCGTGAAGAACTAGATTTAGCTATTGCTTCGCACGGCAAGATTTTTCATGATGCTATCACTGCCACTATCAACATGGACAAAGTACATGATGAACTTGGATCGATTAGCTGGCAGGATGAAGGTATGGACTGCTACAGCGAAATGATTGCAATGCTAGTAAATTCGTTGTCAGAAGGGCAGAACCATGTATTGATGGATGAGGCTGTGTCAACGGCGCTGTTAACCGGTGTAGTTTCAGCGACCGACCAATTCCGTAACAATTCGACTACTCCATCGATTATGTCATTGGCGGCTGATCTGATGGCACATGGAGCGAATCAACAGCTTATTTCGTCAGAGCTAGCCAAGGATTTAGATAAGCCTGTTAAAAAGTCTGATGACAAGATTGAATATAGTCGTCCAGCTAAGGAACCTAAATCCTATAATGGTAAGCCTGCTAATACTGGGAATAAATCGACTAAGTCAAGCAACGATTTGGAAATTACTCATAACAAGCCATCTGATCACAGTGTATTCGCAGGCGTCACTGTAGCAGAAAAGCCTAGCTCAGATAATCTAGCAGAGACACTGATGGACGTAGAGCAAAAACACGGTGCCGAAGTTAACCGTATGAACAAGATGGTGGTTGAAGAGAACTCTCGCTTGGCGCAGAAACGCAGCGAGGATGCTGTGGCCATTGCTCACTCGCAACTTACTGAAGACGAAATTAATCGTCAGAGCATGCGGAATGATGCAGTTAATTTTGCGTCCGGTCTAGGTAACGAACGATTGGCTGTGCAGCCTGAGCCTGTAGCGACTTTGTCGCCTACAGTACCTGCAACCCCGTCATCTATACCAACTTCGATTAAACCGATTATGACACCGCAAACGCAGATGGCGACATCGGCATTACCTGATATTCCGCCTATGCCGACCATGGCACCTATGCCAGCCGCGCCTCAATCTCAGCCTCAACCGCTACCGGTTCAGAACGATGCTAATACAGCTACTACAACCAAGCCGACGCCGGCTTATATGATTGCTAACCGTGTTTCACCGATTCCGCCACTAGCACAGCCTCTACAACCGCAACCTAATGTTGCACCCGAACCGCTGTCAAGGCAAAGTCAAGTAGCTCCAACTCCATCGGCTTTTGATGTACCGTTGCCGCCACCGCCACCATTGCCTGATTTTAATGGCCTTAATTTAGGTGGCGAGAGTCAGATGCAGTCACAGACTATGTCTAAACCATCATCTGTAAACTTCAGTCAGCCAACTTTGCCTTCAGCACCACAACCGACTATGTCGGCGCCGACAGGCAGCGCTGATCTAGCAATGCAGGCGGCTAACTTGGCGCAACCGGCTGCACCTTTGACGGCTCCAGCTGTACCGCAACCAGTCACTCAGCCGACAACGGTTTCTGCAGATCCAGCGCAGTTTGTGATACCATCGTAAGCAATGGAAACGGATATCAATCGGATAATTCTACTAGATAAGCCGGCTGGCTTATCTAGTTTTGGTTGTGTGGCGCGAGTTCGGCGTCATTTAACCCAGCTAGCTGGACATAAAGTAAAGGTGGGGCATTGTGGTACATTAGATCCATTTGCAACTGGGTTACTGATTTTAGTGAGTGGTAAAAATACTAAGCGTGCTATGGAGTTCACTAAGCTAGATAAGGTGTACGAAGCAACGCTGCACCTGGGTCAAACTTCTACTACAGGGGACCCTGAAGGTGATATTGCTGATGTATCCGGCCGAGAACCAAATTTGGATGAGATTAAATCGGTGCTACAGCAGTTTACAGGTAAAATAAAGCAAACGCCGCCTGCCTTTAGTGCAATTAAGATTAATGGTCAGCGGGCGTACAAGCTAGCAAGGGCAGGTAAGGAAGTTGAAATGCCTTCGCGAGAAGTTGAAATTTATAGCATAGAGATGCTAGATTACACTTATCCAGAGCTTAAAATCCGCACTCATGTTAGCAGTGGCACCTATATTCGTTCACTTGCTGCTGATATTGGGCAAGTACTGGGCGTAGGTGCCTATCTAACCGCCCTTCGCCGCACTAAAATCGCCGATTTCGATATTAAGGATGCAGAGCCGCTAGATAAATTTGACAAAACAGGGGTAGTGAGATAACCTATAAGAGCAATGATTAGCAAAGAAGATAAATTAAAAGCTATTCAGTCTACGCAGCTTCATGATGGCGACACCGGTTCGGCCGCAGCACAGATTGCGATTCTAACCGCCCGCATCAACGAGGTGACAGAGCACATGAAGGCTAACAAGCATGATTTCATGGCTCGCCGCGGTCTAATCCAGATGGTCGGTCGTCGCAAGAAGCTACTAAAGGCGCTTAGCGACAATGACTTCAATCAGTACAAGAAAGTCATTGAGACCCTTGGCCTACGTAAGTAGGTTAAATGTCGGTCAACAAAGCCCTTCCTTAGCGGAAGGGTTTTAATTATACTTCGCATATTTTCACTATGCTATAATTAAAACATGAAAATTGGGTGGGGTATTAGCTGGCGATTAGCCTTAATGTTTGCTGCTGCTATTGTAGTCAGTGCGTCAACTAGTGCGATTGATGCGTCTGAACTATACGTATTGCCTAATCGGATTTCTGTTGATTCGGGCAGCGGAAATTATCAGTTCAACACACCAGTTGTTTATAAAATTGTAGCAGTCGATGATAAATTCGGCCCGATTGTGGCGAGTAGTAGTACGGCAGTCCAACAGTTGAGCGTGCTCAACAATGATAGGGGTGCTAATGGGCTATCAGGCAATGACTCAAAATTGAAAATTACAGGTTTATCGTCTCAACGTGACGGCAGCTATACTAGTGAAATTAACACGGCTTATGCTAGGATAAGGGTGAATGGTAATAATCTTAGCTACAAGCTGATTGACTATGCCGCAGAAGACGTTAATGATCAGTTCTATTATCAAATATATGATCAGTATTCAAAGCAGACTGCTGTAGCAAAAGTAGCAGTGAGTTTGAAGGCAGCTAAAGTAAGCTTGGCTTATGATGACAGAGTTACGCTTGCTAGCAAAGCAAGTGACTTAGCTGTATCTGATACTGCACTGATAGCTGATGGCAACGTGGAATATACGGTCGAGGGAAGCGTGACGGGCGACGGTAGTATGCACTCTAGTAATGATGAAATTAAAGCGATGACTGGTACTAGTAGCGTGCTAGCCAGTAAAACTTGGGGTTATCGGCTGGCGTGTGCTGCAAATGAGTGTCTAGGTAATAACGACGAGCTATGGCGTGGATTAGCTGTCAGTAAGGTGCCCTTTAAACGTGACGTATCGGGCCGTCAAGTGATAAATATTACTTACGGCGCCAATACAGCTGCAGCTACTGCTGGCAATTATTCGACAATTGTAATCTACCAGATAACAGCAGAGCCTGCTATAAATTTGGTATAATGATACTGTTAATAAGTGTCAGCGGTGAAAATTACTATATCGCAGTTGATAATCGGTGTGGTAATTTGCGCTACTGACACGCTAAGAAAAGGAGTTTCATGACAAAAGTCATTCAAACGGGGAAAGAATTAATTAAAGTCTCAACCAACTGGCTGGGGCGTGAATTAACCATGGAAGTCAACCGCGTCTGTTTCCGTACGCAAGCATCAGTATTGGTGCATTATGGTGATACAACTGTCCTAGGTTTGGCACAGGTGGGCAACGTTAATCCAAACTTGGATTACTTCCCGTTGTCAATTGATTACGAAGAGAAGTATTATGCTGCGGGTAAAATGAGTAGCAGTCGTTTTGTTAAGCGCGAGGGTAAGCCGTCAGACGAGGCTGTACTGATTGGCCGCTTAATTGATCGACCGATTCGTCCATTGTTCCCGAAGGGATACAAGAATGAGTGTCAGGTGGTTTCGACTGTATTATCGATGGATCCAAGCTTCCGTCCGGATGCTATTGCAATGTTGGCGGCATCGACGGCATTGATGCTTACTGGTGCACCGTTTGACGGTCCAGTAGCAGGCTTACGTGTTGGTATTGACGAAAATGGTGAGTTTAAAGCCTTTATGAGTCGTGATGAATTAGCGGCAGGTAAACTTGATCTATTCGTTGCTGGCGGCGATAAGGGTATTCTGATGGTAGAGGCTGGCGCCAAGGAAGTGTCAGAAGATACTCTAGTTGATGCATTTGCCTGGGCAGAGGAAAACATAAAGCCTGCACTAGAAATACAAAAAGAGTTAAAGGCTAAGGTTGCACCAGCTGAACTAGAGTATGAACTAGATCAGCCAAATGAGGATATTCAAGCGCAAGTTGATGCGTATCTAGAAGGTAAACTAGGCGCAAATCTACGCATGCCGTATCTGCAGCGCAACGAGAAAGTGGCAGAGATTCGCAAAGAATTTATAGAACATTTTAGTGCTGATTATGACGAGGAGGCTTGGGCGGATCTGGAACCACAGTACAGTGAGGCTTTCGGCAATGCTATAAAGAAAGATGTGCGCAAGGGCATTATCGAAGAAGGGGTGCGCCCAGATGGTCGTGCGCTCACGGAGATTCGTCCGCTTACTTCGGAAGTCGGTGTCTTGCCGCGTGTCCACGGATCGTCGCTGTTTACACGTGGCTTAACTCAGGCAATGAACATTATCACCTTGGCGTCGCTATCGATGTCGCAGTTAGTCGACACCATGGAAGTAACTGATGGCGAACGACGTTATATACATCACTATAATGCACCCGGCTATACGGTAGGCGAGATTAAGCGTATCGGCACACCGGGCCGGCGTGAGATTGGCCATGGCTACCTAGCTGAGCGAGCACTTATGCCAGTGCTACCAGATGTTGAGGAATTTCCATACGCCATTCGTTCGGTAACAGAAATTATGTCGCAGAACGGTTCGACTTCAATGGCTGCTACCTGCTCGAGCTGTCTAGCCCTAATGGATGCTGGTGTGCCACTGAAGCGCCCAGTATCGGGTGTGGCAATGGGTCTAATGACTGATGGCGATAAACATTACATTCTGACTGATATGGCAGACCAAGAGGACTTTGCTGGCGATATGGACTTTAAGTGCACGGGTACTTCCGAAGGCGTAACTGCGTTACAGATGGATATTAAGGTTCATGGTCTAACCACTGATATTCTACGCGAAGCTTTGCAACGGGCTAAGACAGCTCGTGCGGAAATACTGGCTAATATGTTAGCGGCTATTCCTGAACCACGTAAAGAGCTATCGCCATATGCTCCACGTATCGAAAAGCTACAAATTAACCCTGATAAGATTGGTGCAGTGATTGGTAAGGGCGGCGATACAATCAACAAGATTACTACTGAAACCGGCGTGTCGATTGATATTAACGAAGATGGTTTAATTACCTTAGCAACCAACGACGCTGAAATGATGCAGCGAGCAATGGATTGGATACGTAGTCTTACTGAAGAGCCAGAGGTTGGTAAAATCTATCGTGGTACAGTGGTGGGTCTAAAGGATTTCGGTGCTTTTGTGAATATTCTGCCTGGCATTGACGGTATGCTACACGTTAGCAAAATCGTAGAGGGTCGTCGCATTAAGGAGCCATCTGATGTGCTAGAAATGGGGCAGCAGGTAAATGTCAAGCTAAACTCCATTGATGATAAGGGGCGCTTGAGTCTAACAATGTTAGGAGTAGAGCAGTAAATGGCGACCGCCATTATCACAGGTGGCAGTTCGGGTCTTGGACTAGAGTTTGCCAAGGCTCTAGCTGCCAAGGGCTATAACTTAGTATTGATTGCTAGAGGTGTAGAGGCTCTAGCACAGGCAAAGAACGACCTAGAAGGCCAATACAAGATAAAAGTCGCAGTCTTAAATGCCGATTTGGCAGATGAACAGGCTGTGGAAAAGGTTGTGGATAAGATACGTCGCACTAAAGATTTGGCGTATTTTATTAACAATGCTGGTTTTGGCGTGCATATCGACGCCGATGATCACAGCAAGCGTTCGCATGACATTCAGCGCAAAGCACTTGATGTGATGGCGCTAAACACTTTAATTTTTAGTTCGGCGGCAGCCAGTGTGATGAGGAAATCGAATGGTGGTCATATTATTAATGTAGCATCAACTTCAGCGTGGTTATTTAATGGCAATTATTCGGCGATTAAGTCATATGTCTTGACGTACACACAGAGCTTGGCATTAAGTTTGAAAGATAGCAATGTAACAGCTACGGCGGTTTGTCCATCTTGGATGCATACAAATTTCCATGCTGCTATAGGGCTAGGCGAGCCCGCTATTCCAGAATGGTTATATGTTAGACCTAACCAAGTTGTAAGTCAGGCGCTGGCTGGCGCCGAAAAAGGCAAAGCGGTAGTGATACCAACTTGGCGTTGGAGGTTTATAATTTTGTGTCTACAGCACGGTCCGGTGGCGTTACGTCGCTACGTTAGCCGGCGTTATCAAGCAACGGATAATTACAAGAAATAAAGGTCTAATGCTATACCTGAACAAGCTTGTGTTAATATAAAGATATAGATTAAAGAGGTTAATATGTTTCCCAATAATCCCAATAATCCAAATACCGCCAGTAATCCCAACAGTCCATACGGTGCGAATAATGGGCAAGCGTCGAATTCGTACACTAATGAATCTAATTATGTGTCGCCAACCTATAACGGTGTGCCGCAGTACGGTCGGAACTATGCGCCAAATTATGGGCAGCAAACTGGTATTTATGGGCACGACAATAATCAGATCCCTGTTGGTGTGCAACCACTCGGGCAAAACCAGATTATTGGTGGAGTCTTTCCATCGCAAAACGTCGAGGAACCAGTGCATACTAAGAAGAAGTCGCATTTAGCACTATTTATTGCCATAGCTAGCGTATGCTGTTTGGTTTTAGGTGTGTTTAGCGTGATGGTGGCGAAGTACATGGGTGAATTGCACAAAGCTGATTATGCCGAAGCGGCTACGGTTTCGGCTGATTTACTAAAAACTATGCAGAGCGATGACTACAAAACGGTTGATGACAGCTTGCTACTACTTAGTGGTGGCACTACTAATATGGATGAACTTAAGAAAGCTAAAACTGCAGTTGATGAACTAGCCAGCAAATTGAAAAAGCAAGGCAGTGCACTAGCGAGTAAAGACGCTGTAAAACGTGACGCTACGGCTAATAACTATTTGTCGGATTTGTCGGGTAAATACACTGCGTATAAGGATGATTTAACGGTGTTATCGACTGTGATTAATGCTACTAGTAGTGTCATGAATGATGTGGCGTCTTTGGTTGTGGCTAGTCAAAACAGTGCACCGTTAGATACTACCGCATTAAATAATCTAGCGACGAGTGCCAATAATATAGCTACTAAGTTTGGCGGAGTTAATACAAATAAGAATGAAGTTAATCTAGCATTTAAACAGGCAGCTGACGCCTATCAGCTAAGTGCGGATGCTATTCGCAAGCGTGCTAGTAATGATCCCGGTGCAGCTGATGCGCAAATGCAAGCAAAAAATAGTTTAGCGGCATTTAATTCGCAGTGGTATGAGGTAGTAAATGCGATGCATGATGATGCTGTAGACCTGACAAAGTCAATTAAAACACTTAATGATTATCTAAGTGAGAAGGCCAAGTAAACGAATGGCTAGCGATTCTGTGGATAAAGCTAAGCAGCTGCAAATGCTGGCGGATGAGATTATTAAGAACCAAGTTTGTCCAAGTTTGGCGATGCAGGCAACTCAGCTAGTGATGGGCGACGGTAATACAGACGCTGACATTGTCTTCATCGGCGAAGCGCCAGGTAAAAATGAAGATGAACAGGGTATTCCCTTTGTAGGTGCGGCGGGCAAGTTTCTAAACGAGATGTTGGCCTCAATAAACTTAAAGCGCGAAGATGTCTATATTACCAATATAGTAAAATATCGTCCGCCGAATAATCGTGATCCGTTGCCAGACGAAAAACGGGCATTTTGGCCTTATTTAGTACACCAGCTAGAAATTATTAATCCTAAGATAGTTGTTACCTTAGGTCGTCATTCGATGGGTTATTTTTTGCCTAAGGCTCGAATATCACAAATTCACGGTCAACCGCAGCGCATTCGCTTAACTGAAAACGGCAAGAGCTATGAATGGATTGTTTTACCACTGTATCATCCAGCAGCAGCGCTGTATAACGGATCTTTAAGAGTTACCTTGGTGAAAGATTTTAAACAGTTGACTATGCTATAATAAGCTTATGTTAGTTGCCATCGATAGTATAATTGGCGCGCCAGTCGTTAGCATGCAAACCTCTCAGCCACTGGGTATCATTACAGAGCCAATTATAAATCCTTATACTTTTAAAGTAGTAGCATTTTATGTGGACGGTCCAATGGTGCAATATAATCCGGCAGTTATATTTACCGAAGACATTCGATTACTGGATCGCCGTGGTGTACTAATTGATTCTATGGATAACATCATGTCGCCGATTGATATGGTGCGCCTGAATGAGGTTATTTCGTATGATTTTCACCTGGTTAAGCTACTAGTCATTGATAATCACAAACAAAAGCTGGGCCATATTGGTTCGTATATTGTAGATACACATAGTTTCAATATTATGCAAATCGTAGTGACGCCGCGATTTTGGCGAAGTCTCAGTGTAACCGAGTTGACTATCGGCCGTGATCAGATTATTGAGGTTGATGATAAAAAGGTTATAGTAAAAGCCCCAGATGTCCGGATTAAACAGCTGCAACCAGTTAAAGCTGTTAATCCGACATTGAACCCAGAATTCGATAATCCGTTTCGCAAGCCTAAGACGCGTCCTGCCGAAAGCGTTCAATCGCGCTAATTATATCGTCGTACTGAAATCCATTGCGCATTAAATAGGCAATCAGTTTGCGGTCGTCATCGTAACGTTTGGCTCGTTTGGCAATTAGTTTGTCTAGGGCGTTGGTATCGTCAACTTCGTCATGTAAGACTTCGGCGATAATATTCGAACTAATACCTTTTTTCTGCAGGTCTAATTTAATGCGCTTTTTAGAGTAGCGACCACTGTTTAGGCGAGAGCCGGCAAAAGTACGTGCAAATACCTCGTCATTTAGGTAACCACGCTGCCTTAACCGTTTGATAACACGTTCGGTGTTGGTCTTTGTCCACTGCTTACGAAAGGCGTAGTCACGAATTTCGCGCTCGCTACGCAGGCGGCGGCTGATTAAGTCGACTGCACGGATGTAGTTCTTGCCAAACTCTGATTCGGACTTTAGTTTAGCGAGTTCTGTCTCGTCGATGTCTAGTCCACTGTGCAGACCTGACTGCACTAGTTGTAATTCATCTAGCGAAAAGGAATACTGGCCGTCTACATAAATGTTGTAGCGGCCAGTAGTTTTGGCAGCGGGTTGGACCTTGGTAATCTGCATACTGGTTCGATGAGCTAGCTAGTTTTGTGCTTCTTTTGCGTGAACGGCGTCACGTACTTTTTGGTCAATTTCTGCTAGTTTATCTGGGTTCTCCCTCAACCATTTCTTGGCGTTCTCGCGACCCTGACCAATAGTTTCTCCTTCGTACTTATAGAAGGCTCCGGATTTTTGGACGATATCGTCGTTAGTTGCAAGATCTAGAGTATCGCCTTCGGTTGAAATACCTTGGTTGTACATGATGTCGAATTCAGCTTGTCTAAACGGTGGGGCAATCTTATTCTTGACCACCTTGACGCGGACACGGTTGCCGATGACATCTTCGCCTGACTTAATTTGGCCAATACGTCGAATGTCGAGTCGTTGGCTAGCGTAGAACTTTAGAGCGTTACCACCAGTAGTGGTCTCTGGATTACCGAACATAACACCAATCTTCATACGGATTTGGTTAATAAAGATGACTGTAGCTTTGCTCTTATTGATGATACCAGTTAGTTTGCGCAAGGCTTGGCTCATTAAACGCGCCTGAAGTCCCGGCAACGAATCACCCATGTCGCCATCAATTTCCGCTTGTGGTACTAAGGCGGCGACAGAGTCGAGCACAATGATGTCGACGGCATTGCTGCGTACTAGGGTTTCGACGATTTCTAGTGCCTGCTCGCCATTGTCGGGCTGTGATACTAGTAAGTCAGAGGTGTTAACACCTAGGCGACCAGCATATTGAGGGTCTAGTGCGTGCTCGGCGTCGATAAAGGCAGCTGTGCCACCTTGTTTTTGTACTTCGGCTACCGCGTGGAGGGCGAGCGTAGTTTTACCAGATGATTCGGGGCCATAAATTTCAATAATGCGTCCTTTTGGGTAACCGCCACCCAGTGCAAGATCGAGCGACAATGTACCTGATGGGATGGTCTCGACGTTGATTTTATAGGCGTCGCCTAACTTCATAATGCTGCCGTCGCCGAACTGTTTGCTAATTTGACTGACCGCTAGGTCGAGCGCAGCGCGCCTGCCATCTGCATCGGTCGATTTTGCAGCCATGGCCTTTGATTCCTTTTTCGCCATTCTGAATCCCTCCTTAATAAATTACTTGTTCCTATTATAACACGCTGTGGTAAGATAGAATTATGATTTTGGCAGTGCGTAGTGATAAGCCCGAAGTGGAAATTTATTTACTAAACGATGACGGTACGCTGTTGCGTCAAAAGATTTGGGACGCTGGGCGGACTTTGGCTAAGAATCTACTAGGTGAGTTGGACGAGCTAGTCAATGGCGACTTTGATCAGTTAACTGGATTAATTGCTTACAAGGGTCCAGGTTCGTTTACGGGATTGCGTATCGGTATTACTACGCAAAATGCAATTGCTTACGGTAAAGAGCTACCAATTGTCGGCGCAGCCGGTGATAACTGGCTTTCTGATGGCGTTAAACGCTTGCAAAGCAACGAAAACGACAAAATCGTCTTGCCGGATTATGGTGCTGCACCACATATCACCAAGCCAAAACATTAATCTGCTATAATAAGACTAGATTAGTAATAATCTATTGATAACTAATTTTTGATATATAGCACCCCATATTGATCACGTATACAGGGGTAAGAAAGGATAAAAATGGAAGCAATCATAGCCATACTGGCAGCAATAGCCGGTGCTGGTGCTGCTTTGGGCTATACAAAAATACGTACTAGTAGCGCCCAAACCAACGCCGATCAGATTATAGCCGATGCAAAAGCGAATGCTAGTGAAATTGTATTGAATGCCAACAAGACGGCTAAAAAAGAGATGGATGAGATGCGGTGTGAAATTAAACGCCAAGAGAACAAAGTTGCCGAGCGTGAGCATTCAATGCTGAAGAAACTGGACGAACTAGATCAGCGCTCTGAAAAGATGCGTCAGGACGAGCAAGAAATTAATGATATCAAGGACCAAGCTAGAAGAATTCGCGAACAGACGAGAGAGAAGCTAGAGAAGGTGGCTGGACTGAGCCGCGAAGAGGCTGCTGAACGAGTCATGAATGCCGCAAAGAAAGAAACTAGGAATGATTTGATGAGCTATATTACCAAGGCGCAACGTGATGCCGAGGCTGAGGTAGAACAGAAGGCGGAGATGTTACTGGTTACCACCATGGAACGCATGGCGTCAGATGTAACGGCAGAGCGCACTGTAACGGCTATAGAACTACCAGATGACAATATGAAAGGTCGAATTATTGGTAAAGAGGGACGCAATATTCAAGCACTACAACGTGCAACGGGTGTGGATGTCTTGGTTGATGATACTCCAGGTATGATTGTACTGAGTAGTTTTGATCCTGTGCGTCGTCAAGTTGCACGATTAAGTGTTGAAATGCTGATGAAGGACGGTCGTATTCATCCTGCGCGTATCGAAGAGGTGGTCGAGAAGGCGCGCAAACAAATTGACCGCGAAGTCGTGCGAGCGGGTGAAGATGCCGCGCGTGAATGTGGCGTAGTTGGCATACCGCCAGAATTGATTCACCTGCTAGGTGAACTAAAATTCCGTACTAGCTATGGTCAGAATGTGCTAAAGCATTCAACTGAAATGGCGCAGATGGCGGGCATGTTGGCTGAAGAAGTTGGTGCAGATGTACGAATTACTAAAACTGCAACACTTTTGCACGATATGGGCAAGGCTGTAACTCATCGTATCGAAGGCAAACATCATCATATTGGTGCAGAACTTGCGCGTAAATATGGCATGGACGAGCGAATTTGTCATGCGATCGAGGCGCACCATGACGACATCGAAGCAACTACACCCGAGGCGGTAATTGTGCGAGTATGTGATGCCTTATCAGCGGCGCGACCAGGTGCTCGTAATATTAGCGCCGAGAATTTTGCTAGTCGCATGAAGGAACTAGAAAATGTTGCAACAAGTTTTGACGGTGTTGACAAAGCCTATGCTATCTCAGCGGGGCGTGAGGTACGTGTGATTGTTCGCCCTGCGAAAATTGATGACCTATCGGCGGTTGGGTTGGCGCGCGATATTGCTAACAAAATCGAGTCAACTATGCAGTATCCAGGTACCATTAAGGTAAATGTTATTCGAGAAACCCGTGCTATTGAATATGCGAAATAGCTATCGATTAACTGTGTGCAAATAGAGTTAACCAGCCTTTTATTGTTGTGCCTTAATGGCATTCACGGCAACAGATTTAGCAAAGACAGGATCACGTGATATTTTGTTTGCGATGCGATCAATGTCGTCTAGCTCGTGGCTGCTAGTATTAATACTGATATCGGCGATCTTACGCTTTACGAATTTGTCGCGTCGCTCTTTGTCGACTTGTTTAGTCTCGATATCGTCGCTATTGACGTTGTCTTTAATCCATTTTCTAAAATCACTAAAAAGCTTACCCATTAATCTGTTCCTTCTATTAATTTTTGTCTTAGTTAATTCAACTGTGCTAATAGTAGCAAAAAATAGACAAAATGTCAATAGTGTGTGGTTGTAAAATGAAGTTTGGGTTTGTAAAATAGTAGCAATGAAGTATGTCTTAGCAGTTTCAGGTGGTGTGGATTCAGTGGCTCTGCTGGATTTAGTGGCACGTGATACAAAATTTCGCAATGCTAATTTTAATGAAACGCGATTTCCGGATGATTTTATTGTGGCGCATTTTGACCATGGTATACGTGGCGCAGAATCAGCAGCTGATGCGGCGTTTGTCGAAGAGCTGGCGCGTCAGTATAACGTGAAGTTTGTCAAAGAAACTGCAAAATTAGGCAAAGGTGCGAGCGAAGAGTCTGCGCGTGAGGCGCGGTATAAGTTCTTGGGAAGTGTTTGTCAGAAGAATCAAGCTCAATTAGTGACTGCTCATCATCAGAATGATTTAGCTGAAACCATTCTGATGAACCTGATCCGAGGTACTGGTTGGCGAGGGTTGGCTCCAATGTCAGGTTTGGTGAATGGACATGCTATCGTGCGTCCGCTACTGGGGCTAACTAAATCACAGATAATCAATTATGCACTTGAACACAATCTAAGATGGCATGAAGACTCAACTAATGCCTCTTTACGGTACTTTCGTAATCGCGTACGTCTGGTGTTGCAGTCTGCTAAGCCTGCAGATCTTAGTAGGTTATACAAGCTGTATACCGATCAAGTGAAACTACGTAAACAGATAGACGAAGAATTAGTGCGCATAGCCGAATTGTCTACACATACAACTTCGCCAATGACACTGTCACGCTATTACTTGATTATGCTACCAGATAATGTTGCGATTGAATTGCTAAAGCATTTAACCAAGTCGATGTTATTAAAAGACCAATTGTGGCAGCTGTTATTATTCATTAAGACGGGCGCACCACACAAAAGTCTAAGGTATAAATCTGTCTCAGCTGAGCTATCAGTACGAGAAGTTGTACTGACGACTGGATTCTAGGTGGTTTTCAGTATAGTATCAACAACAATATCTTTATTATGTTATTATATAAAGCATGGAATCAAACGGCAGAAAAGTTAATGTACCAAAGAAGAACACCAATCCAAATAAGGGGTCGCGTGGCGACCGCGGTGGTGCTGGTCGTGCAATTAAGAATGTAATATTTTACACAATTATTCTAGTGCTAATAATTGGCATTTTTGCAACCTTGCGACTGGGTTCGCAACTAAAGGAAGTATCTTTTTCTGATTTAGTAAGGGATGTGAATGCGGGCAAAGTTGCCAAGATTACCGAAAGTGGTTCTAGCCTAACTATCACTATGAAAGATAAGGACGGCAAGGCGGAGCAGATGCCGTCACGCACTTCACGTATACCATCGGGTGCTTCAGCGAGTGAGCAAGGACTAAAGATTAATAAGGTACAGTATGAAGTAGTACCGCCAGATAATACTGGTGACATTATCTGGAATCTGGTTGTTATGGTGGTACCTACATTGTTGATAGTTGGACTGTTTGTATGGATGATGCGCCAGGCGAGTGCGCAAGGTAGTCAATCTTTGGGCTTTGGCAAAAGCCGCGCCAAGATGTATCTGGCAGATAAGAGCAAGACAAGGTTTGATGAGATAGCTGGTAATGAGAATGCTAAGCGCGACCTAACAGAGGTGGTTGACTTTTTGAAGCGTCCAGATAAGTTTAAGGCTGTCGGCGCACGAATTCCGAAGGGTGTGCTATTAGTTGGCCCTCCAGGAACTGGTAAGACAATGTTGGCGCGTGCAGTAGCAGGTGAAGCAGGTGTTCCTTTCTACTCAATCAGTGGGTCGGAGTTTGTTGAAATGTTTGTCGGTGTAGGTGCGTCTCGAGTGCGTGATCTATTTGACAAAGCTAAGAAAAATGCGCCGTGTATCATCTTTATTGATGAGATTGATGCAGTGGGTCGGCGTCGTGGTAGTGGTATGGGCGGTGGCCACGATGAGCGCGAACAGACGCTAAATCAAATATTAGTAGAGATGGACGGCTTTGATAAGGACCAAAACGTAATCGTGCTGGCAGCCACCAACCGCGCCGACGTTCTAGACCCTGCTCTACTCCGTCCAGGCCGCTTTGATCGTCGCGTTAACATTACACTCCCAGAGCGTCCAGACCGTCTAGCGATTCTGAAGGTGCATTTTAAGAAAAAGCCACTAGCTGATGACGTTGACCTAGATGCACTAGCTGCTAAGACAACTGGATCTTCGGGTGCTGATTTAGCGAATATAGCCAACGAATCGGCTATTCGTGCAGCTCGTGAGAATCATAAAAAGATCTCAAATGCCGATGTGACGGAGGCTTTCGAAAAAATTGCAATCGGTCCAGAGTCAAAGAACAAACCAATGTCAGAAAAAGATCGCGAGCTAACAGCTTATCACGAAGGTGGACATGCCTTGGTTGCACAAGTGTTGCCGGATAGTGATAATGTTCATAAGGTCACAATTATCCCACGAGGTGGAACGGGTGGCGTAACTTGGACTTTGCCAGTCGAGGATCGCCCGTACACTAGTCTAGTAGAGTATAAGGACACATTGGCACGTGCTCTTGGTGGTCGTATCGCCGAAAAGGTGATTTACGGCTCTAACCACATTACAACTGGTGCTGGTTCAGATTTGCGTAATGCTACCTCGATTGCCCGTGATATGATTATCGAGCAGGGTATGGGCACAAAGCTGCGTGACCAGGTATTCCATGAAGACGAGAGCGGTACAGCCATTGATCGGATGGGGCGCGAGCGTCCATATTCTGAAAAGACCGCCGAAGAGATAGACACAGAGGTGATGCAGCTAATAGACGAAGCAGCCAAGCGCGCCGAACAGGTTATAACTGTAAATCGTGAATACCTAGAGAAGATTAAGGACGCATTACTAGAGAACGAAACGCTAGAGGCGGATGCAGTAGCAGAAATCTTTAAGGGCGCTAAAATGCCCGAATCGGCTAAGCTGTATTAAAGAGGGACGTTGATAGTGTCCTTGAAACAAGCTAGAAAAGACAATGAGACTACTGGTCGTGGACCAGTGGCTCGTTTCTTGCTTGGTCTAAATAAGCGGCGCGAAGTCAATCGGAATAACGAAGAACAAGCTGAGCGTCGGTGGGAGCGCAAGCGTAACCGCGCATTAGTAGCAATTGCCAAGACTAATCAGAAAATGGGTATGCGACTAGCAGCGCTGCTATTGTCGAGTTCTACTCTAATATCGGCGCTACTGGGTATCTATCGTGACCGCCTGTTAAACAGCATGTATTTAGATACATATAAAGTTGGGATTGATGCTTATACAGTAGCTTTTAGTATCCCAGACTTTATGTATCTAATATTGGTTAGTGGGGCGCTAGCTGTAACATTTATACCAGTATTTAATGCACGCATGGCTAAGAATAACCGTGAAAGTGCTTGGCAAATGAGTACATCGCTGATTAATTTCTTTGCCATTATAGCTATAATCATCTCGGTGCTAATAATGATCTTCGCTCCAATCCTGGTGAAGTATATTGTAGGACCTGGTCTATCGGAATCAGGGCAAGTATTAGCAACTAGTATGATGCGAGTGATCGCAATTAATCCGTTCTTATTCTCTATTGCAGCGGTGATTGGGGCAATGCAGCAATCGGTTGGGCGTTTTGTGTTCTACACTATGGCACCGATTATTTATAACATAGGCATCATTATTGGCGCGTTATTCTTTACAGACGGCATTTCTATTTTTGGTCATCAGATTTTCAGTGGTGGCATTATGGGTGTTGCGTTAGGCGTTGTATTGGGCGCGGCAATGCAGCTAATCGTATCGAGCGTGGGGTTGCTAGGCTTGGGCTTCGACTATCGTTTTAAGATATTTTGGAAAAATCGTGGCTTTCGCCAAGTGCTTTCCATGCTGCCGACGCGTTCAGCGGATCAAGGTCTGGACTATATTAGTCAGATGATCGACACTAATTTGGCTAGTCGAATGGCAGACGGTACAATTCGTGCTTATCAGCAGGCAGGCACGTTGTATAATATGCCGATCAATCTAATTGGCGTGGCAATCTCGACAGCAGCATTTCCGCAATTATCGAATGATGTAGCAAAGGGCGATACGGCTAAATTTGCGGCGCAGCTACGATCGACACTTAGGACAATTATCTGGCTGGCAATGCCGATAGCGGTAGGCATGTTCTTTGTCCGAGGCTATTTGGTATCAATCATCGACCGCGGTGGTAATGGCTTAATTGCGTCGTTACTGGGTGTGTTATGTATTGCAACATTTTTGCGTAGTGTATTTCATATTGCTAGTCGTAGCTTCTATGCATTTCAGGATACGCGGACGCCCTTTAAAGTATCACTAATTACATTGTCGATCTCTGTGGTATTGGAGCTGTGGTTTGTGTTAGTTCTACACGCAGGTATCCTAGGTGTAGCTTGGGCGCAGGTAATTTGGGCGGTACTAGAATTAGCCTGTCTGTTTGTGTTAATTCTACGTAAGGTACCGAATCTGTTTACACGTAAATTTTGGCTGGCTGTGCTACGTATGGCGGTTGCGTCGGCGGTTATGGGTGCTGTTACGTATATTTTAGTAAATACATTCAACCTAAGGTTCGAGAATCAGAATATGCTGATGGTTCTGATACCACTAGGCATTATCGTGGTTATTTCAGCCTGTGTCTATGGTGTAATGTCAAGCCTGCTTAAACTCGAGGAAATTGTACCAGTAGCAGAGTACGTGCGCCGTATTTTGACAGGACGCTTTATGATCAGGGAGAAAAAATAGATGGATGTTTCACGGATTCGTAATTTTTGCATTATTGCTCATATTGACCATGGTAAATCAACGTTAGCTGATCGGATGATGGAATTAACTGGCACAGTAGAGAAGCGCGAGATGAAATCGCAGCTGCTAGATTCAATGGAGCTTGAGCGCGAGAAGGGTATTACAATCAAGCTATCGCCAGTGCGCATGCGGTATCAAGGATATGATCTTAATCTGATTGACACGCCAGGGCATGTGGATTTTAGTTATGAAGTATCACGGTCATTGGCGGCTGTCGAGGGTGCGGTCTTGGTGGTTGATGCAACGCAGGGCATCCAAGCACAGACTCTGACTAATGTATATCTAGCGATGGACGCAGGTCTGACAATTATTCCGGTGTTGAATAAAATTGATCTACCCGCCTCAGACGTACCAAAAGTATCGGCAGAGGTGGTGAATCTTTTGGGTTGTGACGAGAGTGATATTATTAAGGTTAGTGCTAAAACTGGCGAGCATGTAGACGAAGTGTTAGATGCAATTGTCGATAGGGTGCCAGCGCCAACTGGCGAAGCTGAAAAACCTTTGCGGGCGCTGATTTTTGATAGTTATTACGACGATTATCGTGGCGTTGTGCTGTATGTGCGAATTGTTGATGGAGTACTGCCGAAGGGTGCGGCAATTTGTATGATGGCAACGGGCGCAAATGCCTTAGCACTTGAAGTCGGCCATTTAGCGCCAGATATGAAGCCAGATAATCGCCTAAATACCGCAGAAATTGGCTACATTGTAACTAATCTAAAAACCACGCGTGAGGCGCGGGTCGGTGATACGGTCATCCTAAAGAAACAGGTTGTAGAAGAGCGGGGTGAAATTAGTTATCGCGATGTAACGCCATTGCCAGGCTATAAAGAAGTAAAGCCGTTTGTTTATGCAGGATTCTTTCCGACATCTAATGAATATTATCAAGAATTGAAGGATGATGTTGAAAAACTAGCGCTATCCGATTCAGTGTTACACTACACTCCTGAGAATTCACCGGTATTAGGATTTGGTTTGCGTTTGGGCTTTCTAGGGTTGCTACATATGGACATCGTGAAAGAGCGGTTAGAGCGTGAGTATGGGCTTGATTTAATTGTTACAAATCCGTCTACTAATTATCATGTGCGGTTGAGCGACGGCAGGCAGCTAGATATAGAATCGGCAGCTGATTTGCCAGACCGTAGTACGGTAGTTGATATTGCTGAACCGTGGATTGGTGGGGAAATTGTAGTGCCAAACGAGTACGTTGGTTCGGTTATTCAATTAGTGATTAGTAAGCGTGGTTTGCAGAAAAATATTAGCTATATCGGAGAGCGGGCGATAATCGATTTTGAAGCCCCAATGGCGAATTTGCTAACTGATTTTTATGATCAGCTAAAATCAACAACTTCGGGTTATGGTACATTTAACTACGATCTAATTGGCTATCGAGTCGAGGACCTGGTACGCGTGGACTTTCTAGTAGCAGGTGAGATGGTGTCGGCGTTGTCGGTTATGTGCCATCGTAGTGAATCTGTACGAATTGGCCGTGAAGTATGCAAAAAACTGAAAGACGTCATTCCGCGTCAGCAATTTGCAGTCAGCTTGCAGGCAGCGATTGGCGGTAAAATTATTGCGCGTGAAGATATATCGTCTTATCGTAAGGATGTAACAGTAAAAATTCATACGGGTGACCCAGACCGCCGGGCAAAATTGCTAGACAAGCAACGTCGAGGTAAGAAGCGCATGAAGCGCTTTGGTAAAGTAGATATTCCTGCTGACGCCTTTACTGTAATGTTAAAGCGAGACGAATAATAGCCGCTTCCCGTAGACTGTGGTTATGCAGTCTAGTGGGGTAGCGGCGTAGGACAATTGCCATGCGGCAAATTTAATTTTTGGCGAGCTGATATAGGTGATCGACAACTTCAGTGAGCGTATCTTCGCGCGACTGCTCGCTGTTAACGTGATAAGATAGCCCAAGCTGATCGTACTTTTCTATTACAGGTATGGTCTTCTCGCGAAATTCAGTGAGACGCTTATTAACTTTATCTTTATCTAAGTCGTCTACACGGCCACCGTTGCGTGGTTCGTCTTTACTAAGTTCCCAACGACGCCAAACCTCATCCAGAGAAATCTCCATGACAATGACGGCTTTTAAGTCATGCTGGCTCTCGCGCAATGCCTGCATAACGACTTCTTCTTCGCCGTACCAACGACCAACTGAGCTGAGTACTAGGGGCTTCCCCATAAGACACTCATCTTTGAGATGTGGTACGATTAATTCGCGAAATTGTTCAGTAGGAGTTAGGATGCCCTGCTCGCTATCGATGGCAGCCTGCTGAATTTCGGCGCTACTGTTTTTCTTGGCGGCAGCACGCACGAGATCACCACTGCTAAGGAAGTTAGCATCTAGTAGCTCTGCTAATTTAACACCTAATGTATCTTTGCCAGAGAATTGAATGCCAAAGATATTAATTGACCCAGTACCAAGCCATTGCTTAATAATTCTAATCTTGCTCTCCATATGTCAATTATACACTAAAATTAATTGCCACTCGCAAGGAGTGGCAAAATAATTTCTGGTGGGTTGAGCGGGTCTCGAACCCGCGACACCAGGCTTAAAAGGCCCGTGCTCTACCAACTGAGCTATCAACCCATTGACATTAATTATAATAGCATAAATAGTGTCAATAAGGAAGGGGGTGGCGATAAAATTAGCCAGCCTGTTCTGCGTTATAATATAGTTAATGCTGAAAACAAATACTCATATTAGCTGGCAAATAGCTGCTTGGTGTATGGGTTTTACTGTTGGCGTAGTGTTATGCGGCGCTATTAGAAGTGTAATTAGTGATTTACTTGGTTATATACTAATGTTCACGGCATTGGTATTAATTATATTAGCGTGCCACAATTGTACCCGATTATGGTTAGTAATGTCTGTGTTATCAGGTATATTGATTGGGCTTTTACGGGCTAGTGTGACGCAGTATCAATTGATGGATTACCAGCAATATATAGATAGAAACGTAACGATCGGGGCGATAATATCAGACGATCCGTCGTCGTTGCGAGATAAGTGGTCGTTGACCTTGTCGAATGTAACTATTGATGGGCGAGACATGAAAGGCAAGGTATGGACTTCAGTCAGCAAGAGTACACGGGTAAGTTTAGAACGTAGTGATCACATTGTGTTGTTTGGTAAATTGTCGAAAGGTTTTGGCGCCTACGCTGCAACATTGCAATCAGCTAAAGTCTCATATGTAGAAGATTCGGATATAGCCGACCCGATGGGGGATTTGCGTAATTGGTTTGGCAAAAATTTAAAAAAGATTACCAGCGATGACGAATGGGCTCTAGGTATGGGGATTTTGGCGGGGCAGAAGTCGGCTCAGTCGGACGCCATGAAAGAAATGTTTGTTATGGCTGCGTTGACGCATATCCTGGTTGCTAGTGGCTATAACTTGACTGTATTGGTGCGGTTTGCGCGCCGCCTGCTGTCGGCGCATTCACGGTTGTTGGCGTTAATAATCGCTGCTATTCTAGTAGTGGCATTTGTCGGCGTAACTGGTATGAGCGCCAGTATGCTGCGAGCTAGTATGGTGGCGCTCTTTAGCCTAGTACTATGGTATTACGGTCGTAATATTCATCCAGTAATTTTACTGTCATTAGTGGCGGCTGCGTCGTTATTTGTCGATCCAACGTCGGCTTGGGGTGATGCAGGTTGGTATTTGTCGTTCGGCTCATTTGCCGGTGTGATACTATTGGCACCGCTGTTGCAAGACTACTTCTATGCTGACCGTATAGCGGCAGAGCAGAAACGTAAATGGAAGGGCGTAGAATTAAAAGGCTTAGCAAGTGTTAGAGAACGATTGCATAAGCTACCGCAAACGGTGAGTCAGGTTCTATTTGAAACAGTCAGTGCGCAACTTTTTACGCTTCCGATTATTGCAATATTTATGGGTAATGTATCTGTTGTGGGGCTGCTAACTAACGTCTTTGTGCTGCCGCTATTACCTATCACGATGTTGTTGACATTTGTCGCAGGACTAGGCGCGGCGGTTGCGCCAATTAGCGTTGCGACTGTTATTGCCGTACCAGCTAAAGGGTTGCTAGATTTTGTGTTGGCAGTGGCGTCTTGGGGTGCCGAGATTCCTGGTGGTACTCTCGATATTAAGATGACAGCAGGGCAGATAGTGGTATATTACGCCGTAGTGCTGCTAGTAATTATGGTCTTAAAATACGCAACTAAACATAGTTATTATGACGATAATATAGTCGACTAATAGTGTATCCAGACGGGAGTTCCTACGGTAGACCAATCGTAAACGCGTCGAGCATCTTCCTTTAGCATATTAATGCAACCATGACTAATACCCTTGTTCATATTGCCCTTCTCAGCGCTCATCCACCAAGCTTCGTGAAAAGCGTAGCCACTAGACTCAAAGAATGTCGAATAGTGAATGTTGCAGAGAGGTTCTTTGGACGGCGGATTTGGCATGCATTTTTCGTACACCTTGCGAACTACCTTAAATAATCCGGTGATAGTTGGTGACGATGGTTTGCCGTGTGATGTACTAGTTGTGCGATAGGCCTGATTATTGCCGTCCCATAATGTTACGCTATAGTCGCTAAGGTTAGCTTCAACCCAGTGATTATCCTTGGCTTGGTAGCCGTCAGTTTTGTATTGAGCGTCGTGTGTCTGCGCTTCAATACTCCCGCCTCCGCCAGCGGCTAGTGCACTAGAGATACCACTAACAATTGTGTCGGGATCAGTCAATTCTTGCCCAGCTTTACCCGGTGTTATAGTGCGTAGAACGTTACCAGATGCATCGGTGATAGCCTTTTCGTTGACTGGTTTATTGGCTAGACGTCCTGCAATAAAATCTGTGACGTAACCTTTAATTTTAGTGTCATCGTATGTTATATCGTATTTTCCGGTATTACTATTGATGGTGAACTTAGTCCATCCTGCAATATCGGCAGGATCTGGATAAGCCAATAATTTGCCATTATTAACAATTTTGATGCGATTACGAATTACCTGATTCATGTAGTTCGCTGTATCTAATGCAGATTGATCGCTAATAACAGGCTGTGCATTGTCTATCCTGACTTCATAGTTGGTAATTTTCGGCTCTTTTAATAGGCTCTCGATTTTGGCAAATAATCCCTTAGTTTCGATTGAATGGCCAGCGGCGCCGGGAACTGCAACGAATGTATTTTTCACCTTGTTAAACTGCACGGTGGCGTTAACCGGGTTAGAACTAAGCTCGGGAAAATTAGAAGTGACAAAATCTAAGACCTTATTTTTGTTATAAGAACCACTGAGATCGAAATGATGACGTGAAAATGGATTTAATACTGTACTACGTCCAGTCTGGGCGGCTTTGCTAGCAAACTTGTCAACATCAATATTTAGCCCCAGGTCACTGGCGCTTGCAGTGGCAGACTTGCCGTTATAAGTTAAGCTAAGGCGCGTATTTTGCAAGAGGCTTTTTAGCTCGTTTTTAATCTGACTCTGAGTTTTACCGCTTACATTAATATTCGCTATTGTAGTACCAGGTGCAGCTTTATCGCTATAGTAATAACCAACAAAGCTTATTACACCAATAAATAGGACTAATACACAGCACAAAGCTATTGTTGAAACTTTGTGTCTGGATAGCCAGTTAGAGTCGCTAATTCTTTTACTTTTAACTAACGCAATATGCTGTTTGATCTTATCCACCTAATTAGCCCCCTAAATAATTGCTTGGTCGGGATGATCCGACTCGAACGGACGACCTCACGCTCCCAAAGCGCGCGCTCTAGCCAAACTGAGCTACACCCCGATATATTCCCGTTGATTACCCTCAACGGAAACTATTATATCAAAGATTGCACGTAATGTCAGCATTTGTGTGAACTTCTGTCACATCATCCATGTCATCAAGTGCATCTAACAGTTTAATAACCTTTTTGGCAACCTCTGGATCGCTGACTTCGACAGGATCTTTTGGTACGTATTTTAGGCCAGCATCAGTAACTTCTAGGCCACTATCAATAATAGCCTGGCGTACTTTATGCAGATTTTTCATATCAGTATAGGCAACAATTTCGCCATCCTCTTCGCGGGCATCTTCGGCGCCAGCGTCTAGTACAGTCATTAGGTTGTCGTCGCCAGTGGCATTAACATTGACTACACCTTTGTGGTCAAACTGGAACATCACTGAGCCTTGCGCAGCAATAGAACCGCCGTTCTTGTTCAAGGTAGTTTTGATATCAGGGAAGGTACGATTACGATTATCGGTTGCAGCCTCGATAATAATACCAGTGCCGGCTGGACCATAGGCTTCGTAAACAATTTCCTCTAATGCAGCAGCGTCCTTGCTGGCGCCACGATCGATAGCACGCTGAATGGTGCTGGCTGGCATACTAGCATGCTTGGCTTTGTCGATTGCCATGGCAAGTGACGGGTTCATGGTTGGGTCAGTACCACCACGAGCTGCAATAGCGATCATATTGCTTAATTTTGTAAAGGCAGCGCCGCGTTTAGCGTCTTCGGCGGCCTTCTGACGCTTGGTAGTTTCCCATTTACTATGTCCGGACATTTCTTCTCCTTGTTTATCCTTAAATTCCAGGATATTATACCAGATTATAGGGGTAGTTGTCCAATGCTTAAACCATATGCGTAATCTGCTATAATATAGCTATATGGTTTTAATCGGCATGTTGAAGTGGTGGTATAGTGACGGATGGCTTGGTCAGCTTTCTCGATCGAGTTTATCACTGAGGAAAACAGCGGATACCTTTAGTATTGGCCTGCTTATTCGCACGTTATTTGCGCCATTCCATCAGATTAGTGCCAATGAAACCCAAAGAGAAGCGGGTGGCAAAATGAATATGCTTCTAGACAAGCTAATTAGTCGTACGATCGGGTTTATTGCTAGGACATTTACGATTCTAGCTGGAATCATTGCATTAACGCTAAAGGCAGTACTAGGATTACTGCAAATTGCCTTGTGGCCTTTGATGCCCGTTATGCCTGTTGTAGGGCTAATATTAATGTCAACTGTGGGGGCGCCGTGGAAACTAATTTAAATTACAATTCCGAGCGTAGCTGCAGAGCGCGTTTTGGTGTCCATTTTGGCAAATGGCTTGGCGTACTATCGCTAGTGTTTAGTGCGGTACTGTCTCTGCTAGGTGTGGCGATGTGGTTGGCTGGAATGCCTAGCGGACTATTGGTGGTTTCTCTAGGCTTATGGGTATTAATACCGTTTCTGTGGAATAAGTACGATCTAAAATTACTATCGCCGACTAAAGGTAGTCAAACAATCGACGCTGTACTGGCAGGCGATTTATTGGGACGATTACCAGCAAATCCGTCACCGAAACAGATTTTTGAGGCAGCTAAACATGCAGACGGTGGATACTTTGTAATGAACCGCCTTGGGATTGCTAGTGATTTTATATTGCCACTAATTTCTGATAGTGTGTCTGACGCCACTGCCGTTTGGCAGGTGTCAGTAAAACTCTGGCAAGGCATTGGTGACCGTTCAAACGTGATTACTGCACCTATTGTTATGGCTGCAATCATGCTGACAACGCCGGGCGTCGACGATTTATTGCGCACTCATCATGTGGATAATGACGATGTTGTTCGGGTGGTGCAATGGTTTGAGCACATTAATTACTTAAGGCGCATGATAAACAAGCCACGTTATACTGGTGGCGTTGCGCGCGATTGGTCGTTTGGCTATATACCAACATTGCAACACTTTGGCGTTAATATCAGCCAGAAGTATACAAATAGCAGGTCACTAAATGTTGAACTCGAGAGTGACCAGTCGATTGTTGACTCGATGATTACTAATTTAGCAACACCAGGGCGACGTAATGTGGCGCTGATTGGTCCACTGGGTGCGGGTAAATCTACGGTAGTGGAGTCATTGGCGGATTGTTTAATGGATGCGAGTCGGAATGTGCCGGCCGGTCTTCGCTTCAATCAGGTGTTTTCGTTAGATGCGACTAGTATCGTAGCTAATGCTGGCGGACGTGGACAAGTAGAATACCTAATTAATCGTTTGCTAGCTGAAGCTTACCAGGCGAAGAACATCGTACTGTTTCTAGATAATGCTGATGTGTTCTTTGAAGACGGCACTGGCGCGCTAGACCTCAGTAATCTACTACAACCGATCTTGGAGGGCGGTAACTTAAAGTTGGTTCTAGCGATGGACGAGCAGCGATTCTTGCAGATCATGCAGGCTAAACCAGCCTTAGCTAGTTCATTGAATCGAATAGAAGTTAAACCTGCAACAGCCGATGAAACTATGCTGATTCTAGAGGATCGTGTATTGACATTGGAATATCAGTCGAAATGTATGTTTATGTACCAAGCGCTAACCGAGGCAATTCGTCTGAGCAATCGTTACATCCAGACAGTCGCTCAGCCGCGAGCCGCCGTGCAGCTATTAGAGCAATCAGTGCAGCAGGCTACTAACGGTTTTGTTACAGCACAATCAATTTCAGCAACAATTGAAAAAACATTAGGAATCAAGGTAGGTGGTAATTTAGTCTATGGTGATAATAAGGCTGAGCGCGAGCGCCTACTAAACCTAGAAAATCTAATCCACGAACGCATGATTAACCAGAAATCGGCAGTAACAGCGGTGGCATCAGCACTAAGGCGGGCGCGTGCCGGTGTGCGCAATGAGAACCGACCGATTGGAACATTTCTGTTCCTTGGCCCAACTGGCGTTGGTAAAACAGAGCTTGCTAAGGCGCTAGCAGATGTTTACTTTGGCGGCGAGGGCCACATGGTACGGATAGACTTAAACGAGTATGTACGTGCAGAGGACGTAGCGCGCTTAATTGCTGACGGTGCGACTGATATGAATTCGCTATCGGCGCAAGTGCAGAAAAATCCATTTAGTGTTGTATTGCTGGATGAGATAGAGAAGGCACATCCTAATGTGCTGACAACCTTGCTACAGGTGCTTGACGAGGGAATCTTGCGCGATATTAATAATCGCGAAATCTCTTTCCGCGATACCATAGTGATCGCAACTTCTAACGCAGGTGCTGAACTAATACGTCAGTATATCGATGCGGGTTATCAGGTAGAGCAGTTTGCTAGCCAAATTCAGGATGCCATCATTAACTCTGGTGAGTTCCGACCAGAGTTTCTGAACCGTTTTGATGAGGTCGCAGTATTCCGTCCGCTAACCAAGGCTGAGCTAGTCCAAGTAGTTAACCTAATACTCAAGGGCGTCAACAAGAATCTGGCAGTTCAGAAGATTGCAGTGGCGGTAGACGAGGATGCAAAGAGACTTCTAGTAGATGCAGGGTACGATCCGCGCCTCGGTGCTCGTCCAATGCGGCGAATTGTTCAGAGAACAGTTGAAAACATTGTGGCAAACAAGATGCTGTCGGGAGAATTGGTCGCAGGCAGTGGCATTCGTTTGACTGCAACAGATATTCAGAATGCGCTAGCTAGCAGTATGTAGTTTGGCGCGGATTATGGATATATAGTGAATATAAGTATGATATAATGTATACCATACGCGGGTGTCGTATAGCGGTTAATATTCGAGTTTTCCAAACTTGCGACGAGAGTTCGACTCTCTCCACCCGCACCAGAATTTATTTTGCCTCAGTAGCTCAGGGGATTAGAGCAGGTGGCTTCTATCCATCGTGTCGGGGGTTCGAATCCCTCCTGAGGTACCAGAATCTGATAACAAAAATAGACCCTTATGGGTCTATTTTAATGATTTCATGGGGCGTCTAACAGGACTCGAACCTGCGACCTTCTGTGCCACAAACAGACGCTCTAACCAAGCTGAGCTACAGACGCCATGGCCAATTGTTATAATATCAGATTTCGTGATAAGTTTCAATCTGTGCGCCGCAATATTTTAGTTGCGTGTAAAAATCCTTGTATTGGCGATTAGTATTGGCAGTGTCGATCAGGTAAGATTCACTAGGTCTAGCTAGCATGGCAGCAATGCTAACTAAATTGTATTCTGCGATTTGACTTGAATAAATTTTCGATAAGCCTGCGGTAGATGGGCAATCTAATAACGAAAGTAATCTATGGCTAATTGGCGTTATATAAGGCTCGACGTCATCTAATTTAGCCTGCTCAGAAATGACTCGCCACTCTAAGCTGTCTATGACTGTTGCGTTATCAAATTCCAGAGCAGAGTGGGTGATACAGTTTAGAATACCGAGTGTTAGAATCTGATACTTGCTTAGTGATGTCGTGTCAACTTTACCTGACAATGGGAAACCGCCGTTAATCCTGAGACTCAAGCGATTGGGGTTGCCTAACAATATGAGGTCGCTGTCTAAGGCATCGGATAGTTTGGCTAAGATATCCAGACTGACATTTTGAACTCCGTGCTCAATCCGATTAACAGCGGACTGGCTGGTTCCTAATAGCTTGGCTAAATCAGTTTGGGTAAATCCGTGATTCTGACGCAATTGGCTAACTAGTCGGCCGATAGCTGTGCGATAATCGGCGCCAGTCATTTCTTGGCCTCTTTAGGTCGGTGCTTTGGAAACACGATGATGACAACTGTCAAAGCCACGGCGCCAATTGTAATCCATGGTCCATAACCAGCATGAATGCTAGCTAGCGTGTCAATAGTTGAGCCCGTGGCATATGTAACGAATGCTATCAAAATAATCTGCAGGATAATACTTAGCCAAGCAATAGATTTGAATCCAGTAACAGCAGCGAGCAACACAATAAAGGCTATAGCGAATATAGCTTGAGCTAATGAAATTTGATTGAATATCTCGACGCTTAACGTAATTCCAAAAAAGCTAGCGTGAGTGACCAGTGAATTGAGGCTAGTGTTGGCTGGCCATAGGCTATACCACTGCCACCATGCGGCATAGGCTGACAAAGATGCTGCAGCTAGTAATAATAATCGGCGAGTAACCTTCATAAATTTATTATATATCAAAAACACTCTCGTTAGAGAGTGTGAATAATTTTATGGTGAGCCGGGAGGGATTCGAACCCTCGACACGAGGCTTAAGAGGCCCCTGCTCTAACCAGCTGAGCTACCGGCCCTTGTTAGAACACTAAATATACTAGCATACATAATGTGCTTTGTCTAGACCTTTTAGTTGGAAAGCTACATAAAGCTTACGTCTAGTTTGACAACACGGCAAATATATTGACAAATAAAAGTGTTTGTGCTAGATTATAACTATAGTTTACGGTGAGTATAGACCGTAGATATCCTGTATAGCAGGTTTGTGAGGAAGGAGATAGTAATGGTGAAGAACAATGAAAGCCCGATACCCAAGCCAGAGGGGCAGGGTAGCGAAAGCGGACATGATCGCATAGCTGATCTGCAGCGTCAATTAGATGAATTGGAAAAAGTAAAAGAAGAGAACGATAAATTAAGAAAAGTAATCGCGGAAAAACTAGGTGAGACTGCTCTTAATGATATTCTAGGAAATCCTAATAGTAGCTCTAAGCAGGCTGCACCGGCTACATCAGCTGCATCAGTCGAATCTGACAATGGCCTTGGACAGAATAATTCTGAGGACAACGATCCGAAAAAATTCTTAGAAGAGTTTCAGGTCGAGCCAAAGCCTTCGCGCTTCGCTCGCTTCATGAGCTCGCTGAAAGCTAGACTACATAAAGATAGACTACATAACAATGAAGAGACTAAGGGTGAACGCGACCATAAGCTAGCTCGTAAATGGGCAGCGGGCGCACTTGCTATTGTTACCAGTCTCGGTCTCGGTTGGTATACTGTGGCGCAAGCTAATGCTAATCGAGCTGAAAATACCGAAAGAGCATCAACCTCGCAAACTGTCGATAATAAACCTGCCAAAGACAAAGAGCAGAATAAAGATGAGCAAAAAATGTCCGACGAGGCTCAATCGGTTCAGGATGAAGTAGATGATGTCGCTAAGGCAATGAAAGACAAGCAAAATGACGGCAATTCAGCTGTAGCTGATGATTTGGTGTCGCGTCTTGGCAATGCCGACAAAGCTGCTGATCAGATAAAGGACGAGGCTGAGCGCAATCAGGTAAAGGACAATATTGCTAAAGTCCGCACTAAGGCGGAAGACCACCGTGATCAAATTAAGGCAAATACTCTAGGGGTTAACTTGGAGGATTACCGCAGTATTCATAACGCTGCCGAGTATATGAACATTCCAGAGGATGCAGTGAAGAAATTGGCTGATGGTTATGGTCAACCATATAACACCTTGATGGGTGACAATGCTGAGCAGTATCTGCAGGATAATTTAGAGCAGCCGGGCAATGTAGGCGACGCCTTCGTTGATAGTGAAAATAACCCTGATATGGTTAAATACAACATGGTTTATCTAGCTGCTCAGCACGATGACGTACTAGCGATGTATGCAGGTGCAGTTGACGAAGCCAAAGCTAATACCTCGCGCACCATCTACGGATTCATCACTCCACAAGATAACGTAGTAAAATTGTCGCACGATCTAAAGGGCAATAAAGAATTGCAACAGCAGAAGTTTAACGAGATTCGCGACATTCTATTGCAATCAAATGTTCAGATTGACGGTTTTAATGCGGCAAACGTCTATTCGTATGGTGATATCAACAACGACAATGGCTTAACAGTCACAGAGTCAGATACGCATACTGGCCACTTGATTGAGCTAGCCAACATCAATGGTGTAGGTGATGGCAAATACATTGCAGTATCGCCACATTGCGATCAGCTACTAGCGGGTTACGAAGTATACGTACCACCAGTTGTAACTAATACAGCTACAACATATACCACGGGCAATACATATACGACGACAACAACTACCCCACCAGTTACTCCGCCGGTCACCCCACCAGTTACCCCACCAGTTACCCCACCAGTTACCCCACCAGTTACCCCACCAGTTACCCCGCCAGTCACCCCACCGGTTACTCCACCACCTGCAAGTAAGATTCCAGGTGCGGATGCTAATGTTAATGCAGGCAATCACTATCAAACTGATAATGCTCCCGCTATTAATAATCCAGTCAATAAAGAACCTGGTCAACCAAACCCCGATAATAGCTATGTTAAGCCGGATGGTAATGTAGGCCAAGTTGGTAATACTGGAAGCACTGAAACATCAAAGCCAAGCGACAGTAACGGCAATATACCAGGCAACAATGGCAATGATCGCCCTGGCGAGACTGGCTGGTAGATAAATAACTAAAGATAATAGCTCTACATATAAAGTAGGGCTATTATTTGGTCTTAGTCTATGAAATAATATTGACATAAACGCAATTTAGTGCTAGTATATTAATAATCAAATTAGGATATTTATCATAGGAGATTCAATGAGCGTAACATCTAAGATCAAGCAGGTTTGGCACTACGTGCCAAAGCGCGTCGCCGCTGTTACTGTATTAACAGCTGGCGTTATTGCCGCAGTAACCATTCCAGTAGCATCTAATGCATGGGGTCCAACTCGCGACACCTTTACCATCGAGAAACCAGCCGATCATATTGCCTTCGACAGTATCACGAACAATCCTAACTATGGTGATGAACGCAACTTCTTGCGTGTCCGTGATTCAGATAGTAAATATTGGGTAGCTGGTAGCAATCCAACTGGCTATGGCAATTCAGGCAAGAACGGTTGGACGGATACTATGAACATGCGTGAAGGCCACACTTACGATGTTAAACTATACGTTCACAACAATGCTGCTGCCAACCTTAACCTAGTAGCTACCAATGTACGTGCTCATATTAACCTACCTACGAAAGAATCTACTTTTGGTCATCAGTTTGAGATCAATGGCTACCTATGGGCAGACAACGCAAAGCCACAGGAAATCTGGGACAACATCGTACTTAAGGGCGACGAGGCTTTCCATGTCAAAGTTGTATCGCAAAAGTACTACAACAACCTAAAGACCGAAGACAAGGGTGGCTTTGACCTGCCAAATGAAGTCTATACCGCTAAGGGTGCAGGTACTGGTGCTCTACTAGGTTATGACCAGATGGACGGCAAGATTCCTGGCTGTTTCCAGTATAGTGGCTTTGTCCTACTAAAGATTCAACCGGTTTTCCAAGTTAAACCAGCTCCTAGCTACGACGTCGCTAAGACCGTAGATAAGACCACCGCCAACCCAGGTGATACTATTAACTACACCATTACCGTAAAGAACACTGGTAACATTAACCTAACCAACGTTAAGGTAAATGACCAATTACCAGCCTACTACAGCAGTGCTAAAGAGACTGTAACCAGCAAAAATGGTTCAACTGGCTCAATCGTCAAGGGTGGATCAATTACCTTTAAGCAACTAGATGTTGGTGAAACCGCTACCATCAAGATTAGTTACACAATTAAGAACAAAGATCAGTTAGAGTGCGGTACTACTACCATCATAAACAAGGTAACCAGCTCGACCGATCAGGATAACACCGAAGACAATAACGATAACAACCAAACCACGACTACTGTTGATAAAGATTGTACGCCGACAACTCCGCCGACAACCCCACCAACTAACACTGAAGAGAAGGTAGAGGTGCCTGATAAGACGGAAAATCAAACTACTACGCCAAACCAACCGACAAATACTAGCGATCAAGTTGTACCTGAAAGCCCAAAGGTAATTGCGCAAACTGGTGCAGGTCAAGCTGTTGGATCAATTGTCATGATAACTGGATTAGTTGTTGCTACTACCGCCTATATCCGCAGTCGTAAATATGCACAAGGTCAGTAATTGAGATTCGCTAGTGCATGTTGAGCTAATTCAAAACACTTGAGGCGAATAGGATTGCAGAGCAGGGAAGACCCCTGCTCTGTTTTTAGGAGATTTGAATTTTTAAGGTTTTTCATATCGGCTAAATCTTGATTGATAATGTAGGCACATAGCAGTTCGGCGCCGTAATTTGCGATTGCACACATTTGGCCACTAAATCTGGCGTCAACTATCTTATTATTTTTAATCTGGATATATAGATCGATTTCGTCACCACATGAAGTATTGCTAGCTTGAGCACGGACTGAACTAGGTAGTGATCCACGATACTTAGGGTGCTTGTAGTGGTAGATAATGTCATCTAATAAAAATTTATCCAAGCTCATCGATAATCCTCCGATAGGCCATCAAGAGCTTGTCTATATCGCTGCTAGTAGTGTATATGCCAAAGCTGGCGCGGATGAAACCGCGACGTTCATGCGCGCTATCGGCTACTAGGTCTGCGCAGGCTTTGCCGGCTCGAACGGCAACGTGGTAACGCTCGTCCATCAGCAGTGCAATGTCATGGGGGTGTATATTTGGATGCGACAATGTTGCAACGCCGATGTCTACTGGTGCATTTTCAAATATATAACTAGTTAGATCTAACTCATTGGCTTTCTGATGGTAGTGCTGAACAAGCTGTTTCTCATGTTTGTAGAATTGGGTGTTTAGCTGCTTAAATTTACCTTTATCGCCTTTAGTAGACGAAATTAAATAATCAACGGCAGCACCTAGGCCAATTACTCCTTCTATATTTTGTGTACCGGGTTCGAACTTCGCAGGGGAGCTAAGTAGGGTGAATTGGTTGTTAGCTATATCGAGATTGGCAAAAGTTTGGCTGCCATAGACTAGAGGTTCAATCTGATCTTGTAAATCGCGGCGAATATACAGCACTCCAACGCCACTGGGTCCATACATCTTATGTGCTGAGAATACGGCAAAATCACAGGATAGCTTGTGAACAGACAGGGGTAGATGAGCGACAGCTTGGCTGATGTCTACTGCTATCATAACTCCCTGCTCTTTAAGCTTGTGAACTAAATTAGTGTAATTATACAGTGTGCCTGTTGTATTGCTAACTAGCGAATACGAGAATAGCTTGATTCTAGATAGATCGTCTTTCGCCGTTAAGTCTTCGACAAAACGAATTTTGATGCCAATCTCGCGTGCTAGTTGATACCAAATTAGTAGATTTGAGTTATGCTCGTGGCAGGTTAATAGAATTTCGTCACCAGGGCGCAACATGTGTTGGATGCCTCTGGCAATTTGATTAATAGCATAGCTGCTAGACTGGGTAAACATTATCTCGCATGGACTGGCGTCGATAAAATCTGCTACTTTAGCGCGAGCGCCTTCGTATGCGTCAGTTGCTATTTCAGATAATCTGTAACTAGTGCGGCCAATGTTGGCAGAGTAAGTAGTGTAATAGCTGTTAACTGCGTCGATTACACATTGAGACTTCAGAGTTGTATTAGCACTATCTAGATAAATTAACTCTGGATTATTTCTGAGTACTGGAAAATCATCACGGTTCATATTAGTTTTATTCCTTTATTTCGGTATGGTTCGGCGATGGCGTTGAGTACTAATTGTTCTGCGACGGTGCGATTAATGCCGCGGCTAGCCAAATAGAATAACTGGTCCTCGCTAACCCGTTTAGTAGATAAGGAATGGCCGGCTTTGACCGCGTCGCTATGTATTTCTAGATTAGGAGCCGCCGTTACGATTGCCTGGTCGCGTGTAATGACTTTGATATCTAGCCAGGCGTTAGTACCCGGTGCACTACTTTTGATAACAATAGTTGCATTGACGCTGATATGAGCTTGACCACTGGCTAAGATCAGGATAGAAATATTCGATGAAGTATTAGGCTTATCATGAATAAAGCATAAGTCAAAACTGCAATCCTGGTCAGTCTCAATCAGGTATTTTTTGCTAAGCTCGCCCGTAATAGTTTGATGGATTTGTTTGCTCATCCGACGCTACCCTCCATTGACATGTCAATTAGGCGATTAAGCTCAACGGCGTATTCCATGGGTAGATTCTTAACGATCGGCTCCATGAAGCCATTAACAATCATGCCGGTTGCTTCATCTTCGCTTAGCCCACGACTCATCATATAAAACAGCTGTTCTTCGCTGACCTTGCTGACGGTTGCTTCGTGCGCGATTTCAGCGTCGCTACGATGAATATCATTAGTCGGGAAAGTGTTGCTGACGCTAGTGGAGTCCATCAATAAAGCATCGCATTTAGTTGAAGTTTTTGCATTGGCTGCATTTGGCGCAATTTTAATCTTGCCGCGATAACTGCAGACACCGCCATCTAGCGAGATAGATTTTGAGACAATTGTAGATGAGGTGTTGGGTGCTAAGTGAATAGCCTTGCCGCCGTTATCCTGATTTTGTGTACCCTTGGCAACTGCCATGGACAAGATGTCGCCGCGAGCACCTTCGCCAGCTAAGATGACCGAGGGATATTTCATGGTAATCTTGCTGCCAATATTACCGTCAATCCATTCACCAACAGCATCTTTCTGAACCAGCATGCGCTGGGTAGTTAGATTGATAACGTTGGTAGACCAGTTTTGGATGGTGGTGTAGCGGACGCGGCTGCCTGGCATGGCAACTACTTCGACCACAGCCGCATGTAGGCTGTCTGTCGAATAAATTGGAGCAGTGCACCCTTCGACATATTGCACTTCAGCATCCTCGTCGGCAATGATTAACGTGCGTTCAAACTGACCTAGGTTTGCAATGTTGATGCGAAAATATGCTTGCAATGGAATAGTTAACTGGACATGTGGTGGCACGTAGATAAAACTGCCGCCACTCCAGACTGCAGTGTTGAGTGCAGCGAATTTATTGTCACGGGCAGGGATAACTTTACCGAAGAACCTTTTGAATAGATCGGGGTATTTCTGTAGCCCAGTATCAGTGTCGAGAAAGATTACGCCCAAGTTCTCCCATTCAGCCTTGAGATTTTGGTAGACTACACCGGAATCGTATTGAGCACCAACACCAGCTAAGTAGCGCTTCTCGGCTTCAGGTAAGCCAATTTGGTCATAAGTATTTTTAATATCGCGCGGTAAGTTATCCCAACGGTCAGTCGGCTGGTCAGTTGGAGTGGCGTAATAACAGATACTATCGAAATCAATATCTAATTTGGGTCCGAACTTAGGCATCGGCATATTAATGAACTGATGATATGCATCTAGGCGCACTTGTAGCATCCAGTCTGGTTCGTGTTTGGCGGCACTAATGCGGCGAACGATATCCTCGCTTAGTCCATTAGGAAATTTAGTCTTCGTCAAGGTCGGCGCCTCCTGCTAACCCTTCGAGCTGTTCCATATCATAAATAGATTCAGGCTTGATCGTCTCTAGTAGTTTGTCGTGGTGCGAGATGACGATAAGGGAAGTTGGAAAATCTAGTTGCGCCAGCCGCTCGCTTAGTCGCTTGACACTGATTTTATCTAAGCCAGAATCTGGCTCGTCTAGAAACGCAAAGCGAGGCTTTAAAATTAGCATCTGTAGAATTTCTGATTTCTTCTTCTCGCCACCACTAAATCCAACGTTGAGATCGCGGTTATAATCAAAATCTTTAAAACCTAACGCCTTAGCCTCGCGTTGTAGGTGCTCTAATACCTCTAGGAAATTAAACTGATTGCCAGTTAATCGTCCTAGTGCGGTGCGTAGAAAGTTGGCGTAGCTAACGCCAGGGATTTCGGCGGGGTACTGCATAGCTAAGAAAAGTCCGCGCTTTGCGCGCTCGTCGGGCGATAGATTGGTAATGTCTTTGCCGTCTAATAGTATTTGTCCGCCAGTGATTTGATAATGCGGATGACCCATAATGGCGCTAACTAGTGTGCTCTTACCACTACCATTGCGACCAACCAAGGCGTAGTTTTTGTTGTCATCGAACCTTACTGATACATTGCTAAAAATGGTTTTACCCTCCGTTGTTGCAACGCTAAGATTCTTAATTTCTAGTCCCTTATTCATGGTTAGTCTTATTATTGCAGATATAGTGTTTTAATTAAAGCTACAAACACTATGCTACCCCTGTTAGCGTTGCAAATATTACATGCTAGAGCTTATTGACACCACTATGTATGGTGTATTAGACTAAAAACAATACACAAGCAGTAGTGTATTGGTAAAACAAAATTGACATAATATCAAGTTGATCGGAGGGTATAAGGAAGATGTCAGTGTCGACTATGCAACGCGACGAAGTTTCGAAAGATTCTAAAAAAAGTAATAAACGTGCGCATAAGTTCAATGAGGATAAACTAATTTCGTCATACAAAACCATAGTGGGCTCACTGGCTAAGGACTCGAGTGATATTAAGCGCGAGAATGCCAATGTCGACGGCGATACTGCCATGGGCAAGATGCTCCAGTTTGGTCAGGCAGGATCAAAGGAGTACGCCAAGACATTTTTGCTGAAACCAGAACACGCCAAAGCACACGATAATGGCGACATCCATATCCACGATCTAGATTTTTATGCTACCGGTACGTTAACTTGCTGCCAGACTGACCCACTAGAACTATTTAAAAACGGTGGTTTCTCGACCGGCCATGGCTATCTACGTACTCCTAACAGTATCGGTAGCTACGCGGCGCTGTGTGCTATTATTCTGCAATCAAACCAGAACGAGCAGCACGGCGGTCAAGCTATCCCGAACTTTGATTATGCAATGGCACCAGGTGTGAATAAGACCTATCGCAAGAATGTCAGACAAGAGCTCAAGCGGTACAATGATTATACTAATAATGATTACAAAATCACCGATGAGGATTTAGCAAAGCTAGATTACCCACAGACTGTTGATGATATTCCAGATAAGGTGTTTAAAGAAGCAAAAGCCGATACAATCAGCCAGACCTACCAAGCTATGGAGGGGCTAGTGCATAATCTAAATACCATGCATTCACGTGCTGGTGCACAGGTGCCGTTTACGTCGTTAAACTTTGGTACCGATACATCAGAGGCTGGCCGGCTGGTGATTGAACAATGGTTAAAGGCAACCGAAGCGGGTTTAGGCCGACACGAGACGCCTATTTTCCCAATTGGCGTATTCAAGGTAAAGGAGGGCGTAAACTATAACCCTGAGGATCCGAACTACGATTTGTTTAAACTGGCAATGAAAGTCTCGTCAGAGCGTCTATTTCCGAATTTTGTATTTATCGATGCGCCATTTAATCTAAAGTACTACAAGCCCGGTGATTATCATACAGAAATTGCTACCATGGGTTGCCGGACGCGCGTGTTTGAGTCGATCTTTCCGGAATCGAATGGTACGTCAGTGCGCCGTGGCAATTGCTCGTTCACATCAATTAATCTGCCACGTCTTGGTATTAAGCACGGCATTTGCTTAGGTAAGCGCCAAAAGCCAGATTGGAAGGGTTTCTATAAAGAGCTGGACAAGCTAATGGACATGGTGGCGGATCAGTTATGGGATCGCTATCAGTTCCAAGCGCATAAGCTAGTGCGTAACTTCCCATTCTTGATGGGTGAAGGTAATTGGATGGGCAGTGAAAAGCTGGGCCTAGATGACGAGCTAGAAAGCGTGATCAAGCACGGCTCACTATCGATTGGCTTTATCGGCCTTGCAGAAACCTTGGTTGCTATGACAGGGCATCATCACGGCGAATCAGATGAGATGGAGCAGAAGGGTCTAGAGATTGTAAAGCATATGGCAGATCGCTGTGAAGAGTACAGTAAAAAATACAATATGAACTACGGTGTATTTGCAACCCCAGCCGAAGGTCTATCGGGACGCTTTACCCGTATGGATCAGAAGAAATATGGTAAGATTAAGGGTGTAACAGATCGCGAATTCTATACTAATTCATTCCACGTGCCAGTCTATTTCCACATTAGTGCATTTGATAAGATTGACAAGGAAGCGCCTTTTCATGCGCTATGTAAGTCTGGTCATATTACCTATATCGAGTTAGACGGTGATCCGAGCCAGAATATCGAGGCATTCGAGGCTGTGATTCGTCACATGAAGGAAAAAGGCATTGGCTATGGCTCAGTTAATCACCCAGTGGATCGTGACCCAGTTTGCGGCTTTAGCGGTATTATCAGTGGTACAACTTGTCCAAGCTGTGGCCGTGAGGAAACGGATGGCCCTGTCGGCTTCGAGCGTCTGCGTCGTATTACTGGCTATCTAGTAGGTTCACTAGAGAATTGGAATGACGCTAAACGCGCCGAAGAGAAAGCGCGCGTCAAGCACGGCGTGTCAACCAGTATCACGGGTGTCTATACTAAAAGCCAGAAAGCCGAACGCGAGCTAGCTAAAGCTGCTCAACCACGTAGGCTTAGTAAGGTATAATAATATCAATGGCAATTGATATTAACGATGATGAAATCTTGTTAGCTGGCCCAATCCAGAGCGACTCTATTGTGGATGGGCCAGGACTTAGGGCGGTAGTTTGGTGTCAGGGTTGTTATCGAGCTTGCCCAGGCTGTCACAATCCGGAGTCTTGGTCGGATCAAGCTGGTACGGTGGTTAAAATTGATTGGGTGAAGGATCAGTTGCGCAAGCTCCGTGGTCAAACTGGCATTACCTTCAGCGGTGGTGAACCGATGTTGCAGGCGCGGGCTTGTAAAGAGCTTGCTGATTGGGCGCGTCGGGAGATGGGTTGGAATACACTATCCTTTAGTGGATTTACTTATGAAAACATCAAATACCAGCGTGAGTGGGCTGAGCCTGCTATGTGGGATTTTGTTAAGTCCTTGGATATTCTGATTGATGGGCCGTTTATTCTACCTGAGCGTGATCTAACGTTGAAGTTTCGTGGCAGCCGCAACCAACGCATGCTCCATCTGAAAGACGGCGAGATTACCGCGATTGAGTAGCCAAAAGTCCCGCCCCGTCAGGCGGCGGGCAAGCTGGTGACTCGGTTGATGCTAGGTGCGGTTTACATCAATTGTTAATCAATTATTAGATAATGCATCTAGCAGGTATGTGATAGCTAACTTAATGCGCTGTTTTTGTTCTGCAGATGTAATATTGTCATTATATTCTACTGCTAAATCTAGCATTGTCGATATAGCCTCATTATTGTCGTCTAAATCATTCAGTGCAATAAAGGATACCAGTCTGACTATAAATTCATCGTCATCTGCGCATTGTTTGCGCATTTTAGCTATTTTGTCGTACACTTCTTGTTTTGTCATGATTAGATTGCCCGTATTTTATAATATTTTATTAGCAGTTTATAGACATGCCAAGGCCTAATTATTTATCGTAGGTCATGCCATATAGTCATTTTGCCATTGGCATCTACGGATACATGGGCATGCTCTCCAGTTTTTCTGCCGAAAATCAGAAAGTCAGTCCTTTCCTCTCCGTCTTTACTGTAGTCGCCACTGACTTTGGTAGTGAAGTCGTCGTTTTGTGACTGTGTACTCCATGATATGATTACTCCTTGATGTTCGTTAAACGAGTTATTTCGTTTAATGTAGATGTTTTATCATAAGTGGTAGGCAAGCAGTGGCAGTAGTTACTACGAGGCGTAACAACTTAACTTAAGGCTTGCCCCGTCAGGCGGCGGGCAAGCTGAATTTATAAGTCCCTCCCTATCAAGGGAGGGCAGATGGCGAAGCCATCGGGTGGGTTTACTGGGTGGGTTTTATTCACTTTTTCTTAAAATTTAACTATATGCTACCGCACCTGCCCAGGCTGGCACAATCCGGAATCCTGGTCAGATCAGGCGGGAATAGTGGTAAAAATTGACTGGGTAAAGGATCGGTTACGCAAGCTGTGCGGACAGACTGGCATCGTTTTTAGTGGTGGTGAGCCGATGCTACAGGCGAAAGCTTGCAAGGAAATTGCCGACTGGGCTCGCAAAGAATTGAGCTGGAATATCTTGTCCTTCAGCGGCTTTACTTACAAAAACATTAAATATCAGCGCGAGTGGGCCGAGCTGGATATGTGGGAGTTTACGAAATCGCTGGACATTCTAATTGACGGGCCATTTATTCTACCCGAACGCGACCTCACTCTGAAATTCCGTGGTAGCCGCAATCAGCGTATGTTCTACCTAAAAACGGCGAAATCACCGCGATTGAATAGATTGCGCTTTATCGCTTTTTTCGTAAAGGAGCATTTTCTACGAACCCTCAGTCGCCCTAACGGGCGCCAGCTCCCTTTGCGAAAGGGAGCTATAACCGCACCCCACGTATTCAGTTGTAAATTCGGGCGCCAGCTCCCTTTGCGAAAGGGAGCTATAACATGTACCATCACATCTTTTGCGTTAGACGGGCGCCAGCTCCCTTTGTGAAAGGGAACTATTAATATGTAATTTAAGCTGCTGGACAAGTAGGATGGCTCAGAAGTTCTAGCTATTTTTGATCTAAATCCGGCATAGTATCCCATGTATATTTATCTGTGCCGATATCTGATATACCCAATAGATTGCACACTTTGGCTAATTCCCACTCGGGGGAATCGGTATTTGAGATAATTTGAATCAATGCCGTTTTCCCGAGGTTGGGTTTTAGCTGAGACTTCATATACCCACCTACGCTGTTAATTAAAGCTATTGCTTCGTCGGCTGTGTGATTTGCCATTTTGTCGACTATTGTTTTGCAATATCCATCGGCAATTTCTTTACCTGTCATCAATTCTCCTTCTTTCTTCATTAAAAAGTCCCTGCTGTTAGGCAAGGACGTTAGAGATCACTTCTTTGAGTCGTAGTAATCTTGATGTGCGGCATATCCAATGGCGATGGCACCTAAACTACTACTATGCGTAGCTGGACCAATTGCTTTCCCCTGTGAATTCATTGGTTGAGATGTCACGTGCAGACGTGAATCGTTCCTGCTAGTGTGGGGAATGCTGATTTCGAGATGGTCGAAGTCCTTGTTGACCATTATGATCTCCTTTGTAAATTGTCGCTAAGCGACAAGCTCTAGCAGAAAGGCGCTAGCCCCTGAATCCATAGACTGAACTCTTGCAGTAATTATACATTTTTAAATCAGTGTTTTCAAGTGTATTGCACTATTGTAATTATACAGGGAATCTATAATCTCGGCGTAACGTTGTAACGGGCGGTAGTTACTTGGTGTCGTCCAAGTATGCCGCTATGTAATCTGTCAAAGCTGACAGTTTTTCTTGGTAATAATTCTTGTCAAGATTGACTTTTACTGTGCCGTCGTGATCAGCTATGCCACGAGCTGAGCTATCCATTATGTCGTCATAGTGCTGCATTAATTGCTCGCTACCGATAATATCGTTTTTCTCAGCCTTAAACATATATTTAGACCATTCAGGCGACTCAAACGTCGTCATTAGTTTTATTAATGCATCGCGTTCGTCATCACTCGCTGTGTTTCAGTGCCGATTAACCAATTTGACTATTTCGTTAGATTCTTTCATGCAAACTCCTTGCTTTATACTAGACTATCTAGGAAAATCGCTCAACAACATAGCGAGAATTAGGCGATATCAGCGAAGCGCACGAGATGAGGCGGTTATTCTAGCGATGTAGTATAATATAACCAAGCACCCGTAGCTCAGTGGATTAGAGCACTGGTTTCCGGTACCAGGTGTCGTAGGTTCGAATCCTATCGGGTGTACCAGACGGAATTATTAGAGTCATTTTGACTCTTTTTTGTTTAAATAACAGAGTAGAGCGGGCTAATATTCTCCGTTCCAAATTTTTTCGACTTTATATCAAAGGTTAGCCCATCTGGGAATATTGCCTTTTCCAGAGCTACTTTGGTTCCAAACTGATCATCCCGCCACAGCTTTGCAGGTATAGATATAAAGTTGCATACGTACTCTATTGAAGCCTCGGACGAAGAGTATTTACTCTTTAGCTCGTCTAGCTCAAGCTGTAGCACAATCAAGTCGCTATTGCATTTTTTAACCATGCTGTCTTTTTCGTCCGATGTAAGCTTATCGTCCAAAAAACTTGCTATCGCTAGATTTTTCCTATCCTCTATCTTTGAGATTTGCGCCTCTAGGTCGACAATTTTCTTGCCTAATGACATGCGCTCTTTGTGTAAAGTTTCCTTTACGATTGTTTTGAACAGGGTTAGTGTTTCGGCTTCTGGGATTATAATTTCTAGTAACTCTACAAACAGATTGTGCACTTCATCAATAACAAGCGAACCATGCCCCTTGGTGTTGCAACTATATCTTGGTGATGGTATTCCAGAACCACTAGTAGGTGCGTTGCCTCGCAATGGTGTACCGCATATTTGGCGCCTAACTACGCCCTTTAACGGGTAGTTGTCATTTTTATAAAGTTCTTGCTATTGTAGTGGGTGACTTCGATATTTTGCTATGTCTACCCTGTTGGTTTAGTAGTCTTTGATTTCTCTCGTACATATCTCTACTAATCAAACCGTCAAACTTTCCTTTGTGCATGGTGTAATCAGTTAGTTTTGTACAGACGTAGCCACAGTATGCTGCGTTGGATAGAATGCTGTGGACGGTGTTGTAGGATATAATCTTACCTTGCTTTCCTTTGACGCTCATGTTCTGTGCTATATCTGTTAAGCCACGAACAGCAACATCGCCTTTGAGTATCTTTCGAGTAGAGTTCTTACGCTATCCGATATGTTGTCTGTGTGGTCTTCTATTAGTACACTATAGGTCTTTCGCTTGCTATTACTTAAATGGCTATCTGTATCTACATTCTTAGTCTTAAAGTCAAGCAGCGGCGTGGTTACCCATCGCCCGTCCATGGCGGCTGCCCGCATATTATCTTTAACTACTGACGACTTCTTTTCGTTGTTGTATTGAGCAGTTAGCATGCTTAGCCCTCTTAAAATTGGCTTCAGGTGTGGCTTCTAGTGGTAGTCTGGTGTCAACCGCTTTAATGCCACATCCATCTAATATCGGCAATATTGCAGAATAATACGATGACATGTTGCGTGTCATTTTGGACATATCGTAAACGATGACATAGTCTACCTTGCCTTTATATGATTGGGCATCGTGTAACATCTGCATTAGCCCTGGTCGGTTGGCTGTCTTGGCTGATACGTCAGGGTCTTTGTATCAACCTATAATCTCTACGTTATTATTGTGCGCAAAGTTTTGAATTTGCTCTTTCTGGTTGGTTAGTGATATTCCATCCGCTTGAACTTTGGTGGATACTCTTAAATAGCCTAGTGCATATCTTTTTGTATAATCGCTCATGCATATATAGTACTATGCCTGATTGATTTTTTGGAACTTCATTTCTAATCATGCTGTTAGCTAGCCGCTGTAAGCTACATATCATATCAACTATTACATCATCTGGCACATAATTGTATTTATTACCTAGTATAGCCCTTGCACGCTTAACGGTTACAGGTTGAACCTGCTCTTTGTTCTTATCGATAGCCTGTATACCGTTGTTCATGCTCTCATCTTATCGACAAGAGCGTCGCAATAGCAGGGGAGGCTAATTGCCCATTAATCTCCCCTTTACAATATTTGCGTAATATTTCCTAAAATCAGAGTAACCTATTACTTTAGATACATGATGATAGCCATCTAATTTGTCCTGCAAGTAGTCATCGAATATATCTGTAAGTTTACGATTGGTTAATACTCTCTGGCGATAAATGCAATAGACTAGTTCTGGATATTGCGACTTGTCGGCGCGAGTGTTGCCAACTAAATAGTCTTTTTGCAGCTCCTTTATGTATGACCAGATATTGTTGATGTCTTGTTTGGTAGTATTAGCGTATATCTCTAGGTGGATAAAATCAGCCCTTTGCGGCTTAGATGAGTAAATCTATCGTTTTGTCGCCCACAACGCCTCCTGCGGCGTCTAGTGCGTCCTGATAGCTATTTATTTGTGGCTCGTCGCTATCATGGCTGGTAGTGCTTTGATCGTGTTGGCAAAACCTAATCTTTGGCGTTTTATGCAACCCATAATTGCCTAGCAGTAGGTCAAGTGCAACGGATGGTTTAATCTTGAGCTTCTGACTTATTTCATTGGCTCTAGCAAATAGCTCTTTGCCAGTAGTGCTGTCGGGTCTTGTATCCTGCCCATTAGTCTATCTAGTACCATGAATACATCATTGGGTATCTTATTTTTTATCTCGATAAACTCTGGGCTATTGGCGATGTAATTTAAAAATACATCCCTGTCTGTTTTTAAGTTAGTATGTTTGTTGTTCATTGTTCTAAACAACATGATAAAACAAGCGGTAACTCTGGGCAATAACTCCAAGTATTTTTAATTTGCTTTGTAGCTAAATTACTGCTGTAAGCTATGGCACATTTTGACTTGCTTGGTAGTCAAGCTACTACTGTAAATAGTGAATGATATTTATAGGCTAGCCATGCAGGATTGGTACTTCTCGTAGGCTTTGTTGCGAGCTGATAAACTATCTTCCCATTCTTTCTGCTTGGCGTTTATCTTGGCTTCTTGTAGCTTGTATGCTTGGTCTGCTATTGCTGCATTGCGTCCGTTATTCTCGTAGATGGTGCCATAATCTAATCGACTGCTCATCATGGTTTGGAGCTCGCCATACTTAGTGTCGGCAACGGACTTAAGATTATTAGAGGTATCTAAATATGATTGACATTTGCTAGGGTCGTGACTGTCTGTCTGTGTTGTAGTACTGCTATTAGTTGTGACAGTGTTATTGGTTGTGGTTGAGTTACGGGTCTGTCGTTGGCTTTGTGTACCTTCGTCGCTGCTTGGATTGTATTTCGTTGAACTACCTGTATTTGGCTTGCTATCATTCTCTGTTTTCTGGTTGCTATTTGATGGCTCTTGTGTAATGTTGGCGTCGTAGTGTGGAGTGGTGGCTTGAGGCTTGTCTTTCTGCAATTTACTCAGACCAAAGACAATGTCAGCGGCTAGAACAATAATTACGATGGCAATTTTAGTTGTCCTAATAAATAGCTCCTTGGCTCTATCTGTTTTGGATTGGTGCCGTAATCCAAGGAAGTTGTTGTCTTGCTGCTGGCGACTGTTGCTGATGTGGCTTTTCATCTGTACCCCTTATCTTGTATACGGTGTGTATAAAAAATAAAAACGACACCGTGCATTGGTGTCTAAGCCATTAATACACACTCAAGCGTAAAGCCCTCATGGGTATTGCACAGTGCCGTTTCTATAGGCTTTACTGTGCAATATTTTGCACTGTTACCTTGAGCGTTCCTTGTAATTAATGACTTAGACGAGAATATTATATCATCTATGCAAGCTGGTTGTCGTTAGTAGCAATTTGTGTATGTAGAGCTTCCGACTGTCTGGGATGAGCAATGTATTGATTGCGGCTGAGTATAAGTTGGCTGTGTTGTGGTGGTCTGCTGTTGTGTAGTTGTAGGCTGTGTATAAGTTGGTTGTGTATAAGTTGGCTGTGTTGTGGTGGTCTGCTGCTGTGTAGTTGTAGGCTGTGTAATGGTTGTATTGCCATTAGTTGTAGATGGTGTCATGTCTGGCTTTGGCTTAGAAAATAATAGCCATTTGGCGGTAGTAAATAACAAAACACCCAGGATAAATACTAGTATGGCGCGACCTAGTGGCATAGTGCTATCATCTTTGCTGTTATCACGTTGTAATTCGTCTGAAGTGTTGAGCAAGTCAATTTCATCTCGGCTAATCGAGTTGACATCCAATACCTTGTCTTTGCCAACAAGAGATTTTGACGCTGAGTATTCTTGGCGTAACCGCCACTCCTGCTTAGATAGTTTATTATGCTTGTATACCCTAATAATGGCAACGACTGATAGAGAGATTGCTATTAAGAGAATGCCTACTGCGATTGAGAGCAGCTCAAAGTTCTTATCAGTGCTAGCTGTAGATAATATTGTTAGAGCCAAAGGAGCTGCTAATATTGCAACGACAACGCAAGCTGCTGTAGTTGAGTTCTGATATTTAGCTAATTGACGCTTGCACTGAGTGTATTCGTTCTTAATTTCAGCTACAACGTTATGATTGCTTGAATTATTGCTAGTTACAGCAGAATTACTGCCATGTTGGTTCTTATATTCCATGATGACCTTACCTTGGTTTATTAATGACTTAGACAAGGTTATTATAACAAAGCTCTTATGGTTGTACTATAAAATACGACGTACTGATTAACATTTGACAGTTGGTCTATGAGAGATGATATAATTGTGCTGTACCTACATATCATTAAATATGGATGACTACTAACTTAGTAGTTCTACTCTTGTTAGGAAGCGTATTGCATAGCATTTAACAGATTGTAATCTCTTATAAGTAATGAGATACGCTTAATTTCTGACATGATGTCGTTCCAACGTGATGTTATGCAGGTGTACCACAGTTATATATGTGCGCCCATAGCTCAGCGGATTAGAGTACTTGGCTTCGAACCAAGGGGTCGCAGGTTCGAACCCTGCTGGGCGTACCAAGAATTTATTTAGAAATATTTATGCGAAGGGGTAGGAGCTTATTTGCTAGTATGGTACGCATAGTACCCGTGTTAGTTATGTTTGCGCTTAGTGTAGCTATAAGCTCGTTGCTGTCTAGCCCAAGCTACGCGTTGTCCAGCTGTGATGGCAAGCGCACAGAGATTGTTAATGGTGATTTTTCGTATCCGAGTAATATAGTATTCCATGAACAGATATCGCATGGTGAGTCATGGTGGTCGTACGTAAAGGCGCAAAACGGCATGCAGTATGATGATGGTCATAGAAACGGCGAGCATATTGCGAATTTCAATGCGAACCTATTTGGCTGGGATTCGACCCAGCCAGCAATGAAGGGTTTCCCGGCTAATATGGTTGAGATGCAACAAAAGAAAGATGACGGTCAACGGTATGCTGAAATAGTTGCCGAGAGTGACCAGTATGCTATCTATCAGGATATTTGCGCAAGAGGTGGAACAACTCTAGTTTGGCAGATCGACCATGCTCCACGCGGTGGTAATTATACAGGTGGCGATGAGATTCAGGTGATCATTGGCGAGCCGGGTAATGAGCGAGTTCAGATTGCTACCCGCAAAACTAATAACGGCAGTGGCGATAAAGTTGGTGCTCGAATGACTACCATTAAGACATCCAAGTCGGGCAATCGTATAGCACCATGGGAGACTTATGTCGGTAACTACTCTGTACCGGGTTCGCTAAATGAGTATAAGACGATACGCTTTACATTTCGGGCATCTAACAATGGTAATACTGGTCGGTCGGGTAACTTGCTAGACAATGTTGGTTTTGGCGTGACTATACCTACACGGTGGAATATAGACGTTAAGGCTGAGGTTGATAAACAGCTAGCAGGGCCTGGAGACAGTGTTACATTTACGTATTATGCAAGGCAGAATGGCCCAGACGTGTTGACGAATATTGCGAATTTCAGTGCTGTTAATACTGGCGGTTGGCAGGGTGTTACCAACCTGGACAGCTGGCAAGCCGGTAGACCAGCGGGTGGATGGACGAAGGTTGGCGCTAAGACGGTAAAAGTTGGACCTGCAGATGTGGGCAAGCAGCTATGTTCGGCTACTCGATCATCAATAACCAGTGTCAACAATAACAACAAGAAAACTAGCGAGGCAGCTTGTGTCAACATTAACTATAGTTGGAGCGCTAACCTAATCTCTAAATCTCGCTTAGGTAAGACTGCTGATACGCAGGGTGATTTTACAAGTGATAAAAAGTGGGCATTGCCTGGCCAATATGCGGAGTGGCTGCATGAAGCGAGTCAAAACGGTCCAACGGCAACAAACACCAAGGTCAATTTTACAGTTGGGCATAAATACCGATCGGGTGATTATGTTGAGGCGCAGGTAGCGGGGTGGAATAGTGGGCAGTGGCCGACTAATAATAGTCCATATATAAATAAAGTATTTCGAACGATTCAGAAGGGCTCTAAGGGTGTCAATAATAAAGTATACAAGATAACACAAGATGATGTGGGTAATGAATTGTGTGAACGGTTGAATGCTAGTCAGTCGGGGTATCGTAATGGGAGGTATCTAGGTCCAGCTTCATCGACAGCAGCCTGTGTTAATGCGCCATATTATTACCCTGGATGTACTACTAATAAGAAGGGGAACTGTGCTAATGTACGGCGTACGGATAACTGTGTGATGAGTAACACGTGTGCGAATGGTACAGATGTTAAATCTGAAGGCTTAACACCGATAGTCGAATCTGATAAGAGTACAGTTTTGCCTGGTGGAAGTGTGGCATTTACGTATAAGGTTGCCAACAATAAAGGCCCGACGAAATCGCAAGATTTTAATTACAGGGCGTATACCTTCATTATGAAGGGCAGTGCAGATGTATCGTCAAACATACTGAATGGCCCTAAGGTCTATAATAGCTGGTATGATGTGCAATGCTGGCAACGTGGACTAGGATCGTCTATTGATGCTGGTCGTTGCCGGTCGGGGAGCAACGACAAGACCTTTGGGTCATTTTATCAAATAGGGGTAGGTGCAAAGGAGACGGTTGCAACAGACAAGGTGAATGCGCGCAATTATTGGTCGGTTAAGCCAGGAGATCGAATATGTAGCTATCTAGCTATTGATCGATGGAGCGTATATGGTGATGAGAATGGCCAGCAATACACTCCATCAGTGCTATCGTCGCCTGTCAAGTGTGCAGAAGTTGCAAAGCATCCTCAAGTACATGTCAGGGGAGGTGATTCGTACGCAGATGACGGCTTTTGGGGTTCTGATTACGGTGCGGAAGAAGATGTATCGACAGAATCAAATCCATCGTTGTTACCCGAAGGCACGAAAGTACTTCAGTGTAAAAAGTCGGGTGAAGGCGCAACAGGACCTGCCGCGACTACATTTTGCTGGGTCGATTGGGGCAGAAATTTTGACTTTAAGGCTTACGCCAAAGGCGATGGCGGATGGATAGCCTTTGAGATGCCTGGTGGGTACATTTTGGCAAGGCTAACCGTGGTTGTTAGTGGTATAAATATAGATAGAATAGCTACTAGAGCGCAAAATAATTCCTATAGGAAATTTATGATGAACGAGTATCGACTACCTGGGTCAATTGCATTTCCGACAATTAATTATGTCAGAGGGGATGCAGGCGAGAGAGGGGTGAGGCTTATCTTTAACAATGTTCAAGCAGTAGCTAGCACTGGCGATAATTATTTAAAGAATTGGGAGATGGCTTTCACTGACTCTGAAATCATGAGCGGAGCTGCTCCCAGTAACCCCGGCGGTACATATGAAGAGACTATAATAACCTCCAATAAACAGATTAAAAGGATAGGCTACATAGGTAATAAAGATCCTAGATTGTCGTATAACAGAGCAAATATACTGACCAATAGCTCTAGGGGTGGAAGATTGCAATTGGCGGGTGGTGGTTATGATACACAGGGGCGGCCGACGGGAGATAGCCAAGGTGCAGTGGTGGCAACTAGTAGCCAGCCGAGCTATTACGAAATTAATATGATGCAGCACCGGCACGGTGGCGCTTCCTCGGTAGCGTTAGGTTTTAATCTCCCATATTCTGCCAATGATACTGCTCTATATAATACTAATCGCGGATCGTTCGCACAGTACGGCTTACTATCTAATAATGGTGAAATTAGAAATTTTGGCTCAGCTGGATATACCATGACGACTAGTTCAAACCGCCTATTAGGTTGCCGATTGTCCTATGCTAATACGCTGAACCTGTCTAATTGCAACGCCGATAATCTGGGGAACTTTAATGCAAATACACACGGAATATCCGTGCCTAGATTAAATACATTTGACGGCTCGTTCATCCGTAAAAATGATGCGGAATTGGATTTATCGTTAGTCGGTGGTAATAAGGAAGTAGCGTATTACTACTATGGTGATAAGCCTGAAGGTGGTACTCTGACGCTTAAAGCTACTAGGGGCGTGCCAGCCAGATTGCACGTGGTGATATATGTCAATGGCAATGTTAATATTAAGTCATCGATAGAATACGGCGGCGCCGTAAATGCAAGATTTAGTAGCCTTGGCGACATACCTAATGTAACCGTATACGCGACCAACGTAGTGGGCAATAGTACTGATAAAAAAGGAAGTATATATATCGACCCCAGTGTAGCTAATGTGGACGGTATTTATATTGCAGATAATGGTGCATCAGGGGCGATTAATACATGTAACGACGGTGAATCTAGCAGTTATGTTAAAGGGTCTGAAAATCCGCATTTGAGTGCCAATGGTGATTGTAGCCGGAAGCAACTACATATTAGAGGTTCGATTATATCTAGAGGCTCGCCTGTTCTATATCGTACTTTTGGCTCAGGCGGCACGGTGGTGAGCGGGCAACTGTGGAACAGTAATTCGACGGCGGCTCCATCGGAGATTGTAGAATTAACGCCTAATTCATTCTTGGTTCAGTCGAAAGCTTATCTAAACAAAGATATAAAGACTTACAGTACTGTGTCTGAAAGAACATTGCCGCCACGGTTGTGATTTTGCGTGGCTTAGTTTGACGGCCAATGATAATATGTGCTAGCATGAGCATAATGAAAGAGCTAACAGGCAAGGCTAAGGTAGAGCAGCTAGTAGAAGAGCAACGTGCGCATGAACGTCAAATAAAAGAACTGAACGAGTCGGTTGGCGGCCAAATTAATCGCACGGTTTCAACTGAATCTGACAAGAATAGCAAACATGATGCACAGCGCCTACTTCGTCGTGCGCAAAAATACTATGTAGACAATAAAGTCGACAAGACTAATGCTCGTTATTACCTCACAGATGATGTTGATATGACATTGCGTCAGCGACGATCTAGATATATAAAACGAAAGTTTAAGGAATGGCTACCTCGGATAATCTGTGCGGCGTTAATATTAGCAATTATTGGTGTAGTGATTGGTATGATTTTGGCGAGGATGCGAGCAAAGAACGAATATAATGCTCATCACGGCAAATGTACTGCGGCAACGGTAAAAATGTATAATAAAGCCTTGACAGGCGATCAAGAGCAAATGACCAAGTTGCGCTCGACCGTTGAATCTACCGAAGGGTGGCAGGGTGATCCGAACTGTGTCTATATGATGACAATTGAGGGGATGATTAATAGTCGCTCTGCGATAGTTAAAGATAACTATAGAATTCTAAAGGAGTTGAAAAAGAAGGGTTACACGGTTGATGACATCATTCAGCAGCCAATGACTAATGATGATATTGAGACGTACATAAAGCAAAGCGAAGAGTAATACTATGTCGAGAATTTTAAATGGCCGAGAGCTAATGGGGTTTATCAAGGAGCGGCAAGCGCACCAAGTGCGGGGATTGATCCAGCATTTTAAAGTGCAACCAAAATTGGCAATTATTCAGACAGTTAGCAACCCAGTGATAGATTTATATGTGCGATTAAAGCGTAATTATGCGGCGGATATCAAGATAGAGACAGAAATTTATCAGATTGATCAATCTGAGGCGGCTGGCTTAATTAAGCAGCTTAACAACGATACTCTGGTAACGGGTATTATTGTTCAGTTGCCACTAGCTGACCCTAGGCAAACTGATGAGCTAGTCAATCTGATTGCGCCCGAGAAGGATGTGGACGGTTTGGGTGCGAATGCTAAATGGGGTGCTGCGACACCTACGGCAATTAATTGGCTACTAGCAGGGTACAATGTGCTACTTAGCGGCAAGAAACTAGCTATTGTCGGGCAAGGGCGTTTAGTGGGTGCGCCACTAGCTAAGATGTGGCGTAATTCGGGTTTAGATATTACTACGTACGATATTAATTCTACTGATCGATTAATAAGTGAGCTACCAAACTACGATGTAGTTGTAACGGCCACTGGTGTTCCGAGGCTAATTAAGCCAAACATGCTAAAGCAAAAAGCTGTTGTGGTTGATGCTGGCACGGCGACTGATAGTGGCGAAGTGGTCGGTGATCTTGATCCGGCTGTGCGTGAACGGTCTGATTTAAGCTTGACGCCGGCTAAGGGTGGTGTTGGGCCGCTGACCATTGCTGCGCTACTAGATAACGTTATTCAAGCGAGCTACCCTAGCTAGACGAGTACGTCAGAATAATTACTCTTAATTAAAACAGCCCGCCAAAACGAGCTGTTCAATAATTTCTGGTGATCTCGCCGGGAATCGAACCCGAATTGTCAGGATGAAAACCTGATGTCCTAACCTTTAGACGACGAGACCATCTAACCAACAATAGGTATTATAATATATAATATTAATATGAGCAAGAAGCAGAAGAAACGAAATAAGAAATATAGTGGCATCAACGCTAAATCGCGTGATGACATTGTGCATATACGCAAGGTTAATGCTAAGGTACGGTCAAATTTTGGTCAGTGGGTATTTGAACACAAGACTGCCATTCGCAATGGCTTAATTGTGCTTATAATTCTGGCAATAATTATTGCGGGGTTATTTGCATTGTAGTATATGGTAAAATATGAACATGATTAGTATCTCGATTATTGAAGATGACCAGCTGATTTCACAGATGTATCGAATGAAATTCGAGGCAGAGAATTTCGAGGTTAATGTGGCTGGTACCGGTATGGATGGTATTAAAATGGTTGAGGAGACTCATCCGGATTTAATATTATTGGATATAACTTTGCCGGACATCGAGGGGTCCGCAGTATTAAGTGGTATTCGTAATATCCCAACCGCAGCAGCAACACCCGTGGTAGTGTTAACTAATTTGGATGATGCTAGCGCGCCTGCTCAATTAGCTAAATGGGACATTGATGACTATATTGTAAAAGCTAATTCAACTCCTCGTGAGGTGGTGGCAAAAGTCAAGGCTGTCTTACATCGTCTGCAGAAAATTTAGCAGTCGATTTAAGGTGGTTGTGCTATAATGTAGCTAACAGCTAATCCAATAAAACAAACAGAAAGGAAAAAATGGCACATATTGATACAATTAAGCGTACAAAAATTCTGGCTACCCTTGGCCCATCAGTGGATGACAAGGCTGTTTTAGAAAAAATTATTCGTTGCGGCGTAAATGCTTGTCGACTAAACTTTAGTCACGGCGATGAAGCGCAGCGTCTAATGCAAATTAATAACATTCGCGAAATTAGTCATCGTTTGGGTCGTCATATTGCAATTGTTCAGGACTTACAGGGTCCAAAGATTCGTTTTGGCATGTTAAAGGACAACGCTCGTTTTGATATACATGAGGGCGAGACCTATGGCCTAACTTATGGAATCGAGCATGATGGTGGTAATAATCTGCCGTCGCAGTATGATTTGAGCGATAAGTGTGAAGTTGGTGACAATATCTTTCTGTTTGATGGTAAGATTCGCGCGGTTGTGCAGTCAATCGAAGGTAAAACTGTTTGGGTTAAGGCGATGAACTCAGGCTATATTATGTCACGTAAGGCGATCAATTTACCTGACATGAAGGGCGGTAAGGCGCCGGTATTAACCGAGAAGGATCTGGCGGATCTCGAGTGGGGTCTAACTCAGGATATTGATTATACGGCTATTTCCTTTATTCACCACGCTGACGATGTGCGTAAGCTGAAGGACATTATTAAATCGAAGGGCAGCGATCGCCCTGTGATTGTAAAGTTAGAGACTAGGGCAGGTGCTGATCCAGCTAACCTTGAAGATATTGTGCGTGAGGCCGATGGTATGATGGTAGCGCGCGGCGATTTGGCTGTTGAAGCAGGCTATGAAATTGTACCAGTGGTCGAGCGTCAAATTTTGCAGTTATGTCAGAAGTACAATAAGCTTTGCATAGTAGCAACGCAGATGCTAGGCTCAATGGTTGAGCAGCCTGAACCAACTCGTGCTGAGGTTAATGATGTGGCAACGGCAGCTATGCTAGGTGCTGATGCGACTATGCTGTCTGATGAGTCTGCAGCTGGTAAATATCCGGTTGAGGCGGTAACGGTAATGGATACAACCTCCCGCTATACACAGGCGCATCCAGAATTCTATACGCCATATGAACGCCATTCGTTTAATCCAGAGATTGAAGCAGTAGCAAAATCAGCAGTTGAAATGGCTCAAGGTGTCCGCGCCAAGGCTATTGTAACCGAGGATAGTGATATGTCATTGGCGCGTGCGTTGGCTAATCAGAAGGCTAACTTTGTCAATATTGCAATGTTGCCGACTGAACGGCTAGCTAATCGAGCAAGCTTGTTGTCATTTACACGCAGCTTTGTAGTTGAGTTGGGCCATGGTGAAGAAAAACTACACGAGCTGGGCGAGCGTGATTTCTTTGGCGGTGATTACACGGTTGTATATGTATCACATACTGATAATGACGCTTATAACATGAAGGTAATTTCGCGGTAATTGAATTATGAATAATCAATCTGTAATCTTTCCATACAAAACTATTCAGGATGTCGACCTTGATGGTAAGCAGATACTGATGCGCGCCGATTATAATGTGCCGCTAACGGAAGATGGACATATCGCCGATGACTACCGTATTACAGCGTCGTTACCGACTCTGCATTACCTTATCGAGCACGGGGCAAAGATTGTTATTATTGCTCATTTAGGACGTCCAAAATCGTCAACTGACGTTAAGTACAGCTTGGCACCAGTAGCCGTGGCTCTTAGCAATCGACTAGGTCGTAATGTACGCTTTGTGCATGATTGTATTGGTGCGGATGTACTAGATGTAACCGAAAAAATGCAACCTGGCGATGTTGTGCTACTAGAGAATTTGCGTTTTCATCCAGAGGAAAAAGCTGATGACCCCGACTTTGCTAATGAATTGGCACGAAGTGCATGTGCTGAACTGTTCGTACAAGATGGTTTTGGCGTAGTGCACCGTCCACACGCCTCGACTGATGCAATTACTAAAGTCTTGCCTAGCTATGCAGGTTTATTGCTAGAAAAAGAATATATAGAAATCAAATCAGCAACCGACAATCCGAATCGCCCGTTGACAGCAGTGATTGGCGGAGCAAAAATTAGCGACAAAATCCCACTAGTTAAGAAGTTTATTCAGATCTCGGACAACGTAATTGTTGGCGGCGCACTAGCTAATAATTTTCTAAAACATCAGGGCTATGATGTTGCGAATAGTTTAGTCGAGGCTGGTGTAGACGATGTTGTGGCGGATATTCTGAACCTAGCGCATCAGAAATACGGAGACTCCTTTAATCAGCACTTCATTCTGCCACGCGATGTAGCAATCGCGGCCGACGGTCAGGTGACATCGAGCCGTGCGGAGGTCGGTTTAAGTGATGTTCATGGCGATAATGTAATCTACGATATTGGCGAACAGACTATTTCTGATATTGATCAAGCGGTTAAACAAAGCGGTACGGTGATTTGGAATGGTACGTTAGGTATGGCGGAATATGAACAGTTTAGCCATGGCTCGGCACGATTAGCAATGGTGCTGGCGCAAAACTCGAACATCGTTAGCGTAATTGGCGGTGGCGATACGGCTGATTTTGTGCGAAACTGGGATGTTCTAAAAGGTGGTAGCTTTACGCATGTTTCAACTGGTGGCGGCGCCAGTCTAGAACTAATGGCAGGCGATACCTTACCGGGGATTGCAGCATTATTGCCGCGCTAATGTAATTTGGTAGCGTTATGATGCTTGTGCTAAAATAGGATTAGTTATGAGGGGTATAAAAAAATACATTATCGGTAACTGGAAGATGAATCTCAACGTGCATGAGGCGTCGTTATTTGTGACGAAGCTATCGCAGGTTATACCGATTCGTCGTAATGTTGAAACAGTAATTTGTCCAAGTTTCTTGGCACTGGAACCTGTGTCGTTGCAGATTAATCACCGCCAGATGAAGCTGGGCGCTCAGAACTGCTACTGGCGTGACAGTGGTGCGTTTACGGGCGAGATTAGCGCGTCGCAATTGCGTGGATTGGCTCAGTATGTACTAATTGGGCATAGCGAGCGTCGCCACATTTTTGATGAAGATGATCGCGACATTCGGTTTAAGGTGCAAGCGGCGATTCGCAACGGCTTGTCGCCAGTGTTGTGCGTTGGTGAAACTGAAATAGAACGTAATGATGGTGATATGCAACATGTCATATGTGATCAGGTTGCGTCGGGGCTGATGAACGTAAGTTCGGATGAATTAGATAGTGTTATTATTGCCTACGAGCCTGTATGGTCAATTGGCACAGGTAATATACCTAGTCTAGATGATATTGCTAGTGCGACTAGTTTAATTAGACTGCAAGTTGAACGCATGTTTGGTAAAGATGCAGCTAACTGTACTCCAGTGTTATATGGCGGTAGCGCCAATGCGCAAAACGCGACAGAAATATTGTCGATTGATAGTGTAGATGGCTTACTAGTCGGTCATGCTAGCTTAATTGCGCCAGAATTTGCGGCTATGGTAGAGGCTGCAGCGGCTGTTTCTAAGAAGGAGAATACTAATGGGTGATTTAGACTTCGAAGAGCTTGATCGTATGATTGATGACATTACAAGTAGTGGCGACAACCAAGACTCTACTAAGTCATCGTCTGCTAAGGCTAGTACAACCAAGTCAGCACGAGAAGACAGCGTGCGCGTATCTAATACTGACGAAGCTAAGAACTCTGCTCACCGGCGTTCAATGGATATTGTCCCAACGCAGTCTAAAGGTAAAGAATCATCGGCGCAGCCTAGTATGGTTGAGTTACATGCTCAAGTAATGGCGCGTCGAGAAAAGCGTGCAGAAGAAATTCGTCGTCGCATGGCCGAAGAGCGCAGGGCGCGGGCGGCTGCACATAGTGGTAGCAAAGAGCAGCGTCGTAAAGCGGAGATGACAGTTGATCATCGACCTATCCACGACTCTAAAGAGCTAGACAAAGCTAAGCTAGAAGAATCAGCTAGAAAAGCACGAGAAGCAGCTGAACTTGCAGAGCAGTTAGAAGCTGACCGTGAAGAGCGTCAAAAATTAGAGCGCCGGTCGCAAAAGACTGTGGCAAGACGAGCTGTTCACTATCCGCATGTTAATAGTCGTCGAGCCTTAACACAGCCGCGCCCTGTTGAAGAGACGGCGCTTGATTTGTCTGTATCTGAATCCGCCAATGACGAACCGTATGTTTCGCCATTCATTGATGGTGTTAAGGTTGAGAAGAAGCCGATTGGCCAGAACAGAATGCAAAGTTTCGAAAAAACAGCTACCTCAGCAAGTACTCCGGTAAGCACATTAGCTAGCTCACAATATGCGCCACATGATGAATTGCGTAATAGCGTAGCGAGCAATAACAGTGATTATAGTGATAGTCGGGCACGCAATAATGATTTTATCGAAGACTTTATCGGCGAAATGCGTGAACGACGCGAAGCAAAGGCAAAGATAGTCGAAAGACCTACCGTTGCGCCCGATATGTCGGCTAAACTGGACAATGTCGACAATTCACGTATAGAAGAGAGTGTAGACATAAGAGCCGATGTTGACCGCGAGGCGCGCGAGAACGAGTCGCGCTATGCTATGGCCAATATTCCTACGTACGATGAATATGCTGTCGAAAAGGGACATCGTGGCTGGGGCTGGGTTGTTTTCTTTGTCGTGCTGTTGATTGTTGTGTCCGTAGCGGGCGTTTATCTGTACTTCAATAATTTCTTTGTATAGCAAGTGCATAGTAGAATATTTAGATATGATTGATGATGAGGTGATTTTAAAGGGCTTGAACGCACAGCAGCGTGAGGCTGTTGAGGCTACTGAAGGGCCTCTGCTGGTAATTGCGGGTGCAGGATCTGGTAAGACAAAGACGCTAACTCATCGGATTGCCTATATTTTGATTAACCGTCTGGCGTCTGAGCGCGAGATACTGGCGGTGACGTTTACCAATAAGGCGGCAGGCGAGATGCGCGAGCGCCTGGCGGGCCTAATTGGCGTTCAAAATTCTCGTGCCTTTATGCCTTGGATGGGTACGTTTCACTCAATTGCTGTACGGATTTTGCGGTTTTACGGCGAAAACATTGACATACCGTCTAATTTCGTGATCTACGATGAATCTGACCGCACCTCATTAGTGAGATCAATCTTAAAAGATCTAGGCATTACTGAGAAAGAGTATAGTTCTAGAACGATCAGCTCGGCGATTAGTAATGCTAAGAATCGCTGTGTAATGCCGGATGAGTACGCGGCTAAGGCAGATAATCCGCGACTATGGACCTATGCCGAGGTTTATAAGCGCTATGAGGATCGCCGCAAGCAACAAAAGGCGCTTGACTTTGATGATTTACTATTAGAAACTGTGCATTTACTGCAGACAGTGCCTGAGATACGCAGTAAACTACAGCAGCAGTTTAAGTATATTTTGATTGACGAGTATCAGGATACAAACAGCGCGCAGTATCAGATTCTCAAGCTACTACTGAATAAACAACGAAATATCTGCGCTGTAGGGGACGACTGGCAGTCGATTTATAGCTGGCGCGGTGCTGACTTTACCAATATTTTGAATTTCGAGAAAGATTTTAAGGGTGCGAAGGTGGTAAAGCTCGAACAGAATTATCGTTCAACTGGCAACATTCTGAATGCAGCACATAATGTGATTGTCAAAAACTCTCAGCGTACTGATAAAAAATTGTGGACAGCGTCAGGTGACGGCGAGGCGGTTGAAATACTAGGAACTTACGACGAGTTCAACGAAGCGGAGACGATTGGTCTGCAAATCCAGCAAGAGCATGGGATTGGTGCGTATAATTATAGTGATTTTGCTGTGCTATATCGTACTAATGCACAGTCGCGCGTAATTGAACAAAAATTCCGCCAGCTAGGGCTGCCTTACAAGATTGTTGGTGGTTTGCGCTTCTATGACCGGGCAGAAATAAAGGATCTAACGGCCTATTTGCACTTGATCTACCAGCCATTTGACGGCATCAGCTTTCGTCGTATTGCCAATGTGCCAAAACGAGGCTTAGGTGAAGTTTCGATTAATAAATTTATTAATTGGCAGGAATCAACTGGTAAGGACGTCTTGTCGGCGCTTGCGAGTGTCGACCAGTGTACAGATCTATCAACGCGTGCCCGCAATCAGTTACTAAAGCTCGGCAATGCGTTAAATGATATTGCAGTGATGGCTACTAAGGATACCCCTGATAAGGTACTAACCGAAATAATTGGTCGTTTTGGTTATCGCGAATACGTCGATGATGGCACACCACAGGGGCAGTCAAAACTGGAAAACATCGACGAATTCGTGGGTGACGCTCAACAATATGCAGATTTAGCAGAGTTTCTAGAAGAAGTTGCTCTGATATCGGGTGCAGATGCTGTAAATAATGATGATGCTGTTACGTTGATGACATTACATGCAGCCAAGGGCTTGGAATTTCCGGTTGTGTTCATGGTAGGCATGGAAGAAGGTCTGTTTCCGAGTCAGCGAGATATGACGGACGACAAGGCCATAGAAGAGGCGCGTCGCCTCTGCTATGTTGGTATGACGCGAGCGAAAGAGCAGCTATATATGACTTATGCTCGGTGCCGGCGATTATACGGTCAGGATCAGTTCAACGCTCCGTCGCCATTCCTAGAAGATGCTAATGGCGGGCCATTGAGCGGTGAGTCACGGCTAAGCGGTTATAGTGGTAGTCGATTCGATGACTTCAAGCGGACTAACCAATGGGGCTCTAGCTATCGGAAGTCTGAACCCGAGCAGACTGTCTATGATGATGAACCGCGCTATGTTATGGATGATGAAGACTTGCATCCAGGTGATCGTGTTAAGCACAATATGTTTGGAGTGGGAACTGTACTAGCTGTAGACCAGACCATCGCCAAAGTGCAATTTGGTGGACGTGTGCGCTCGTTGAATCTAGAATACGCTCGTTTGGTCAAATTGGCTTAGTCTATGGTATAATGTAGAAAATTATGATAAAAGATCGTTTCTCTTATCTAATACTGACTACACTGAGCGCTGCATTAGTAGCTGGATTGACGTTTAGCCCAATGGCTGAGGCTGCTTCTGCTAAATACACCGCTGACAGCAAGGTTGTAACGATTTATGACGGTGACAACGAGAAGACCGTAATTACTAAAGGGCAAAAAGTACAAGATGCATTAGAGGATGCAAAGATCAAAGTAGGCAAGTACGACTCAGTTAGCCCTGCGGCTAATTCGAAGATCGCAGAATCGATGTCAGTAGTAAGGATTAATCGAGCACGTCCTGTAACGGTGGTAGATAACGGTGGTACAAGTTCGCGCGTGGTTACCGCGGCGGTTGATCAGGGCGAGGTAGCGACAAAGGCAGACTCTGACCTAAAATCAAATGACACTACTAGCACCAAATTGGTGACAGACTTTGTGGCGAGTGGTGGAGCTGGCGAGCAGATGACAATTCAACGAGCAATCCCGGTGACTTTTGTTATCTATGGACAAACGATTACACTAAGGACGCAGAAGTCAACGGTGCGTGAGATGTTGGATGAAGCGGGTATCCACCTACAGGCTAGTGATACGGCTAGTATTGACCTAAATACTAAGATCACCGAGGGCATGCCAAGTTTTACTATTTGGCGTAACGGTGTTCAAACCATAGAAGCTACCGAAGACGTCCCGTTTGAAACTGAAGTGCGCGAGGATAATACTAAGAATACTGGCTATCATGAAGTGCAGACGATTGGCCAAGTAGGCAAGAAAACAGTGATCTATCAGGTAGACATGCAGAATGGTGTTGAGATGTCGCGTAATAAGATTTCTGAGGCTGTAACCGTACAGCCAGTAAAACAGATCGAAATCAAAGGAACAAAGGTTGCAGTGGTACCAGGATCACATGAAGATTGGATGGCGATGGCAGGTATTCCACAAAGCGATTGGAATGCGACAAACTATATCATTAGTCATGAGTCTGGTTGGCGCGTCAAAGCTTCAAACCCATCGGGTGCATATGGTCTACCGCAGGCTTTGCCGGGTGGTAAGATGGCTGTTGCGGGTGACGACTGGCGAGATAATCCAGTAACTCAGCTCAAGTGGTTCCATAGCTACTGCAAGGGGCGCTATGGTAGCATCCAGGGCGCCTATAACCACTGGCGGGTTCATAAATCATATTAGAAGGTTTTTATGCAATCAAATATAATAGCCGATAAATCCCTAGGACAGAACTTCCTATTTGACGATGCAGTGCTGCATCGTATTGCTGACTATGCTGAGCTCACGCCGAATGATGAAGTGCTAGAGATTGGACCGGGTCTTGGTACACTTACCACTAAATTGTGTGATCGGGCGGGTCATGTTACAGCAGTGGAGTTTGATCGTCGGCTGGCGCCCATGCTACTCCAGAATATTGCTAAGTGGAATTTGGAATACGACGGTCTAAAGCGCGAGCCGGAAAATGTTAAAGTAATTAATCAAGATTTTTTGCAGTATGATTTAAGTCAACTGCCACGAGACTATAAGGTAGTTGCAAATATTCCCTATAATTTGACATCCAAGATTATCGAAAAGCTACTAACCGCCGAAAACTCGCCTCAGACTGTTGTGCTATTGGTTCAGAAGGAGGTGGCAGAGCGTCTAGCTGCTAAACCCGGCAAATTGTCGTTGCTCGCTATTAGCGCACAGGTATTTGCAACAGTAGAGCTAGGCATCAAAGTATCAGCAGAGATGTTTATTCCAGCACCGAAGGTAGATTCGCAGGTTGTGATTATGCATCGCCGTAAAGTGCCATTAGTGCCATGTGACCAACAGGTTAACTTCTTTGCTATGGTGCGAGCTGGTTTTAGCGAGAAACGCAAAAAGCTACGCTCGTCGCTGGCTGTTGGACTACAAACCACTAAAGAAAATGCGGAACGGCTGTTAAATAAGGCTGGTGTTGATCCTAATAAGCGTGCACAAGAGCTTTCCATTGACGATTGGCTAAGATTACTCGATAGTTAAATTATAACGCTAATCTACAACGTAGCGTCGATCTATTAGAGTGGGTCGAGGTGATATAATGGTGTCATGACAAAGTTCTATATTACAACTGCTATTCCGTATGCTAACGCAGCACCGCATATTGGTACAGCAATGGACTATATTTACGCCGACACGATTCTGCGCTATCACCTGAGTCGAGGTGAAAACGCCAAGATGTCGATTGGTACTGATGAACACGGCACTAAGGTTGAGCAGAAGGCTAAAGTTAATAACGAAACGCCGCAACAATTCGTTGATGGTTTGCAGCCAGAGTTTCAGAAAATGCGCAACGCATTAAACCTAGCTTTCGGTGTGCCGATTGAACAGATTACCCTGCCGTTAGCCGAGCAGGATTTGGCCAAGCAGAGCATTATTAACGTACGCACATCTGATCCAACGCATTGTGCGCGAGTACAACAGATTTGGCAGAAGCTAGCTAATGCTGGTGTGATATATAAGGATAAATACGAGGGCTGGTACTGTGATGGATGCGAGGCTTTTATGACTGAAACCGAAGCCCACAACAACGACTATATTTGCCCTGATCACAAACGCCCGTACGAGAAGCTGAGTGAAGAAAATTATTATCTAAGGGTCTCGCAGTTTACCGACCAGATTCGCAACTTTATTAAATCAGCAGTAGTGCCGAGCTTTCGTGGTAAAGAGCTGCTGGAGCTAATTAAGAACGGCGCCAAGGACGTTTCGATTTCTCGTCCAAAATCAAAGCTTACTTGGGGTATACCAGTACCAGGTGACGAGTCGCAAGTAATGTATGTATGGGTGGACGCGCTGTCTAATTACATTACTGCGTTAGGCTATCCAGATAATTATCAAGGTTATTGGCCGGCTGATGTTGAAGTAGTAGGTAAAGATATCATCCGCTTCCATGCTATTATCTGGCCGGCAATGTTACTGGCATTGGGGCTAGAATTACCAAAGCGACTATTGGTGCACGGTCATATTGGTGTGAACGGTACAAAAATGAGTAAGAGCTTGGGCAACGTAGTTAGCCCGTTGGCGGTGATTGATGAATACGGCGTGGATGCGTTCCGTTACTACTTCTTGCGTCATATTCCAACCTGGGAAGACGGTGATTTTACCTGGGAAAAATTCAAGATGGCGTATAACGGTGAGCTAGCAAACGATTTAGGTAATTTGGTTAACCGAGTGGCGGCTATGTTGCGTAAGTATCTAGATAGTGATCTATCTAGTTTAACTGAGGCGGATGAGCTAAAAGATGCTACCGAGAGCGTAGATAATAGCTATCGCGTGAGCATGGATGCACTAAATCTGGCGGCCGCTCTGGACAGCGTAATGACTTACGTGCATGGGCTGAATCAATACATCGAGCAGACGGCGCCGTGGCAGGTAGCAAAGAAGGATGAGCCGGTGCGGACTGATAGATTGACTGCGATTTTCTCGACTCTAGTTAATGACTTAAATCGAGTTGCTTATTATCTGGCGCCGTTTATTCCAACTACAGCAGAGAAGATTCAAGAAACTTTTGGTGGCCAATGTGTTCCCGCGGAAACACCGGTGCTTTTCCCGCGACTAGAGACAAAGGGCACGGATGCTGATCGATAGTCATTGTCACATTCATGATGTAGATTATACAATACCAGCCGAGGAAGTACTGGTTAATGCTGCTGCTAATGGTGTCAATAAAATCGTAACCATGTCTGGCGAAATGACTGATCTCGATTCGGCTGTTGAGTATGTGCGAGCTAATGATCCTTTGCGTGACGGCGTCAACCTGTATGCGTTCTTGGGCGTTCACCCTAGTGAGGCGGCGCAGCTACCGCGTGATTTTGATCAGATTGTCAAGAATAAGATACAGTCTAACCGCGATATCGTAAAAGGCGTTGGTGAAATTGGCCTAGACTATTTCTATGACTTTGCGAACCATGATCTACAGATTGCCGCCTTGGAAAGACAATTGCAATTAGCGGTAGACTTAGATTTACCAGTTTCAATGCATATACGTTCAGGTAAGGGAGGCGATGCTTTTGCTGATTTAATACCACTACTGGATAATTTTAGCGGTAGAGTGCGTGGCGCCGTGCATAGTTTTACTGATACAGTCGCTAACCTAGAAAAGGTGTTAGAGCGTGGTTTGAGTATTGGGGTAAATGGTATTGTATCTTTTAATAAGGATCCAGAGCTAGACAGGGCTTACCAGGTGATGCCACTAGACAGAATTATCTTGGAGACTGATGCACCATGGTTAGCACCTAAGCCTTATCGCGGTCGACCTAATCAGCCGTCGCATATTCGTGAGATTGCAGAATTCTTGGCGGTTATGAAAGGTGTGTCGTTTGAGGCTGTAGCACAGCAAACGACATCTAATGTATTGTCGTTGTATAAAATATAGTCGTCTGAACGACTAATTTGTGCTAAGCTAGATATCAGAAATAAATTATAGAATACAAAAAATGAACGAGCCTAAAAATCCATTTTATAGCAGTAATTCGACTGATAATAGCCAATCTTCACGTCGCTGTAATTATCGATACATTGCACCAGTGCGAGCTAGTCATATACCTAGAACTAGTTATGTAATCGTTGCGATTATTGGTGTATTATTGGTTGCTGTAATTGGTGTATGTGCATACGCTGCGATTGACTATGGTACGCGCAAAAGTTTGTCTGCTGATTGTTTGGCTGTGCAGGATGATGTGCAACTAATGCAGGATAGACTGCGCCAACTAATGTCGAGTCAGAAGGATATAATCAGTCTGACTGAAGACCAGGTGCAAGATAAATCTACACTGCAGGCGCTAAGCAAACAGGTCTCTAGCGCTAAGGAATTGATTCGTAGTACTAATACCAATTGTAGCTTTGATCAGTCTGCGAAAGCTTTAAATAAGGCTAAAGCTAATGCGACGACAGCTTATAGCAAGCTCGAGCAGACGTATTCTAATCTAGACAAAGATCTACAGGCGGCGAAGGCTTCGCATAAGGCTAAAGAGCTAGAGGATGCTAAAGACGCATTAAAATCAACGCTCGAATCAGCTGAAGCTGTAGCTACAAAACTGATAAACACGGGTAGTATCAGCCTAGCTAGTAAACTCAATGCCATTATTAGTCGAGCGCAGCAATTGGTAAATAGTGATGACGTGGATCAAATGAAACTAACACGCAATAGCCTAGAGGATGTGATAGATCGAATTAATGACTCGCTGTCAGTCAGTTCAGCATATGTCAATAAGATTGAAGATAATGTTAAAAGGATTGTCAATCAAGTTGGCTCAGACGGGACATATAAAGATTCGGCAATGCAAATTATTCATGCGGCTGGCCTGACTGAAGTGTGGGGCTTAGCTAAAATGCAGGGAGCTTGTGCTATTACTAGCGAGCAAGAACAGTCGTGGGTAGGTGCATTCTGTACGGGCTCACCTAGCAAAGTATATATTAGCGACCAGCGACAACCGGAAGAATATCAAGACGTTTACTTTGCCGACGCCATGCGGCACGAAGTTGCACACTATTTGATTTATCGTCGTTGCAATACAACATCGCCGGCAGTGATAGCGCGGTCAGGCGTTGATACAGAGGCAGCTACTAGTGCTTATGCGGTGTTGTACTTAAACGCCAATGACCGGACGCTTAACCGAGCTAATGATTCACGCTATCACATGAGTGCATCGGCATATTCGGCTGCCGCCAAAATACATTCGGGCCAATGTAATTAGTGTGGTAAAATGAAGTTATGTTTAATCCGGGGCGGGCAAATACTATTTTTGTGCAGATTGCAGCATATCGCGATCCTGAGTTATATCCAACTATTGTGTCGTGTCTAATGAATGCGACGCACCCTGAGAATATCTCGTTTGGCGTCATGCATCAATACGACAAAAGAACTCTACATATATTGGATCCATTTAGAGGTGAAAGTGGCTTTGGCTTGGCTGAATGTCACTGGTCTATGGCGCGTGGCGCAGGGGTAGCACGCAATATTAGTGAGACTTTTTACCGTGGTGAGGAATTTTCATTGCAGATTGATTCGCATATGTACTTTGACAAAGGCTGGGATGATTTACTGATTAAGCAGTGGCGCAGCTGCAATGATCCAAAGGCGGTGCTGTCAGTCTATCCTCCTAGCTATGTCTATGACGATAAAGGGCAGGTGAGATTATCTAAAACAGACAATATTGCACAGATGTACATAGGCGAGTTCTTTAACAAGGATATACCAGTATTTAGGGCGCGTGAGTTAAAGCGCACTGATAAAGACGCTCAGCGCCTGCGCCGTTCAGCGTTTGTTTGTGGTGGATTTGTATTTTCAGCAAGCTCTATTCTTAAATATCCGTATATTAAGGAAATCTGCTTCATGGGTGACGAGATTGCGCGTTCAGTGCAACTGTTTACACATGGTTATAACTTCTATGTGCCACGTGACTTGCCGATCTATCATATGTATGGACGCCAAAATACTCCGAAGTATTGGAACGATATGCAGATTACTCCGTGGCTACAGAAGACTTATCGCGAAATGACCAACCTAAGCTACCGTACAATTCGTAATATACTACAAGGCAAGAGCAGACGATATGTTGGTCGCGAACGTACTTTACGAGAATATGAGGCTTATGCTGGTGTTGATTTTCGTAGGTTAATCATCAGTGAACAGCAACAAAAAAAGATTGAACCACCTTACGAAAACGATTTGAACTGGTCGTCTAGCGTTCACTAGTCTTGATTGACTATTGCAGCTTATGCTATTATTTAGGATAAGTAATAAGGGGAGTAATAAATGGTAGACAAAAATCGGCTAAATAGTAGAGAAATAGACTTGAGTAAGGAAGCCGGACAAGAATCAAGCGCTAGGCTTAGTGATGTAGAGCAGGTTGTGGGCTATATTGGTGGCGAGATAGACCAAATGAATGATCGTATAGACCAAACGAATGATCGTATAGACAATGTAGAAAAAGAGAAGAACTATGAAATCGAAGATATAGCAAAACTGCTTAATCTTACTGTACCGCAATTAAAACAACTGTCTGAATATATTGGTCATTCAGATGACCCTAATGTTAGAATGCGCGAAGCTGTTGATTGGGTAATCTCGGATATTAAGCCAGTCGCCAAAAACGAGAAAATTAAAGCTGATGCGCGAGTATCAATGTTTGCTGCGCCGGAGCAACATAAGTCAGACTATGTTTTAGTACCGAACGAACTGCATGAGGCTGATACTAAGCCGATATCCGAATTCAATGAGAGTACGGTAGTCAATCCATTTGATAGAACACAAAAGATAAACGTTAAGAAGCTGTTTGGTGGCAAAGCGCGCGGTGAGAATGAAGCAAATCGAGAAAGCGAGAAGTCAAAGGAAGTAATTCCAGAGGAAGTGAAGTGGAGTTACTCAATCTTGTCGAATAAGAAAGAGTTTAAAAATGCATTTGAACAAGGTTTGAGTCAGTTTGGCGATAAAGTTGATCCTGCGACGCTAAAAGAAGTTATTTTAGCGCGTAACGAGGTGGCGCAGCTAGAGAACAAGACGGGTGGTTTGCTATTAACTAAGTCCAGTCAAGAAAGGTATCAAGCGGCTTATATAAAATATGCTGAGCTGCGCGAAAAACTGGCTAGCGATTATGGTGCTAAGTTAAAGGCTGAGAAGGGCGAGATATCTGATGTAGATAGAGCTAGGGCGGTTGCCGAATACACTAAGAGCTGGAACAACTCAATCGCACCAACGCGTCGTAATCTAGAAATGCAAAAAGTTTCAGGCAAGTTCATTGAATGGTGGGGTGGACGACATATGGCATCGCGCGTGGCCATGGGTGCAGTGGCAACCGCCGCGGTAACAGGTGCTGCAACGATTGCGACCGGTGGCTTAACTATCCCGGTAGCAGCTGCGGTGGCTGGTATGGCGACAGTGGGTGCTCGCATTGGTAAAGCTGTGGCTAATATGAAAGCTGCGCAGACTGAGGCGCGACAAAATATGGATAAACACTGGTATGAAAAAGCAATATCCAATGTTTCCAGCAGAGCCGTCAAGGTCTTTATGTCAATTCCGCAGATTAAGAAGCTTGCTCAGGCACGTTACGAGAAGACTATGCGCACAGAGAGCGAATGGGCTAAAGAGCATGACAAACAATTAAGCAAAGATATGGAATCTATTAACGAATGGTATAAGGCGCATATGGTAGCGGGAATGTCGGAGGGTGATATTCGGTCTATGCTGGAGCAGCGATCGCGTAAGATAAACGAGCTAAAAAACCGCCATGAAGCTAGCGCGAAAGAACACGAACGTTCAAAAGAGCATGAGCAGAAGCGTATGCGGCTAGCGATGACATTGGGCTCTGTAGCACTTGGCGCTACAGCCGGTGCAGCGATTGGTACGGTAATTAATGAAGGACCGTTGCACGATAGTCTAGTAGAGATGCGTGAGAATATTGATAACGCTACTAAGAGTTTTGCGGGTTTATTTGGTGTTAAGACAGCTCTGGCTGAAGATATTCAGGATGCTAGCGGTAATGGTGGTAATGCTGGTAATGCTGGTAATGCTGGTAATGCTGGTAATGCTGGTAATGCTGTTAGCGATACTCTAGATAGAGGCGCTGTGCCGTCGGCGAAGGGTGGCGACGCATTAAGTAAAGCAGTGCAGTCGATGGATTCGGTGGTTGAGGACAACTTTGAGCCATATACAGCTAGTACAGTTCCTACAGTAAGCTACGATGAATTCGAAGATATGGATCTGAAGATTAATGATACTGCATTCTGTAAGGGCTTTGATGTCTCAAGTGCTGAAACTTGGAATAGCGACTTCTGGCACGCAGTAGAGACCAATCCGGAGCAGCTAGTTTCATATGCCGTGGGCTTCATCGACGATGATACACTGCGGGGCATGGGCTATAACGGCGACATGAATAGTTTTGCTGACGCTTTGAAGGGTAATAATGAAACTCGAGCGCAGCTAATTAATATGATGCACGAGCAATTCCAGGGCGGTAAGGTAGAGCTGGTGGATATTGATACTAGCAAGTATGCCGTATATGATTATGGCCTAAATTACAGCGGTCAAAACGGCGACGTAACTGATACTACACTGGTGTCTTACCGTGTTGACGAGGGTGTTTTGCATAATATTGTTAAGGTTACTTCGACTGAAGGTCATGCGACTTATATGGATACACGCTGTGGCAATGCGATCAAGATTGGCGAGAAGCCGCCGGTGCAAGAAATTGCGCCACCGCGTCGTAATTCGACATACGAAGAGCCAACCCCGACGCCTACTCCAGAGGAGCCAACTCCAACTCCGACGCCAGAAGAGCCAACCCCGACGCCTACTCCAGAGGAGCCAACTCCAACTCCGACGCCAG